>DASVAE010000069.1:0-79175 GCA_036376495.1 Candidatus Sulfotelmatobacter sp. | reverse complement strand
GACATACACCCCATCATTGGCAAACGTTGAAATCACCGCCGAAAGCTGAATGGGCGAAACACCGACTTCCTGTCCAATCGAGATCGCTGCGATTGAGACTTTCGACCATCGGCTGGGAGGTTTCGTAATGCCACGCGTCTCGCCGGGCAATTCAATCCCGGTCTGCTGTCCGAGCCCGAAGGCCCGAATGTACTTGTAATACCGTTCTTCGCCCAGGCGGAGCGCGATTTTGATGGTACCGACGTTGCTCGATTCGGCCAAAACTCCCCATACCGGCAGGATTCCATGTGCCTTCGAGTCGCGAATGCGCATGCGGTTGTAGACGATCGACCCCATCTGGCAGTCGATGAGTTCATCGGGCGTGGTGAGCTTCTCTTCGAGAGCAGCTGAGAGCGTTACCACCTTGAATGCCGAGCCCGGCTCGTAGACGTAGCTGACGGCGCGGTCCGTGAGTGCCCCCGGGGTGATCTGCTTGCGATTGTTGGGGTTGAAGGTGGGCCGGTTCGCCAGCGCCAGAATTTCCCCGGTATGCGGGTTCTCCACGATTACCGTGCCCGCAATGGCTTGCGTATCGTGAATAGCCTGCTCGAGTTCCTTTTCGGCAATGTACTGGATATTCTTGTCGATGGTAAGGACGACGTTATCGCCCGGATCGGGCTGGGTCTCGACATCGGAGAACCACTGTTTGCGCGCGTCGACCGAAATAAACATCTTTCCGGCGCGCCCGCGAAGCTGGTCATCGTATTCATGCTCGATGCCGCTTTGCCCCGTGTCCTCCATCCCCACGGATCCGAGCACCTGTGCCGCCAAATCCCTCGCAGGATAAAAGCGCTTCGGTTCCTTTTGCAGGTGAATACCTTGCAATCTCAGAGAACTGATGCGCTGGATGGTTTGGTCGTCCCCCTTGCGAGCGACCCAGCAGAAGGTCTTGTGAGCGCGGCAGTCCGCGAGCACGACGTTATAGTCATCCCCCGTAATTCGAGTAATCAACGAGATTGCAGTGGGGAGATCTTTGACCTCGGAAGGCACCGCGAACGCAGAATCTACCATCACCGACATGGCGAGTTCACGGCCAGCGCGGTCATAGATGATGCCCCGCTTGGCTGCAAGCGGAATCGCGCGCTGCTGCTGATGCCCTGCCTGCTTTACGAACTTTCCGTAGCTGAAGATCTGCAGGTAGACCAGACGTCCGCAGATCGCGACGAACCACAGAAGGAGTATGGAACCCAGGAGATACAGCCGAGAGTTTTTGCCAGAATTGCCGGTGGCCATGGAGTGCTCTCTAGACGATTCGACGGCCTATTCAGACAAACCGCCACAAAATACGGCCGAGTTCCGCTCGGCGGACAGCGCAAGGGGCTGTTGTTAACCGATGTCTACTGACCCGGAACTACCATTACAGGGGCAGCACTGGCCATGACCGGACCTTCCAAATCGCCAGCAGAGCCATCCAAATGGACCACTTGTCCAGGCGCGGGGGGAACCAGGCCCATGCGGCGCGCCAGCACGTCAATGCGCTCGGGGTCGCGCAGGGACGCATCTTCCAGACGCAGCGCGCGGTTCATTTCAGTCGCACCAGCGAGTTCACGTTTTGCCGATTCGATCTGATATCCATATTCGATAGCCTTGAAGTGCTGCCAGGCATACGTGAACACCAGCAGGAACAGGCAACCCAGGGCGAAGCCGAAGTGCTTCATCTCGCGGCTGCGGCGAGGATCTTCTACCTTGACCAGACGGGAATTGTCGATCGCCTTGGAGAAGTAAATCTCCGGAGTACCTGTCCAAAACGAGCGTCGTTCTGCCGGGACCGCACCTTGAAATGTTGCCGCTGCTGCCGCCATTATGCCGCTCCCATGTAAGCCGTTTCGCTGTCTACGACTGGAATCTGCATGGTAAAGATTTCGTGCAGTTCCTCATTCATGCGCTGCTGCTGCAACTGCTGGTTGGCCCGATCTACTGTGTTCATCAACTCGCTGATCAATGTTCCCGTATACATGTCCTGCTACCTCGATTTGGATTCCCACCACGGAACCCGTTGAAACCAGTTGCCGGCTATGCGGATCTTCGTCCGCTCTTTTTGAACCTTTCCCCGGCACAACTGTTACAGCCATGCCGGGTGCCCCGGCAGGTTTTCCGGAGCTAAACCTTTTGGGCGGCCCTTAACTTCGCGCTACGGGCTCGCGGGTTGCGATCGCTCTCGTCTTCAGTTGCTGTCACTGGCTTCTTGGTTAGCACAGTGAAGTAACCTTTCTGAGTCCCTTCGCGGAAGGCATCTTTCACAATACGGTCTTCCAGCGAATGAAAACTGATCACCACCACGCGTCCACCTGGCTTCAGTATCCCGGGCGCCGCTTCCAGCAGCGCCTTGAGATCGTCCAGTTCGCGGTTTACGAAGATTCGAAGAGCCTGAAAAGTTCGCGTCGCGGGATGAATTCGTCTCTCCGCCTGATTCATTGGCCGGGCCGCGGCTGATATGACCTCTGCAAGATGTGCAGTAGATCGTATCGGCCGCGACCGGCAAATGGCTCTGGCGATTCTCCGCGACCTCCTTTCCTCTCCGAATTCGTAAATCACATCGGCAAGCTGTCGCTCGTCGAGGTGGTTTACCACTTGTTCGGCGGTACGCTCCGACTGCGGGTCCATCCGCATATCGAGCGCTCCTTCCGCCTGAAAACTGAATCCGCGCGCCGGATTGTCCAACTGCAGGCTGCTGACGCCGATGTCCGCCAGGATTCCGTCGATACTCGACAACCTTTGCCCCTTCGCAATTTCAGCGAAAGAACGCTGCAGGAGCGTAACCTCCGGCCAATCCTGGCTCTCTTCTGTCAGCTTCCTGCGCGCGATTTCCAGCGCTTCGGGATCCTTATCGAGCCCAATCAAATGTCCCGGTGCGCCGAGGCGTCTTGCGATTTCGTAACTGTGCCCGCCAAGGCCCACCGTGGCGTCGATATAAGTCCCGCCACGCCGCACGACCAAAAAGTCGATCGCTTCTTTTAAAAGAACAGGAACATGGCTCGCTTCCCTTCCACCACCATGCCCAACCCCCTGAGGGGTGTCTGTTGATCCCTCGCCCACTAGATGCCCAGTTCGTCGAGCGTCTTCTCATCCTCAGGCGTGAATTTCTCTTCTTCGATCTCCCGTTTGAACAGCTCCAGGTTTCTCACGACCAGATAGGTCAGATTGCCCAGAACCGCTACCTCGCCCTTGATCTGTCCTGATTCCCGCAACAACTGGGGGAGCAACAGGCGCCCCTGTCCATCCATCTCGACCTGCTGCCCGTAATAGTTCGTTCGATCGAGAAATTTCTTCTTCGTAGGATTGAAATTGGATAGCCCGGCCAGCTTCTGCTCGATCCGCTCCCACTCCTCGAAGGGATACACTTGTGCAACCTTGCCATCCACGCTGGTGATGTAGAATTGCTGGCCATATTTCTCGTCGATCACCCGCTTGAATTCCGCGGGCACCTTGAGACGGCCTTTCTCGTCGACCCGGGTTGGATGGTTGCCGCGAAACATGAATAAGGCCCCTACCGAAGCTAGTGCCCTTCGGGGGAGCGTTCTTTCTTGCCACTACCACAGCAACGAGGGAGGTAAAAACCGCGCAAAGTTCGGTAAAACTCGGATCTTTCGGGCTGTTTGTCGTATTCCTGGGTCGGATTTCCACCGGCTCCTCGATTTCAGCTCCTGAATCCCACGAACCCTGTCGTTCTTGCCACTTTCAACCACTTTCTCCCACATCTTAGCTGTAAGTCGTTTATTGTCAAGCAGAAACTTGCATGTGACTGCCTCCTTAGTGCACCACTTCGGGAAAGCACGAGAGCTTGTGGTTTGGTGAAGTACGGACCACAAGCAATCGCGTTAACGAACTTTATTCTTTCGCCGTTTTTTCGCTACGATTTTTCTTGATCTCGGCCACTGGCTTGTATTTTCTTGTGGAAATTCCTGGCGCAGTGCCTTCTCCGGAAAACCTGCCATCCCCTCGTAAGTCTGTCTCATCCAAGAGCAGCGAACGTTATGTCGGACATTTTGAGGCCGTGCCATGAAGTCTTTGCAGTTGTCCATAGCAGTTGCAGTTCTGTTTCCCGCCCTGGTTATGGCGCAACAAGATCAGGCGCCGCCGCTATATCCCGCGCCGGGTAACCCCGCGGAGCAGCAAAGCCGCCAAAATCTGGCCGGCCAGGAAAATTCGCAGACTCCAGTGTTCAGGGTGAACGTGTATGCCCGGAGCGCCAATGCTGTCAATTACCGCAACCGTGGCGGGTCGACCACTGTGGATTTCAAGGGAACCGACCTGATGCCCTCCATTACCGGGCATGCCAAGATCGATGGCAAAGCTGGTCGCCTGGCCATCGATGCCGACCTTGATCACATGGGCCCGACTTCGGCGATCGGCCCGCAATACCTGACTTACGTCCTGTGGGGCATAACCCCGGAAGGCAGAGCGGTCAATCTCGGCGAAGTCTTACCGAATGGCAACGGCAGGGACAAGCTCAGCGTCACAACGGACCTCCAAGCCTTCGGGCTGATTGTCACGGCAGAGCCGTACTTTGCGGTCATTCATCCCAGCGACAAGGTCGTCGCGCAAAATGTCATCCCGACCGGGGTCAAGGGTTTCGAAGAACCCATTGACGCCAAGTTCGATGTACTGGAAGGGAGAGAGTACATCGTCGATGTGCCAGCCGAGCAGCTTCCTTCCGCGCAGGCACAGCCGAACGTCCCGTTGGACCTCCTAGAGGCCCGCAATGCGGTGGCCATCGCTAAGGCCGCAGGTGCCCAGCAGTATGCCAGTGACAGCGTGCAGAAAGCCGAGGATATGCTGCAGCGGGCCGAGGACTATTACCAGCGCAAGCAAGGGCGCACGCCCATCGGAACAGCCGCCAGGGGGGCGACGCAAATGGCCGAGGACGCTCGCGTGCTGACACTGCGCAAGAAAGAATCGGAACGCGAGGAAGCCGCCCGGCGCGCCGCCGCAGAAGCCCAGGCCAAAGCCGAAGCCGATGCGGAATCCGCCAAACGCGACGCGGAACAGGCTCAAGCGCAAGCCAACGAAGACGCCCGCAGGAGAGCCGAGGCCGAGCAGGCACGTGCTCAGGCTGAACAACAGCAAGCCGCCCTGCAGGCTCAACAGGAGCAAGCGCAGGCCCAGTTAGCAGCGGCTCGCAATGCCGCCGATGACGCCCAGCGAAAACTTCAGGACGCTCAAAATCAGGCAGCCCAAGCCGAACTGCTGAGCCAGCAGGCGCAACAGCAAACGCAAGACGCTCAGCGCCAGGCGCAGGAGGCTATTCAGGAAAAAGAGCAACTCCGCGCCCGGCTGCGAGAACAGCTCAATCAGGTTCTGCAAACCCGCGATACCGCGCGTGGACTGATCGTCAGCATGCCCGATGTGCTTTTCGACTTCAATAAATACACGCTTAAGCCGGAAGCGCGCGAGCGGCTGGCCAAGGTCTCCGGAATTGTCGAAGCGTATCCCGGTCTGAAGCTACAGGTTGAAGGTCACACCGACAGTATCGGAAGCGATGAATACAACCTGCAGCTGTCGGAAAAACGCGCCGACAGTGTGCGTGCCTACCTGGTGTCCAACGGCGTTCGGCCGGATAGTATCAGCGCTCAAGGATTCGGCAAAGCCGATCCCGTAGCGGACAACAGTACGGCCTCTGGACGCAAGCTGAACCGCCGTGTGGATATGGTGGTGAGCGGTGACGTTATCGGCGCCCAGTTATCGCCGTCGATTGAGGAACTGCCACAATCGGCGAACCAGTAGCCTACAAACCTGAGTGTTTTACCCTGCGCCCGGTGGTAGCGGTGAGCGGATACCCGGCTGAGTGGGGTCGCCACTGCTCGCCACAGCGCCGGTTAATGTCGGCAAGCTGAACCCGAAAATGCGTTCTTGCACGGCCTTAGCGAACGCAGGCCACCGCTAATAGATCACCTTGAGCGAGAACTGGATTTGCCGGGATGTCCCCGCCGTCTTGCTAATCAGACCGAATCCACTTCCGTTGACGATGTTGGAGGGCAGGCCGAAGTTCACGATATTGAAAATATTGAAGAACTCGGCGCGGAATTCCAGAGTCCCCAATTCAGCGTTGCCGCGATGTCCGAAGGGCGTGTCTTTGATGACTGCGAAATCGAAATCGTGATAGGCAGGACCACGGAACGTATTTCGTCCCAGGGTCCCAAAGCGGCCCTGGTTGGGGCCGGTACCCCCGGGAATGTTGATAGGGATATAGAAGAACGACCGGTTGCTCGCGCCCAGCCCAAAGTAATCTGCCCGAAACGCGCGACTGGTCGACAAGTGAGGCATGGAAACGAGGTCGGGCCGATCGCCGCCGCCCAGTCCGGCGCCAGTCTGTTGTATCCCGGAGAAAACGGTAAAGGGCGACCCTGTGGTCAGCGTCGAAATGTTCAGAATCTGCCAGCCTCGGGTAAGCGTTCGGCCCAGTGGACGCAGAAGGCGTATGCGATCCAAGGGAAGCAACTGGATTACACTCGCCGCGAAAACATGTGTCACATCGAACGTGGAAGGTCCTTTCTCCGCCGACGGGTCCCAGGGATTCTGGGGCGCAGTCTGCAATACTGTGCCGGAACTTCCCAGCAAACCAGCCAGGACCGCGCTCGTGTCGTCCAGAGATTTGGAGTAGGTGTAGCTCGCCTGCAATCCTAGACCAAGGCGCGCGGAATTTTTTGTCAGGCCGGTTTGCAGCGCATGATAGCTGGAATGCGAGCCACTGGTCATGATGATCTCCGGCCCGAATCCCGCACTCGCGTGACATGGAGAACTAAATTGGGTGAACGGCGCAAATCCCTGGCAAGCTCCGCCGTATCCATTTGGGTTATAAACTCGCGGCAGGTGGATTCCCGCCGTGGCCACATACGACGCGCTGAATTTGAAATCGCCGAAATCGTGATCCACTCCAGCCGTCCAGCTCCCGATGTACCCATTCCCGAAGTTCTTCGCAATGCCAGTAATGTTGAGCAACTGCACGTTCCCCGGTGCCAGCGCGTTCAGATCGTTCTGGAATCGCCCCAGGTCCATCACCGTGTTGGGGGCGACGTCTTCGGTGCGACCGGTACGGAAGATGGGCTGTCCTTGAACGTCATAGGCGGTCGGCAGACTCAGCGGAACGAACGTGTTTTGGAACGCTACCGGCTCTCCCGGCTGGGCGAAAATGGACGGAGCAAAAACGAAGGGAATGGCCGCAGTAAGAAAATTGTCCTGCCACAGATTCGGAATGAGAGTGGTAATCGCCCCGCCGCCATGTAAGACCGTGTGCCTGCTCACGGCATAATCCAGTTGCACACGCGGCCCCCAGCCGTTCCAATCCTGATCGTAAGGAGGCTGCGGATTAATCAACATGGTCTGTTTCGCTGTCCGATCCCAATATCCTGTGGGCCTGCCTTGTGCATCGGTGAAAATCGGAAGGGAGGTGCGCTTGGTGGCTTCGTGAATGCGGCTGTTCACTTCGTAGCGCAATCCGTAGCTGACACTGAGGTGCGACGTGGCTTTCCACGCGTCCTGAAAGTAAAAGTTGTAGGCCTCCCGGCGAACTCCTGCCTCATTGAACTTGCCACCAACAGGCGTGAGACTGGCGGGTGCAATCGTGTTGTAAGAATACGGGGTCGCAGTCAGTAATCCGGTGAGAGCGTCCGGCAGCGGCTCGCCCACCTCTATATCGTGAGTACCGCTCGCCGACGTAATCTTCACGGGCGAATAGGCATTCCCGCCGCCGAATTCGTACAGCCCATTCGGATTCGTCCCGAAGATAGTGGAATCCCGATTCACCCGCACCTCCACTCCGCCTTTGAAGGAATGGGAATGGTGTATCCAGGTGATGTCCTGTTTGAACTGATAAAGATTGCTATACGAACCGAAGATGGACCCAGCGGGCTGATTGTATGGCTGGTATAGCCCATCGCCGTATGTAATCCCAGGCTGAGTATGATTTGTCGCCGGAAAGAATGGCGTGCTGCGGATATAGCTGATCGAAGTATCTGACGTCATGTGCGGAGAAAGCGTCCGCGTGAAGTGCACGCCCGCATTGCGCTGGTGATCGAAGAAGTGCACTCCGAAACCAGGATTGATGGCAGTCTGATCAGGATTCGTAAGAGGCCCCGAAACCTGGTTGAGGCTAAAACGTGCCATGAGCGAGGACTTTGCGGAAATCTTGTGATCCACCCGAATCGAGAATTGATCGGTGCGGGTTACAACCTTCGATGAGGTCGCGTAGGTCCGATTTCCGAAAGGTCCTTCAGGCTCGTTGGGTAAAGGATAGCCGTTGAGCACAGGTAGAATTGCCGCGCTCACCGGCACAGTGAGTGTATCCCCGGGAAATGTCGACGAATCGATTCCCCGGCGCTCCGCCGCGGTCGGAACGGGAATCACCTGGGTTGTCCCCAGCACTTGCCGGAAGCCTTGATACTCCCCGAAGTAAAACGTGCGGTTGCGGCCGTCATAGATTCCCGGGAGCACAATCGGGCCCCCATTGGTGAACCCAAACTCATTCCGCTGAAACGGAGGAATCCGGCGGTGTCCGGCAGGATCCGTGTGGTCGAAGTAATTGCGCGCATCCAGCGACGCATTGCGCAAAAACTCAAAGACGCTGCCGTGGATCGCGTTGACCCCCGATTTCGAAATCACATTCGTATAACTGGCTGCCCCATGTCCAACCTCGGCAGGCAGCACGCCGGAATTTGACTCGACTTCCTGGATGGCATCCACGTTGAAATTCGAGAAGGTCGCGCCCCCCATCTCGGGATCAGTTGTGTCGAACCCATCTATCGCGAAGATCGTCGTGACTCCGCGTTGCCCATTGACCGCAAACTGCTGAGTGAAGTTGGCAGCACCATTGGCATCGGTCATGGTGCCCGCCGCCAGCAACAGCAACTTGCTGAAATCGCGCGCATTCAGCGGTAAGCTGGACACCTCCGCGCTCGAAAGGCGCTCGCCCCCGCTAGCCTGAGTCGATGGTTGAGCAGCGGCGTTTGTGAGTTCCGGAGGTAGCGGACTGACCCGCAAGTGTTCGCCAGAAGAGATCTGCAATGAACTCGTCAGCGCGGCAGCATTCGCAGGCACCTCGAAAGAAAGCGCCGGCTTGTACATCTTGTCGCCGACCGTAACGGAAACACGGTAAACGCCCGGAGCCACTGATGGAAAAAGGAATCTGCCATCTGCGGAAGTTCGGGCACTGTACTTGGGTTCTCCCGAGGAGGAGTGCATCTCGATGATTGCACCGTTGACGGACTTACCTGCGATGTCCGTAAGCACTCCGCTCCAGGAGGCGCCCGAGACGGCATTCACGGTCGGAACCGCGACCAAGAGCGCGAGCAGGCAAAACCAGTTAAATCGATTTTGCAGCCTCGAAAACATGAACCGAGAATTATAACGGTAGCGCACCCGCCTTCGCCTTCCTGGAGACCGCCCGCAAGATATCTTTCTCTTGTGTCTGGCCCCACAAATGCTCAGCATGACGATAAGTACAATCTCAGGTCCGCGTATCCGTATTCGAAGGACAATGCCGGTGTGGCGAGCGGGCATCGAGGTGATTCGAGGTACACCCGCAGACGGGCTTTGGTCTAATTCGGAACGCCCAGTCCGCAACTCCGTGGTAGCATTTCTCAAGACGTTCCCACCCGGTGCAACATGCTCCGCGCCGCTTCCATTCCGTCCTGTCTTGCCCATCTTGTAGCAGTGATGCTTTTCGTAATAGTGTTGCTTTGCGCCGATTCGAGGGCGGCGAACCAGCCTGCCTGGCAGCAAGTCAATTCCACTCATTTCACCGTGATCACGGATGCCGGCGAGAAAAAGGGCCGCGAGATCGCCTTCCGCTTCGAGCAAATGCGCGCCGTGTTTGCCACTCTTCTGGGAAAAAACCGCCTGACCCAGTCTGTGCCGCTGACCATCCTCGCGTTAGCGAATGATAAAGCCTACTACCAGGCCGCTCCCTTGCGGCAAGGCGAGCCCATCAATGTCTCCGGATTTTTCGTGCGCGGCGACGACCAGGACTTCATCGTTCTGAATGTTTTCGAGGCGGAACCCTGGCGGGCGGTGGCCCATGACTTCGCTCTCATGCTTCTCCGGTACAACTATCCTCCGGCCCAGGGCTGGTTTGACGAGGGACTGGCAGAATACTTCGCTTCAATTCGCCTCGATGATAAGCAGATCGAAATCGGCGGCGATCCCGATATCGGCACGTCAAGAATCCCAGCCATGCTCACGGATCAGCGCGACACCCGTGCAGGCAAATCGCTCACCGACCTGCTTGGCGTTGCCACGTGGATGTCTATTCCCGACTTGTTCTCGATGAAGCATGACGCCTACGCTCGCAATCAAGGCCCTCATCAGACGCTCTACTACGCCGAGTCCTGGATAGCGCTGCATTACCTCCTGCACGAGAAGAAGCTTCCCGAGACGGGCTCCTACTTTGATCTTGTGCTCAACCAGCACGTGCCCGTCGAAGAAGCCATCCAGAAGGCGTATGGCATGTCACCGACGCAACTGGAGCAGGCGGTGAAGGAGTACTTTGCCATACAAAACAAGATGCTCGCGTCAGAGGACTCTAGTCGGAAAGTTGGCTCGCCGCCGAGCGCATCCACAATGGAGCACGCCTTCAGGTTTCCCAGTCCCATCTCCCCCGGAGATTCGGCCATTACAGTGAAGCCAATCTCTGAACCGGAAGCGCGCGCCCTATATGCCGGAATTCAAGTCCGCATCCCTGAACGCCGGGAAATCGGGCTGAAGACACTCAACGCTTTGGCCACGACACCTACCTCCGCCGATCAAAAAGCCGAGCAGAAGCATCAACTCAAGCGCATGGGCGAGGATGCGGAACAACTTCCGGACAACGCCATCGGGGTTCCCGTGGCACACCGCATTCTCGCCTGGGATCATATCGAACACGGCGAATTCCAGGAGGCGTTTTCCGAATTGAGCGACGCCGCTTCCCTCAATCCGCTCGACATGTGGATTCGCTACTACCTCTGCATTGCGAAATACCGCGCTGCCCAAGCCAAGCACACTGAGATGATGGGCTTGGCTAACATGATGATTGATCTCAAAGGCGTAATCGAGTGGTATCCAGAGATGGCAGGCGCTTACGACCTTCTGGCATTTGCCCGAAATACCGGAGGCACCCCCTCCACGGCCCTGCAAACCGAGCGCGAGGCCATTGGCCTGAGTCCTAGAAATGAAGAATACGTTTTCCATCTTGCCGAGATCTATGTAGCGAGTAAGAAGTGGGACGCGGCGAACGCGTTGCTTGCTCGCTTGAAGTCCAGCAGTAACCCGAAAATCGTTGCGCAAGCGGCCGAGTTGGCCGAACAAGCTGGCAGCGAGCGCAAGTACGGGATTCCGGTCGCAGCGGATGGCGGTGCCAAGCCCAAGTACGCGCCCCAGAAATCGCCTTTTGATGCTCTCGAGGAAGAGGAAGCCAAACGCGAAGCCGCGGAAAAAAATCAGCAGGCGGACCTGCCCGCGGACGGTCGTGCCACTAAATTTGTAACCGGCCGCCTCTTGGCTGTCGATTGTTCCAACTCTCCCGCGGCTGTCTTAACCGTAACTTCTGGGAAAGGTCAGCTCAAACTTCGCGCGGCAGATTACCGCGCCATCGTGCTAATCGGTGCCGACAATTTCTCCTGCGAATGGCGCAACCGCGAGGTGACCGTAAATTACAAGCCCGGTCCCGGCAGAGACGGCGATTTGGTATCCCTTGAGATGCGTTGACAATGCCGCGCTCATTCTTGCGGCGCTACTGCGAGCGCCAAATCGCGATGTTGACCGGTGCAGTCACCGTGTACGGTGATCCCCGCGCCTGACTCGCCCCCGCTGAAGTTACAGTAAAGACGAACAACTGCCCGGCAGACTTGCTGATCGCATAAAGATGATCGTTGTGGTCCCACACGATCTGATCAATGGGAGTGTTCGTCAGTAATCCTGTAAGCTGCGTCACCGGATTTGATCCATCGAAATTGAAAACCTGCAGGCCTGTTCCCGCCACGGCCAGGTAGTTCCCTCCGTTCGACATCTGCATATCGCTGACATTACCCACCGCCACCCCAGGCATATCGGCGGCGGTGCTATTGGTCGAGACATTACCTGCACTGTCCGCGCTGTAGATCGCAATCTGCGTAGGTCCATCTGCCTGAAAGCTGTAAACATTCATTGCGCTCAGTGTGATTGCCACATGATTGCTCGTATCAGCGGCCGCTAACCAGGGACAATAGGTGTCCCCGGCTGGGGGAGTCGGCATGGGCGGAGCAGACCCCAGATTGCTGACGAGAGTCAGCGACCCGTCGCTGTTTCGCCGGAACCCGTAAATCTCCTGAATGTAATGCCAGCAACTCGCGGAATAGGCATACGTATTATTTCCCAGAAAGCTGAGTGGCTTGTTAAACACGGGGCTGGCCGCACTGGACAAAGCGGTTAAGGTCAAGACTCCGGCGGCATTATCAATGCTGAAGGATTCGTATTGGTTGTTCGCGCAGTCACTCACATAATCCAAGTCATAAAGAGTACTCCCCATCCGATCGGTGAAGAGGCTGATCGGCGACCCACAATGGTTTGGATTGCTTTGATTCGCGTTAATCGATGAACTTTGCGTGATGCTACCGTCGGACGCTACGGAATACGAATGAATGTTCGGCCCATCGGTTGTAAACAGGTACTTGCCGCTCCCGGTCATAAACGCAGCATTGACCGCAAAAGGAGATCCGGTAACAGGCATCAGTTGACCAGTCGAATCGGCCCGGTAAGCAACAACCTGGTTGTTGTTGGCACCGTTGCTGCTCGCAACGTACACGAAAGTTGTGGATTGAGAACCTCCTCTGCTTCCATTCTTCCTGCTGAAGTTTGCCGTGATCAACATGCTGGCATCCAGGGTAACACTGCAGTTTGCGCTGCCACTGCAGGCACCAGCCCAGGAGGTGAAAGCGTCGTTGCTGCCGGGCGTTTCACTGAGGATCACCGGCGTATTCGGGGGAAAGGTGAAACTGCAAGCTGTCGGACAACTAATTCCGGCTGGACTGCTGGTCACGGTACCCGCCCCGCCTCCAGCAATGGATACCGTCAGCACCTCACCGGGATAGAAGGTAGCGCTTACCTTTTCAGTTCCAGTCATCGACACCGTACAACGCGCAGTCCCCGAGCATGCGCCACTCCAGCCATCAAAAAAGTACTTGTTCGCCGGAGCAGCGCTGAGCTTCACTTGGGTACTTTGCGGGAATGTCGCCGAGCACGCGGTCGGGCAGTCAATTCCAGGCGGCGTGCTGGTCACGGTCCCAGTACCTGACGCAAGCGGTGTGACACTCAGCTGGTAATTCTCAATTGGCGGGGGTCCGGAAAGCGCTTTTGTGACTCCTCCGCAGCTTACGAAAGAAACGATGGCCAGAGTACAGAGAATTGAAAGGAAAAAACGCAACAAAAGGAACTCACCTCGGGCACTACACATGGGAGTGAATTTTGGATGCGGCTTCTTTAACAAAGGTAGCCTTGAGTTGCTCCTGGTAGCCTGCCAAGGGTGGGCAGCGTTCTACCGGACAACAAAAAACCCTCCCCTGGGATGGGAGGGTTCCTGGAACTGGTTCGCAGGTTTTTTATGCCGCCCGGACGACGTTTGCCGCCTGAAAGCCTTTGGGGCCCTTGAGCAAATCGAACTCCACGGTCTCACCTTCGTTCAGCGTGCGGTAGCCGTTCTCCTGGATCGCGGAGAAGTGCACGAACACATCTTCCCCCGTGGAGCGTTGGATGAATCCATATCCTTTCGCCCCATTGAACCACTTCACTGTTCCTTTCTCTCTCACGGATAAAACTCCTTTCACAATCGCGAAGAATGTTCCGCAGATTCCCGGATTCTGCTTCGGTTTTCCCGAAGCCCCCCTCAGAGAGGCTGCAGAAGTTTCGGTTGCGTGTAGATGTGCAGAGGGAAGTTATTCCAAAATAGAAAAGACTCCTCAGTTCCCGGCACGGCGATAAGCGGTCGCCACGGGAATTCTCGGAGTCCGACAATTTGGCGGTTCGTTTCCACTACACCCAACAAACGTCAACCAGCTACTGGTCTCACCACCGGACCAACTGTCCGGTAATGAGCAACAGATCATATGCAGTATTAAATCGTTTCGCAAGAAAAATTAGAAAGGATTCGAAATATGACCGAAGGTCATTCGATACAACCCCCATAACTTTAACAAAGATAAAGAAATAGGTAGTAACTGGGCCTTGCACTTTCGTTCTCGCCGCCTCGGCGGTAATCGCCATTCCCTCTGCTACGATTAGCCTTTCTCGTGGCTACTCCTCCCACCTCGACCTCTCCATCGCCGCTGGAGACAACACCGCCTCCCCACTTGCGACTGCGCCGTCGATCTCCGGGACTGGTGCTCTCCACGGTCAGGTACTTGAGTCGCACCGATGTCCACACCTTCGCATTCTCGGTTGCCGCGAACGCGATCTTGTCTTTTTTCCCGTTCGTGGTGCTGATGATGACGGTGATCCGGCGAGTCTTTCACTCCCGCGTCATGTACGAAATTGTTTTGCAGCTCCTGCGCGACTACCTT
The DNA here is from genome assembly GCA_036376495.1 of Candidatus Sulfotelmatobacter sp. Taxonomy (GTDB): domain Bacteria; phylum Acidobacteriota; class Terriglobia; order Terriglobales; family Acidobacteriaceae; genus Sulfotelmatobacter. The sequence goes on along the minus strand of DASVAE010000069.1, from coordinate 64,632 downwards.
CCCGCGGGACAGGATTTCGTCATTCGTAATCTCAACTCGATGGTCAACTCGCGGCAGCGCGTCCAGATCGCTTCGCTGCTGATTCTTCTTGTCACCTCGTCCGGCATTTTCTTGCCTCTTGAAGTCGCACTTAACCGCATCTGGCGCTTCGAGAAAAACCGTTCCTACCTGGGCAACCAGTTGATCTCGTTGGCACTCGCCTTTGCTTGTGGCGCTCTCGCACTCACTTCGATTGCGTTGACTGCCGGTCCGGTCTCGTTGATGGAGTTCTTGCTCCGCGGATATGGCACTAGCTTCATACGCATGATGGGATTTCTCATGATGAAGCTGTTCGGGATTGCAGCCAGTATCGCGATCTTCTTTCTTATTTATTGGGTATTGCCCAACGGGAAAGTTCCCGCGCGGGTCGTGCTGCCCACGGCAGTCATTATGGGGTTACTTTCCGAGGCTTTGAAGTACGCCTACATTCTCGCCCTTCCCTGGCTGAATTTTCAGGAGGTTTACGGTCCATTCGCGCTATCCGTAACCATGATGTTCTGGGCTTTCTTATCGGGCTTGCTCTTGCTGGCCGGCGCACACCTATCGGCAGAAGAGCATTTGAGAAATACGCTCTAATGACAAAGGCCGCCTGACATAGCAGACGGCCTGCAATCTGACCTAAACCAACCTATTTTTTCTGCTCGCCGATCGAGAGCAACTCGACTTCAAAGATCAATGTGTCCCCGGGACCAATGCTGGGGTCGGGTGGATTGTCGCCATAGGCGAGATCCGCCGGAATATACAGCTCCCATTTGGATCCAACCGGCATCAACTGCAAGGCCTCGGTCCAGCCCTTGATCACACCGCTCACCGGAAAGGAAACCGGCTGGCCGCGTTTGTAGGAACTGTCGAATTCTTTCCCGTTCACCAGTGTTCCGCGATAGTTCACGGTTACAGTGTCGCTTGCCGTCGGCTTGGGCCCTGTGCCTTCCTTGACGACTTTGTACTGCAAGCCATCGGGCAGAGCGGTGACACCTTCCTTGCTTTTGTTTGCGCTTAAGAATGCCTCGCCTTCTTTCCGATTGCCCTCGCCGGCGACGTGAGCCTTGGCTGCTTGCTCTTTGCCCACCTCCGCCCGTAGCTGCTGCAGGGTTGATTTCATTTCTTCTTCCGTCATCAGGGTCTTGCTGCCCGCCATAGCATCCTTTAGGCCACGAGCCACCACTGCCGGATCCACCGGAATTCCCTGCCGATGCAACCCCGTGCCGATACTCATGCCGAGCGCGTAGCTGGACTTATCTTTCTCGGTCTTGAGGGTGTATCCCGGCGCAGCTTTTGCTGTCGTAGTGCCTGGCTTTTTCGCAGCCGTCTTCGGCTTGGGGCTGGCGGATTGCGAAGAAGCGGGTTTAGAAGGGTGAGCGGCGGGAGCATCCTGCGCGGCGGCAGTCGACACCATCCCAGCCGCAAGGATACAAACCATGCCTGCGGTCAACATTTTTTGCATATTTCACTATTCTCCCATCGTAGACGCGGATGGGCAATGCAAAGCCATCTCAGTAGTAACTCCTTACATGAGGGGAAGCTCAGCTCTTTCCGGAAACCTGCAAGGCCGCGAGCTCTCGTCGCGCTTCTTGGGCCGGAACAAAATCTGCATCCGCGTTCTTCCAGATATCGAGCAGTTTCTGATAGCTCTGGATCGCAGCTGCCTTGTCGAATTGTGCCTGTCCCCGTGCGGTACCCAGTAGACACAGGACATAGTCCGGAGCCATGGCTGCTCCGCCGCCACCCTCACCGAGCGCTAAGCCACGATAGCGAATGCCGGGCTCGAAATCGCTGACCGCCTGCTGCCAGTTCTTCATTTCCAGCGACGCGCGGCCAAGCAGGTGGGGCGCTTTCGACACCATCATGTAAGGCGCCGTCGTCGAAAGCAGCGCGGCAACCCGCTCCGGATGATGTTGAGCCAGAGCCGCCGCGGCTTTCACCTGGGGAACGATGATATCGCTATACAGCGTATTAGTGGGCGCTTCGGCTGAGGCGCGCTCGACTTCTTTCAACGCCGATGTCTCTTCCCCACAGAGCGCGAGAGCCAAAGTGGCATCGGGAATCGTAGCCATGGAATGGTCCAGAGCCAAGGCTTGACGCGCTGCGTCTTTGGCGGCTCCACAGTTCGAGACCAGCGCGTCGTGCAGTCCTTTTACGGCATACAGCAATCCGGCTGCATCCGGAACGTGCTGCTGCTCGGCACGCTTCCCGGCCTGTTCCCAATGCAGATCCGCTTCGTGCATCCGGCCAAGATACAAGTACAACGTGGCGGAGGTCGACTCCACCAAGAAGCCGTCGGCTCGGCCGGCTGCCCACAGCACGTGCTTTTCCCAGTCCGGCCGCGCGGCCAGCAGATCATCCACAATGGCGACGCCATGATAGTTGCCGTTGTCGCTGCCACCCTGGTCCGCTGCTTCTTTCAAGTAACGTTCCGCTTCAGCGACGCGATCAATCTGCATCAGAACGCCGGCGGCGTTATTGGCGGCCACATTGTCCCAGCGCGCAATTTCCCAGGTTTTCTTGAAACCCTCCGCCGCCTTTTCGAAGTCGCCCACAAAACCATATGCGGTAGACAGATTGTTCCATGCTGCCGCGTCACGGGGATACGTTGCGACGAACAGCTTGTAGGAGTCGATCGCCTTCGGCATGTCGAATTGTTGCAGCGCATATTGGGATTCGATGTACATGCGCTCGCGCTCGGTCACCCGTTCGCGCAGTTCGTAAGCTTTTTTCAAGAGCTCAACGGATTTCGAAACTGCCCCGACGTTCCCGTAGGCGACTCCGAGCCTGGCCCAAGCCATGGCGAACGACGGGTCAAGCTGGATAGCCTGCTGATAGAAAGACGCGGCCTGGGGAAAGTCGCGGCCTACCCGATGCTCATCTTCTCCCAGAGAAAAAGCATGAAAAGCCTGCAAAGAAGCCGTCGTGACGTTCGTGTATGGCGTGGTCAGTTTCTGGATCGAGGCCATTGACTCGCCCAGCCTCGCTCGCATTGCTGTCGCGGCTTGCGATACCGCCTGTAGCACTCCGGTCTTATCCGAGGCCGAGACTTGCTCGCGAGCGAAAACTTCACCGGTAGAGACGTTCACAGCATTAATTTGAATTACGTAGGAGGTTCCCAGGCTTGCGATGGTGCCCGTTAGATAAGCTTTCACGCCTAGTCGCTGCCCCAATTGCTGCGCCAATTCCGGAGTAATCCTCTGATCCTTGGTTTGCCCAAGATACGGAAGATTGGTATGCAGTTCAGCGTCGCTCACTAGCTGCAGCAACGGAGACTGCTCGAGTTGGATGGCAAGGGCTTCCTTCAGCGTCGAATCGAAAACAGCGTCTCCTGTTTGATTCGTAAAATCGGCCAGGATCAGCTGATCCTTGTCGGTCAGCTGCACCATGCTTTGTTTGCGCAAATACAACACTCCGGCAATCACGGCCAAAATCATCACAACCACGACAGGAAGAAGCCATTTCATCCGACCGCTTCGCGGTAAAGGCGCGTTGGCAACTCCCACGCTGCCGGAAGCCGCCGAAACTGCTCGGGATGACTCGCTCGCCCCGTGCACGGCGGCAACGGGCGGCTCCGGCGCGGCACTAATGCGTCCCGAATCCGCGGCCGCGAGCGCCGGCACCCGCCCGGATTCCAGATCCCGCTTTAGCCGCAGCAATTCCGACTTCATATCGACCGCGTGTTGATAGCGCAGATCGCGATCCTTCTCCAGGGCACGGTTAATGATGTCTTCCAACTTCGCAGGCAGCTTCGGATTCAGGCGCACTGGCGCTATCGGAGCCCGGTTCATGATCTCGTCAAAGATCACGCCCGAAGTCTCCCCGCGGAACGGGATGGTTCCGGTCGCCATCTCATACAGGACGATCCCGAAGGAGAACAAGTCCGTTCGCGCGTCCAGCGGTTTACCTCGAACCTGCTCGGGAGACATATACGCCACGGTGCCCAGGGCCGACCCCGGACTTGTTAACAGGTGGGGGTTCTCGCCCACGGTTCGGGTGGCCTCTGAAGGATCCAGCGCGCGACTGGCCTCCTGGCTCACTTTGGCTAGCCCGAAATCCAGGATCTTGGCCCCGCGCCGGGTCACGAAGATGTTCGCCGGCTTGATGTCGCGATGCACAATCCCCTTCGAATGTGCCGCGTCTAATGCATCTGCCACATCGATGGCGATGGAGAGTAGCTTCTCAAGCTCAATCGGACGACTGTCGATCAGATGTTTGAGTGTCTCGCCCTCAAGGTACTCCATCACGATGAAGGCCTGCTCGCCTTCCTCGCCGATGTCGTAAATCGTGCAAATATTGGGATGGTTCAACGCCGATGCGGCTTGCGCTTCGCGTCGGAAACGGCTGAGCGCGCTGGCATCCCGGGTCACATCCGGGGGGAGGAATTTCAGCGCGACAAAGCGTCTCAAACGCGTGTCCTCGGCCTTGTAGACGACACCCATGCCGCCTCCGCCGAGTTTCTCCAGTACTTTGTAATGGGATATATTCTGGCCGATCATGTCCGCAGTGGCCCCGCCCGTGCGCTCCGCCCCGAACTTTGCAGGTGAGCCATCTTAGGAGCCGCGAGCAAACAAGTCAACGACAGGAATTTGGTGCAGTCACGAAGGCGAGACTTGTCCGAACAGCTCTGTGTAGTGCTTCCCACTAGACTGCGGCAGCTTGTCTATGCAGCTCATGGCGATGAAGGACAGCGTCAACGCGGCCGAACTGGGGTTCTGCGGCGCCGAACTTCGCATTAACCAACTTCCGACGAACAGAAGCACAACGACAACGTTCACTCCGCCGTGCAATAAACCAATCCGTTTCGCGCGCGTGCCAGAACGAATTGCCCACCAGTCCATGAGCCCGAATACGGCGGCCAGCAAGCCTCCGATGATTCCTGCGGCAGTCATCCAATAGGAAATCCCGAACCAGGAAGCATCCCTTTGTGCCAGCCCAACGATATCTAATGCCACCGCGGTCGCGAGCAGGCCGAGCGGAAATACGATCAACATTGGGTGCACCGGATGCCCTAACAGCTTCGCTTTGCTCTCCATTCCTATTTCTCCTGCTCAATCCGATGCCCGGGAACCTCGCGGGTTATATCTCTATCTTTTCTCCTCGTCGGGCGCAAGCTATTGAAATTATGCCCTCAAGCGCAACATCGCATATCGAGAAACAGCGCCGGCACTCCATCGGAATGGTGTGCCGGCTTTCTCTAATGGGCCATATGGGAAGAAAGTTGCGATTTGAAGAAGAGGAAGAAATTCGATCCCACTTCGATCGCCCTTCCGGCTGATTCGGCATCATCCATCGCTTTGGATGAGGTTATGCCCCTGCTGCCGTCTGCCGCGGGCCAGTCGCTTGCATCCAGGATCAGCACAGGCCTGACCTCCCACCAAATAGGCGTGGTATTCACTCGGCTGTTATCGACGACGTGATCGTGATTTGGCGTGGGCACGAAGACCGAAGCCTTAGGCGGACCACTCTTCCCCAGGGCGTTCAGAGTGACCGACAGATCCACGGAAGAAGCATGCATCGTGCAGGTCCCCGGAACGGGATTGTTGGGATCGGGACATTGCGTCGCCACTAATGGATGCGCCTTCCAGGCCTCAGGCACGAAGCCAAATAACTGGATCAACGTGGCACCCAGAGTCGCACCGCAAAGTTCCCCAGGCCTTCCTCCATTGGGACACGGCATGGCGTCATTCGGGTTCTGGTCGTTGTCAATGGAGAACATGGGAACGAACACGTAAAGGTGCGCCGTGTGCTTGATGTTTGTCCCACTCGGATCCTGGGAAGGTTCAGTCACTGGTTGGCAGATGGGCGTTTGCATCTCGTTTGGATCGGATTGCGCCATAATCCCATTAAAATCCAGATCCAGGAGGGGCTGATCGACACAGTCGAAATTCTGCAGGTAAGTAAATGTCACCAGCCGGTTGTTACCGAAACCTTGCGTCTGGTTATCGGCCAACTGGGCTCTCGCGCTGGTTGCAATGAACGTGAAACACAAGCAAGCCACCACGGGCAGGGTGAGGCAGCGTAAGGATGTGTGTTTTTGCTCGCAGGGAGAGCTTAGTAGACGGAACATATCGATCTCCTTTTTTGGCTAATGGTTGCTGAATAAGGTCCCGGTCAATCACCCATTGCTCGGCACCCCTAAAGATCTCGTATCGTTCTCGCGAGACGAGATTGGCATAGGCTGCACTGCTTCAAAACTTCAGGCTGATCAGGTACTGAATCAAATCGCTCTTCTCACTATCGGAGAGGCCGAGATTCATACATTTGTTGTAATGGTTGACCACTGCGTTCAGATCCGGGAAGCGTCCGTCGTGATAGAACCCCCCTTTCAGGTGAGTGGTGAGCGCTCCAATGGGCGACGTGCGGTAGCGCATGTCCGGGCCGCGCTCGGCCTCGAAGCTGTCAACGCAAACATCGGACGCCGTGTGCAGATTCCATCCTGGTTCAGTCCAGAGTGGCTCCACATGGCAATTGTTGCACCCGGCTTTCCCGCTGAAGAGTTCGTCACCACGAGCCGCCGCGGCTTTGTCGAAATGCACCGTAGGATTCGGCGCCGGCAAGGAGAGTTGATACAGCTGTAAAGCAGCCAGCTTTGGCGTGATCTGATCGTCATCCGGATTGATATGAGGCAGATCCGCAAACCCATTTGCAGCGGCAATCGGGAATTGCGCGGCATTGTTCAGCCGGGGATCGAAGAACCTCCCTTTGCCGTGCATCTCGAGGTTGGCCACGAACGCATTCCAGTGCGGCACGGAGCCCCAGCCAAGCCAGGTGTGCAAGTTGACTCCTCCCAAACCGAATGACGGAGGAATCAACGTCGCGCCGGGAACGTTCGTACCTGTGACTGCGCCATCGGTCACCTGCTGTGGATTGAAGGCCTTTCCATCCATGAACAACTCGGCGTCGAATTTACCGGGACCCCAGCTGTTCAAAACCTTTCTTACAGTCGCCTGGTCCGTTTGCAACAGGTTCGCTACCACGCTGAGGTCGGGGGCTAGGGCCACGATCGCGCCAACATTAAGGTCCCGATTTGCCCAGCCATCCAGCCGGCGTCCGATGCATCCGGTTCCTGGATTTGGCGTAATCTGTCCAGCACAAAGCTCCGGCTTAGAGTTGTCAACAGTTGAGTGGCACAGCGCGCACTGGATTCCTACCGATTTCAGCGTTCCCGAAGGGTTGAAGGTTCCGGTGAGACCGACCACCGCATTTAATTTGAGCAGCAGGAGGGTGACCGCGGGATCATTGAGATTGACCCGGCCCCTCTCGATCTGCTCCACGATATTTCGTGGGAGTGCGTCGACGTCCACCTTGAGGCCCACGGCCAGAGCGGTCTTCGGACTCACTCCTGGACCGACTCCGCCCAGTTTGGCGCCTTCGATGGCCTGGTGAAGCTTGAGTGTATCTCCCCAGAAAGCCTCATCTCCAAATGTGTCGAAGCGGAAGACCTGCTCCCCCATGAGGACTTTCTGCGTTGCGTTTTCAACCACGGGGTTCTTGTGATCGTCTGCGTCCTTGTGCGAATTATCCGCGTGGACCAGGGTTGAGCGACTCAATGCGACCAGGCCAATCAACAAAATTGCCACAGTCGCGGCGATTGCATGCATATGGATTCTGCGTTGCGACATACAAGCTCCTATCCCAAAGACTGGCGAAGTGTTTGAGGAATAGAGCGACGAGAGCGACGAGAGGCTGTAAAGAGGTTGTTAGATTTTTGTCACGGCGCAGTGACATTCCAATGGGCAAGACTGGCGCAGAACGCTATCAGGACACTGCTATTAGGACGCTAACAATCGGCTGATCACTTCAGGCCGTCAACTACAAACAGGTCAGATAGAATACGCCCGATGGAGTAAGCGTAAGACTTTCCGTCCGCACTGAAGCGCATGGTTGGAATAGATTGCACCCCTGCCGGATCCGCAGGCATGATTTCCTTGAAAGGTTCGCGGCGTCCGGTTGCAATATCGACGCGTGTGATTTTTACGGGAAGATTGGCGGTACGTACCAGCAGGCTCTTACCATCTAAAAATCCAAAGATGCGTTCGTCCGGATTGGGAACAAAATTGAGCTTTACCGGTTCTCCCCCGGCGATCGGGTAGAGCCAGCGTGCGCGTTTCCCATCAATGGCCAGAACGAACTTACCATCCGGAGTGGGTAGAGCTCCAATGGTGCCTTCAGGCGTGATGGGGCGGGGCGTCCCGCCCTCGGTGTCGAGTAGGTAAGAGCGGGCTGGGTGGCCGGACTCGGCAGCGGCGTAGATAATCGATTTGCTGCCAGGCAACCACGCAAAATTGAAGTGGTCGGTCTTGTCATCTGTGAGCGGTTTGGGCTGCCCGACTCCGGTGGGAAGCAGGACCAGCTTTGCCGGAGAGCCTACGGACGCAAGAACCCACTTGCCGTCGGGAGAAAGCGCGCCAAATCCACCCTCGCCCAACCGCACAGCAGGCGAACCGTCCGTCTTGCGCACGAAGATGCTGTAATTGGCACCGACGGCTTCGCCGGTCTCAGAAAATAAAATGGTCTTGCCGTCCGAAGTCATATCCAGCAACAGAGACCAGTCGAACCACGACAAACTGCGCTCGCGCGTTTCGCCGGGCGGCAGAGCGGAAATGCTGATGCGCGCCTTGTCGAATGTCAGCAGTACAAGGCCCGCACGGCTGATGTCATGGATCGTCAGCCCACCGGGAGCGCGGTAAATCAAACGCTCTTTGCCGGATAAGTCCAAGGCGTAAATAGAACGCGCCGACCCGGCGGGCACTGCTGAAAACCAAACCTCTTTTCCGCTGGGAGCCCACGCAAGACCTTCCACGCTGGAATAAAAAGATGAGCTTGCGCGGCGGTTTCCGCGGGTGTCCAGGATCACGACGCGGCCATCATCACCGCCAGGGACATGATCGCCTATAGCGAGCAGGTCTCCGCCAGGCGAAAAACGCACGTGACTCACCCATCCCTTCGCCGAATAAATCACATTGTCTGATGGGAACTCCAGTTGCCCCCCTCCGCCAGGCCCTGGACGGATTACCGCGAGCGACTGCCCATCAGGAGTCCAGTCGGCCCACTGCACGTTGTCCAGCACCTCGCGAGGCGCTCCTCCCGCCAGTGGAACCCTGGCCAGGGTGCCGGATTGCGCAAAAGGACCTGAGTTAACCGGGTGCAGCGACACCGCCATTTCTCCCTTTGACGAAACGGACAGGATCTGAGAATTGGCGAGCCCGATGGCTCGCGAGTCTGTGCTATCGAACCGCGAGGAGAAGATCTCCTGCTGAGCGCCATCCCATGCGGCGCCATAAACAATGGTCTGGCCGTCCGGCGCAAACCGCGCGTCCCAGATGATTCCATTGCGGAAAGTGATTTCGTGAAATGCGGGATTGGACCGAGCGACTCCGCCCCGGGCGAAGTAAAAGATTCCGCCCCAGGACGCAAGCACCAGCAGTCCTGCCACAACGGGGAGCAGCCAAGGCTTGCGGACCCTTTCGTCCTGTATCGCCCGGACACCACTCCGCCCAGAAATGGACGAGATGTCACTCAGGGCTTCAAGATTGAAGGCCACATCCCGCGCGGACTGAAAACGTTCGGCAGGAACCTTCTCCAAACAATGCCGCACGATACGATCCAGCGCCGGAGACACATTTCGATTCGTCTCCGTCAGCTCCGGCACATCCTCTTTAAGGATCGCGCTCATGGTATCCGCGGCGGAATCGCCATGAAACGCCCGCTTGCCTGAGAGCATCTCGTACAGAATCGCGCCGAAAGCGAAGATGTCGGAACGCGCATCCGCGTTCTTGCCCCGCACCTGCTCCGGAGACATATAGCCAACCGTTCCCATGACCGTTCCGGCTTCGGTGGCGACCTGCAGAGTGGGCGCTTCGTCGGAAAGATTCGTTTCCGGATGAGTGAACTTCGCCAAACCGAAATCCAGGATCTTGGCGCGACCGTCGCTCGTGATAAACAGATTCTCCGGTTTCAGGTCGCGGTGAACGATCCCCTTCTCATGCGCCGCGGCTAGCCCCTTCGCAATCTGCTGGGCGTACTCGATCGCCTTGCGCGACGAGAGTGCCCCCGGCCGCAAGCGCTCGCGCAATGACTCGCCGTCCAGCAGTTCGGAGACCACGTAAGGCGCTCCACGGTCTTCGCCAATGTCATAGATAGACAGAATATTCGGATGATTAAGGGCGGCGGCGGCGCGCGATTCTTGCGCGAAGCGTTGCAACCGGTCGGGATCGGCGGAGAAGGACGCCGGCAGAATCTTGATGGCCACATCGCGGTTCAGCCGCGTGTCGCGCGCCCGGTAAACCTCGCCCATGCCGCCCGCGCCAATGGCCGCCTGGATAAGGTAAGGTCCCAGTTTCGTTCCCGAAGGCAGTGGCATTGTGCGCGCGATTATAACTCACCGCTGCGCACGGACCGCGCTGTTTCGAAGGATTAGAATGTGTGGTTTCGTTTGCTCTCCCGGAGACTCGCTCATGCCAGGGCTTCATCGCTTCTTCCTTTTCAGCCTTCTTTCTCTGCTATCTGCAATGACATTTGCCACTGACGCCAATCACGAATCGACTCTGCTTCTTCGCCAGAACTGGTTCATTCAGTCGTCCGACAACTTGCACTCCGACGGGGCAACCATTTCAACTACCGGTTTTTCCTCTAAAGATTGGTATCCGGCGACGCTTCCTTCCACCGTCCTCAACGCGCTGGTCGAAGACAAGGTTTACCCCGATCCCTACGTCGGCATGAACCTGCGTTCGATTCCCGGGACGACCTACCCGGTCTTCGAAGATTTTTCCAACCTCATGATGCCACCCGCCAGTCCGTTCCGGCACTCCTGGTGGTATCGCACGGAATTCAACATCCCCTCGCAGTACAAAGGCAAAACTCTGTCGCTCGGCTTCGACGGCATTAATTACAAAGCGAATGTATGGATGAACGGCGTTCGGATCGCCTCTTCTGATCAGCTGGCCGGCACGTGGCGGCTGTTCCAGTTCGATGTAAGCGCTGCCGCCAAACCTGGTGAAATGAATTCCCTCGCGGTCGAAGTGTTTCCTCCCCAGCCGCGGGACTTGGCGATTACGCTGGTGGACTGGGCTCCGATGCCTCCCGACAAAGAAATGGGCATCTGGCGCGACGTTCACATCACTGCTACTGGCCCAATCACACTTCGCTGGCCCGCAGTTCTGACCAAACTTAACTTGCCGTCCACGAATGAAGCGCAGTTAACCGTTCGTGCAGAGCTGACCAACACGACTGGGCGTCCGGTGGAAGGACTGCTCAAGGGCCGCATCGAGAACATCGCATTCGATCAGCCTGTTCGCCTTGAACCCCGCCAAACTCAAATCATCCGGTTCACGCCCGACAAGTTTTCACAACTGAAGCTCCCAAACCCTCGTCTGTGGTGGCCAACTCAGGTCGGCAAACAAGAGCTCTACCCGCTGGATTTATCGTTGGAAGTCGGAGGACAGGTCTCCGATTCGGCGCATATTGAGTTTGGGATTCGTGAGGTCACCTCGAAGCTCGACGAGAAAAATCATCGCCTCTTTCAGATTAACGGCAAAAACATCCTCATTCGCGGCGCCGGATACAGCTTCGATCTTATGCTGCGCTCCTCACCGGAGCGGCAACGGGCCGAATTGAATTACGTTCGCGATTTGAATCTGAATGCAGTTCGTCTCGAGGGCAAAATTGAGAACGATCACTTCTTCGACCTGGCTGACCAGATGGGCATTCTTGTCCTGCCCGGCTGGTGCTGCTGTGATCAATGGGAAAATTGGCCCGCCTGGGATCAAGAAAACGAGCGCATCGCTGGCGATTCGCTACGCGACCAACTTCGCCGCCTGGGGAGGCATCCCTCCGTCATCGCCTGGCTCTATGGCAGCGACTTCGCTCCTCCGCCCAGAATCGAGAATCTCTATCTCCAGATCATGAAGGAGGTGGATTGGCCCAACCCCTCCATCTCCTCAGCCGGGGCACGCAACACGCCCGTTGGGCCTAGCGGGGTGAAGATGACCGGACCTTACGAATATGTCGCGCCCGTGTTCTGGTACATAGATACCCGCCACGGCGGGGCCTTCGGCTTCAATACGGAAACCAGTCCTGGGCCTGCCATCCCTCCCGTCGAGAGCTTGCGGCGCATGCTTCCCCCGGATCATCTGTGGCCCATCGATTCCGTCTGGGAATACCACGCGGGCGGCATGTCGCACACTCTGGATGTTTTCACCCAGGCACTCGAGAAGCGCTACGGCGCATCAAAGTCCGTTGAGGAGTTCTCCGCCAAATCGCAGGTGCAAGCCTACGAAGCGCATCGCGCCATGATGGAAGCTTACGGACGCAACAAGTACACTTCCACAGGCATCATTCAATGGATGCTGAACAACGCCTGGCCCAGCATGATCTGGCACATGTACGACTGGTATCTCCGCCCGGGCGGATCCTACTTCGGCGTAAAGCATGCCTGTGAACCGCTGCACGTGCAGTATTCGTATGATGATCGTTCCGTTGTTGTCGTGAATTCCTATTACCGCGGCTTTCAGAATCTGAAACTCACGGCCAAGATTTACAACCTGGACATGACCGAGAAGTTCTCCAAAGATGTGGACCTGAGTGTCGATGCCGACAGCAGCACGAAAGTATTCACAGTGCCGCAGCTCTCGGACCTGAGCACAACGTACTTCGTGAACCTCACTCTGGAGTCATCGGGACAGGTTCAGAGCAGGAATTTTTATTGGTTATCCACGCGCGCAGAAACGCTCGACTGGGGACGCGAGGAGGAAGACACCAGTGGCCAGTATGACATCTCGACCTGGACACCCACCAAGGACTTCGCTGATTACACAGCTTTGAACACGCTGCCCCAGATCACCTTGGAAGCCACGGCTCAGTCCATCAAAGAGGGCAACCAGGGCTCGACGACAGTCACTATCCATAACCCGAGTTCCACGCTCGCGTTTGCGGTACGTTTGAAAGTAGATCGGCCAGCGAATAATCGCGTGAGCCGCGAGGTCAAAGAAGACACCGAAATCCTCCCTGTACTCTGGGAGGATAACTATTTCGCTTTGTTGCCCGGCGAAAGCCGCCAGGTCAAGGCCACGTATGCTGCCGATTCCAAGAGCAACGCGAATCCAGTTGTTGAAATCGAAGGTTGGAACGTGAATCACACACTCGCAACATCGCAGTAGTGAGTCATCGCGAAAATTCAAAACAACTTCTAAAAAGGTCTTAATTTCATGAATCCTCCAGGAATGGAAGGGCACCGTCAAGACTTCGATAAAGTCCTGCGCGTATTAGAGGACACGCCTGCAATTGATCGTGAGTACATGGCCCCGATTGAAGAGTTCCAGCAACGCGTGCGCCGGACCAACGAGGCCTTGCAAAAACCCGGCCACACCGTGGGCCTCGTTTTTTCGGACGAGCATTATGCCGGTGACGTTCCCTACCTCGGCGGCAACACCAACATTTCTATCGAACAAGTCGCGGGCGTAATCGGCCCAAACGGATTTCATGTGGTGGCCGGCCTGGAAGGGGGCTATGTCGCGGAACAACTGGCCGATCGCGCGGGTGCGAAGGTCCACAAAGTAGAACTCCTGCAGCTCGCGGACGAGAAATACCCCATCCGCGCCGAGCGCCTCGAAGGTGTGATCCGCGCCGCTGCCGGAAAAGAGGTGGACCACATCGCGCTCCTGACTCCTCGCCAGGTCATCCCCTCCGCCGTGGTCGAATACCTGCAAAATCTTTATGGCGTGGACGGAGTCGTCGACGCCCAGGAACTCTATTACCGTGTGAAGTACGAAAAAAGCGAAATCGAAATGCGACTGATCGCGGACGCTTGCGTCATTGCCGACGCCATGATGCGCGCCATGTTTGCGGTCCTCCGTCCGGGACGCCTCGAAACGGAAGTTGCTGCCTGGGGCGCATGGGTGGGACGCATGCTCGGCTCCGAGCGCGATGGCTTCCAGATCATGGTCGGGGCCAACACCGCCAACCGCACCCTGATCGGCCCCGCCCTCAACCGCCGCATCAACGAAGGCGACTGGGTGCACCTCGGCGTCGCCCCTAAGCGCGACGGTCTCACCGCATGCCTGCGCCGCTCGGTTGTTGCCGTAGATTCCCCCAGGAAAGTGACCGCCGACCAGAAATACTGGTTCGACCTGGTCGAACAAGGCTATGCCGTTGGCGAACGCTGGTATCGCGAGGTCTCAGCCAAAAACCTTCCGGCGCGCATGCAGGAACAGGCTTTAGTGGATTTCTTCGCCGCCCACTCGGAAGAAATCTCCCGCCGCCTCGGTAAGAAAGTCAATCTGGCGCAGCAGAAGCCCTATACGGGCACGCACAATTCCGGCTACACGGAGTGTCAGGAGTTTTTCGGCGCGATCACACTCGACAGTCACGACCCACTGGGCAATCAGATTGTAACCATGCTCGACGTGGCACTGCGTGGAATTGGCGATCGCTGGCACGACGTCATAATTCCCGGATTCGATTTTTGCGTGGTTGAAAACACGCTCGGCAAATATGGTCCGCGCGTGGAAACATTAACCAAGTTTCCCATTCATGCGCAGGAGTTGATCGCACCCTAGTTCGCCCGCTACCACAGCCAGGGCACGAGCCGAAATTGCGTCCGCTGACAGTACTCCGCATACGCAGGCAATTTATCACGCAGAGTCTTCTCTTCATGCGCCAGGCGCAGCATCAGTACAGGCACGATCATTGCAAAGATCGGCAAAGCCGCAAAGGAAGCCAAAGCAAGCGGCACAGAAACAAGGGTAATGCACATCCCCAGGTACATAGGGTGCCGCACCAACGCGTACGGTCCCGCTTCAATCACACTCTGCCCTTCCTCCACTTCAATGGTGCTTCCCGCAAAGCTGTTGGTATTCATCACCCAGAACACCAGCCAGTAACCTGCGGCTGCCCCCAATTGCCCGGCGATAATTACAGCCAGCGGCACGCCGCCGAATCTTAGCTGCGACCAGCCGAATCGAAAATCTAGTCCGGCGATAATGAATCCAACATACAGTAACCCGCTGAATAGCCTCAGCAGCACTCGCTGCGCGCTTTCCGGCTCTTTGCCTCGCAGCCGCCGTCGCACAAGCTCCGGATCGTGACGAAGCAACTGAACAAAGAAGTAGCCCCAGCATGTTCCCAACATCGCGAGGAACACCCAGCCCTGCCAGAAGCGAGGGGAACCCGCTGGCAGGAACAGCAGTAACGCCAGCGCCAGCAGTGTGATTATGAGGCGTCGGACAGCTTGCAGTTCGAGATTCATTTTTATTCGACGCCTAAACTTCCCTTTTTATCCACAGCCCATTGTGACATCCGTCACTGCTTTTCATCCGGCTCGAGACTATGCTGGCGACGTTTCCGGCAAATCCCTCCGAGCAGAGGTTTGTTGTCCGAGATCTCCCCATGGTGCGGAGAACTATTCTCTACCTGCTCGCGGGCCTATCCGTTGTTCTTGCGCCGATTTCTTCCAGCGCCCAGGATTTCGGAACTCCTGATTCTGTTCAGCGCTCACGCCCGAATTTACGGCTGCCGCGAGCCGTTCGACCCGGGTTGCCTCCTCGCGAGCCTGTACCGACCTTCCGACCTCCGTCCGCGTATCCCGGAAACTTCTCCGGGCTGTCGTCGCTCGTGCGCGCGGCCGGCATCATCTTTTCCGGCACCGTGATTCGGGTAGAAGCGCGCACCGGGAACGAACAAACTGTCGCGACGGTCGCAATCACCTTCCAAGTGGAGAATGCAGTGCGCGGAATCACCGCTGGTCGAGAACTCACGATTCACGAATGGACTGGTGTGTGGTCCAGTGGCCAGCGCTACCGGGTTGGGGAGCACGTCTTCGTCTTTCTTTACCCTCGCAGCAAACTCGGGCTGACCAGTTCGGTAGCCGGTCCGATCGGCCGTTTCGCGGTGGATACACGCGGAACACTGGTGCTCTCGCCCCAACACATTTCCTTTTTGCGACGACATCCCGTCCTCGGTGGGAAGTCGCGTGTAAGTGTTAGCGACTTCGCCTTGGCGGTGAGGCAGGCCCATGAGGAGGAATGAGACGGAGGTGACCATGCAAACCAAGGTGGCATCTACGCTGCGTCTGTTCCTCCTCAGGCTAGCTCTCTGCGCAGGAATTCTCTCTCTATGCGTCTTGACATCTCGCGCGGGAGGCCCGGCCCGAGTCACCGGCTCTGCATATTTCGATCCCACAGTCGAAGGAAGGCCCCTCACTTGGCCCCAGGGCAGGATCACCTATTACGTCGATCAAGGCAATCTCAGTCCGGTGCTGCCCAATTCCGACGCCAATACTCTGGTAGCGAGTGCCTTCTCTCAATGGACCTCCGTTCCCACCGCGGCATTATCCGTCACAGCTGGGGGCAGCTTGGGCGAGGACGTCAGCGGCGCCAACGTCACCCGCAACTCGGACGGCACCATCTCCATGCCGCCGGACGTTCAACCAAACGCAACCGGCACCCCCGTAGGAATTGTCTACGATTCCGATGGTGCCGTGACCAGCGCCCTTCTCGGCGCCGGAGCTGCCGATCGCTCACAATGTTTCTACAATGCGGTGTTCGGCGGGAACGACGACTATGGCCCCTTTGCCACTTATCAGCACGCCCTCCTCGTCATCAACGGACAGTGTGCGCAACAGGCCTCCCAAGTAAGCGAGATACAATACCGCCTGGTCCGCGCTGTTGGCAACGTGCTCGGGGTGGGCTGGTCACAACTGAACGTGAATGTGCAGACGGGCTCCCCACCTCCAACCGCCGATGATTATGCTGGCTTTCCGGTTATGCATTTTCTTGATCTCTGGAACTGCGTACCGATCACGCTGTGCTATCCGCATCCGACCACGATTTCGATGGATGACATAGCAGCAATATCGCGACTCTATCCCGTTACTGCACAAAATCAGGCGGCATTTCCTGGAAAACAGATATTCTCGGCGGGCACAGCGCGGATCCACGGCTCGGTATGGTTTACCGACACTCACGGCCAACGCTCCCAGCCCATGCAGGGCGTCAACGTGGTCGCCCGATGGATTGATCCTGCTACTGGACAGCCCTCCCGGCGTTACGCCGCCAGCTCAGTTTCCGGATTTCTTTTCACTGGCAATCAGGGAAACCCGATCACTGGGACCGAGGATGCCATGGGAGAGCCGCTGTCGCGATGGGGATCACACGAACCGGAGTTGGAGGGTGAGTTCGATCTCTCCGGTCTCCAACTCCCGAATGGGGTCAACACACAATACCAACTCTCTGTCGAAGCGCTCGACCCACAGTGGTCGTACGGTGTTGGGCCATATTCACCGGACTCAGTCTCCCCCTCCGGATCATTCCTGCCGATCACGATCACGGTTTCACCAGGCAGCAATGTGCTGCAAGACATCCTCATGACCGGGACAGCGCAGCCTCTGCCCCAAAGTCCCTCCTCCTGGAGCACTCCGGCACCACTGCCCGTAGCCGGCGACTGGGTCTCATCTCTTCGGCAGGGGGCGGTCCAGTATTTTCAGCTTTCGATCCAGGCGAACCGCACGTTGTCGATCACGGCGACCGCTCTCAATGAATCCAGCCGCGCGACCTTGCTCAAGGCCCGACCTGTGATCGGCATGTGGGCGTCCGGCCATCCGGAGGGCACGCCTTCCCCTGCTTTTACTCCATCGCCGTTCAACTCGGTGGTCTTGGCGACAAGCCGTCTGGACGCGCAAGTGCTTCAGGCTGGCAACTTTTTGATTGGAATCTCGGATCTGCGGAGAGATGGGCGTCCCGATTTCCGTTACCACGGCCGGGTTCTTTATGCCGATACTTTGTCCCCGGCTCGCGTAGGCGTGAATGGCGGTACCATCACCGTGCGGGGTACTGGCTTTGCCCGCGGATTGTCGGCCACGATGGGAGGAACAACTCTCACTCAGCTCCGGGTGAGTGCGACAGAGATCATGCTTTCCGTGCCCGCCCGCTCCGACGGAACCCAAAGTATCACTCTGACCGACTCTACGACTGGCGCCTCGACTACTATGGCGAACGCGCTCACCTACGGGGCGGCGGCCAATGACAACATCATTCTCCTCTATTCAGGCAATTCGCAGACTCCGGTGGGAACGCAAGCCGCCAAACCGGTGACGGTACGCGTGCTGGCTGCAGACGGAGTTACCGCCGTTTCCGGAGTGACAGTAGGCTGGACGACGACAAACAGCCTGCAGCTTTCCGCATGCGGCGGAGCAACGTCCTGTTCCGTGACGACGGATCAGAGCGGCAGCGCGACAACCTGGCTCACCCCTGCCGCGCTGGCGGCCGCAACCGTGACCGCTGTGCTGGCCCCGGGTGTCTACTCACCGGCGAAATCAGTTACCGCGACCCTGAATGCCATCGGCTCTGCCTCTGATGTTGCGGCCGTGACGCCCAATCTGCGAATTTCGCAAGGTGCCACGGTCACACTCCCCTTGTTAGTACGGGCGGTAAACAACGGCTCGCCCCGCACCGGTGTCCAGATCAACTACGCAGTCATGACCGGCTCCGGAACGCTGGGCGCCTCGAGCGCGGCCACGCATTCGAGCGGTTATGCCAGCGTCAACTTAACGCTGAATCAGATTACCGCTGAGACGAAGGTTAGCGCTTGTGTTGCTCCCAGCAACGCGCCCTGTGCGATTTTCTATGCCGATCCAGTACCGCTCTCGCAACAACGGCTGCAGTCGGTCTCGGGAGCCGGCCAGGTATCCACTGGACAGGCGTTCCAGCCGATCATCGTGCGCGTCACAGATTCCGCGGCCACCCCTAATGCGGTCATTGCCGCCCCCGTGCTCTTTCAGACGACTGTCCTCAGACCAGGAGGCACTTCTCCCGGCGTTGGAGATGGCGAAACGAATACGATGAAGCCCTCGCAGCCCGTGATCCTACAAGTCGCACAGAGCACCGCAACGAGCGATGTGAATGGCTTCGCCAACATCGTACCTTCGCGTAGCAGTTTCAGTCCTCCCCTGCTGGTGGATGTCTGGGTCACCGCAGGCAGTACCGCCCTGCTCGATCTCCCGTTGCAAGTCCTGCCGCCTTTAAACGCCGGCAGCTCTCGATCGGGCGCGAGCTCGGAGCCCACGGGTATTCCCATACGGGACCCTCGCTGGCGAGGAGTTGAAAGGCAATAGGCGAGGAGTGAAACGCCGATAGATCCCAAAAGAGAGATCCCGGAGGGATCACCGAAG
The DNA here is from genome assembly GCA_036376495.1 of Candidatus Sulfotelmatobacter sp. GTDB lineage: Bacteria > Acidobacteriota > Terriglobia > Terriglobales > Acidobacteriaceae > Sulfotelmatobacter. Next base: position 45,446 of record DASVAE010000069.1, on the reverse strand, counting down.
ATAGCCCGGCGTTTCAACGCCGGGAATGGCCCCAACAGCGAGTCGCGTCCCGGAGGGACGCCTGACACCACGCTGCGAACGACCGAGCCGATCAACCGACGCCCACCTACTTCCCCACCCACTGATCCACCCAATCATTCACGGTCTTGTACCAGAGCTGCGAATTCTGCGGTTTCAGCACCCAGTGGCCTTCGTCCGGAAAGTAGAGCATCTTCGAGGGCACCCCCTCCGTCTGCAGCGTGGTGAATAGCTGGAAACCTTCACTCACATCCAGTCGGTAATCTTTCTGCCCGTGAACCACGAGGGTCGGGGTCTTGAAATTCTTCGCGTACTGATGCGGGGACCACTTCTGATACAGAGCACGGTTGTCGTATGGCGTGCCTTTGAACTCCCAGTTGTTAAACCAGAGTTCTTCAGTCGATCCCCACGCCGACTCAGCGTTGAACATGCCATCGTGCGAGACCAGGCACTTGAAGCGATTGGTGTGCCCAAGGATCCAGTTGATCATGTATCCGCCGTAGCTCGCCCCCAGCGCGCACTCACGGTTCTTATCAATAAATGGATAGTGCTCTTCCGCGTAATCGAGCCCCTTCATCAAGTCTTCGTAAGGAGCACCTCCCCAATCGCCATTGATGGCATCGATGAATTTCTGACCGTATCCAGTCGACCCGTGGAAGTTGATCATGAGGACCACGTACCCGGACGGTTGCGACGCAGTTGGTGACGCGAACAGCTCAGGATTCCACCGATACGACCAGTCGTCTCCCCACGCGCCTTGGGGGCCGCCGTGGATGAGGAACTTCACGGGATATTTCTTCGAAGCGTCGAAGTTCGGCGGCTTCACCAGCGTGCCTTCCACCTCGTCACCATGCGCTCCACGGAACGAGAACGCCTCGCCATCCGTCATGTCGATCCGAGAGAGCAGCTGATCGTTAACGTGGGTTAGCGCCGAATCTTTGCTCAACGAGCAGCTTTCGTGCCCCGGATCCACATTGCCGGTTCGCGCCGGGCATCCTTCCGCGGTCGCATCTGCCGTGTAGATTTCGGTCGGAGCTTTCAGCGACATGCGGGAGAAAACCAGCTTTTTGCCCTCGGCAGTCACTGCTATGTCATCATCGTATCCATATACCAAGGTGCGGATTGCCGGCACCTTCGCATCAATCGGGCCCACCTCGTAGATCAGCGAATGCCGCATGTGCTCCGAAGCGAAGTAAATCGTCTTGGAATCGGGCGCCCACGCAAAGGTTCCAACCCATTGATCGAAATCGGGAGCAGGATCTTTCTTCTCGCCCGTCTTGCGATCGTAGAGCATGAGGCGAAACCGGTCGCTTTCGTATCCCGGACGCTGCTGGGCTCGGTACGCGATATAACGTCCATCTGGTGAATAGAGAGGGGTCGAGTCGCTGGCCGGATTGTCGGCGGTAATGTTCTTTGCTTGCCCTCCACTCATCGGGACGATCCATAAATCGTTGTTGGTGGAAGCCGCCGGATTCTTGTCGTGATTCGAGGCGTAGCAAATCTCCTTCCCGTCGGGAGAAAACGCGTAATTATCCTGCCCGCCCAACGAGAATACAGGCGCATCGTAGTCGCCTGGAGTGAGGTCGATGTAGGCACAGTTACCATCCGCTGTCCGGTCGAGCGCAGCTCGACTGCTTTCGCCCCGGCCCGCCGCGCCTAGACAAGCCTCCATGGGAACCACAAAAATATGCGTGCGCGTCCCTTCTCTATAAGCATTCCAGTGACGATAAAGCAGGTGCGTAAAGATCTGCGCCTTAACCTTGCTATTCTTCCGTTCTTCGAGTGTTTTCGCATTACAGGCCAACTCGGCTGCCGGCTCGCCATCGCATTCGGGATACACGTCAGAGGTAAACAGAATCGTCTTGCCGTCCGGCGACCACAGTTCTCCGGCCGCTTCCGTGGAAATGGAAGTGAGCTTTTGAACTCCTGTCACAACCCCAGCCCCGCTATCGAAATTTGCCACCCAAACCTGCGATTCGCCCCCTTTCGTCGAAAGAAACGCAAACCGCTTCCCATCCGGCGCCCAGCGCGGACGATCCGCGTCCTGGTCGGCAATGATCTCCCGCTCCTGACCTCCCGTTGCCGGCACGATCCAGATATGCGGCGTCTTGGAGTTCGCTTCAAGATCGACATCGACGACGCTGAAGATAACCCACTTCCCATCCCGCGAAACCTCCGGCTCGCCCAGCCGTTTCAACTTCATCATGTCTTCGAAGGTGAAAGGATGCCTGGCCTGCGTGAATGCGGGAACAGCACAGAGGAAAACAAAAAAAGCGAAAAGAAGACGACGCATGGAGGTACTCCTTGGCAAACGGATGAGTGTAGCAAAACGGCCAGGTTTAGTACTTTCGAAGTTCCCGGAACTTTAAACTTGGCCCGCAGGCCTCCTCCGTTATTTCATCCGCCACGAACGTGCCCGGGGGTCGATCAATTTCCCTGGGCAGGGTGGGGACAGGAACATTCTTGTGGTCGGGAATCTTTGAAAACAAATCAAGTCATGCCACCTTTGAAAGCTCACCTTCCCACGGCAACCTCTTATCCCTCAAGGCATCCAAGTATGCGGCAGAACTGCAGCACCCTTCCCTCCGACCTCACTGAGCGGAGAGGGGCCGGAGGGCGGGGTCGCCGCGGTGTCTGCCCGTTTGTGTGCAGCTAAGTACCGGGGCGTCTCCCAGGGATTTCGGTTCATCGCCGCCGCATACACCGATCCAGAATTCGATACACTAAATACATGAAGTCATTCTGCCGTTTGCTGTTCTGCCTCGCCTGCGCCGTTGCGGTCGTGCCCGCACTCGCCCAGGAAGGGCCCCTCGACAATGCGCAGCCCTCAGGCATTACCCCCGAAGAGATCATCAAGCGGTTCGCTGAAAAGGAAACCGAGTTTGCCAAGGCGCGCGAGCAATATACCTATCGTCAGGACGTAAAAGTGCAAACCCTCGACGGCAGCACCGTGGATGGCGAATACCACGAGGTGTTCGACGTCCTGTTCGACGACAAAGGTCACCGCATCGAAAACGTCGTCTTTGCTCCCCAATCCAGCCTGCAGAAGATTTATATGTCGCGGGAAGATATGGAGGATATCCGGCACAAATTACCCTTTGTTCTCACGACCGAGGATTTGCCCGAATACAACATCCTTTATGTCGGCCAGCAACAGGAGGACGAACTTCACTGCTATGTCTTCGATATCGCTCCCAAAAAGATCGAAGGCAAGAAGCGTTACTTCCAAGGGCGGGTTTGGGTCGACGATCACGATTTCCAGATCGTCAAAACTTACGGCAAAACCGTCCCCGACTTGTGCAACGGACATCCCTGCAATGAAGTGAAGAAGCATCGAAACGAGGAAAACTTATTCCCCAAGTTCACCACGTGGCGCCAACAGATCGATGGTCAATATTGGTTCCCCGTGTACACCAAGGCCGACGATGAACTGCACTTCCAACTGGAGGGGGATGTGCACATCAAGGAAATCGTTAAGTACGAGGACTACAAGCGATTCGGATCCAACGTGAAGATTCTGTACGAGGGCAAAGAGCTTCCAAAAGGCGACCAGAAGCCGCAGAATCCGCCTCCGGATCAGAAGAAGCCGCAATAGAGTTTCTAGTTTCAGGTTTCGAGTTTCAAATCAAAAGCCCGCGGGTGATTTGCGGGCTTTCACTTTGAATTGAAATTCTCGAAACTTTGAAACCTGAAACTCGAAACTAGTAGAACAGATACTTCCTCCACTTATCATCCGAGCGTCCCATCAACCGCATGATGTGGCGACTGGTATGGAGATTGAAGGCTCGTGGCTCCCGCATCAGTTTCATGGCCGCTTCCGCTGGAGACTGGTTCCCCTTGCGGCGGTTACAGGGATGGCAGCATGCGACCAGGTTCTCCCAGGTGGACGAGCCTCCGCGCGACCGCGGGATCACATGATCTAATGTCAGTTCGCTCGACGGCAAAACTGTCGCGCAATATTGGCACGTGTTGCGATCGCGCAGCAGAATGTTCTTCCGCGACAGGGCGCGGCTCTGATGCGGAATCCGCCGGTACTCCAGCAGCCGAATCACGGAGGGCAGTCTCATCGCCACCCGGGCTGAATGCAGAAAGTGGCCGTTCTCCTCCTCTGTCATGGCGACGCCCTTGAGCACCAGCACCAGGGCGCGCCGGGCCGCGCAGACGTTAATTGGTTCGTAAGAGGCGTTGAGCACGAGCACGGGCGCGAGCAGAGCATGCCCGTCTCCTGCGCGATGAGGCGCTGCCGCCGGCGAGAACCGGCCGGCGGCGTGCCGGGATCCTGGGTCGTGTTCCGTCCGTAGAGACATAATTTTCAAAGCTTTAAATTTTCAAGGTTTCGGCGTGGTGCTGAACGACCAAGGCATCGGCCTCTTCGGTCGACCCTTGAAATTCTGAGAAGCCGAACCCCTGTTTTCCTTCGTACTTAGATGCCATTTTCAGGGTCCGCGCCACCGTGACCACCCACACCCTCGACGCCCCTGCCCTGCGCAAGACTCGCGCGCACTCCGAGGCTGTGGTTCCGGTCGTATACACATCATCCACCAGAACTACTTCGCGGCCAGCAATTTGCTGTGGATGCGTTACAGTGAAAGCGCCACGCAGGTTTTCACGACGCTGATGGCTGGTCAATCCGATCTGTGAATGGGTATCGCGAACGCGTGTCAGGATCCCGGAGGCCAACTGGAAGCGCTCCCTTGGAATAGGCGCTCTTAATGCCACTTGGGCAATCAGTTCTGTTTGATTGAATCCTCGTTGTCGCCGCTTGCCTCGATATAGCGGGACCGGAACCAGCAGAACAAGCGGCTGCTCCAAGGAGGGCGTCATTGTAGTCAGGGTCTCACCGAGCACCCGGCCGAGCACGCCAGCGGCAGACCGCACGCCGTTGTATTTCAACAGATGAATGAGCTCGCGTAAGGCGTCGTCATAGCTACCGTATGCGATGGCCCGATGAAATGGACGATCAATGCGCCGGCAAACCGGGCATCGGCGCAAGCCGTCCTCATCACACTCGAAGAATCCGGAAAGCACGCGCTCGCCACATATCGAGCACACCTTCCCTTGGATGGGCTGAATGCGTAGCAGGCACTCCAGGCACACCGGCAGCCGCGAAATATTGAGCAGTGGCACGCCACACAGGCGGCAACCGGATGGGAAAAAGGCGGAGAACAAGCTTGCGGCTGCGTGCTGGAGCCCTCCAGCGAGATGGGACCAAGAGCTCCGCGGAACAATAAAAGGCCTGCCTACTTCGACGGGAACCCTGCCAGCCCGGATTCGGTCCTCGCTACTGCTGAAGACTGCCTCCTCGCGACCACGCGGCCAGAACGAGGCCGCGGCCAGAACTGCTTTGCTACTGCAGTATAGCGGTGGGCTGCACCACTAGGCAACGTTCTGTTTGGAAGCGGGAGCCGCCGCCGCTGCCTTCATGGGTGTAACTCGCGCAATCTCCGCCGAACGCTCGTGTACCGGGGTAAAAATAAAGCGGTAATCGCGGCGGAAACATTCACCGCAGCGCACCGGCTGCATCAGGAACAGCGGCAGGATGTAACGTTCAGTAAAAGTTCGGCGGCGCGAGCGGAACCCCACTTCGCTAGCGCAATCCCGGCAGTGATAAGGCTGGGCGAACCAGGAATCGGAAGGATCAGTCATAGTCGTGCACCTCAGAAGTACTCCAGATCAGAAGAACTCCAGACGAACCGGCGCCAGCACCACGTGCCAACATCTTACATCACTCCCGCTCAACCGAGGGCGACTGACTCGTTTGCGTTGCTGCGGGTTGCTCCAACCTCTAGCCCAGCGCGACCATCTTATTGCCTCCAGCATACAACAAAACTCAATTTTTGTAGCATTCCCGTTATCACCTGCTCGATATTCTTCTCCTTACGAACACCTCACGTGTTGAGCAGACGGGTACCGGCCAAAATACGCGCAAAGGTCTCAGCCGCGGGTGCGCCTGGTTAGTCGCACAGATCCGCGTATCCGGTGTGCGTAGCATACTTGTGTTGCGGGCTCGTCGCGTGCTAACGTGCGCCGTTCCGGTCTTTTTATACTCTGTCAGCAGAGCAACAGCGACACCAGCGCTTTCCATCCCAGCTCGCAAAGGATTAATTTATGAGCACCCCGGTAATCTCCGAGCCCCGCAAGCAACACACTCCCTACGTGCCTGAAACCATGGAGATGAAGGAATTCACCTTCCGTGCCCTGCTGATCGGATTAGTGATGACCGCGATTCTCGGCTCAGCCAATGCTTATCTGGGACTCAAGGCAGGCATGACGATTGCTGCCACCTATCCTGCCGCGGTGATTGGGATGGCCCTGCTGCGCTTGATGAAGGGATCCCTGCTCGAAGAGAACATCGCCCGAACTGTGGGTTCGATCGGCGAATCGGTTGCCGCCGGTGCGGTATTCACCATCCCGGCCTTCGTCATGGCCGATCTGTGGCCGGGACTGACCGCCCAGCAATATTGGAAATCGGTTGCTTTGATGATCATCGGCGGCACGCTCGGAATCCTGTTTGTGACCCTGCTCCGCCGCGTCATGGTCGAAGATCCCGAGCTTCCCTACCCCGAATCGGTCGCCGCCTCCGAAATTCATAAAGCCGGGCAGCAGGGCGCGAAAGCAGCAAAAATTCTCTTCGCCAATATGGGCTTTGGCGGGTTGATGTACCTGCTCGGTGCTGTCAATGTCTTCTCTGCCAGCAACACGTTCCCAATCAATATCAGCGCACTAGGCAAAAAGCTGCTGCTCCGCACCGGCACCAACCCGAGTGTGACAACCACGTTGACCGGCGGCAGCACCCTCTTTACTGGGCCCGACGTGAGCCCAGCCTATCTCGGCGTGGGGTACATCATTGGCCCAAGGCTAGCAGCGCTGAATTTCGCTGGCGGAGTTCTGGCCTGGGGCCTCCTGGTTCCGCTCCTCACATTCACCATCGGACCTTACATTCAGGCCGCACAGCCGGACGGACAACCCATCCCCTGGTCACTGCTGGCTGGCGCGATCTATTACTCGATCGTTCGTCCCATTGCAGTCGGCGGCATGCTCGTGGGCGCTACCTACACGTTGTTCAAGATGCGGAAACAGCTTGGAGTTGGAATGGGGCGCGCCATTTCAGATTTGAGGAAGTCAGCTGCTGCGCATACCGCAACCACTCGAACTGAACGTGATCTCCCTTCGAAAGTAGTCTTCGCCGGCGTTGGCCTGGTGTTTATTGCCATGATCGTTCTCTATTACTACTTCCTCAGCGGCGCCGGAGGCCTTTCGAGCTCCAAAATCCTATCAGGCGCGCTGGTTGCGACCTTAGTGATGGTCATCGTCGGATTCTTCTTTGCCGCCGTTTCCGGAAATCTGGTGGGAATGATCGGCTCATCCAATAATCCCGTATCAGGCCTTACGCTCTGTACCCTGGTGATCGCCGCACTCTTAATGGTAGCGCTGGGGGTCTCGGGGAAAGGTGGCGTCGCGGCTGTTCTCGGAGTAGCCGCCGTGGTTTGCGTTTCCTCCGCGGTCGCCGGTGAGATGTTGCAGGATCTGAAAGTGGGCCACATCCTGGGCGGCACCCCCGCCAAAATGCAGATCGGCGATCTTTTTGGAATTGTGGTTGCCTCGCTCGTACTCTTCGTTCCGCTCGCTTATCTCGATAAGGCCTATCACTTCGGCAGCAATGCCTTGCCCGCCCCGCAGGCCGGGCTCATGGCCATGCTTTCCAAAGGAATCGTGGGTGGAGACATGGCCTGGCCTCTCGTCGTTGTGGGCATTCTCCTTGGCCTCTCGATGATCATGATTGAAGTAAAAAGCGTGATGCTATTTTCCGTGGGCATGTACCTGCCGCTGGGGACCACTTTTGCCATTTTTGTCGGCGGCATCATCCGCTGGGCGACGGACAAATTGCGTGACCGCCGTGGCCTGAATGATGCGCAAAAGGCGCGGGTGGATAACGCTGGCGTGCTCACCGCTTCCGGCCTGATTGCCGGGGAAGCGTTATGCGGCCTCGTGATAGCCGGTCTCGTGGGCTCCGGTAAGGACGTCACGCTGGTGCATTGGACGCCTTCGATCTGGGCCGCCATTGCGGCTCTCATCGTGCTCATTCTCGTAATGGTGCGCGTTCCGCTGGCCAATGCGGGCAGCCCGGATGAACCCGCACCGCCGACTGCGATTATGTAAGATCAGAACCACGAAGCATACTAAGGCATGCGAAGGAATTATTCTGCGGTTCTTCCTTCGTGACACTTCTTCGTGGTTTCGCTTTTCATGTCGATATCGGACAACATTGCTGTGATCCAACGCCGCATTGCCGCCGCGGCGAGCCATGCTGGCCGTGATCCTGACGAAATCGCATTGATGGCGGTGACGAAAACGCAGTCAACCGAACGAATTCGCCAGGCCTATGCAGCCGGGCTGCGCCTGTTCGGCGAAAACCGCGTACAGGAGTTTTCCGCAAAAGCGGAGTCGCTTGCGGATCTCGGTGAAGCGGAGTGGCACATGATCGGCCACCTGCAAAGCAACAAAGCTGTAAAAACCCTGCAGCTGTTCCAATCAGTCGACTCGGTTGATTCGGTAAGGCTCGCCGAAAAACTGAACGCCGCTGCACAGAATCAAAATAAAACCGTCTCTGTATTAATTGAGGTTAATGTCGGTGGCGAAGAGGCCAAAAGCGGCGTACTGCCGGAGTCGCGAGATTTTGAAAATCTGCTGATCGCGGCGCCTCGCTTCAGCGTGCTACGGTTTCGTGGCTTGATGACGGTGCCCCCATTCACCGAGGATCCCGAGGGATCTCGGCCTTACTTCCGCAAGCTGCGCGACATCCGCGACGCTATCCGCAGGAGAACACTTCCCGCGATAGCGATGGACGTGTTGTCGATGGGTATGTCGCACGATTTCGAAGTGGCCATCGAAGAAGGCTCAACCTGCGTACGGGTGGGAACAGCCATCTTCGGAGAGCGCCCCAAACCATGATGATTTCAGAGCGGCGCCACGCTCCATGCGCTCTCCGTTTCTGAGCATTACATTGCACTCCGAGACATGATTCCGATCAGCGAGAACGACACTGGCGTGACTTTTGCCATCAAAGTTCATCCGCGAGCCAAGAAAGTTGCAATCACCGGTGAACTCGCTGGTGCGCTAAAGGTCTCTTTGACCGCCCCTCCCATCGATGGTCGGGCCAATGACGCTTGCATCGAGTTCTTCGCGAAAATTTTGAAGGTCCCAAGGTCTTCCATTACCATTGCGTCCGGCGCGGGCGGTCGAAATAAAGTGATTCGTATCGCGGGTGTGACTGGTCAGTATGTGCGCGACCGTCTGCACCTCTGAATTTGGTGCGCGCATCCAGGAGCCATATTGACCTTTTCTGAACGATTCCACGAGATTCGCACCGGATTCGAACGCCCTTTCTGGGTCGCGAATATCAGCGAGCTTTTTGAGCGGCTTTCCTACTATGCGGTGTTCGCTGTGCTCGCGCGCTACCTGCACGAGGGATTGCAGTTCAACCTGGAGCAAGCCAGCAGCCTTACCGGAATGTTCGGGGGCTGGGTGTGGTTTCTGGCTGTCGTTGGCGGCGCGGTAGCGGATCGACTCGGTTTTCGCCGCGCACTTTCGCTCGCTTATCTCATCCTCAGTACTGCTTATTTTCTATTGGGATCGCTAAGCGCGTCCTGGTTCGCGCCAGTCCGCAATGCTGTTCCTCTGGTCCCACTGGTTGCCGTTGTTTTGATGCTGCCGGCGCTCGGCGTCGCGCTGGTGAAGCCGAGTGTAGTGGGCACCACGGCCAGAGCATCGCAAGAGAATGTTCGCTCGGTGGGTTATTCCATCTATTACACGCTGGTAAATGTAGGAAGCACTCTCGGTCCTTTGATTGCCGGCTGGGAACAGGATCACGGCAGCCCTGAGATCCTGTTTCGTATCGCGGCACTCAGCGTATTCCTGATGCTCTTCGTCGTGCTGATGTTCTTCAAAGAGCCCAGGCGCGCCGGCAATGGTCAGACGGCCAGTCTCGCGCAGGTTGGCCGTAATTTCCTGACCGTGCTTTCCAACCCGCGATTCATGCTTTTTTTGCTCATCTTCACTGGCTACTGGATTGTCTTCTGGCAGGAGTTCATCGCGCTGCCGCTCTACATCACGGCGTACATCGATCCCAATGCGAATACCGCAAGGATTCTGGCAACTGACCCCATCGTAGTGATCTGCTTCACCATGCTGATTGGATTTCTGACCAAGCGGATGCACGCATTTCACGCCATCGTGCTGGGCACTTTGATCTCGAGCCTGGCCTGGATTCTGCTGATCGTGCATCCTTCAGTGTGGATGGCGGTGGCCACACTCGTTGCCGTGGCCATTGGTGAAATCGTGCAGCAACCACGCTATTACGATTACATCTCCCGTCTCGCGCCTGCCGATCAGCAGGGGACCTATATGGGTTTTGCATTTCTACCGCTCGGCATCGGTTCCTTTATTGCCGGGAAGTTCAGCGGTTGGCTGATGCACCATTTTGGAGAAGAACTTCATCAGCCAAAAATGGTCTGGTGGGGTGTTATCGCCGTGGGAGTGCTGACCACCCTGCTGCTGTGGATTTATGACCGCGTCCTGCGTGTCCCGGCTGACCATAAAACCTGACCGCGATTTCCCAACCAAGGTTTAGAATTGCGCCAGCAAGCCTGAATTCGCCCAAACTCCCTCGCTTGTTTACAATAGAAGTTCGCCCATGAACCTTGCTGCCATTCAGTCTGCGCTGCGCGAACGCAATATTGACGCCTGGCTGTTCTGTGATCACCACCATCGCGACCCCATTGCTTATCGCGTACTTGGGCTTCCACAAAATCTGATGGTGACGAGGCGATGGTTCTATCTGATCCCGGCGGAAGGCGAACCGATCAAGCTGGTGCACAAAATTGAGGCCGGGCACCTCGATTCGCTTCCCGGCAAGAAAAGCCAATATTCGGGATGGCAGGAGCTGTTTGCTAAATTAAAGGCAATGCTGGCCAATCAGCGGGACTTGGCCATGCAGTATTCTCCCAACAACAGTGTTTTCACAATCTCGCTAGTGGATGCTGGTACGGTGGACCTGCTGCGCGGCTTGGGCAAGAACATCGTCAGCGCAGCTGATCTGGTTGCCCAATTCGAATCCACCTGGACTGACGAGCAGATCCAGTCTCATTTTGCCGCCCGCGACAGCATCGATGCCATTGTCGCCGAATCGTTTAAAGAAATTGGGCGTCGCGTTCGTAATGGCGGCGCCAAAGAGCACGAGATTCAGCAGTGGTTCATGCAAGCCTTTGAACGCGAGAATATCCTGACGGACGATCCCCCCATTGTGGCAGCCAATGCCAATGCGGGAAATCCGCACTACGAGCCGCATCCCAGCCGCCCCGTGCCGATCCGGGAGGGCGATCTGGTCCTGCTCGACGTCTGGGGAAAAAAGAACACTCCCGGAGCAACCTACTACGATGTTACCTGGATGGGCTTTGTAGGCAGCTCACCTTCCCCCCGCATGCAGGAGATATTTCACATCGTCCGTGATGCTCGCGATGCGGGCGTTAAAACTGTCATTGATGGGATAGGTTCGGGACGCCGTATTGCCGGCTGGGAGGTCGATCGCGCCACCCGCGGTCACATCCAGAAGGCAGGCTATGGCGACTATTTTATACATCGCACCGGACACTCCATCGGGACTGACGTCCATTCCAACGGCGCCAACATGGACGATCTTGAGATCCATGACGAGCGGCAGATCCTGGCGAACTCCTGCTTCTCCATCGAACCGGGCATTTACCTCCCGGAATTTGGCGTCCGCAGCGAAGTGAATGTGCTGGTCCGGTCAAAGTCAGCGGAAGTAACGGGAAAAATTCAACGTGAGATTGTGACCATCTGAATGGCAAATTCCACAACAGATAAAGCGAAAATTGTGCCCTCTGAAACGCTGAGCCTCATGTCAGTGCTCGCACCTGCGATCGGTTGGCTGGTTCCCGGTGCGGGACACATGATCCAGAAACGCTGGATTCGCGGACTGCTGCTGTTCGTCTCGATTGTCACGCTGTTTCTGCTTGGCTTGGCCATGCAGGGCCGCATCTACAAGGCGAACGGTGGAGACATCCTCGAGATGCTCGGGTTCATCGGCGACGTTGGTGCCGGAGGACTCTACATCCTGACCTTGGCCAACGACTGGGGACAGGGTGCGATCGCTTTTGCCACCGCGGATTATGGCACCAAGTTCATGATTGTCGCAGGACTGCTCAACTTCATTGCGGTTGCCGATGCCTACCATATCGCGATCGGGAAGAAACGATGAGGCCGCGCTTGGACCCTGTGTTCCTCCGTCTGCTTTGTGCTGAACAGTTCCGTCCATTGGGGAGACTCCAGCAGTGACTATCACTCTCAATCATTTCAGCGCGGCTCTTGTCTTCTCACTGTTCGCGTCCGTCGTCTTCGGCATCACCCATCGCGATTCCACGCGCGAAATGGTGCGCTACGGCCTATATTGCTTCGCTATGTTCCTGGGTGGAGTCCTGGTGGCAGGCTGGGCGATGTGGATTCTGCGAAGATAACACTAACGGCGTTTGCTCACGACTCAGGACTGATGACTCAGGACTCCTGCTATCCTTCCCACACAAAAGCGTCGAAAATCCTTTTAGTATCAAAATTGAGCCGCCGGTACAGCGTCACTGCTTTGTGATTAGCCTCCGTAACCGTCAGCGAGAGCGCAGCAAAATTTCTCTTTCGCAAATTGGCTCGCGTAGCCGCCAATAGCAACTCTCCAATTCTCTTCCCACGATATTCCGGCAGCACACAAACCTGCGTCACGTGTCCGACATCGCTGCGAACCCGCGAGCACAAGATCAATCCAACGATGCTCTTCGACTTGCGATCGAGCGCTACGAACGAAGCTTCGCCATCGAACACCCCGCAGCCCGGAAAGCGCACAATGTTGTTGAGAAAGCGCAGCGACCCGCTGAGCGTGTGATACTGATCATTGATCAACGCATCCACGTGCCCGCGATACGATGCTGTGATCACGGCCGCCGACGGCTGATAATCACCCTCATTCCAGCCCCGGATTTCCACCTCAGGATGCATCGCATTTTGCTCCGGACCTGGCTTCCCCATCGTCAGCACCATGAACAGCCGGGGATGCCGCTGGAACCCGGTCTCCAGAAACGGCCGCGATACCAGGTTGGCGTCATGGGCGAGCAGTTGCGCCTCCACCCGGTGGATCCCCGGAGATTGCTGCAGCGTCTCGATCACATGCGTCAACAACCGGATCTCAACTTGCCGCGCGTCGGGGAGGCGATTCCCGTTGGTAACATACAGGTCCCCAATCACCCCTTTGCTCCCCTCGTACACAAAAAACGAGTAGCCAAACACCCGTCCCCGGTCCACCGCCGCATATCCGGGAAGAATCTTGGCGTCCACATACCGCAGAATCATCTCCGCCGAACCCGAATAGTCCCAGGACAATAATCGCGACCAGACGGAAGTTTCGTCCTCCAGCAACGAACGTAGATCCACGGAAGAAAAATGCCTGAGGTCGAGAATCTCCAACTGGGCTCCTGCGGCAGACGGGCAGCTAACGTCGCGGCAAAAATCCGAGTGTAGATGGTTCCGCTGTGCTGAGGCAAACGAGAGGAACACGGCCGGGCAACATGCGTTTACAGAGCGCGAACGCCTGACTACAGTTTGCACCTGGCCCAGTGATTTCCCTCACCAAACCAGGCCAAGCTGAGGTGTGATTCTAAACACGCCAAGGCCTAATTCTCGTCGCAAGTCACTGTTACACCGCAACTTAGTCGAATATCACCCGTTGACTCATCGTGCTTTTCCTCACCGTGATCTGTGATCGCCGTCACACCGTTTCCTCAGCCCCCTCCTCATAATCGAATTCGCAGTGAGTTTCACTCTGCTGGGGGCTCTGGTGGCCAAAGGACGCGTTTCAATTGTCGTGGAGCGATGCAAGGCATGTGGTTTTTGCGTGGAGTTCTGTCCCACGCACGTGCTGGCGCTCTCTTCCGCCTTCAATTCCAAGGGATACCACCCGCCGCACGTGGTGCATCCGGACAAATGCAGCGGCTGCGATCTCTGCGGCATGTACTGCCCGGATTTTGCGATTTACGGCACCAAGGTTGCCGAACTCAAGATCGACAAGACCGCCGGAGGTGAGAAATGAAGGCCGATCCTCATGGCGTCTTGACCGGGACACATTTTATTGACGGCGATCATGCGTGTTGCGAAGGTGCTCTCGCTGCTGGCGCCAGGTTTGCCGCGGGGTATCCGATCACGCCTTCCACAGAAGTAGTCGAGCGTTTCGCTGCTCGCGTACCCACGGTGGGCGGAACATTCATCCAGATGGAAGACGAACTCGCAGCCTCCATCACGCTTCAGGGCGCGGTTTGGGGCGGTGCCAAAGCATTCACGGTCACGTCGGGTCCGGGCTTCTCGCTGATGATGGAGCATATTGGTTACGCCGCCATGACCGAGACGCCATGCGTTTTCGTCGACGTCCAACGGGGCGGCCCCTCCACCGGTCTGCCAACGCTTCCCGCGCAAGCCGACATGATGCAGGCCCGCTGGGGATCGCATGGCGATTACGAGATCATCGCGCTCTGCCCCAACTCTCCGCAGGAATGTTTCGATCTGACCATCAAAGCGTTCAATCTAGCGGAAGAATTCCGCGTGCCGGTGATGTTCATGATGGATGAAGTCGTAGGGCACATGACCGAGAAAGTCGTGATCCCGTCCGCGGATCAGATTGAAGTAGTGCCGCGAAAACACACCTCCAAATCGTCAGAAGACTACCTCCCCTACGCCTGCAACGGTGACATGGTTCCCGAGATGGCTCATGCGGGCGAAGGTTACAGATTCCACGTGACCGGCCTGACCCATGATGAGCGCGGCTATCCCAATATGACGCCCCAGACGCAGGACAAGCTGGTGCGCCGCTTGCAGAACAAAATCCGGGCCGCGGTCGACCGCATCTGCCTCTTTGAGGAAGATGGAATTGATGGCGCCGATGTGGTTGTCGTCTCGTACGGCATCACTTCGCGTGTGGCGCAGCGCGCCGTTCAGATGGCTCGCGAACGCGGCCTGAAAGTGGGCAAGCTCCGTCTGATCACCGCATGGCCCTTCCCCGACAACAAAATCGCCGAAATCGCGTCCAAAGTGAAAGCCTTGGTCGTCCCCGAACTCAATCTCGGACAGATGGTGCGCGAGGTGGAACGCGCCGCACAGGGCAAAGCGAAGACAATCGCTCTACCCCATGCGGGCGGCGGAGTTCACAACCCAGACCAGATCCTCAACGCCATCGTGGAGGCCATACGATGCTGAACATTGATGACACGGTGAACCCGGTCGAACCATTTCTGCGCAGCGACCGGATGCCCCACATCTGGTGTCCGGGATGCGGCATTGGGACAACCGTCAACTCCTTCGCCCGTGCTCTGATTGACTCAAAAATCGATTTGGAATCGCTTGCTTTAGTATCCGGCATTGGGTGCACCGGACGGGTCGCCGGTTATGTAAAGCTGGATTCTTTCCACACGACTCACGGCCGCGCGATTCCTTTTGCGACCGGATTGAAACTCGCCAATCCGAAACTCAATGTCGTGGTTTATTCCGGCGATGGCGACCTCTCTGCCATTGGCGGCAACCACCTGATCCACGCCGCGCGCCGCAACATCGACCTGAAAGTCATCTGCGTAAACAACCTGATCTACGCCATGACGGGCGGGCAGACTGCTCCCACCACGCCCGGGCACGCCACTACATCCACGAATCCTTACGGCACCTTTGAGCCCGCGTTCAATCTTCCCCACCTGGTGGAAGCGGCGGGTGCCGTTTACGTCGCGCGCTGGACTACCTTCCATGTCCGCCAGCTGGCGCGGTCTATTAGCGAAGCCTTTCAGAAAAAGGGCTTTTCGTTCATCGAAGTCATTTCACCCTGCCCTACCCTGTACCAGCGCCGCAACAAAATGGGCGACGGTCTGGACACCATGAAGTACTACAAAGAAAAGAGCAAAGTGAAGCACGGCACTCCCACCAGCGAAGTGGGGCTCACGTTGAATGGAGAGATCGCGGTTGGCAAATTCGTGGATCGCGATCGCCCCGACTACCAATCCATGATGCGGGCACAGTACGTTGAGTCGTTGGGCGAGCGCTATATCGAAGAACCCGAAGTGGAGTGTGTATGCGGCTAACCGAGATTCGCATTGCAGGATTCGGAGGCCAGGGAGTCATTCTCTCGGCCGTGGTGCTGGGCAAGGCAGCGTCCATCTACGAGAACGGCTTCGCCACCATGACGCAAAATTTCGGCCCTGAAGCCCGCGGCGGTGCCTGCAGCGCACAGCTGATCGTCTCCGATTCTCCCGTGCTGTATCCCTATGTGACCCGGCCGGACATCATGGTCATCATGTCGCAGGAGGCCTATCACCGTTTTGCACCCGAACTCAAGCCCGGGGGCATCCTCATTCTCGAAGAGGATCTCGTACACGTCTCTGATCTGAAAGCCGATCCCAAGGTCTACAGCGTACCCGCGACTCGCTTCGCCGAGGAACTTGGCAAGCGCATGGTGCTGAACTCGGTCATGGTGGGATTTTTTACCGCTATGACGCAACTGCTCACTCCCGATGCAGTGCGCAACGCAGTCGCCGACTCGGTGCCTGCAGCGTTCCGCGAATTGAACCTCAAGGCTTTTGAAAAAGGACTTGCCTATGGCACCTCGCTGGAAGCGCCCCTTCGTTCCGAACTTGAAGAATTGACCTACTCGAAAGAGTAGACAACTAGGGCTCGCTTCCCGCAGCCGCGACGTAGTAATAGTCCACTCCTTGCGGAGTGTAGTGACCCAGCAGAGTGACGTGTCGCCCCGCTGTTTGTTTGGCTACGTTGTGCATCCACGTGGTCGGTGCCACTAGCAAATGTTCGCCACTTGGCACGTTGCCGGAATCGTAATGCTGTACTGGCTGGTTACGGTAAAACGCCAAGCCATATTCCAGTTCTCGCTGCACTCCATACACCGCGATGGGCAGCTGCTTCGTTTCTACGCTGGCCAGTTCCATCGCTAGCGGCCGTGCCGAGAGTTTCAGGTCCATGGCCGACGTGCCGAGCTTGAGCACCGCTGCGACTGTCAATACCACCGGAACCAGCGTCACAAACCGGAGCATGCGTAAATGCCCCCGCAGCAGCGTCACCGCGGTGGCGATACAAAGCACGAACGCGATCGCAACCGCAATGAACATCGGCCTTCCTCCCGGCAGCCGGTGCTGAGTGACAGCGTAGGTAATCAATACGGCGGGCACGATCGGTGCTGAAGACAGCAACGCATGCAGCACAACCAACCACTTCGGGAGTGCTTCAGCTTTCCCCGAATGGCCGAGAAGATAGTCCCCTAATAACACGGCGGCAGCCGGAATTGCAGGAAGAATGTAGCCCGGCAGCTTCGATTGCGACAACGAGAAGAAAATGATGGGCACCATTAACCATGCTGCGAAAAATATCCTGAACTGCAATTCAACATCACCCGCCGCGGATTTTCTTTCTGCCCACCATACCCGGAGCGATTCCACCAGCGCTACAGCCGCGAACACGGTCCACGGCAACACGGCAAGAGCCGCCACTGGAAGGTAGTACCAGAACGGTTCCGGATGGTGGTAAACATTGCTCGAAAAGCGCGCGAAATTATGCTCCAGAATGAATTCGCGAAAGAAAAGTGGATTCTGCATCTGGACTGCCAGATACCATGGCAGCCCGATGGCACAGAACAACAGGATGCCTGGAATCCACAGAGTCCTCAGAATCAGCCGTGGTTCGCCAAGCATTAACGAAAACACCACCACGATGACGCCAGCCAAAAAAGGTGCGACCGGACCCTTCGCTAACATCCCCAAGGCCATTAGCGCGTAGAAGGTGAGCAAGTACCTTCGCTTGCCACTCTCCCGCCATGCCCACCACGCCAGCATACCGATGCAGAACGCCGAAGCCAGCGGCATGTCGGTAGACGCAGCGCGGGCGTAGCCAATCATTCCAGCGCAGGAAGCCGTGATCAGCGCCGCATCCACCACCATGCCGCGGCGGAACTTTCGAAAAAACAGGTAAACCGCGACCACCAATAAGCTGGCATCGACCGCCGAGGGAATCCGCGCTGCCACATCGCTCACCCCGATTGCCCGGTACACCAGTCCGGCTTCCCAGTAATACAGCGGAGGCTTTTCCAGCCAGGGACGACCGCCAAGCGTAGGTGTAACCCAGTCGCCCCTTTCCATCATTTCGCGCGCGACCTGGGCGTACCTGGGCTCATCGGCGCCGATCAGCCCAAATTGCCCCAAGCCATAGAAATAAAGAAACGCGCAGAATCCGGCGAGCAGAAGGATGTCGGTACGCGTGCGAGCGGTCATTGGAACAATTTGAGGATTACTAACTGCTGATTGCAGATTTGAAACCCGGGTACCACTGACCTGATGCGAGCAAAGACCGAGAGATCAGCCACTTCATTGTACGGAAGGCCCACGTTTGATCTGCAGAATCACCTGCCGCACAGTGTCGGCGAGAGGCCCCTCGAGCGAGCAACCGCTGGCACACTCATGGCCTCCGCCGCCGAAGGTCTCCGCCACGTGCGCAACATCGATCTTGCCCTTGCTGCGAAGGCTTACACGGTAACGTCCGTCCGCTAATTCGCGGAAGAATGCAGCCACCTCAACTCCGCCGATCGACAAAACGTAGTTGACTAGTCCTTCGCAATCTTCCTCGATCGCGCCCACGCGTTCCATTTGTTTTTGCGTCACCCAGAAATAACCGATCTGACCCTCGACTTTCAGATTGCGCAGCGCTTCTCCCAACAGCTGGATTTTAGCTTGGGAGTGCGCGAAGTAGATGCCTCGCGCGCAGTGCGCCGGATCCGCTCCGGCCAGCACCAGTTCGCGCGCCAGTGCAAACGTACTCTCGTTCGTGCCTTGAAACATAAACGAACCCGTGTCCGTCATCAGTGCGGTATACAGGCATGTTGCGATCTCAGGTGAGAACTTCACTCCCGCCTCGCGTCCCAGCCGGAATACCATTTCCGCTGTTGCGACGGCGTGCGGATCGATCCAATTCACGTGCGCGAAGGGACGGCCGCTCACGTGATGATCGATGCTGATGAGGAAATGTTTTTCCAATCCCTCCAGGCGAGTGCGATGAATGCTGTCGCATTCCAGGATAATCGCAGCCTCATACCCGCCACTGACCCGGTCTGCCTGCAGAACTTCGTCAGCGAACGGAAGCGAACGATAGATTCGCGGCACGCCGTCGTGCAGCACTACATCGGCATGCTTCCCCATGCTGCGCAGCACTTGGCAACACGCCAGCGCCGAACCCACCGCATCGCCATCGGGACGAGCATGCGAGGTGAGCACGAACCGCTCGTGTTGTCCGATGTGACGCAATACGTCGTCCAGCATGTACCTAGGCCTTCTCCCCGCCGCGTTCTTTGCGGCTGTTGCCCCGTTTCCTGGATCGTTGCAGTAATTCTTCGACTCGGGCCTTTGCCTGCTCGGCACGGTCCAGCCGGAAAAACAATTCCGGCGCGCGCCTGATGCGCAGCCGTTCCACTAATTCGTGCCGGATATATTCCCGCGCTGCTTCCAGTCCCTCTAGGCTCTGATCCGCCTCGTGGTCATCCCCTTCGACATTGACCCAGACTTCCGCGGACCGGCCATCGTCGGCCACTTGAACCGCAGTGACGCTCACCAGGCCAATGCGTGGATCCGCCAGCTCACCTTCCACCAGCGTTTCAATCTCCTCGCGCAACGCCTCGCCCACTCGCCCGCGATGATGTTTCAGCCCCCGCCTTTCCACAGACGCACCTCAGGTAAAACGCATGAGAATATCAGAAAATCTGATGCAAATCTTGTTACCAGTGTGGCTGTAGATGCGCCATAAAACGCCACCACAGTAAGTACATCGGCAGCAACGCGTTAGAAATGCTGAGAAATGCCACGGGGCGGTTCCGCCGGTAACGTCAACCCCTCCGGCTAAACACAGCCGATGACGAGACCGGATCTCCTTACATCAATTCCAGGTAGGAATCCGCGATCTCCGCCCCATGATTATTGGCAACGCGCGCGGCCGCGCGTTCCACGTTCTTCATCAATCCATCCAAATAATCGCGGGAAGGCGAAATGCTCACCACGCCAATGGTGGCGCGGTTCCACAATTCAGCTGCGTCCATTTCGGCGACAGAAACGTTAAAGCTGGTGCGCAGCCGGTCTTTCAAACTGCGCACTACCTGCCGCCTCTCTTTTATCGACTGCGCAGCTTCGATATGAAGTTCGAGGGTTAGAAATGCGATGGGCATACAGTTCCCAGTGCCCAGCCCCCAATTCTCAGCTAAGTGTTTACACCGCGACTGAGAACTGAGAACTGGGAACTGAGAACTTCTTTATGCGATCACTTCGGCCGCAATCCGCTGCGTCGCGAATGCCTCGATCACGTCGCGCGCCTTGATGTCGCCGTAGTTCGCGATCGAGATGCCGCATTCCATGCCGTTGGTGACTTCCTTAGCATCGTCCTTGAAGCGCCGCAGCGATCCAACTTTGCCTTTGAAGACGACCACATTGTCCCGCAGCAGGCGCACCTCGGAATCGCGCTTGATGCTGCCGTCAATGACGCGGCAACCGGCGACCGTGCCCACCTTCGGGATGCGGAACGTTTCCAGCACTTCCGCGCGACCCTGATAAGTTTCTTTGATCGTGGGCTCGAGCAGGCCGCTCATGGCGCGCTTAATCTCATCCTGTAACTCGTAAATGATCGAGTGCAGGCGAATGTCGACGCCTTCCTGCTCGGCCAGTTCCTGCGCCTTTCGCTCCGGACGCACGTTGAATCCGATGATGATCGCGTTGGACGCGGAAGCCAGCAGCACATCGGTTTCGGTAATCGCACCGACTCCGGACCGCAGCAGCTTCAGGCGGACCTTGTCGTTCGAAAGCTTCGACAACAGATCGCTGAGCACTTCGACCGAACCCTGCACATCGCCCTTAAGGATGACGTTGAGTTCCTTCGTGCCGGCGGCCTTGATTTGCTCCGCCAGCCCTTCGAGCGATACCCGCGAACTCTTTGCCAGCGCCGCTTCTCGAGCCTTATGCTCGCGGTACTCGGAGATGCCGCGCGCCTTATCGCGATCGGCAACAACCACAAACTGATCACCAGCCTGCGGCAGAGCCTCCAGCCCGAGAATTTCCACCGGAGTCGAAGGAGGAGCAGACTCCAGAGCCGTGCCGCGATCATCAAACATGGCTCGGACTTTGCCGAAAACATTGCCCACCACAAAATTATCGCCGGCATTGAGCGTGCCGTTCTGTACCAGCACGGTCGCCACCGGTCCGCGTCCGCGGTCCAGCTTGGCTTCGAGCACCACGCCCGTCGCAGCTCGCTCCGGATTCGCCTTGAGTTCGGCCAGGTCGGCGACGAGGCAGATCATCTCCATCAGGAGATTGAGGTTGGTCTTCTTCTTCGCCGAAACGTCGACGAACACCGTCTTCCCACCCCAATCCTCGGGCACCAGTCCGCGATCGCCCAACTGTTTCTTCACACGGTCGGGCATGGCGTCCGGCTTATCGATCTTGTTGACTGCGACGATCATCGGAACTTCGGCCGCGTGCGCGTGGTCGATAGCCTCGATCGTCTGTGGCATGACTCCGTCATCGGCAGCAACGACCAGCACGACAATGTCGGTAGCCTTGGCGCCTCGCGAACGCATTCGCGTAAATGCTTCGTGGCCGGGCGTATCGAGGAACACGATCTCGCGGCCATATGCCGGAGAATCTTTGTCCGTGATGCGCACCTTATAAGCTCCAATGTGCTGCGTAATACCTCCGGCTTCGCCTTCGGCTACGCTGGTCGAACGAATCGAGTCGAGCAGTGTCGTCTTGCCGTGGTCCACATGGCCCATGATCGTAACCACCGGCGGACGCGGCACGGCTTCCGCTGCCCCTTCTTCTCCGCCAGCAGACGAGGCAGCATCGATGTCCTTCGCCGCCTGCTCTTCAAACGTGATCACGTTCGTCTCGGCGCCGAAAAAACGCGCGACCTCGCTCGCCAGTTCGGCGTCGAGACTCTGGTTGATGCTCGCAAATACTCCACGAGCCAGCAGACGCGAAATCAGATCCTTCGCACGAACGTCCAGCTTCTCGGCCAGGTCTTTTACGCTGATGCCTTCGGTGATCGTGATGTTACGCGTAATCGGCATCGGCTCGTTCGACACCACCATGCGAGGTGGTGGAACGTAGCCCTTCATCGGTCCTTCTTTTACCCCACGCGGAACATAGCGCTGCCCAGGCCGGCGGGCTGGCCCACCCGGACGGCTTCCCGGACGCGCGGCGCCCGGCGGTGGCAGCCCTGGCCCTACCCCCAGCGGTCGCGGACCAGTCGATGCCGAGCGTGTCGGATGCATCGGACGTCGCTCCCCTGGACGCAGCGGAGGCCGCGGCGCACCAACGCCAGCACCTTGCGGACGCGGGCGCTGGAAAATCGGCTGTCCTGGAACTGGACGCCCTGGAGCCGGGCGGCCTGCGATTGGACCCGCAGCTCCCGCCGGTGCTTGCTGTGCAGGCGCGGCCGGACGCGGCGGCGGAGCTTTATAAACCGGACGCGGCCCGGTCTGCGGAACAATCATTCGTGGTGCCGGCGGCTGTGGAGTGCTGGGAGCCGGAGCTGCAACCGAACGCGGCGCTGGCGCCGGCGGAGCTGCAGACGGAGCCGGTGTTGTCGCAACAGGAGCGGGCGGCGATACTACGGCTGCGGCCGGAGGAGGTGGCGTTGCCGGACGCGGCGCTGCCGCAACTGGAGGCGCAGGCACAGTATGAACAGGCCTCTCCACCGGTGTAGGAACCACAACCCGAGCGGCGGGTGCTGGCGGCGCGGGTGCTGGCACGGGCTTTGGAGCAGGAACCGGAGCAGGTGTAGCCAGCTTTGCCGCGGGCGGAGCCGCCGCAGGTTTCGCCGCCACCGGCGGCGCTGCCGGGCGAGGTGGCGGCGCAGCCGCTGCCCCTTCTTTCTTTTGAGTAATTGCCTTCAGCACATCTCCCGGACGAGAAATGTGCGATAAATCAATCTTGGTCTTGATTTCTTCTTCGCCGCGCAATGGACGCGCGCTGCGCGCAGACGACGACTGCGCTTCAGACGAGCCGCGGATGTGGGCTCGTACTTTTTCTGCTTCGTGGTCCTCGATTGAGCTGGAATGCGTCTTCTTCTCCGTCACTCCGACAAGCGGTAGCGCGTCGAGAATGGCCTTGCTCTTCACTTCCAGTTCTCTCGCGAGATCGTTGATTCGAACCTTACTCATCCGGCCTTTCGTTCCTCCGCCTTAGGTCTTCATTGCGACCTCACGGAGTCAGCTTGGTGCACCCGCACATTCTCGAACATGTATGCGCGTGCCATGGTTATTCGGTTGTTTCGGGAGCAGAACCTCGCGGCTCATGCTCTTCTTCTTCTGACGCACCTTCAGCGCCCGCGGATTCACCAGGGGCCGTTGCGTCTTCTTCCGCCGCCGCTTCAGCGGCAGCCTCTTCCGTCCCCGCTTCGACTTCCCCGGGAGCTTCCTCCGCCCCCGCCTCAACTTCAGCAGCACCTTCTTCTTCGGCCGCAACCACGCCTTCCTCAGAACCGCCCTCGAGGCTGGCAAAATAATTATTCACCGCAAGACTGATTTTTTCCACCGTCTTCGGCCCAATTCCCTCAATGGCTTCCAGCTGTTCCGGGGTCATATCCGCCAGCGCTTCGACGGTAGTAATGCCGGCGGCACTCAGCTTCTCCACCAGCCCTTCACCTAGCCCCGGCACATTCTCCAGAGGAGTTGTCGTTTGCGGCGCCATGGCAGCCATCTGCAGCTCGACTTCCTGGCGCTTTTCTTCCTCGCTCTTGATGTCGATCTTCCAGCCCAACAGCTTCGCCGCCAGCCGTACGTTCTGCCCCTTCTTGCCGATAGCGAGCGAGAGTTGACTGTCGTCGACGACAACTTCGAGATGCTTCTCCGCACTGTCCACGACCGTCACCCGGCTCACTTTTGCGGGCTGCAGCGCTTTTTCCGCGAATGTCACCGCATCCTCGTGGAATTCGATGATGTCGATCTTCTCTCCACGCAGCTCACGGATAATCGACTGCACTCGCATGCCCTTCATCCCCACGCACGCACCAACGGCATCCACGTCTTTGTCTTTAGACATGACTGCGATCTTGGTTCGCTCGCCGGCTTCGCGGGCGATCGCACGAATCACGACCGTACCGTCGTAAATCTCAGGAACTTCCGTCTGGAACAGATGCTGTACCAGCTCCGGCGCCGCGCGCGACGCCACAACTCCGGGGCCCTTGGACGCGCGCTCCACACGCGCAATCACCACGCGCACGCGTTCGCCGACGGCGAAAGACTCCAGCCGCGACTGCTCCTTGCGCGGCATCCGCGCTTCCGCCTTGCCGATATCGAAAATGACATCCGGCCCTTCCACGCGCTTCACCGTCGCGTTGACAATCTCGCCCACGCGTCCGATGTACTCGTTGTAAACCGTATCCCGCTCGGCCTCGCGCACCTTTTGGAAGATCACCTGCTTCGCCAGTTGCGCGGCTATGCGCCCCAGGATTCCCTCCGTCACCTTGGGAATCTGCAGCTCTCCGCCAACTTCGAGCGAGGGATCGACCTTGCGCGCGTCTTCCACCGTGATCTGCAGGTTCGGATCTTCGACCTGCTCCGGTGTCTCGACGACGGTCTTAACTGCAAAGGCGTTGATCTTGCCGGTATCCTTATCCAGCTTCGCGCGCAGATTTTCCTGAGACTTGTAGTACTTGCGCGTAGCCATGACAATGGCATCCTCCACCGCGCTGACCACAATCTGCGGATCAATGCCTTTTTCCCGGCTCAGTGCGTCGATCGTGTTGTAAAGCTCGCTAGCCATAAGAAAACCAATTTGGTAATTGGGTAATTGGGTGATTTAGTAATTGTGTAATCTAAAAGCTTGCTGCCTTTCAATTACCCAATTACCAAATTTCCCAATTACTCAATTTCTAGATTTCCGGTACTAAGTTCGCCTTCTCCACGTTGGCGATCTCAATCTCAATCTTCTGCCCGGCCGCATCGCCCATCTTTTTGCGCGACTTGTGGCTGGCCACGCTCAGGTCCAGCGTCAAGCGGCCGTCATCGAACCTTTCCAGCCGTCCTTCAAAGTGACGATTGTTGTTCACCGGCTGGCGCGTCGTCAGCTTCACCCGGCTTCCAGTGAAGCGCTTGAAATCGGCCGCCTTCACCAGTTTCCGATCCAACCCGGGCGATGAAACTTCCAGCGTGTACGAGCCGGGCATCACATCCTCTACGTCGAGAATCGTGCCAAACTCGCGGCTGAAGTTCGCGCAATCCTCGTGCGTCACTCCCGCCAGTGGATCCTTGCCGGCCGCGGCCTTATCCAAAAACACTCGCAGCATGCGTGCCTTGCCTCCGCCCAGGAACTCGACATCGACAATCTCGAGCCCGCTCGAGCCGGCCACCCGGTCCGCAATTTCCCGCACACGTTCAACGTCAAGCGCCATGAATCCAATAACTTACTGGCGGATGGCAGTCACACCCGAAGGAAGTGCAACGAAAAAGTGGGCTTGCGCCCACTGGTGTGCTTCGCCAAAAGCCGGTACACAGCAGTTCTCAGTCTCTTAATATACGCCCGCGCGGGGGGAAAAGACAAACGGCGGCACAGGGCTTCGCTGGCAATTGTGCAACAAGACGACCGTTCGAAGCTAAGCGACTGACCGGATTTCAGACCCGCTCAACTTTTTCTTACCCATGATGGATATGGCCAGTGGAATTGTGGTAAACCCTGCTACCACCGTCAAAGCTATTCCCGCCGCCTTCATCGCATCCTTGCTCAGTCGCCTTGAAATCAGCATGCCTATACCCGCGCCAAGCGCTACACGCGTTCCCGTCCACAGAATCAGTTCAGGCAAATTTATGTTCCGCTCGATCATTGCTCCTCCTTGGTGAAGATGAAAATTTGCCGGTTGGATGCGGGCACATAACCTCGGGATGGCTGCGTAATGATCCAACATCTCACGGCCGCTCTAGATCGATGAAGGGAAAAGTCTGATTCTGCAGCTATCGGCAGATGTCGCCGTTGCGTATTGGGCTACGAGCTATCATCTTTCGTCTGGTTGGATAGTTTTGAACATTTCTAACATTGTTATTGGAAATCTCTCATGGGGGAATGCGCGAGCGATCCGCCAGCCGTGCAGGCGATAGAACTCGGTCGCCGCTTTATTCGATTGAACGACCCGCAGGTGCAGTGTTTCATAGCCGCGAGCGATTATTTCCGCCTCCGCTTGCGCGAGCAGACGCTGACCTACCCCGCATCGCCGGTTTTCGCGTAGCACCCATAAATCATCCAGCCATTCTCGGCTTGTCCGAACCACTCCGATAATTTTCACCTCCCGTACAGCGACCCAAAAGGAATGCCAGTTCTCCTCATCGAGCCGTAGCGGTGGAGGTGCCCAAAGGTCGCCGTAAATCTCATCCACTACCGTTTGAACCAACGCGCGAACGGTATCGTGCTCCTCGGGCTGTGGTCGTCTTATGAGCACGTCGATAATCTGCTTGACAATCTGTTTTTCTTCCATTTGCCTCAATCCCCCCGCCTCTCTAGAATAAAGAGTTACCCACGCTCCTGTGGATTCCCGAGAAATTTATGATTCATTTTCCCGTTCCTGAGGCTCTCACTTTTGACGACGTCCTTCTTCTGCCCGCGCGCTCTGACGTCGTCCCTGCCACTGCGAGCACGCAGACGCAGCTTACGCGCGAGATCAGCCTGAATATTCCCATCGTGAGCGCCGCCATGGACACCGTCACCCAATCGCACATGGCGATCGCGCTGGCGCAGCAGGGCGGGATTGGCATCGTCCATCGCAACCTCACCATCGATCAGCAGGCTAACGAAGTGGACAAGGTGAAGCGCTCGGAAAGCGGCATGATCGTCGATCCCGTTACCATGCATGCCACCGACAAAGTGAGCGATGCGCTTGAGGTCATGCGCAAGTACAAAATTTCGGGAGTCCCCATCACGGATCACGGCAAACTGGTCGGCATTCTCACCAATCGCGATCTGCGCTTTGAAACCCGCTTCGACATTCCCATCGATAAGGTGATGACCAAGAAAAATCTGATCACCGTCCCAGTCGGAACCACGCTCGAGGAAGCGGAGAAAATCCTTCACCAGCACCGCGTGGAAAAGCTTCTCGTGGTCGACGACAAATACAACCTCAAGGGCCTGATCACGGTCAAAGACATCCAAAAGAAGCTGAAGTATCCCAATGCCGCGAAGGATTCTCAAGGCCGCCTGCGCGTTGGTGCCGCAATCGGAGCCACGGGAGATTTCCTCGAGCGCGCTCAGGAATTGGCCGAGGCCAAGGTGGATATCCTCGCCATTGACAGCGCTCACGGCCACTCCAGCAAGGTTCTGGAAGCCGTGAAGCTGGTGAAGTCGAAGCTCCCTCATGTGCAGCTGTTGGCCGGCAACGTGGCGACGTTCGATGGAGCCTGCGAGTTGGCTCGCGCTGGCGCGGATGGCATTAAAGTAGGCATTGGACCCGGATCGATCTGTACCACGCGCGTCGTCACAGGCGCAGGGGTGCCACAAATCACAGCCATTGCCGAAGCCTACCGCGCAACGAAAGATTCCGGCGTTCCGATCATCGCCGATGGCGGTATCAAGTACTCCGGCGACGTTACCAAAGCGCTGGCGGCAGGGGCTAGCGCGGTGATGATCGGATCACTCTTTGCCGGCACCGACGAAAGCCCCGGCGAACTGATCCTGTATCAAGGCCGCTCCTTCAAGTCGTACCGCGGCATGGGATCTCTCGGCGCCATGGCGCAAGGCTCCAGCGAGCGCTACTTCCAAAGCACGGACGGCGATTCCAGCGCCTCAGTATCCGCCTCCGACGGCGAATCCAACCGCCTCGCCAAACTCGTCCCCGAAGGAATCGAAGGCCGCGTCCCCTACCGCGGCTCCGTTTCAATGATCATTTATCAAATGGTCGGCGGCCTGAAATCCGGCATGGGCTATTGCGGCTGTGCGACTATTCCCGAACTCCTGCAGAAGACCCGTTTCGTCCGCATCAGCGGTGCCGGCCTGCGTGAGAGCCATGTGCACGACGTCATGATCACCCGCGAGGCACCCAACTATGCCATCGAATAACCCGAACGCCAGCCAGCCATTCCATCATCCTGGTGCCTCATCCTTCGCACTTCTTGCCAAGCATGGGGCATCTGACTCTCGACTATCTTGAACTCCCATCAACGCGAACTCCTGAAAGTCTGGATCGCCGCCATTCTGTGGCTGATCGTCATCACCATTGAATCCACCTCCTACCTCTCCGGACAGAACACTAGCCACATCCTTTACCCGATTTTTCATTTCCTGTTCGGTGTGGGGGCGGCTCAGTTTGAGCCGTGGCATCACTTGCTCCGCAAAACCGGCCATGTGATCGGTTACGCGCTGCTGAGCTTCTTCCTTTTTCGCGCCTGGAGAGAGACTTTGCCTGTGGCATCTCGCAGGTGGAGCTTTCGGTGGGGAGCGCTTGCAGTGCTCGGCACTTTGTTGGTTGCCAGCCTCGACGAATGGCATCAGACCTTCCTACCTTCCCGCACCGGACGCTGGCAGGACATCGTTTTGGACACCTCCGCAGGAATCGGGGCTCAACTGATTCTGTTTATCTTTTTGCGAAAATCCGAATAAGCTTCGCTCGACCGAAGCCCAACGGGACTTCCCTACCTGAGCAATTTGAGCTTGACAGCTCTCGCCCCAAGTGTTACATGTTGTAACGCTACAATGACTAACACAAAGCTGCCACGTCTAAAGAACCTGGGAGAGGTCGAGCAAGCAGTCATGGACCACATCTGGACACAAGATGAGGTCACCGCCGAAAGCTGCCGTGAAGCCCTGGCCTCCTCCCGCCCGATGAAGGATTCCACCATCCGCACCGTCCTCCGCCGTCTGGAACAGAAGGGCTACCTCACTCACCAGATTGAGGGGCGCACGTTCGTGTACCGGGCCTCCAGCGAGCGCCAGAATGTGGCTGTACGCGCCGTGAAGAGCATTATTGATCGATTTTGCGGCGGGTCCGCCGAGGAACTTGTCCTTGGCATGGTGGACAACGAGGTGCTCGATCGCAAGCAACTGGAACGCTTGGCTAAAAAGATCGCTGAGAACGAGGCCACAGCCGAGAGCAAGAGCACCCGCAAAGATCTCTCGCAACAAGGACGACGCCTATGATTCCCGCACAAACCATCGATGCATCCGGAATGCTGCTCCTGCTGGTAAATGCTGCCCTCCGCACTCTGGTCCTGGCGGCCGTCGTAGGGCTAGGCCTTGTAGTCTTTCGCGTAAAGGACACCTCCGCCCGCCTGCTCACCTGGACCGCAGTTCTCTACGCCGCCTTATCGCTTCCCCTTCTGTTATGCCTTCTGCCATCCATACCGGTTCCGCTGCCACTGTTGACGCAGACTACCGTCGTGACGGCCTCATCTGGCATCGCTACCGCAAGCTTCCCTAAGCCGCCAGTGAATCAAGAACCGCAGAAGCAATCCCTGCCAGGTCGCGGAAGACTCTCGCCTGAATTCGCCGCCGGGATTTCCCCTTTTGCCAACCAAACGTCACCCAAGAATTCGATAGCCGTATGGATTGAATCACTCTCGTGGACATCCATAGCCACGATAATCTATTTTGCGATCGCGTCGATTCTGCTGCTGCGTTTCCTGATCGGCCTCGCGGTCACCAAGCGCCTCGTCAGAAAATCGCAAGAACTGACCGATCAACGTTTGCGATTGCTCCTATTTCGCACCGAATCGCGTAACTCTTCTCTTCTCTGCGTCCGTGAATCGCCGGCTATCGCTGTGCCCCTGACGGTCGGCCCGCTTCGCTCGACCATCCTGCTGCCTTCCAACTGGCGTGAATGGGACGATGAAAGGCTCCAGGCAGTGATGATCCATGAGCTCTCGCACGTCTTGCGTCGCGATCCCCTCACGCATTGCATCGCCTTGCTGCATCGCGCGATTTTCTGGTTCAGTCCACTTTCCTGGTGGCTCCAAGCACACATTGCGCAACTCGCCGAGCAAGCCAGTGATGAAGCAGCTTTATCGCGCGGGGCCGACCGCAACCATTACGCTCGCACCCTGCTCGGATTTTTCGAAGCCCTGCACGCCGCCCCGCATCGCGTCTGGTGGCAGGGCGTCTCCATGGCCCATGCAGGTCAGGCTGAGAAGCGCCTGGAAAAAATTCTGGGATGGAAAGGATCTGTTGCCATGCATCTGAAGAAACCCGCCATTATCCTGATCATCAGCTTAGTAGTTCCAGTTATGTACCTCGCTGCCTCTGTGCGTCCGGCTACGTCTTCCCCGGCCAGCGTCGCAGAGCAGCAACCGCCGCAGCCTGCCGCTCCCTCCGCCGCGACAGTTCCGGCGCAACCGGCTCCGCCCCCGGCCCGAGGAGTCAGCTCCGTCGCCCCGATCGCTGGCGTACCGGCTCCCCCGGCACCGCCACTCCGCGGAGTCACCATCGTTCCGGCTACGCCCCTGGCTCCGGCTTCCCCTCAAACGCGCCGTGACCGCGGCTCCTGGTACTCCCATGGTTTCGACGACGACGAGCGCTTCGTGATCGTCACGGGCAAAAGCGATTCCTTCACCATGTCTGGCAGCTCTCAAGACGCTCGCCATGCGGACAAACTGCGCAAGCAAATCCCCGGAGACTTCATCTGGTTCCAACGCGATGAGGAGTCATACATCATCCGGGACCAGGCGACGATTGATCGCGCCCGCGAGCTCTGGGCCCCGCAGGAAGAGCTAGGCAAGAAGCAAGAAGAACTCGGACGGCAGCAGGAAGCTTTGGGCAAACAGCAGGAAGAGCTCGGGGCGAAAATGCAGCAAGTAAAAGTGAACGTACCCGATATGACGGCCGCGATCGACCGCCTGAAAGCAAAACTGCAGAAGCTCGGCCCTACCGCTTCCATGGAGCAAATCGGCGAACTGCAATCCGAGATTGGAGAACTGCAGAGTAAGATCGGCGAGCTGCAATCTCATGCCGGCGACCAGCAGGGCAAATTAGGAGAAGAGATGGGCGCCTTGGGAGAGCAGCAAGGCAAACTCGGAGAACAGCAGGGAAAGCTCGGCCAGCAGCAGGCGGAACTCGCCGAGAAAGCCACAAGGGAAATGAAGGAGCTTCTTGACGAGGCCATCAAGAACGGTAAAGCGCAACCAGAGCCGCAGATGGCCGGAGCCGGCTCACTCTGATTAGTGCCGTGGGGACATTAAGAGGCTGTAGGTCGTGAGCTGCTAAAAGGGTTGTCCGTTTCGAATCGGAGCAGCGATGTGCCCAGCAAGATCACAGCCGCCACCACGGCCAGCCCCGCTGAAAGATAGAACGGAACTGGCGCTCCGTAGCGCTTCCACAATTCCCCGGTGATCAGGCTTGCCGCCAATGTTGCCACACTGGTCGCGAAGAAGTAGATTCCGAGTGCTCGCCCGCGCGTCTCAGGCGCTACCGTATCGACCACAAGTGCCTTCAACACCGGCTGAGTCAATGCGTAATAAATCCCATATACGGCCATCACAATCCAGATAGCAAGCGTGGACGGCGCGCGTCCAAACACAAAATAGACTCCCGCGAAGATGAAGTACCCTGCGGCCGCGATCCACCGCCGTGAAAAGCGATCGCTGAACCACCCCGCCGGCCACGAACCCAGCGTGTAGGTGATGTTAAAGACCAGTCCCAATAACGGCGCCAACGAAACTCTGATCCCAACATTCTGCGCCCGCATGACAAGAAACATGTCGCTGGAATTCCCCAAAGAAAACAAAGTCACGGCAGCCAGAACGAAGTAGAAAGCCATAGGAAGAGAGGCTCGCGTAGGGACAGCCCCTCGGCCTGTCCAGGTTTTATCAGTGCCCTTCCCGTCCCCCTCCTCAGCCACACCTCTCTGGGTCTCACGAATCCCCAGCATTGCAACCAATACGGCCAGTGCCCCAGGAACAGCTGCAGCCAGAAACACCGTGCGAATCTGAAATCGCGAGAGCAGCACCACCGCCGCAAGCGGCCCCGCTATGGCTCCCGCTGAGTCCATGGACTGAATGAGCCCGTACGCCGATCCCAACTTCTTTTTCCCGACTGACTCCGCCACCATGACATCTCGCGGCGCCCCACGCACTCCCTTGGCCAGCCGGTCCATGAACCGGATTAGCAGAATGTGCACCCACGAGGTCACGATTGCCAGCAATGGCTTCACTGCATTCGCAGCAAAATAGCCGGCTACGACCAGAGGCTTGCGCCGATCAATGCGATCCGTAAGATATCCCGAAAATAACTTGGCGAACGAGGCCACACTCTCGGCGATGCCTTCGATCAGCCCCAGTTGCTCCGGGCCTGCTCCCAGTGAAACCAGGAATGCGGGAAGCACCCAGTAAGCCATCTCGCTGGCCGTGTCGTTAAAAAACGACGTAATTCCAAACGAATAAAGATTGCGCGCAGTGGAACGCGGGACAGGAGGAGGACTTGCAGCCATAGAAACGTTTTACCACGGAGATGCGGAGAAAGCAGACACCACCAATATTTTGGTGAACAACGAACGAAAACGAATCCGCATCCGGAACTGAGAACTGAGAACTGAGAACTGAGAACTGAGAACTGAGAACTGAGAACTGAGAACTGAGAACTGAGAACTGAGAACTGAGAACTGAGAACCGAGACTGAGAACTGAGAACTGAGAACTGAGAACCGAGACCGAGAACTGAGAACTGAGAACTGAGAACCGAGAACCGAGAACTGAGAACCGAGAACTGAGAACTGAGAACCGATTTCAATACATCGCGTCGTACTTCGTCACCACCCAGTCCCCGCCTTTGTGCTCGGCGGTTACCGTCAACAAACCCTGATCAGTTCCCGAATTTGCCTGCCGTGTTCCCCGATAGTGAAGAATTATGAGCGGCGGCGCTTCTTCCCACTCCACCAGCTGCCACGACACCAGTGGATGCTGCGCCTCAGAACTGCAGATGTACTTGGCGTACTTTCTATGATAGTCATGCTCCCATTTTTGGAGCACGTCATCGCAGTGCCCATCCCGCAGCTCGCGAAGAAATTTGTTGGCCGCTTTTTCGGTTGACCGATCTCGCAGTGGATTCATGCGAATGCTCACCGGCAATCCCGTGAGTGGATCGTGATCCTCCGAGCGCGCCAGCACCGGACCCTGATTGCTCAGCCACCAGAGATAGCCTACAAACACCAATACCAGCAACACTCCGGCGCTGGCCGCAATCCCGATCTGGGTCTTAGTAAAGGCCATCGTCCAAGTCTAGAACCTGCCAGAGGAGGAACAAGATTACCGCCGGCAATCCATGTGTACATGTCCAGCCGCGCAAGTACTTCCGAAAAAAGAAAGGCACGGCGCAATGCCGTGCCCTACGTGAACCTCTGATCCGGACTACTCTTTCTTGTCTTCCTCGTCCTTGGCTGGCTCGACCCCGCCATCCTGCGCTGCCTGGGCCTCAGCTTCTTCCATCGCCTTCTTGGCTTCCGCCGCCTTCTTGGCGCGCGCTTCCGCTCGTTTCTCGCGCTTCTCGTCAAGCACCTTTTCGCTGCCGAGGAGTTCGAGGAATGCCTTGTCGGCGCCATCGCCCTTGTTCCACGCCGTCCGAATGATGCGCGTGTACCCGCCGTTACGATCGCCGAAGCGCGGTCCAACGGTATCGAACAGCTTCACCACAGCTTCATCGGTCATCAGATACCCTGCAGCGAGTCGCCGAGCCGAGAGGTCTCCGCGCTTGCCCAGGGTGATCATCTTTTCGACCAGTGGACGCGCCGCCTTGGCCTTCGGAACCGTCGTCTCGACGCGCTCCTCAACGATCACCGAAGTGACCAGGTTGCGCAGCAGCGAGCGCCGGTGCGCCGTGTTCCGTCCGAGTTTGTAGCCTGCAACTTTGTGACGCATGGGTGTACCCCAGTTTCTAGTTTCGGGGTTTCAAGGTTCGAGTTATCAGGCCGGAGTCTTTCGCATCTCTCGAAACCTGAAACTCGAAACTCGAAACTGATTTCTACAGCTGGTCGTCCGGTCCGTAAGCGGATGCGGGCAATGGTACGTTCGAGGTCGGTCCGGGTACCGCATTGCCGTGCTCGTCGATCTTCATCCCAAGACTCAGCCCCATCGACGACAGGATCTCTTTGATCTCGTTGAGCGACTTCCGGCCGAAATTCTTGGTCTTCAGCATCTCCGCTTCGGTCTTCTGCACCAGCTCGCCGATCGTCTGAATGTTTGCATTCTTCAGGCAGTTGTAGCTGCGCACCGAAAGCTCGAGCTCTTCCACCGATCGGTTTAGGTTCTCGTTGTGAATCTCGGGCTTGCGATCATCCGATGACGAAGTGCCGGTTTCGATCTCTTCCTCGAAATTGATGAAGATGTTCATGTGGTCCTTCAGCAGCTTCGCCGCCAGGCCAATCGAGTCAGCCGGCGTGATAGAGCCGTTGGTCCACACTTCGAGTGTGAGCTTGTCATAATCAGTAATCTGTCCCAGGCGTGCCGCTTCGACTGTGTAGTTGCACTTGCGCACCGGCGAGTGCACCGAGTCGATTGGAATGAATCCGATGCCGAGATCCTCGTCGAAGTTCTTGTCCGCAGAAACGTATCCGCGGCCGCGTTTCAAGCGCATCTCCATATCGAGCTTGCCGCCTTCACTCACCGTCGCTATGTAAACATCTTTGTCGAGCACTTCGACGTCGCCATCCGCTTCAATCATTCCGCTGGTCACCACACCGGGTTGATCCGCCCGCAGGTAGATGGCTTTCGGAGCATCACCCGCAAGCTTGAACGGAATCTGCTTCAGGTTGAGAATGATGTCGGTCGCATCCTCCACCACTCCCGGGATGGACTGGAATTCATGCAGCACGCCTTCCATCTTCACCGCGGTCACGGCTGCGCCTTCAATCGAGCTCAGCAGCACCCGCCGCAGGGCATTGCCCACGGTGGTGCCGAATCCGCGCTCAAACGGCTGCGCCCAAAAAATGCCGTACTTGTCAGTGAGGGTCTGCTGGTCAACTGCGAGACGTTTCGGTTTCTGAAAACCCTTCCAAAGCATGTATTTCTCCTTCGGCCGTTTGGCTCAATCCCGACTCGCTGAGTGGTCCAACTCAGGTCGCAGTCAGGAAAGGCTGATCTGGCTCGAATGTGTGGACCAGTTTCGTGATTCCAGTTTCAGGTTTGCGGAGAACATTCATTGCTCTCTCGAAACTCGAAACTTACTTGCTGTACAACTCAACAATCAACTGCTCGTTAACCGGCAGCTGAATATCTTCGCGCTTGGGCAATGACAGAATTCGCGCCTTGTAATTGTCGCGATCGACTTCAAGCCAGCTCGGCAACGTGCCGTGGCTGGCGAACTCTTTCGCCAACTCGAGCACGGCGAGCTTCTTGCTGTTTTCGCGAATGGAAATTTCCTCCCCCGCGCTCACTTCGTAGGAAGGAATGTTGACCTTGCGGTTGTCGACGGCTACATGCCCGTGACGCACCAATTGCCGCGCCTGCCGCCGTGACTGCGCGAATCCCAGGCGAAATACTACGTTGTCTAGACGCCGCTCCAGTTGCTGCAGCAACTTTTCGCCGGTCACGCCCTTGGAACGCGCGGCCTTCTCGAAGTAATTGCGGAACTGCCCTTCCTGCGTGAAGTAGATGCGCTTCGCTTTCTGCTTCTCACGCAACTGCAGGCCGTACCCAACAATCTTAGCCTTGCGGTCTTTCCCATGTTGTCCGGGAGCGAAGTTGCGCTTCTCGATGGGGCACTTATCGCTGAAACATTTCGCGCCTTTGAGGAACAGCTTCATGCCCTCGCGGCGGCATAGACGGCAGACTGCATCGGTATAACGGGCCATGTTTCTCCTTGATAACCGGTTTACAGGACTGGCTTCCCTTCTTCCCGGTTGATATTTAAGTTTCTAGTGTCGCCTGTTCTGGTCAGCATCGGGCACGACTATGCGCTCGAAACTTGAAACCTGAAACTACACTCTACGTCTCTTCGGCGGCCGGCACCCATTGTGCGGAATCGGCGTGACGTCCCGAATCGAGCGCACTTCAATTCCGGAAGCAGCCAGCGCGCGCACCGCCGACTCTCGCCCAGATCCTGGGCCGCTCACCCGCACGTCCACGCTCCGGACTCCATGATCGCGCGCCATGTTCGCGGCGTTCGACGCTGCCTGTTGCGCGGCGAATGGCGTTCCTTTGCGCGACCCGCGAAACCCCAGCGATCCCGAACTCTTCCACGACAGAACGTTCCCGTTCATGTCAGAAATCGTCACGATCGTGTTATTGAACGACGCCTGCACGTACGCCAGCCCGTGCGGCACGTGCTTGCGCTCCTTCTTTTTGAAGGTCTTCTTCTTACCTTTTTTGTCCGGCGCCGCTCCGGTGCCGCCCGCTGCTGCTGGTTTTGCCATTTCTCAGTTCTCAGTTCTCAGCTCTCAGTTGTCAGCAATACCAGCACTCCAAACATTGAGAACTGGGAACTGACAACTGAGAACTGGTTCTATGTCTTTGCCGCCGACTTCTTCTTCTGCGCTACGGTTCCCTTGCGCGGACCTTTGCGGGTCCGGGCATTAGTGTGCGTCCGCTGCCCCCGCACCGGCAGGTTCCTCCGATGACGGAACCCTCGATAGGAGCCGATTTCGATGAGACGCTTGATATTCATCGAAACTTCCTTGCGCAGATCGCCTTCCACCAACCCCTCCGCCTCGATGACCGTCCGAATCCGGTTGACCTCTTCTTCGCTGAGGTCCTGGACCTTCTTCATGGGATCGACATTCGCTTCATCGAGAATCCGTACCGCGCGCGCATTGCCGATTCCATAGATGTACGTCAGCGCAATGTTAATGTGCTTCTGGCGGGGAAGATCCACGCCTGCTATACGTGCCATGAGTCCCTCAAGCCTCCCAGTACTTCTCGCCTCTCAGCAGTGAGCCGTGAGCTTTGAGCCATGAGCACAACCGCGCGACCCTGGATTTGCTCGTTGCTCAGCTCATTGCACATTGCTGTTCTTACCCCTGGCGCTGTTTGTGTTTCGAATTCACGCAGATCACCCGCACCACACCCTTGCGGTGGATGATCTTGCACTTGTCACAGATCTTCTTTACTGATGCCCGTACCTTCATAACCCAGCCTTCAGCCGTCGGCTCTCAGCCTTCAGCAAACTATTTGTACCGGTAAACGATTCTTCCGCGGTTCAGGTCGTACGGGGAAAGCTCCACCGCGACCTTGTCTCCCGGCAGAATGCGAATGAAATTCTTGCGCATCTTTCCGGAAACATGCGCCAGCACCTGATGCTTGTTTTCCAGTTCGACCCGGAACATCGCATTGGGCAGCGGTTCCAGCACCACCGCCATAACTTCAATCGCGTCTTCTTTGCTCATCGACCCCTTAGCTGTGAGCTATGAGCGCTGAGCTGTGAGCCAATCCATTCCTCTCAGCTTCCTGCTCGAATTTCGAAAGTTTAGCCGTTTGCTCATAGCTCACTGCTCATAGCTCACGGCTCACTGCGTCAAAATTACCGGCCCATCCTTCGTCACCGCCACGCAATGCTCAAAATGGGCGCTGAAACTGCCATCCGCGGTGACTGCCGTCCACTTGTCACCCAAAACTCTGGTCTCGGGCTTGCCGAAATTCACCATCGGCTCGATGGCCAAAACCATTCCCTCTCGCAACCTGGCTCCGTGACCGCGTGCGCCGTAGTTCGGAACTTGCGGCTCTTCATGCAATCGCGTCCCGATTCCGTGTCCCACAAACTCACGTACTACGCTGAATCCCGCGGCCTCCACATGCTGCTGTACCGCCGCCCCAACGTCTCCCACCGAGTTCCCGATCCGTACCTGATCAATTCCTCGATACAGGGAAGCTTCGGTCACGTCCAGCAACTTCTTGATCTCCGGCTTCAGCCCATTTCCCACCGGCACTGTGATCGCCGCGTCTCCGTAGTAGCCGTCGAGCACCACTCCGCAATCGATCGATACGATGTCCCCCTCGTTCAGCACCCGCTTTTCGGAAGGAATCCCGTGCACGATCTCTTCGTTCACTGAGGTGCACAGCACACAGGGATAATCGTAATAGCCCTTAAACGCCGGCTTGGCCCCGAGTTCCTTGATCTTTGCCTCGGCGGCCCGCTCCAGGTCCATCGTGGTCACGCCCGGCGCTACCATCGCCTTCAGATGATCGAGAAGCTGGCGCACGATGTGGCCGCTGCGCCGCATTTTTTCGATCTCGTTTGCCGACTTGCAGACAATTGCCATTCGTCCTACGCGTGATGATCTTCCAGAATCCGGTAAATCTGCTCAGTCACATCGTCCACTGGAAGATCGCCGTTGACCGAGATCAGCCTGCCCGTCTGCTGGTAGTAATCCGCCACCGGCCTGGTCTGCTCCTGAAACGCCGTGAGTCGTGGCTGAATGATTTCCAACCGGTCATCATTGCGGGCTACCAACTTGGTCCCGTGCGCTTCGTCGCAAACTTCATCCAATCGGGGCGGCTGGAAATGGACGTTATAAATCCGTCCACAGGTGGGACAAGAACGTCGTCCTGTAATCCGGAGCAATAACTGATTATAGTCGACCGCGAGCCGGATCACAATCGGCCAGCTCCGGGTCGGACATCGTTTATCAAAGAGCTCATGCTCGAGTAACGCGTCGAGCCACCCGGCCTGGGCCGCAGTCCGGGGGAATCCGTCCAAAATATACCCGCGTGTCGTATCCGGCAGCAGCAGGCGTTCCCTGACCATGTTGCAAACCAGGTCGTCGGAAACCAACTCGCCTCGCGCCATCACCGCTTTGGCCGCCTTGCCCAACTCGGTACCCTGAACCACGTTTTCCCTGAGCAGATCTCCCGTCGAAATCTGTGGGACTCCGTAGTGCTCCATGATTCGCTTGGATTGAGTGCCTTTCCCGGCACCCGGCGGTCCAAGCAGCACGATGGGACCGACCGCACATGAGGTCTCCTGCGCCATCGGCTTGGCCAAAGCCTCCCGAGCTCAGTCTCCCCGGCGCCCAAAGCCTTGCCGAGGTGCCGCAACCCCCAAATCGTAGAGACGTTGCCTGCAACGTCTCTACCCCCGAAGCCGGGACCAGACAGACGTCGCCAGCTACGTCTGTACCACACCCGCTCTACCAGCGCCGTCCGCGAATGCGCCCGCTGCGCGGTGTGAATCCGTCATAATGCCGCATGATCAGCTGCGCTTCAATCTGTGTCACCGTATCCATGGCGACACCCACCACAATCAGCAGCGACGTTCCACCAAAGTAAAAGCTCACGCCCAAGCCGTTGGTCACCCAGTTCGGCAATCCTTCAAAGAATCGCCCCATTGCTCCCGGCAAATGGTTGAGGTGGATACCCGTAATCATCCATTCCGGAATGAATGAAATCACAATCAGATACAGGGCGCCGACCAGCGTGATCCGCGTCAGCACTTCGTTGATGAAATCTGCCGTGCGCTTCCCA
The DNA here is from genome assembly GCA_036376495.1 of Candidatus Sulfotelmatobacter sp. Classification (GTDB taxonomy): domain Bacteria; phylum Acidobacteriota; class Terriglobia; order Terriglobales; family Acidobacteriaceae; genus Sulfotelmatobacter. Next base: position 5,945 of record DASVAE010000069.1, on the reverse strand, counting down.
GGACGAATACCCGGGATAAACCCGCCGTACTTCCGCATGTTATCGGCAACTTCGCTCGGGTTAAATACGATCGACACGTAGAAGTACGCGAAAAAAATGATCCCGACCGCATATAGCAAGGTGTAGAGCGGCTCGCCCCACCCCAGCATCCGGAACAGGTCCGCGAAATAGCGGTTGTTCCGCATCCCGTAACCCACGGTCTGCGGCAGCGTCAAGATCGATGACGCGAAGATCACCGGCATAACCCCGCCGGCATTCACCCGTAGCGGCAAATGGGTTGACTGCCCACCCATCACCTTGCGTCCCACCACGCGCTTGGCGTACTGCACCGGAATTCGCCGTTCGCTGCGCTCCACGTACACAATGAAGCCCACGACTGCGACCATGAAAACCAACAGGAATACCATCAGCGGGAACGTGATCGCTCCCCAGGACGCGTTCTTCGCCTTCTCCACCAGGTCGACGACACCGCGTGGAAGTCCAACCACAATGCCCGCAAAGATCAGCAGCGACATGCCATTGCCAACGCCGCGATCGGTGATCTGCTCGCCCAGCCACATGATGAACGCGCTGCCGGTGGTCAGCGTCAGCATAGTCATCAGCCGGAATCCCCAGCCCGGCGTCAGCGCAAAACCGCCCTTTTCCAGGCCGATCGCTATCCCGAACGACTGCACCGCGCTCAAAATCACTGTGATGTAGCGCGTCCACTGCGTAATCTTCTTGCGCCCCAGTTCACCTTCCTTCTGCAATTTGGCCAGCGGTTCATACACTACCGTCAGCAACTGCAGAATGATCGATGCTGTGATGTACGGCATGATCCCCAGGGCAAAAATCGTCATTCGGCGTAACTGCCCGCCCGAGAACAGATCCACAAATCCCAGCAGCGAACCACTCGTGCTTCCCTGGGTGAAAAACTGCTCGAGCTTCAAGGTATCGATTCCCGGCGTGGGAAGGTGTCCGCCAAGACGGTAAACAAACAGCATCCCCAGCGTAAACAGGATCCGCTTGCGCAGATCCGGAATCCGAAAAATGTTCGCCAGCTTCTCAAACATTACTGCAAGACCTCGACCTTGCCGCCCGCCTTGGTGATCTTTTCCTGCGCCGACTTGGAAAACTTGTGCGCGCTCACGTTCAGCGCCACATTCAATTCGCCATCCCCTAATACCTTCACCGGATGCTTGGTCTTGATCACCCCGGCTTTGCGTAGCACCTCGGGATTGATGGTGGTTTCGCCCAGCTCCGCCAGCCGCTCCAGGCTCACGATGCTGTATTCCTTGCGGAAAATGTTGGTGAACCCGCGCTTCGGCATCCGGCGGTGCAGCGGCATCTGGCCGCCTTCAAAGCCGCGGATCATGCGCGACCCCGAGCGCGAACGCTGTCCTTTGTGCCCGCGGGTCGAAGTCTTTCCCATGCCCGAGCCCATGCCTCGTCCCACGCGCTTGCGCTTTTCCGTCGCCTTCTTCGGTGCGTGAATATTCGATAAATTCATAATTAAGCTCTCGAAGCAGCGAGCGATGAGCAGTGAGAGTTCGGTTTAGCTCACGGCTCATTGCTCACTGCTCATTGCTCACTGCTCGACAAACTCCACCAGATGCGGCACCTTCGCCACCATTCCCCGTATCGCCTGGGTGTCCGGACGCTCAATGACCTGATTCAGCCGGGTAAATCCCAGCCCTTTGATAACCAGCTTGTGTTTCACCGGGGAACAAATCGCGGAGCGCACCCACTTCAGGTGCACCTTCCCGCCGCCCGCATTCGCCTTCTTCGCCGTCATTTCAAAACCTCAATCGCCGAATATCGTCAGTCAATCCCAAGGATCCCTCTCGAGAGAACTGAGAACTGCTTACAATTCTTGCGCGACCTTGCCCCGCAGAGTAGCCACGCTCTCCCGGTTCTTCAACTGCTTCAGAGCATCGAACGTCGCCTTGATCACGTTGTGCGGGTTCGTGGTCCCAATCGACTTGGTGAGAACGTTCTGCACGCCCGCCGAAGTCATCACCGCGCGCACCGCGCCGCCGGCAATCACGCCCGTGCCTTCCGGAGCCGGTTTCAGCAACACTCTGCCTGATCCGTAGCGCCCCAGCACCAGGTGCGCAATGCTGGTCTGCGTAAGATTCACCTTCATCAGGTTCTTCTTCGCCGACTCGATCCCCTTGCGAATGGCCTGCGGCACTTCCTTCGCTTTGCCCGATCCGTAGCCCACCACTCCCGCCGACGGATCCCCCACTACTACCAGCGCCGCAAACGAAAGATTCTTTCCGCCTTTGACCACCTTGGTCACGCGGTTGATGGCCACCACCTGATCCTTCAGCTGGTACGCCCCTGCATCGAGTTTCTTGATCACTGTTGGCATAGTTTCTCAGCTTCTTGCCATGAGCGTTGAGCCATGTGCAATGAGCGAACCGTTTTGCTCATTGCTCACTGCTCATTGCTCAAAGCTCTTAGAACTGCAATCCCGCTTCGCGCGCCGCATCGGCCAGCGCCTTCACTCGCCCGTGATAAATGTATCCGCCGCGATCGAACACGACCTTGGTCACGCCTTTCGCTTTCGCCCGCTCGGCAATAATCTTGCCCACCGATTTTGCCGAAGCCACGTTGCCGCCCGTACGCCGATCTTCCTTCTTGCCTTCGGCAGTGCTGGCCGAAACCAGCGTCTTCCCGCTCAGATCATCAACCACCTGGACGTAGATATGATTCAGCGAACGGTACACATTCAGCCGCGGACGTTCCGCCGTGCCCTGCAGCTTCTTGCGAATGCGCTCGTGTACGTGCCCGCGCTTCTCGTTTTTCGTGATCCTGGTCAGCATGATTTCGCTCTCAGCTTCTATTTCGCTCCGGTCTTTCCGACCTTCTTCTTCAGGCGCTCGCCAACATAGCGCACACCTTTGTTCTTGTAGGGATCGGGTGGCCTCAGCGACCGCATCTCCGCCGCCACCTGGCCGACCTTCTGCCGATCAATGCCGGATAACGTCACGCGAGTCTGCTTTGGATCGATCGCCGCCTCGACTCCGGTCGGCAGCGGATACTCAATGGGATGCGAGTAGCCAAGGTTGAAAACCACCATACCCTTGCCCTTCATTTCGGCGCGGTACCCGATGCCCACGATCTCCAATTCCCGCGTCCACCCTTTGGTCACACCTTCCACGGCATTGTTGACCAAAGCGCGAGCCAGCCCGTGCACTGCCGACTGCGAATCGTTCTCTCGAATCGCGACGATGTGCCCGTCCCGCTGCTCAAACTTGATTCCTCGCGGAAGCGGTGTATCCAGCTTCCCCTTCGGCCCCTGCACCAGGACCGTGTTTCCCGCAATGTTAATCGTGACTCCCTTGGGAACCGCGATCGGCTTTTTTCCAATTCGTGACATAAGAGCTTCTAGCTTTGAGTATTGAGCGATGAGCTATGAGCAACCGACTTGCGTTTTGCTCACTGCTCCCTGCTCATGGCTCATTGCTCCTCTCAGTAAATTTCGCACAGCAACTCGCCGCCCACGCCCTCTCGTCGAGCTTGGCGGCCGGTCATCACACCTCGCGGCGTAGTCAGGATGTTAATCCCCATGCCGCCCAGCACGCGTGGAATCTCGCTGCGCCGCACGTACACGCGGCATCCCGGCCGCGACACACGCTCTGCCTTCGAGATCGCAGCCTCGTTGTTCGCCCCATATTTCAGGTAAATCCGGATAATCTTGTGGCCCTCTTCTTCCGTCGCCTTGAAATTGGAAATGTACCCTTCCTCTTTCAGGATTCGGGCAATCTCCAGCTTTAAGCGCGAAGCCGGAATATCTACCTTCTGGTGCCGGGCCTGAAGTGCATTTCGCACTCGCGTCAGCATATCTGCGACCGGATCGGTCAACCTCATCGTTTGCTTCTCCTCCAGCCGCTCGTTCGCTCCGCGTTCTGCGGAGAACCTGCAGCGGCTCGCTACTTCAGCTTTCTCTTGCTCTCATGGCCGAGATCCTTGCGCGCCCATCTACGTCGCTTAAGGATCTGTGCAGCTCGCCTGCGCGAGCCGGCCCTCACCAGGACGACTTCGAAACCCCGGGAATCTCTCCCCGCAATGCCAGTTGCCGGAAGCACAGCCGGCATATTCCGAATTTCCGCAGGAAGCCCCGCGGTCGTCCGCAGAACTTGCACCGGTTATGCTTTCGCGTGGAAAACTTGGGCTTCCCCGGCTTGTCCTGGTGCAGCCCAACTCCGTCTTTAACTCGTTTTGCTGTAGTCGCCATTCAATTCCTTCATGAAACCTGAAACTTGAAATGCTATGCCCTGAAAGGCATTCCCATATGCTTCAGCAACGACCGTGCCTGGTTATCATTCGCCGCAGTCGTCACAATTGTCACGTTCATGCCCTTCAGCTTGTCGACCTTCTCATATGAAATCTCCGGGAAGATCAACTGATCGTGCAGCCCGATCGTGTAATTCCCGCGCCCGTCGAACGACTTGCTCGATACCCCCCGAAAGTCGCGCACTCGTGGCAGGACAATATTCACCAGCCGATCGAAAAATTCGTACATGCGGTCCCCGCGTAGCGTCACCATAGCTCCGATCGACTGTCCCTGGCGGACCTTGAACGCCGCAATCGACTTCTTGGCACGCGTCACAACCGGTTTCTGCCCAGTGATCTGGCCCAACTCGTTCACCGCCGGATCGAGCACCTTCGCATTCTGCGTCGCCTCGCCCACACCCATGTTGACGACGATCTTGTGCAGCCGCGGAACCGCCATGACATTCTTCAATTCCAATTCCTTGAGCAGCGCGGGCGCAACTTCCTTCTCAAATCTCGCGCGCAGCCGCGGACGTTCTTTCGCGCTGTGCCGCTGCTGGTCCGGCCCCTTCTGTTCCTGCGCCGGCGCTTCCTTCTGTCCCTTCTTATCTTTTGCCATTTCCTTTTCTACTTCCTCTCACGGTTTCGGAGTGGTTACCGGTTCGTGAGATATTTTGCAACTTCTTCACATTACAAAATTACCCGATTACAAAATCACCAGATCACTTATCCAGCGTCGTTCCACACTTCTTGCAAACCCGCACCTTCCGATCCCCGCGAACTTCGTGCCCGATCCGCACCGGCCCGCAAGTCGGACAAACCAGTTGTACATTGGAAATCGCAATCCGGCTCTCCTGCTCCGCGATGCCGCCCTTGATGTTGCGCTGCGGATTGGGACGTACATGCTTCTTCACCATCATCACGTGCTCGACCAGAACCTTAGCGTCATTCGGAAACACGCGCAGCACGCGCCCTTCCTTGCCCTTATCCCGTCCGGTGATCACCTTCACGGTGTCATTACGCCGAATATCGACTCTCTTGTGTTCTGTGCTTACCGTTTGCATTTTTCCAATCCCAATCGTTTAATTTCGCAATTCGGAAATTTTGTAATGCTCGCTGATCCTCGGGGAATTCAAATTACAAAATCACCCGATTACCAAATTACAAAATCCCTATATAACCTCAGGCGCCAAGGACACGATCTTCAAAAACTTCTTCTCACGCAGCTCACGAGCCACCGGCCCGAACACGCGCGTACCTACCGGTTCGCCCGCGTCGTTGATCAGCACTGCGGCATTCTGATCGAAGCGGATATAGGTTCCATCGCGTCGCCGATGCTCCTTGCGCGTACGCACAATGACCGCCTTCACAACTTTGCCTTTTTGTACCTGGCCTTCGGGCGCCGATTCTTTCACGGCCGCGGTGATCACGTCGCCCAGTCCGGCGTTCAATCCCGTCGACCCGCCCAGCGGCAGAATCATCTGCAACTTGCGGGCGCCGGAATTGTCGGCGACCTCCAGCATCGTTCTCATCATCACAGCCATGGCGAATCTCCCTGTCTCAATCTTGGCCGCTTAGCTGGCCGCCGCTTCCGTCGTCTCCGGCACCAGTGCCGCCTTGCGAATGACATCTTTCAGCTTCCAGCGCTTCAGCTTTGACAGCGGACGAGTCTCCTCGATCCGCAC
>DASVAE010000068.1:0-23488 GCA_036376495.1 Candidatus Sulfotelmatobacter sp. | reverse complement strand
CAGATGTGCTCGGCGATTGCGACCTGATTCATGTACAGTCTCCACAAGCATTGGTATTCTCGCGCTTTGCGGCGCGGCCCTTCGTCCTTACGCTGCACGGACCTCATGATGCCAAGCTGAGCGAGTTCTACTCGCATTATCCCGAAGTTCAATACGTAGCCATCAGTCATGCTCAGGCCCGTCAGGAGTCACTTCCGAAGTTGCGTACGATTCATCACGGCATCGATCTGAGCCTGTATCGTCTCGTCGAACGCAAACAGCAATATCTCAGTTTCATTGGCAGAATCGCACCGATCAAGGGAACGCATATCGCCATCGACGTCGCTCACCGTACAGGCCTCCCGCTGAAGATTGCGGGGGAAGTTCAGCCCGCATTTCGAGAATACTTCGAGAGCAAAATTAAGCCTAAGATCGATGGCAAGTTCGTCGAGTATGTAGGTCCCGCCGACCTTCAGGCCAAGAACGAGCTGCTGGGAAACTCTATGGCCATGCTGTTCCCCATCCAGTGGAACGAGCCTTTCGGCCTGGTCATGGTCGAGGCCATGGCCTGCGGCACCCCCGTCATCGCTCTGCCCGGCGGCTCGGTTCCAGAGGTGGTCGTGGAGGGAGTCTCAGGGCACATCTGCCGTTCCCTGCGGGACCTGACGCGCTGCGTCCGCGATCTGAATTTCCAGCCCGCAGCCGTCCGCCGCTACGTGGAAGAGAACTTCTCTGTCGAAGTGATGGTCGGCAAATACATCAACCTCTATCGAGAGGCCCTGCAGCAGCAGAGCCGCGTGCTGGTTGCTTAAATTGCGCGACTCGGCGAACCGTGAGTCTTCGCCTGCTTAGGGATTAAACAGTCCGGGAACGACATGATAGCCCCCATCTTTCTTGGCATCGTATTTCAATGACACGCGGTCCACAATCGTTCCGTCCTGCATCACCGTTTCGATCTTGCGGGTGTCGCTGATGTGCTCCGCGGGATTGCCCGCGACGATCAGCAGCGTGGCCTGCCTGCCCGCCTGCACCGTGCCCCACTCGTTCTCGCCTTTCATCAACTTTGCTGCATCGTAGGTAGATGCGCGAATTGCCTCGAGCGGCGTCCAGCCTGCGTCCACCAGCAATTCCAATTCGTGATGGAGGCCTTCACCCTGAAATACCCCGGGATACGGCGCATCCGTGCCGGTGGCAATCAGAAATCCCGCATCATGCAATTTCTTTACGTTGCGCATGGCTTCCTGGTGAGCTTGAAGACTCTCTTCTGTCTCTTTCTTTTCTGCCTCGGTCTGGGGCTTCCCCGCGTACTCCGTCAGTTCGGTCAAGAACCATGGCGGCATGGTATCGGCGATATACGGCTGTTTCACGAACTCAATTTCGTTCAGCCGCGTGCGGGCAAACGATTCCGTGACTACCAGCGTGGTTATGAAAAAAATGTTGTGTTGCTTGGCAAATGCGATGTCGTCCTCGCTCATCTTTCGCGTCGGTAAGTGAGCGAAACCGGAAATTCCAGTCGCAACCAGATCGGGCGAGCCATTGCGCTCCCACTGATCAATCACCACGCGAATTCCCGCTTTGCCGGCCTCTTCCGAAAGCCAGTGCAGCATGTGCTCGGAAAGATTGGAATAGCCTTTGATCATGTCCACCCGCGCCGCCTTGTCCCGGCGCACGAATTCGGGGATCTGGTAGCGGCTGCTGATCGCGTACGCTAGGTCGGGCCATGCCGGATCGGCGGCATCGATCATGGCGCCTACGCAATAGATCCGCGGCCCTCGCAGGCGTCCTGCTGCCTGCTCCTGCCTGAGCTGCAAAATCCACGGCTGATAATTCCCGGTGTCGAGCAGAGTGGTCACCCCCGCATAGAGCATCGCATTGAGATATCGCTGATAGCCCAGCAGGTCTACCGAAGTGCCGTCCCATGCCCCTTGCAGGTGCACATGCAGGTCCGCCAGCCCGGGCATGACGGTCTTGCCGGTCGCATCGATGATCTGCGCCTCTTTCGGAACGCTCGCCCCAGCCGCGACTCCGGCATACTCTATCGTCTTGCCGCGGACCACCACGGTAGCATCCTCCACCGGAGTGCCACCCATTCCGTCGATCAAGCGGGCATGAACGATTGCGATGGGTTTACTGTCCACCGCGCTCGCGGCCGCGGCACAGAAAGAAATCAGCAAAAGAACCAGTTGGCGTCGAGCAGTCTTCATTTACCCTCAGCCCTTTCCAATACGGTGGATTTTTCGATTTACAGTGCACCACCATACCTCATTTCAGACTGGCCCACACAATCGACGCTGGCTCGGATATATTGTTTCGCGACTGCTACACATCTCGATTTCATGGTGAAATACATGCGTACCTGGTTTTTGATTCTCTTCGCATTTACGATTCCCGTTCTATCCAGCCTGGCGCAGCAAACGCCTTCCACTCAGAACCAGGCGAAGCCCGAGGACACCGAACTTTGGAAGCCCGTGCCTGAAGTTGTTACTCCGGGCGGAACCTGCGGCTCCGCGCCTTCCGACGCCATTATCTTGTTCGACGGCAAGAATCTCGACCAATGGGTTTCCGCGCAGGATAAATCCGCCGCCCAATGGGTCGTCTCCGACGGCGTGCTCACCGTGAACAAGAAGGCTGGCAACATTGAAACCAAACGCAGTTTTAAGAATTATCAACTGCATCTGGAATGGAAGATTCCTGAGAACATCACCGGCAGCGGCCAGTTGCGGGGGAATAGCGGGCTATTTCTCGCCTCCACCGGCCCCGGCGATGCTGGATATGAGTTGCAGATCCTCGATTCTTATAACAATCAGACGTACGTTAACGGGATGGCCGCCAGCATCTACAAGCAGGCGATTCCGCTCGTCAACGCAAACCGCAAGCCCGGAGAGTGGCAGACCTACGACGTGGTATGGACGGCTCCGGTATTCAATGCCGACGGCTCGCTGAAGACTCCGGCCAATGTCACTGCGTTGTTCAACGGCGTCCTGGTGCAGAATCACTTTGAGTTGAAAGGCGAAACGCAGTATATCGGACAGCCGTTCTATAAAAAATACGATCGCGCTCCAATAAAGTTGCAGGCGCATGGGGACCCCAGCGAGCCGATTAGTTTTCGGAATATCTGGGTGCGGGAGTTGCAGTAGGAAGCTCGGTGCATCGGGCTCACCCCCTGGGCTGAATTATTCCGCCGCTCCACGGCTGGCATTTGGTAAACCTCACCATCTTTGGCGATTCGCCGCTCCCACTATGCCGCCGCGAATTTCAGCGCCCCGTAGATTTTCCGGTAAATCGTATACGCCCGTTGCATGGTGGCGGAGTCTTGCGGATTCGGCTGGATTCGTTTCGCCACACGCACCACGGCATCGCAGGCTTGTTCGACCGACGACCACGCGCCAGCCCCGACTCCCGCCAGGATCGCCGCCCCGTACGCCGCTCCTTCTTCCGCGGCCACGATTTCTACTTCGCGACCGTAGACATCCGCCTGAATTTGACGCCACAGCGGAGAGCGCGCGCCGCCTCCCCCTAAGCGAATGGACGTTACCGGAATCTTCATTTCATCGAAGATGGAAAACGTGTCCTTCAGGCTGAACGCTACGCCTTCCATGATGGCGCGAATCACATGCGCCCGGGTGTGCGAGGCGGTAAGGCCGATCAGGGCAGCACGGGCCTTGGGATCAAGGTGCGGCGTGCGCTCGCCCATCAGGTACGGCACCCAGAAGGCGCCTTCCGATGCCGCGGGAGCCCTGCTGGCTTCTTCGGCAAAGACGTCGTAAGGATCGCGTCCATCTTTTTTCTGCACGCCCGGCGAAGCGCCACCAAAGTGGTCGCGGTACCAGCGTAGCGACAACCCCGCTGCCTGCGTCACTCCCATGACGTGCCACCGTCCCGGGATCGCATGGCAGAAAGTATGAAGCCGTCCTTGAGGATCCATCGCGGGCCGATCCGTGGAGGCGAACACAACTCCCGAAGTTCCGATTGTTGCACTGACCGCCCCGGCGCGCGCGATGCCCATCCCCACAGCGCCCGCCGCCTGGTCTCCCGCTCCCGCAACCACCGGAGTTCCCGCCTTCAATCCCGTTGCTTCGGCGCCCGCGGCCGAGACCTTTCCGCACACCTGCGGCGATTCAAACAGCGCCGGCAGCAGGCTTTCCTTGATGCCGGTCTTGTTCAATACCTCCGTAGACCAGCGTCGATTCGTCACATCGAGCAGCAGCGTGCCCGAGGCATCCGCCATGTCGATGGCTCGCTCGCCGGTCAGGCGGAAGCGAACGTAATCTTTGGGCAGCATTACATGGGCCGCGCGAGCCCAATTCTGCGGCTCGTTCTCGCGCACCCACAGAAACTTCGTCAAAGTGAAATTTGTAAGCGGAGGATTGCAGGTGAGCCGAATCAGCCTATCGCGCCCAAACATCTGCTCCAGTTCCCGCGATTGTGGATCGCTTCTCTGATCGCACCAGATCAGCGCCGGGCGCACAACTTCGTCACAGGAATCGAGCAGCACCGCCCCGTGCATCTGCCCGGAAAAGCCAATGCAGGAGATCTCTTTGGCCTCCAGCTTGGCGGATTGCAGCGCCTGCCGAACAGCGGTGCCGCAGGCCCGCCACCAGTCGCGCGGATCTTGTTCCGCCCACCCTGGTTTGGGGCTGGCGAAGTCCTGATGTTCCGAGGAGGCGGAAGCGGTAACGTTTCCGCTCGAATCTATCACCAGCGCGCGCGTACCGCCGGTGCCCACGTCTATGCCTAGATAGATCATCTTACGGTCCTAACGTTTGTAGAGACGTAGCTTGCTACGTCTTGCCTGGAATCACAGCGGTGAAGGGGCTAATCAGGCGAAGTCCCCCGCGTACTCGGCATTATTTTCGCGGGGTGCCCGGCGTTTTTCTTTTGCCGACAATTCCTGCGATTGGCGGCGCAGGAAAAAGTCCAGATTGCCGCGCATCACCAGGTGCGGCGCTAAGGCCACTTGATGGGAGCGGCGACCGCCTTCCGCCAGGAACTCGTGCAACATGCGCAGCGCGAGCTCACCCTGCGCATGCGGGCGTTGGTAAATGGTCGCGATCACCGCGCTCGAGCGAATGTATGGCACTAGATCAGGGAACAGGTCCGTCGTAATGATCGTCAGGCGATCCAGCAGATTCGCGTCTTTGGCCGCTTGCAGCACCGGTACCGAAGCTTCCGTCGTTACGTAGACTCCCGCGAGGTCACTGCGTTCCTCGAACAGCTTGCGGCACTTGCGGTAGGCTTCCTTTTCGATGTCCTGATCTTCCACTGGCTTCAGCGTCTGCAGATTGGGGTAGAACGATTCCAGCGTGGCTCGAAACGCGGAGTATTTCTCCGAGTGCTCGGTGATATCCATATCGAACACGGTCACCGCAACCGAGCCTTCTTTACCGTTCAGAAAACGTCCCATGAGATCGGCGGCAATGGAGCCGCTGGCCAGCGTATCGATTCCCACCATCCCCAGGCGCCCGCTTTGCGGAGCATCGGTAGCAACGCAAACCACCGGAATATTGGCGCGAGTGGCGCGCCGAATCGGCGCTCGTAGCTTCTGGGGACTGCTCGGGAAAATAACGATGCCGTCTACCTGATCCCGGATGGCGGCTTCCAGCGCTTCTTCTTCTCCCTCTCCCAGTGTGGGGCAGGTCCGGAATTCGACCTCCACATTTTCCAGCAGGATGGATTCAGCCTGGTCTCGAATCCCGCTCCGAACCTCATCCCAGAAAGACGTGGTGCCCTGCGGCGTATTGACCGAGATCCGCAGGGTCTTCTTCGACGAGAGATAACGCGCCGCCAGGTTCGGACGATAGCCTAAATTTCTCGCCACCTGCAAAACTCGGGCCTTGGTAGCCGCGCTCACACCAGGATTGTCATGCAGCGCCCGGTGGACCGTTCCAATTGAGGTGCCCAGAGATAATGCAATGTCACGCAGAGTCGTGGGAGGCTTGCCCATTTTGTGGCCGTATCAGCGCTGGCTGGTTTGCCAGCAGAGCTCCGGAGCGCAAATACCTCCGGAAGCGTAAACGTTAACGGAACTCGCCCAAATGTGCAAGATGTGCCCTTTTCACCCCATGAGAACCATTGCGCAACACGGAGCGCCAGCTTTCGGTGGGCGAAAATCAAAGTTATAGTTTTGAATCACTTAGCTGCGCAGTTTGGGGACGGCGTCGGCACTCTGCTCTTTTGATCGGCAATGCCGAGAGCTGGTAGATCCAGTGGCAGATCGTGTCGCGCCATCGCACGGCCTCTCCCGCTTGAAACTCGAAGCGCGCCAGGATGTCGCGGTAGCGTTCCTCGTCCATGTGTCCTGCGAGATTCTTCCATTCTCCAATGAAATTCTGAGCTTGCTGTGCGCCCTCGTAATGGGAATCGTAGATGTGCTGGATCACGGTTTTTCCCGACTGCAGCACATGCCTGTAGGGCACGTGATGGAAAAAGAGGAGGAGTTCGTCGGGACAGGTGACCAGAGATTCGTAGATCTTCTGCACGGCCGGCGGGTATTGACCGATGAATCCAGTCCCCGTGCCCACGGTCCGGTCCATCCCGATGCCCTCGTGATCCGCCCGGTGCCATTGCCCCCAACCATTGTTTTCCGAAGACTCGGGAGCGGGATCATAATGATTCCCAGTGATGTTGGTGAGCGTGCCCGCACCCAGCGGCCCGGTGTAATTCTCGTAAACGCGCCACGACCGCAGTTGCAAATCGTCGATGGTTCGAACTACCACCGGATCGCTTCCGAACGTCAGCCGGGTCCATTCATCAACGATTTGCTCCGAGGTCAGGTTCGGGTTCCAGGCCAGACGTCCGAACCCGTAGAGATTGGCCATCGCCAGCGGACTGCCCAGCCAGTTCGCAGCCATCCCGACATTGGCCACTCCGGCGAAGCCGCCAAGGGGACGGTGAAAGACGCGGCCTGACACCAGTTCCTTCACCGGCGTGCGCTGGTCGCCGACGCGCATGTCGAAGTCCAGCGCCTCTTTCCACATCGGAACCAGATAGCAGAGATGTTTCTGCTGTCCGGTATATTCCTGCGTGATCTGCAGTTCGATGGCTTCGTTGGTGCGGCGCAGGCCGGCAAACAGCGGCGACACCGGCTCGCGAACCTGGAAATCAATGGGGCCATTCTTGATTTGCACGATGGCGTTGTCGTCGAACTCGCCGTCGAGCGGATGAAAGTTGTCATACGCTGCCTTGGCGCGATCGTTCTTCAGGTTGTGCCAGTCCAGGTGATGGTTGTAAACGAACGCGCGATAGAAGACCACTCCCCCATGCCGCTTGAGCGCGCGCGCGACCACATTGGCCGCCTCGGCGTGCGTGCGTCCGTAGGCGGAGGGGCCGGAGCGCCCTTCGGAGTCGGCTTTGATCACCACGCCCGCGAAATCGGGAATCCGGCCGTAGATCTCGTCGATCTTTTTCCGCCACCACTCCGCGACCAGAGGATCGAGTGGATCGAATGTCTGCAGCCCTCCGATCACTTTCGGGCTGCTCAAGTCCACCGAGATAGAGAGCTGGACACCCCAGGGACGGAAAGCGTCGGCAATGCGTGCAAGTTGCGGAATGAAATTGCCTTCCAGCACTTCGGGGGCGGCATTCACATTGTTGACGGTGCAGCCGTTGATCCCGACCGAAGCCAGGAGCCGCGCGTACTGACCTGCGCGCGTAAGATCTGCGCGAACTTTGCCGCCTTCGAAAAAGATCGACGCGCCGCCATAACCACGCTCGATGCGGCCATCGAGGTTGTCCCATTGATTCACCCAGCGGATCGGGGCGTAGGGCTGTTGCAACTCATCCAGGGACGTGATGCTCTCCCCACGCGCAATCTTGCTGAGCAGGCCGAAGACGCCGTAGAGCACGCCGCGATCATTCGCCGCGGTAATGATCACGCAAGGCGATCCGTCGATGCGTGAAGCCTTGAGCCAGAATGCATCAGCCTTCATTTCCTCAGAAGGCGTCAGTTTTGGGTCGAGCGTCCGCAGGTCTGCCAGCTTTGCCACCACAAATGCATTTCGGGGAACTGAAGCTGATGCGAAGTCGCTCCCCAGCATTTGCTGCAGACCCTGGGCCAGTTCTTCTCGGGCGGTACGCAGAATCAGCGAATCTCCGCGCAATAGAATCTTCGTTGGCGAATTCCCGTATACCTTCGCAGCCTCTGCACTCAGAGGCGCGTAGCGCAGCCATGCGTCTGCTCCGTTCTCTGCCCATGCATTGCCGGGTAGCGTGAAAAGGCAGGGCCATGCCGCCAGAAGCAAGATGCACAATCGAATACGTTTCCAGCGCGGCAGATGCTTGGAAGTCATCTCCAAACGAGTATACGGGCCCCCTCCGCCACCGTGATGCCTCCGCTTCTTTCCTGCCGATTCCGGTTGCTTTCCAACGCTTTTTCGTCCTAAGATGCGCCGCATGGAGGGCCCGGTATGAATATGTCCGGCCCGATCGTTAAATCTCTCGTCAATGTGGCGGCGATTCTCTCCCTTGCTGTCCCGGTAGTTTCGCAGGCCGCCCCCAAATATGATCCCGCGACTGAGACCACTTTCAAGGGAGTGGTGGAGGAATTGAAGATCGTTCCTCCGTCCGGTGCAAAGCCCGTCGCCTACCTGGTTCTGAAAGACAGCGCCGATCTGCAGATCTTCCTCTGTCCCAAGAAATTCCTGGACGATGTCGGAGTCGTGTTCAAGGTCGACGACCCGATTGAAATTACGGGCTCGAAGGTCAAGCAGAATGGATCGGACCTGACGCTGGCGCGCGAAGTCGTCAAGATGAATGGCGGAGAAACGCTTACGCTGCGTTTCAAAGACGGCAGACCGGCGTGGTGATTGCCTAAACATTCGGCTGGCCGCTCCGCGCCGCGACGATTCGCGTGTCGACAGCCCCTTCGGCCGCCCGGCCGGAAACTCGCCGCCTCCTCGCCTCTGCTCCTGATAATCTCGAAGTAGATTCAGGAGACCTGTCCGTTGCCCCCGCTGATTAATGTCCGCAGCATCGCCAAGTCATTTGGCGCCGAGCCTTTGTTTCAGAATGTCTCTCTCACGGTTTCTGAAGCAGACCGCATCGGCCTCATCGGACCCAACGGCTCCGGAAAGTCCACCCTGTTGCGCATTCTCGCCGGCGCCATGTCGCCGGACGACGGTGAGATTGCCTATCGCAAGCGCCTGCGCCTCAGTTACGTTGAGCAGGTTTCCGAGTTTCACCCCGGGGACACGGTGAAATCCATCATCGAGGCCGCCATGGACAAGGCCAGCGTGCCTGACGCCGAGCGCGGCACTATTTCCTCGGAAGCACTCGGACGAGCGGGATTCACCGACGTCACGGCTTCCGCCGCGGCTCTTTCCGGCGGCTGGCGCAAACGCCTCGCCATTGTGGAGGCACTCGTTCAGGCCCCCGATATCCTGCTGCTCGATGAGCCCACCAATCATCTAGATCTGGAAGGAATCGACTGGCTGGAAGAACTCCTCGAGCGCGCCTCCTTCGCCTGCGTTGTAATCAGTCACGACCGCTACTTCCTCGAAAATGTTGTCACAGAAATGGCCGAACTGAGCCGCGTCTATCCTGACGGGCTCCTGCGCGTCAACGGACCATACACCGTCTTCTTGGAAAAGAAAGAAGAGTTCTTGCACGCCCAGTCGAAGCGGCAGGAAGCGCTGGAGAATCTGGTTCACTCCGAGATCGAGTGGCTGCGCCGCGGAGCGAAAGCCCGTACCCGCAAATCCAAAGCCCGCATCGACAAGGCTGGACAACTCATGGAAGAACTTGCCGATCTGAACGCGCGCACCCGCAGCGCGACTGCCCAGATTGATTTCTCCGCAACGGAACGAAAAACCAAGCGCCTGCTCGAACTGGAGCATGTCGCCTGTAGTTTCGGGGACCGCCGCCTTTTCGAAAATCTGAACTTCATCATCGCCGCCGGCATGCGCGTAGGACTGGTTGGCCCCAACGGCAGCGGCAAGACCACACTGCTGCGCTTGCTGCGCGGCGAGGTCGCGCCGACTGCCGGCGAAATCCGCCGCGCCGAACGCTTGCGTATCGTCTACTTCGATCAGACGCGCACGCTCGATCCCACCCTCACTCTCCGCCGCGCGCTCGCGCCGGAAGGCGATTCGGTCATCTACCAGGATCGCGCCATTCACGTCGCCTCCTGGGCGTCGCGATTTCTGTTCAAGGGCGAGCAGCTGAACCAGCCTGTCGAGCGCCTCTCCGGTGGCGAGCGCGCCCGCGTGCTGATCGCTCAACTGATGCTTCAGCCCGCAGACGTCCTGCTGCTGGATGAGCCCACCAATGACCTGGACATTCCAACCCTGGAAATCCTCGAAGAGAGCCTGCTCGAATTCCGCGGATCGCTGGTGCTGGTCACGCATGATCGTTACATGCTCGATCGCGTCTCCACCATCGTGCTCGGCTTGAATGGCCAGGGCGGGGCCGAGAGTTTCGCCGACTACTCCCAGTGGGAACTCTGGCAAGCCGCGCGGAAACAAGACGCGGCGCAAAAAGATGGCTCTACGCTGCGAGCTCCAGCTCCCCGATCCGCAGCTACGAAGAAAAAGCTATCCTACCTCGAGGCACGCGAGTACGCCGCAATCGAGCAGCGGATTGCCGAGGCGGAACAATCACTCCGCCTGAAGCGCGCCAGTGCCGAAGATCCCGCCATCGCTTCCGACGCCGAGCGCCTCCTTGTCGCGCACAGCGAACTGCAGCAAGCCCAAAACGATGTGAACGCATTGTACGAGCGATGGGCGGAGCTGGAAGCCAAGCAGTAACTCTCACCGAGGCACATCATGCGCGAAGCGGACAGCTGAGACTCATCATGTCCCAGTTCCGAGGAGCGGAAGAATGCAGCTCACGGCGCAAGCCGTGGGTGCGCTACGTAACACAAACGCGCTAGCCCTGGAGGGGCGAAAGAATTCACAGCGCCCGTTTCGCCGCTCACCTTGCCAGGCAGAAGGCAACGATGGTCTCTGCGTGGCGCCCGGTCTTCTTCTCGAGTCCCGCGAGCAGGTCATCTTCGAGGTTGTCGGGATCGGGAATCATTTCACAGGCCGCGATCCCCTCGCTGCTCGCGCCCTGAAAACAAAGCTCGCACACTCCCAGCCCATCGTCCGACCGCACCGGCGGCCCAAATACTCGACAAGTCATCGGACGCGCTTCGTACAGCTCGCATAATCCGCTGTGGGGATCCAGCGCCGGACAAGGCTCATCATTGCCGAAGCTTTCAAATGCCTCGATGCACTCTTCGGAGTCGCCAAGAATGCCCGTCGCCGCATTGCCCGGAAAACTTCCCGACAAGCGCGAAACCGCATCGCGCGCGCGTTGACGAACCGCCGCCGCTCGCTCCGGAGCCTCCGCTTCCAGCTTTTTCAATCCCCTCTGTAAACGCGCCGCATCCAGTTGATTGATCGCGAATACACCCACGCAACATTGCGTACACCCAGGCCGGCAGGCTAGCCAATCCCCGCTCCGCCGCCTGACCTCGGCCAGTGCGGCATCCACGATCTGAATCAGCTTCTGATCTCCGCGGATAGGGAAGCGAACAGCCACATCTCAGCATACCGCGTCCCCCGCTTAGGCCGCTTTCGGCATTCGTGCCTTGGCCTGTTCCAGCAGGCGGAACAGAAGCAGCCAGCGCTTCACATTCGTCGTCATCAAAAAATTTTCCTTCACGTGCTCCCGCCCGTTCGCCCCGATCGTGCGCGCAAATTCCGGGTGCGTCAGCAAATACCGGATCTGAAATGCACATCCTTCCACCGAATGCACCAGCACGCCGGTCAGCTTGTGAATGATCTGGTTGGGAATGCCTCCGACCGCTCCGGCGATAGTAGGCTTGCCTTTCCACAACGCTTCCGTCACCGTGAGCCCGAAGCCTTCCTTCAGCGATTTCTGCACGATGATCGTGGAAGCGCGTTGCAGCGCGTTGATCTGCAGCGCGCACCAGGGCGGTAGATCGAGAATGATAATGTCAGGATCTTCGCCGGCTTCATCCCGCACTTCCTGCAGAACGGCTGCGCCTTCGGGATCGTCGCTCGCTCCGCCGCCAGCCAGCACTAACTGGCAGTCCACATATTTCTTCGCCAGCTTGTACGCCTTCACCACGCCCACAGGATCCTTCAGACGGTCAAAGCGCGAGACCTGCGTGACGATCGGCCGTGAACGGTCAATGCCGAATTCATCGCACACCTGCTGAATCTCCGCATCCGACAACTCCCGGTTCTTCTCCGAAAGCGGATCGATGCAGGGATAGAACAGGTATTGCGGAATCGAGAGCTGCCGCGCAAACGACTGTGAAGAAAAAATGGCAGCGTCGTATTGCTCCACAAACCCACGAAGAAAGTCCCAGACTTTCCGGTCCGGATTCGACAGGTCAATGTGGCAGCGCCACACCCAGCTGGCCGGCGCCTTACCGCGCGAGCGGACCAGTGCCACCGGTTGCGGGTCATGAATCACCACCAGTTCCTCGTCAAAGTGCATTCGTTGGCGGTTCTGCTCGGTGTACATCAGGAAAATGTCTTTCGCTCCCTGCGTGAGTTCGTAGGCGCTCCCGTGCAGCGCGTTGTGAAATGCCTTCGTTACTTCGAAGAAATCGTTTCCTCCCGTGAGGACGTCCCAATGCGCTGGCACCTGCAGTTCTGCCAGTAACGGCACCAGTCGGTTCAGCATCTCGGCCACCCCGCCGCCGAGCGCTGTGGAGTTCACCATCTTCATCGATTTGCCTCGCAACTCCCGCGCCAGAAAACGCAGGGCGTCAATTTGCGCGCGACCTACGATGCTCACATAGTCGTCCAGGTGAGGAGGTGGAGGCGGGGCCGGAGGGGTAAGTACGCTTGCCGGAAGGTTGCGGCCATTTCTGCGGTCGGCGAGCCGGCGTTCGGGAACGTAAACTGCGGGAGTTGTCCGGCGGTCGTGGCCGGAACCGGAGGCCTTTGAACCCGAACTCGTTCCGGCAGAGGCGGCACGCTGATCTTCTGAATCCATTCCGAGCTTCCTAGCTCATCGCCTGCGCGATGATGCGGCCAATTTTCAGCCGGACCCCTTCCATGGTGTTGGTGTAGATATCGATACGCTCGATATCGTTAGCCGCTTCAGTTAGCCCCACGTCTTCTTCCAGCCACAGAGAGAAATCGTTGGACATGCGCTGCAAGCGCAGCCGCGCCTCAATGAAATGATGGTGAATCGAGTGCACGCTCACCTGTTGCAGCCCCTCCAAAAATCCCTGCAAGGTATCCGGAGCGTACGGCGTCGGCAGAAGTACGATGTCCGACGCGCAAAAATAAAAAGGTTCGTGCGCCGGGCGAGCGCCAGCTTCCGCATGCCCAGTTACGAAGTCGCGAATGATTTCGATCATTCTCTGGCGAATGCCCTGCACCGCCGTAAAGTCCCGCACGTCAACCCCGGCCAGGCGCTCCGCCAGTTCCGGTTCATTGCACGAAGACAGGCTCCAGTGAGCGAAATCGTTCGAGAATCCCTGCCGGATAAAGTGATGTTCCTGCAGGGTGCGAAAGGTGTGTTGAAAGATGCAATCTTCGGGGCAGGCTTGCATCGCCTGCAGCAACTCAGAGAGGTTGTTAGCCTTGTAGCGGCCAATTCGCAGCAGGTGCTCTGAAGTATTGAAATAAAACGGAGCATCCGGCTTGCGAACCGGGGCTTTTGCGGCAGAAGCCATAAGCCTAGTAGGTAGCACTGCGGGTTAGTTGGGTTGTCTCACTCGCCGCCAGCCAGCGGGAGAGAAAATCGCGGAGTTCCTCGGGCGGCT
Source organism: Candidatus Sulfotelmatobacter sp. (assembly GCA_036376495.1). GTDB lineage: Bacteria > Acidobacteriota > Terriglobia > Terriglobales > Acidobacteriaceae > Sulfotelmatobacter. Next base: position 9,780 of record DASVAE010000068.1, on the reverse strand, counting down.
TCAGCCACGCTTGCGCCGCGCTGCGCCGGAAACTCGAGCGCACCAGGATTCCTAAGCCTCGCGAACCCAGTGCACGGAACGCGCGCTCGTCCGTGATGTCGTCTCCCAAATACGTGACCGGCACATTTGGCGCAGTCTCTTTCAACATCGTGCGCACCGCGTCCCCTTTGTCGAGATCGGGCATGCGCATCTCCACGCCTCCATCGAACTCCAGCAATTTCAGATTCGCGCGGTCTGCGATCGGGAACCACCCCACTATGATTCGGCCGCGAAGCTCCTCCGCCTCGGTTTGCGCCAGGGCGCGCCAGTGTACGGCAATGCTTCCAGGCTTTCGTTCGGCGCAACCGTCCAGTCCCTGATACTCCAGCCAGCGCCGCGCATCGTCGAGCACTTCCGCTACGGCGGGAGGAATCTCCGGCATCTGGCACCGTCCGTCGGGCAGAAGCCTTTGCAATCCGTGCGATCCCCAAATCTCCGGTGCCGGTCGCAGCCGCAGAAATGGGTCGATTTCGTGGGCATCCCTTCCAGTCACAATTACCAGGCGAGTGCGGCCGGTGTCGATGATCTGCTGCAACAAATCCCGCAGCCCGGGATACGGAACGGCGCGATGCCGGTCAACTGAAAAGGGGGCCAACGTACCATCGTAATCAAGCAGCAAAACCGACTGCCGGGCCCGTGCTACGGATTCCAACAATTCCTCAATATTCCGTTGTAACATCCCTGACTCCACTCTCCGATATCAGCGCCCGCCCCAGTCCGGCGGGAGACGCCGCCTGATCGTCGAGGCGCACTTCACACAGCTCCGCGATTAGATTGCCGGCCCAGCGATACACGTTGTGCTCACGGACCGTCTTGCGCATGCGGTGCATGCGGATTTCTTTTTCCTCCGACGGCATCTCCAGAGCGGCGCGGATGGCGTCCGCGGTCTGATCGATGTCATAGGGATTCACTTGCAAGGCATCGCGCAATTCCCGGGCTGCCCCGGTAAAACAGCTCAAAATCAAGACGCCCCGTTCGTCGCTCCGGGTTGCCACGAATTCTTTCGCCACCAGGTTCATGCCGTCATGCAGCGACGTCACCAGGCACAGGTCGGCGGCGCGGTAGTAAGCGGCAACTTCTTTGTGACTGTGCTGGCGGTTCAGCAACAGGATCGGCTTCCATTGGTCGGCTTGGAACCGCCAGTTGATGCGGTCCGCTTCGGCAACCAGTTCCGCCTGCAGATCGTGGTAACGCTTGATATGGGTGCGGCTGGGCGCGCCAATTTGCACGAACGTAAACACACCCTGATACCGCGGATACTTCTCCAGAAAACGCTCGATGGCGAGGAAGCGTTCCAGGATGCCTTTGGTGTAATCCATCCGGTCGACCCCTACTCCCATCAGGGCGGCTTCAACTCCCAGCGATTTGAATAACCGGCCGCGCTCCTCGTACGCCGATTCCCGCGGTACTTCCACCGGCAGCTCCGTGCACTCCACGCTGATCGGGAATGGTCGAACCGCCGTCCGGTGATCCAGCCGTTGCACCATGAAGTGATCCCAGTCGATGCGCGATTCGATCGTGCGATCCACCGTCTGCAGAAAATTCGTGCAATGCGACTGGATATGGAAGCCGATCAGATCAGCTCCCAGCAGCCCATCCACCAGCTCGCGTTGCCACGGACAGATCCCAAACGCTTCCGGGTTCGGCCATGGAATGTGCCAGAAAATAGCCACCCGCGCTTCCGGCCGCTGCTCTTTTATCATGCGAGGCAGCAGTGCAAAGTGGTAATCCTGCACCAGCACCACCGGGCGTTTCGTGTCTGCCATTTCCTCCAGCAAGGCATCGGCAAACTTGCGGTTCACTTCCTGGTAATGCTTCCAGTCGTCCGCGCGAAACAGCGGGCGCGTGTGAGCAATGTGGCAGAGCGGCCACAGGCCTTCGTTGGCGAACCCGTAGTAATAGCCCTGCTCTTCTTCTTTGGAAAGCCAAACGCGTCGCAGCGTGTAATGCGGATCGTCCGGCGGAACCGGCAAACGATCATGCACATCGACCGCATCGATGTCGCCATCTCCGGAGCCGTGCGCCACCCATGTGCCCCCGCACGCCTGCAGCACCGGTTCCAGCGCTGTCACCAATCCGCTGGCAGGCTGGCTGACTTCCACCGACTTACCCCGCCGCAAGTGAATGTAGGGTTCTCGATTCGAAACCACGAACAGCCGGCTGTCTTCCAGCCGCGCGCGGATATGCACTGCCAGCCGGTCGGCAGTCCAGGTGGATTCTCCCGACTCCCGCAGGCGCGCTTCCAGTTCCGCCGCAGACCGCGCCGTGTGCAGGCTTTCCGCAAACGTTGCTACTTCCCGAGCCAGCGGACGAAACAGATCCAGGTCGTGAGCCTTGATGCGCGCTACCGCGCGGCCCGTCCGCAGAGCTTTCATCCAGTGCGCCGTGCGTGCGATCGGCCCGGCAATGCTCCAGCGCACGATTACCAGCGTGAGCAACACGATGATGAATACGTGCGCCAGCGCGCTTAAAAACGTTTCCCGCCATATGCGCAGGCTCTCGCCCTTGATGTATCCCGAGTCGTGCACGATGGCGAGGCTGCCCGTGACTTCCTCGCCCTTGCGCAGCGGCACGGCGTAGATGTGTAGAGATGCAATGCCGATGCGGACAAAGCCGCCGATCTCTCGTTGCTCCTTCAAGGACTGAACAACGACAGCCGGCGCGCTCTCGATCAGCGGTTGCAGGTTGGTGGCTACGGCCAGCGTCTTCCCTTGTGGATCGTACACCGCCAGTCCCGCCAGGTGCTCTCGGTTCGCGAATTGCTGAACCGTTCGCCGCAGGATCGCCGGGTTCGACCGTTCCATATCCCGCTCGACGTTGCTCGCCAGGCTCTCGCCCAGCAATTGCGCGCGGTGCTCCAGATCCCGCCGCATCCCTTGCGCCAGCATGTAGGACTGGTAATACGAGGAGCAGAGCGAAACCAACGTGACGCCGATGACCAGAGAGATAATCAGCCGAGCGCTTAGCAGTCGCATTGATCCATCCTCGAAACCCTAGACGTTCGCAAAAACCACCGGAGCCGGGATTCGCGGTAATGCCGTGCGATCCAAAAAAGGCGTGCTGCTATCGGGACAGTTGCGGCCCGATACCGGACCGTGTCGGTTCAACCAGAGCGCGAGACGAGGACGCGATCCCCAAGCTATCCTCAACTCGAAGGTATGCAAACCTCTGCTGAGTCGCTGCTAGCTACATTCTGAGTACGGGGACAGGAAAAAGGTTGCACACCCAATGCCAAACCCGCAACCCACTGACCACGTTCAAATTTCGGCCCTCTCTCACGGCTCAACAATGTAAATCTTGCTTGTTGCGCCCCGGTGAGAATAGGTCTCACAAGTGCACCCGTTCAGCTCCAGCTCAGAGTGCTAATCGAGTTTGCCGGCAACCCAACATTCGTGCTCTGGTTTCCAAGTTTTACCGTGATGTTTTTTGCATCACTCGAGTTCGTGAGGATCAAAACCCTGCGTCCGTCCGGATTCTCAAATCCAACGTGCTCCACCCCAGTCACCGCCCCCGTGGACTCGAACCGCCTCCCTCCGCGCTGGATGTTCCGCGAAAAATGCGCAAACGCCCAGTACTGCCCGCTGCGGCTGATTTCTTTCGTCCTCGAATCCACCGTCACCAGTCCTCCGCAGGTGAAGGGCCCGATATTCGGCCGCCCTTTTTCGTCCAGCGCCAGATTCCATCCCGTAATGCCGCGGCACCAATTGCGCAGCACTTGCGTGTAGGTTCTTCCCCACTGCGCCCAGTCACTCGCGTAATCAGGAGCCGTGTAGTCGGGCCCGCCCTCCGTCCAGTAAAGCTGCACCTGCGGAAATGCCTCGCGCACCCTGCTCATCATTTCCGGCGTGCCCACATATCCGTGAAACGCAACTGAACTGCAGAATTTGCGGAGATCTGGATCTTCCAGCTCATCTACCGCCCTGCCCCACAGGTTGTAATTGTGATCCAGAATCCAGATCTGCGTTCCCATCCCGCTCTTCTGCAGTACGGGACCGAGGTGGTTTTTCACAAATCCGATTTCGTATTCCTGCGGCCAGAGGCAGGCGGGCATGCGGGCGTCCTGGTCGGTGTCGACCTCGTTCTGCACCGTCACGGCTTGGATCGGCACCCCTTCCGCCGCATAGCTCTGCAGGAATTTCAAAAAGTACTCTGCGTACGGGGCGTAGTAGCGCTGCCGCATGGAACCGCCCAGCATCGAGCCCCCGGCCTTCATCCATCCGGGAGGACTCCATGGAGACGAAAATAGAAACAGCTCCGGATTCACCTTTCTCGCCTCGCGCAGCATGGGTAGAACGTAGGCCTGATCGTGCGCCACCGAGAATCTCTTCATCTCAGGATCGGGCTCGCCCTCGTCGTAGCTGAACGCCTCGGTCGAGTAATCGCTCGACCCGATGCAAGTCCGGCAAACGTTCAGGCCCATCTCCGACGGATGGAACAGCTCGTGAAACAAACTCTCCCGCGCCGGCGAATCGAGGCGGTTGAACGTATAGCACGCCGCGTCCGTAAACGCCGCGCCGAAGCCGAGCATGTCCTGGAATCGTTGGGAGGGATCGAGCGTCACAACGTTGTTTCCGCCGCCTTCACTAGTTCGCCAGGAGATCGCGGGCGCGGCGGCGTAGCGAAGTGCTCCCCCCGTAACCCGAACGGAAATGTCCCCCGCCGGTTCGCCGAAGGCCGCCGGCCATCGCGACGCGCTGCTCGCGGCTAATCCCAGCGCAGATATTTTCAAAAAGCTTCGCCTCGTCGGTTCGCTAGACACTCAGTTCTCCTGGCAGGAATGGGACACTGTGAGTATAGTTCGGATGATTCTTGAATTACATCGGAGCAGGAATGAACGCCAACTGGAGTTTCCCCAAATGGTCCGCCGTCTTCTTGCTGGTGGGCATCTGCGCTGCCGCGCAAACCAGTACTCCACCCCCTCATGCCCGCTGGACATTGGTGTGGAGTGACGAATTCAACGGCCCCAACGGCTCGCCCGTAGATTCTTCAAAGTGGCTTCTCGAGTCCGGCGGAAACGGCTGGGGCAATCAGGAGTTGGAGTACTACACGTCTCGCCCGCAGAATGCCTTTCAGCAGGATGGCAATCTAGTCATCAAAGTCCTCGAAGAAAAATACACCGGACCCGATGGCGTGACGCGCGACTACACTTCGGCCCGCCTCAAGACTCAGGGCAAGTTCTCCCAGAAATACGGACGCTTCGAAGCTCGCATCAAAATTCCCTATGGTCAGGGCATCTGGCCCGCCTTCTGGATGCTCGGCGACGACATCGAGAAAAAGGGATGGCCCAAGTGCGGCGAGATCGACATCATGGAGAACATCGGCAAAGAGCCGTCCACTGTTCACGGTACCATTCACGGCCCAGGCTACAGTGGGAGCAAAGGCATCGGGGGTCCCTTCGAGTTGCCGCCGGGCCACCGTTTTGCAGATGACTTCCACGTCTTCGCCGTCGAGTGGGAGCCCAAAGCCATCCGCTTTTATGTCGACGATCACCTCTATATCACCCGAACTCCCGCCGACCTTCCCCAAGGCGCCAAGTGGGTATACAAACATCCTTTCTTCATTCTGTTGAACGTTGCCGTGGGCGGAGGCTGGCCGGGCAATCCCGACGCCTCCACCGTCTTTCCTCAAACCATGCTGGTCGACTACGTCCGCGTATTTCGCTAACAAACGTTACGTGTTGTGATCCGCGTCTTCGTCAGCGCGGGTTGACTCCAGCGCGCGCTTCGATAGAATCGTTTTCTATTCCATGCCAACGAGCCAGTTTTTTTGAAGGAGAGAGTTCATGAGTAAGGTGCGAGTTTTGGTCGGCACACGCAAAGGTGCATTCATACTTACGTCAGACGGCAAGCGCGAAAAGTGGGAAGTCAATGGCCCGCTGTTTGCCGGATGGGAGCTGTACCACCTCAAGGGATCCCCTGCCGACCCCAATCGCATTTACGCCTCCCAGACCAGCGGATGGTTCGGCCAGGTCATTCAGCGTTCCGACGACGGCGGCAAAACCTGGCATCAGCCCGGAACCCCTGCGGGCGAAACCACCGCTCCGGGCGGCATGCCCAAAGGCGAGAGCAACAAGTTTGTCTACGACGCGGCCGGCGCCCCACTCACTACTCATCAGTGGTACGACGGTACGCAGCATCCCTGGGAGTTCAAGCGCGTCTGGCATCTCGAACCTTCGCTCACCGATCCCGACACCGTCTTCGCCGGAGTCGAAGACGCGGCTCTGTTCAAATCCACGGACGGCGGTACGAACTGGAAGGAACTCCCCGGCCTTCGCGGCCACGGCACCGGCCCGAAATGGCAGCCCGGCGCGGGCGGCATGTGCCTGCACACCATCATCCTTGATCCCAGCGATCCCAAGCGCATTTATATCGCGATCTCGGCCGCCGGCGCCTTCCGCACCGATGACGGCGGCCAGACCTGGAAGCCCATTAACAAAGGCCTCTACTCCAAGTACATTCCCGATCCCAACGCCGAAGTCGGCCACTGCGTCCACCACATTGCTATGAATCCCAGGCGCCCCGGCCTGCTCTTCATGCAGAAGCACTGGGATGTCATGCGGTCCGACGATGCCGGCGACAACTGGCACGAAGTCAGCGGAAATCTACCCACCGATTTCGGATTCGCCATCGACGTGCACGCTCACCAGCCCGAGACCGTTTACGTAGTGCCCATCAAGAGCGACGGCGAGCACTACGTCCACGAAGGCAAACTCCGCGTTTACCGCAGCCGCAGCGGAGGCAACGAGTGGGAGCCGCTCACCAAGGGCCTCCCGCAGAAGGATTGCTACGTCGACGTCCTGCGCGACGCCATGGCCGTCGACACGCTCGACGACTGCGGCATTTATTTCGGCACCACCGGCGGCCAGGTCTACGTCTCTCCCAACGCCGGAGATTCCTGGCAGCCCATAGTCCATGATCTCCCCGCAGTCCTGTCAGTAGAAGTGCAGACCATAAAATAAAGGCGCGATCTCTGCAGAGAACAATTGGCGACTGACAACTGAGAACTGAGAACTGAGAACTGAGAACTGAGAATTGAGAACTGACAACTGAGAACTGACAACTGAGAACTGACAACTGAGAACTGAGAACTGACAACTGACAACTGCCAAGAGCAATCCACCCCCGAAGGAGAGCCAGGAGAGAGCAAACATGAGAAAGATTGCGGTTCTGATCCTGTTGCTGGCATGCGCGAGCGCCGCAACCGCGCAGAAAAAACAAGCGAACGCGCCTCCCCTCGAACCTAGGGTTCGGAAGCTTTGGCAAAGTTTCAAGGACAAAGACAAAGCCGCCCTGTCCTCCGTGATTGACGATCACTTCCGCATGTTTGAAGAGGGCCTCAGCGCTTTTGCGGACAAGAAAACCGAAGTCAACGCGGTCGATGAATTCGAACTGGTCAGCTACACCCTGAGCGATTTCACGGTAAAGTCGCTCGGACCGAACTCCGCCCTGGTCACCTACATCGCGCAATACGAAGGCAAAACCGGCGGCGAATCCAGCAAGGCAAAAAGCGTCTTCGGCGAAGTCTGGACGCGCTCCGGCAACGAATGGAAAGCTCTGTACCTGCAAGAAACCTATATGAAGTGAGGATGCGTTTGAAATGCCAGTAACGATTCGAGTGGAGTTGCCGCAGCATCTGCGGACGCTGGCCCATGTGGGCCACGAGATCCCCATCGAAGTCGACGGGCCGGTCACGCAACGCTCCGTCCTCGATGCCCTGGAAGAGCGCTATCCCATGCTGAAGGGCGCGATTCGCGATCACGGCACCAAACAGCGCCGCGCCTTTTTGCGCTTCTTTGCCTGCCAGGAAGACCTCACCCATGAGAATCCGGACGCCCCCTTGCCCGACCAGGTAGTCTCCGGCAAAGAGCCCTTCCTGATCATAGGCGCCATCGCCGGCGGCTAAGTAAGATTGTGTAACCCCGGACGCCTCGTCCGGGGGACTCTGGTTATCGCGATCAAGCCCCATTCTTGTCAAGCCCCTAAATCCCCTCAATTCCCCGCAACTCCCTGCAGATACACGCAATATATTTTTGAAATCCTTTCCGGTTCACCCTGCTCAAATTGCTAAAATAAATATTGAGAGTAGAAAAGCGGCGGCCCGCAAAGGCCGCCTTTTTTATTCCCTAAAAATCCCGAGTTCAGCTCGACCCCCGTAGCTACTCGACGCAAGTAGCCCCGGAGCCATTGCTCCGGGGTAGGTTCTTAAGAACAATGAAATCCCCAGGCGAATCCATCCGCCACGCGAAAGCGCGCGGCGAATGGGCGGAGCTCCGTTTCATCACTCGAGCCCTGGAACTGAAGTTCCGCGTAGCCAAGCCCTGGGGAGACTCCGCACCCTACGACCTCGTCACCGACCACCGCGGACGCTTCCGCCGCGTCCAGGTCAAATGCACCATCTTCCACCGCAACTCCTACAAATGCCACCTCGACTCCAACGGAGTCCCCTACTCCCCCAAAGACATCGACTTCATCGCCGCCTACGTAATCCCCACGGACACCTGGTACATCCTCCCAATCAAAGCGACACGCGGCCAACCAGACGTCCTCCTAACCCCGCTCTCCAAGCACGCGAAGTATGAAAAATACAAAGAAGCCTGGCGTTTGTTGAAACGCTAGAACAACAAAGACCAACTACGGACAGCCGCCATTCACCGGGGATGTAAGGCGATTGTCCTTGCTCCGGTATTCTTCGGAAACAAAAAAATGTAGGTGGAAGGGAGGTGTCGATGGCAAAGTGTAGCTTTGCAAGGCGCCCACCAATTTTTAGCCGCGGAGCGGCGCAAGAGACGGTCGCATCAAGCCGGGCCAATGCCGAACCAAATTCGTTAACTTGCCCCCTCGGCAAACTTTTGCTTGCATGAAAACCTGATCCTTGATATAAACAATGCACCGAGAGCATGTGTGGCACGTCGGGCGTAGTTTGTGAATCTCTCGTGCGCGTCCGGCATCTAAAGTTTAAAGGGATCAATAGATCCCCTAATCGCCCCGGCCACGGGGCTTGATTCGGAAACAAGAGTAGGTTTCTGAAGGGTACCTTCAAGGCAAGGACCTCCAAAAGTAAGTTCTTTTCTCAATTTTCTGTCTTCCGCTTCGGCGTGCGCCGAAATCAGCGCTATTTGAAGCGGAAGGCCATACCGTTGCGCGCTCAATGAGCATGAACCGGCAAGGGCACGACTTCAGTCGTGTTGCTAGGGCTGCCAATTCTGGTGTGGGCTTTAGCCCCTGGGGTTTCGCTCTTTCGTCCGCCCTCCGGAAATTCCCATTGTGGAAATCGCGTGGAAATTCTGTGAAGCACTCGCGTTGACGCGCTTTGCGCAGCACGGTATGTTTGTAAGGTTTCGAGGACAGTCGGATTGATTGTGTCGGAACGGACGCCTCGTCCGTTCCGCAGAGCGTAAGCTCGGCGCAACCATCTGAACTGGACTGAATTCGCGCCGCTTAGGCGGATTGCGATTCGGTCTTTGACAACTCGGTTGAACGTGCCAGTCGTGAGAGAACGGATTCGGGCATTAGTCTGAAACGATCTCACAAGATAGGCCACTCGGTCTTCGCAAGAGGATTCGAAGTGGTCGCCATCACATCCCTTTCGAGCGGATGGAGTTGGCAGCCTACCTTCTACCCGTCGGTAGGCGAACAGGTTTCAAACGAGAGTTTGATCCTGGCTCAGAATCAACGCTGGCGGCGTGCCTAACACATGCAAGTCGAACGAGAAAGTGGAGCAATCCATGAGTAAAGTGGCGAC
>DASVAE010000067.1:0-21220 GCA_036376495.1 Candidatus Sulfotelmatobacter sp. | reverse complement strand
AGCCGAGTCCGTGCTCTCCGGCACGGGCGGCTTCGATGGCGGCGTTCAGGGCGAGCAGGTTGGTCTGCTCCGCCAGATCGTCGATGACTTCGATGATCTTGCCGATGTCGTCGGCGCGCTGCCCGAGTGCGCCGATGATTTCGCCGGACGAGGTGATGGTGGTGTTGATGCGGTTCAGGCCATCGGTGGCCTTATCCATGGTGCCGATGCCGTTATGAACTTCTTCGCGGGAGCGGTTGGAGATATCGAGCAGGACCTTGGCGGTGTCGGCAACGCGCTGGATGGAGGCAACCATCTGGTCGATGGAAGCAGAGGTTTCGCTGACGCTGGAAGCCTGCACCTGCGTGCTCTTCACCATATTCTGCACGTTGACGCTCATCTCGTGCATGGTGCTGGTGACTTCATCAATGGCGGAGGACGCCTGCAGCCCGATCTTAGCCGAATCATCCGAGGCTCCGGCGACTTGATTGGAAGCGCTGGCAACCTGGGAGGACGCGTCACGGACGCTTCGCACCAGGCCCGCCAGGCCCTCGACCATCTTGGCAAAAGCATTGCCCAGGGTGTCATGAGACGAACGAGGCTTCACCTCCAGGGTCAAGTCCCCGCCGGCGATGGCCTCCGATACTGCGGCCATCTCCTTGAGGTAAGTGACCATTTTGTGGAAAGTGCGTGCCAATTCGCCGATTTCATCGGCACGGCTGGTGTCGATGTTGTGCTCGAGGTCCCCGGTGTTCCCGATTCCCCGCGCCACATTCATAAGGTTGGTCAGCGGTTCTGTGATGCCCGTTGCGGTGCGGTAGGCAATGACTGCTCCTACAGACAGGGCGGCCAGGGTAAACAGCAGAGAGATAAGAATTGTCCAGGTGGCGGCCGTCTGATCAGAACTCTGTCGCGCTTCCACCTCCTTGTGATTTTCCCCGTCGGCGATGTCCAACGTGTCGGTGGAGTTCTTAACCCAGGAAGAGGCGTCCTTCTGAAGATAATAAATCTGCAGTTCGGCGACAGTGGCATTGCCGGAGTCCACGTCCTTGCGCTTATCTATCAGAGGCTGGGAGAATTCCTTGGCCCAGGACTGTTCCAGTTGCTGGACCTTCATCAGCGAGATCTTTACCTGCTCGGAATTGGCCTGTGCCTTGGCCTCCTCAAGGCGCTCATTGAGGGAGCGCAGCCCCTCATTCATGCGTTCCACCTCGCGGGTGTCGCCGCTGAGCAGGTAATTGCTCAAGTAAAGGCGGTTCTGCATCATCTGGAAGCGCACCGCGTTGGTGATTTCTGCCAGCTTCAGGGACTTCGCCGCCGCTTCTTTGGCGCTGTGCTCGCGTTCCACCGCCAGGTAATTGACGAGGAACAGCAGCAGCACCATCCCCAGGATGAATCCGAAGTTCAAGTAAAGCTTTTTACCCAGTGTCATGCGTGTCTCCTGCGCGGCGCGGCGACTTACCGCGATTCAAACTTGAAATCGATGACGCCAGTACTCTCCAAGGCGGCGGGTTCAAAACGCCACCTTTTGGCGGCATCCAGAGCCGATTGCGCCAGTACCGGATGGCCGCCGACTACACGGGCTTCCTTAACCGTGCCATTGGGCGCGACCGTTACCTCGATTTTCACAGTCCCCGAAATGTTCATCTTGTGTGCTAATTCGGGATAGGTGGGCTGAACCTTGGTCTTGGCGCGCCGCACCATTTCCTCGTTTTGAGCGTTCTGAGTGTTTTGTGCGTTGCTGTAGATAGGTCCCACGGCGGTCCCCAACATGACAGAGAGCACCACGGCCGCAATTCTTTGAGACACAGTTCCTCCTTGGGTGTACAAGAAGCTGGCCATGCGAGACGTGCACGGTCCGGGCCACCTTAGCCCTTGGAGGAAAACCAAAGTAATGAGCGCTATGTCGCTGAGTTGTCAGCGTTTCAACATCTTCCAGGCCCAGACCTCATCCCGCGCTGGAGATAAGTGGTGTCTCATCGCGATAAATCGACCTATACTTCTCAGCGTGAGACAGATTCTCAAAAAGATCGCGGGATTTCATACCAAGGCACCCCCCAGCCCATTTCCCTTGACTCAAATTGAGATGACAGGTACTTTCCCACTTAGATTCAAGCACTTGTGAATCAACCTTACTCGTTTACGCGCGCTTTAGGAGTTGAAGTCCCTGGCGGCAGTCCTATTCTTCCCCAGGACCATTCCCCTGTGCTTGCGGGATCCGACGAGGGTTTCCAACAGCTCCTCCTGCGACTTTGTTCCACTGCTGCTGAACGCACTCAGCCAAGCGCCTTGATCGAGTACTTCTGCCGTGCCGCATGTGACTTCTTTAATGTCTCTGGCGTTTACTTTTGGCGGTCTCACTCAGCTGACGAACTTGTCGGAGAACACGCCTACGGAAAGATGTCGGATCGCTTCCCAGGCTTGCGCATGCGGGCAGAGGAGAGTGCGGTCGCTTCGCAAGCCATCTGCCAGCGTCGTACCGTCGTGGTAAATCACTTGAATGCCGCTGGCTTTCCGGCAGCCATGGAATTCGAAGCCCGCTCCATCATGGCTGCCCCTCTGATGGTGTTAAACGAGGTTATCGGCGCAGTTTCATTTCTCCATGATGCCGATGAGGAATTCTTCACTGAAGACATGGCCGCGAAGGCGACGATCCTCGCCGGGCAACTCGGCAGCCTTCTGGAGGCGGCTCGCTTGGGCGAAGTTTCGCGCGACGAGCACCGTCGTGCCGAAATTCTGGCCGATGTGGCTCATGCGCTGCACGGCACACCGGATGTTGCCGCTGTCATCGAAGCGTTGGCCGATCGGCTCCGCTTGCTTCTGCGCACACCGCTGGTATGTGTTTTGTTGCGCCGCGAGGGACCATTTGAATTGAAGGCCGTTTCTGCCGACACGCCGCAACTCGCGACTTCGGTGCGAGCTCGACACGACCGGCAGACGCTGCGCTTTGCTGCCGACCTGGCGCAACGTGCGGTGCTCGCGGCTGAACCGATCACGCTCTCGATTGCCGCGGATGCGCATTCTCTTGGAACTCTGGTGTCTCCCGGGATGTTGATCGCAGTTCCTTTCCGAACCTCGCGAACGCAGGGCGCCATTCTCATTTATCCGCGCCGCAACGCCGTCTTCACGCGGGAGGAGCGAGCCCTGGTGGGTGCGATCGTCGGCTTTGGCGCGGTGGCCATAGCGCACGCTGAGCTTTACGCTACGTCGCACGGGCAGGCTCACGAGCTTCATCAATTGCTGGAGATCTCGTCCCAGCTTGGTTCCAGCAAAAATCTGGAGCACTTCCTGCAGGGTTTCGTGGTGCGGGCCGCGGAGTTTCTCAGGTTCGGCAGATGTTTCATTGCCCTCTTCGAGAACAATGAGTTCCGCGTGCGTTACGCGGTCAACAATGGTGAACCCAGTCGCTCCGACGTGCTCTTTCCAGAAGGCATTGCTACCAAAGCTGTGCGCCGCGGGGAAGTGTTCTGGACTGATGAAGCCAGCCGCACTCCCGGAGCCAATCTTGAGGTGGTTGCGGCATATAAGGTCCAGCAGTTTCTGGCTGTTCCGTTGCTGGGTGCGGGGGGCAAGCTGCTGGGAATGTTCGGAGTCCTGGACCGGCTCGAAGGAGGCGGAATTTCCGAGGAAGATGTCCGGCGTGCGCGTGCTCTTTCCAATCAGGCTGCAATCATGCTGGAAGCTGCCGGCAACCTGCATGCCTCGGAGCAGCACCGCCGCCAGGCAGAGGCATTGGTCGAACTGGCGCGCCAGATCGACGGGATTCTGCGTCTGCCCGACTTTGCCCATCGCTTTGTGTGCCTCACATCCGAACTGACCGGTTCGCAATCGGGATTTCTCGCGGTGCCGCACGAAGGAAACTGGCAGGTCGCAGCTTATTGCCAAGCGAAATTGGCTTCCTCGCGTCTGCCGACGGCGGGCGTAGGCGAGAATCCAGGCTCCGAGCCAATGATTTCCCAGAGCACGACGGGCGATGAGTCAGGGTCGTCCGCGGCATCGCTTTCCGCAGAACTGGAACGTTTTCTGGGCACAGCCCTTGCTGAATTCACAGCGCATCAGCCAGAGCGCGTCATCACTCGCGCGGCTGATCAGGTTTTGGGGATGGAAAATGCCTCTGCTCTGGGCTGGACCGATTGCACTGTAGTCCGGCTCTCGGGCGCCAACGAAGGTCTGGCGGGAGTTCTGTGTCTTTCTGGCGTTGTGACTTCCAAAGAAGATCGTGCCTTTCTGGAGAGCCTGGCGGGACACGCGGCCATGGCCCTGCAGAGTTCGCAGCTGTTCACGCGCATCGAACAGGCGAACCGTCATTCGAACGAGATCTTTGACGCGATCAGCGACTTCATTGTCGTGCATGATCAAGCCGATCGAGTGGTGCGTGTGAACCGCTCGCTCGCCGCCATGATCGGAGTACCCCAGGCGGAATTGGTGGGTGTAAATATGCGTGCTCTGATGGCTCTGACCAGTGACGCCACCTCCTACTCTTGCCCATTCTGCCGGTCCAACACGGAAGAGTCGGGCGAATTTGTGCATCCGGTCTTTGATCGAACCTACCTGGTTTCCACCTCGCGGGTGCATGGAGCGGCCGGGGAAGGGTTGCAAACGATCCACGTTCTGAAAGATATTTCCGACCGGCGCGAGGCAGAACGGCGTTATCGCGAACTCTTCGATAACATCCAGGAAGGGCTATTCTTCAGTACCCCTGCCGGACGATTTATCGAAGTCAACGACGCCATGGTGCGTATGCTCGGCTACAGCAGCCGTGAGGAACTGCTGCAGATTGATATCCCCACCCAGCTGTACATTTCGCCGGAGCAGCGCCTTGACCATACCAGGCTGATGCAGGAACACGGGGCCCTGCGAAACTTCGAGGCTACACTTCTGCGCAAAGACGGTTCCCCCATCCACGTACTGATCAATGCCTTCGGATTGCACGACAAGGCGGGAAAGCTTCTTCAGATTCGCGGCCTCATGCTCGACGTCACGGGCTTGCGCACTTACCAGTCTGAACTGCACCGGGAGCGCGATTTTTCCGGCAAGATTCTGAACAACACGCAAAGCTTCATCCTGGTAGCCGATACAGCCGGCCTAATCAGCTATGCCAACAAGCGCTGGTACGATTCCGGTTTCGATCACAAGGAGTTGCTGGGACGTCCTCTGCTGGAGCTGGCGGCGCCCGGGTTTGTGCATCCTCTCGCGCAGGCGGTGCAAAGCACGCTGAACAACCAGCAGATCGACAACCTTGAGCTGGAGATTGCGCGGCGCAATGGCATCGCCGGGAAGTTCTCTGCCAACCTTAGCCCTATGCGCGATGAGCAGGGCATCGTGACCAGCATCATTGCCGTGTTGACGGACATCACCGATTCGGCGGTGTTGCGCGACAAGCTGGTGCACGCCGAAAAAATGGCCGCTGTAGGCCAGTTGGTGTCCGGTGTCGCCCACGAGGTCAACAATCCGTTGACGGCTATTCTGGGATTCGCCGACTTACTGATGGAAGATTCCGAACTGCCGGACACGGCTCGCAAAGACCTGCGCGTGATCTTGCAAGAGGCGCAACGGACCAAGCAGATCGTACAGAACCTTCTCAGTTTCGCGCGCCAGATGCCGCCACAGCGCAATGCGTTGCAGTTGAACTCGATTTTGCGAAGGACTATCCAGTTGCGCTCCTACGATTTCAACAGTCACGGCATCGAAATTATCGAGCATCTGGATGAGTCGTTGCCCGAGGTGGTCGGCGATGCGCACCAGTTGCAGCAGGTATTCCTGAATATTCTCAATAACGCCTATGATGCCGTCCACGAAGTGGGACGGCCCGCCCGCATCCAGATCACATCCATCGGCAGGGAAGATTTCGTCGAAGTTACCTTTTCAGACAACGGCAAGGGCATCACCCACTCGGACAAGATTTTCGACCCGTTCTTTACTACCAAGGAAGTCGGCAAGGGAACCGGACTCGGCCTCAGCATCTGTTACGGAATCGTGAAAGAGCATGGGGGCGAGATTTCCTGCCACAACAACATTGCAGGACAGGGCGCCACGTTCATGGTCCGCCTGCCAGCTGCGTCGCATACCGCATCTCTCGGTGTGGCCGCGGGAGTCACACAACCATGAGCCTGCCAGTTTTAAAAACTCAACCTCTGCCTGTCCTGCTGGTCGAAGATGAACCCGCCGTTATGGCCTATGTGCAAGCTGCATTGGAACGTAGCGGGTACCCGGTGGTTTGCTGCGAATCCGGAGTGGATGCTCTGCGCCTGCTGGAGACAGGGTCGTTTCTGGGAATTGTTTCCGATATGCGCACTCCTGGCGGGGTGGATGGAGGGCAGGTACACGCCTGGATCTCGCGAAACCGGCCGGATCTCGCGTCACGGATTGTATTTATTACAGGCGACGTCGCCAACGAAGAGACGGTTGCCACCTTGCGCCAGACCGGAGCGCCTTGTGTGGAGAAACCGTTTCGGGTCGCCCAGTTTATTGACGTCGTATCTAGAACATTTGGGAAGGCCGAGTGAATAACAGTAAAGAAGATCAACGGATTCGGTTGCTCGTCGTAGATGACGAGCAAAGCATTCGCAAGCTCTGCTCAACCGTCGCCGAGGCTTTGGGCTTTGTGTGCCTGGAGGCGGAAAGCGGCGAGTCCGCTCTCGCCCTTTTGGAAGAGCAGTCGGTACACATCATTCTGAGCGACATGGTGATGCCGCGAATGTCGGGCCTGGAATTTCTGGAGAGAGTGAAGAAGCTCTTGCCGCGCACCGAAGTCGCGCTCATGACCGGCCATGGCTCCATCGAAACCGCCGTGCAGGCGATGAAGCTAGGCGCATACGACTACATCACCAAGCCCTTTTCACCGCTGGAGGAGTTGCGGCTGTTTTTGCGGCGGATGGCGGAGAAAGTCCGGCTGGTTGAAGAAAATGAATTTCTGCGCCAGCGCACGGATTCGGAAACCGCGGTGCATGGCATCGTCGGATCATCCGCTCGTATCCAGGAAGTGCTCCGGATGGTGGCGCGATTGAAAGATACGCGCACCCCCGTGCTCATCTATGGCGAAAGCGGCACGGGAAAAGAACTCGTCGCCCGCGCCATGCACTTCCGCGGAGCCTTCGCGTCACGGCCGTTCGTTGCGGTGGACTGCGGATCGCTAGTGCCGACACTCATTGAGAGTGAGCTGTTCGGGTACGAGAAAGGCGCTTTCACCGGCGCTCTGAAATCCAAGCAGGGATTGTTTCAGGCGGCGGACGGCGGGACCATTTTTCTCGACGAAGTCGGCGAGCTTCCCCTGGAGCTGCAGGCGAAGCTGCTGCGCGTATTACAGGAAAAGGAAGTGCGCCCCGTGGGGAGCAATCAGAGAGTCAAGGTCGATGTGCGCGTGATTGCCGCCACGAATCGCGATCTCGAGGCCGCTTATAAAAACGGCACGTTCCGGAAAGATCTCTACTTTCGATTGAACGTGGTCACTTTGTTCGTACCCGCGCTGCGCGAGCGCCGCAGTGATATCCCGATGCTCGTGCACTGGTTCCTGGAGCGCTACGCACCCGGGCAAGAGATGCACGTGACCAGCGCCGCTATGAAAGCGCTCATGCAATATGACTGGCCCGGCAACGTTCGCGAACTGGAGAACTGCGTCGAACGGGCTGTGGCTCTGGGAAACGGGCAGGGAATCGATCTCGGAGATCTCCCGCCGGGCATTGCATCGGGTGCAACGGCAGGCGAACCGGAAATCAGGACTACCGCAATCCTCGATCCTGATCTGGGCGATGCCTTGCCAGCGCGGGAAATGCCCCGTCACTCTGGGTCTACGACGGATCTGGAAGACATCGAACGCGCTACCATTCAACGGGTATTCGAGCAGGTGAAGGGAGATAAAGCTCTGGCTGGACGCATGCTGGGCATCAGCCGCGCGACTTTATACCGCAAGCTGAAGCGCTACAACATTGGCATGAGCGCCCAGGCGGCAGCAGCGCACAGTTTGCAGTAGCGTCTACTCTTCGCGCAACAAGCGTAACGGATCGACGGATAATGCCCGTCTTGCCGGTATCCAGGTCGCGATCACGCCGAGCAGAGCCATGGAAACAATCACACCAGCTAAGACTAGCGGATCGCGCGGTGTCGCCTGATACACAATGAATGCCAAGACTCTGCTGGCGACAATTCCCAGTAGCAATCCAGCCGCGGAGCCGGCGGCAAGCAGTTTGAAGGCGCGTCCCAACGCGGCCTGCAGCACCTCTCGCCGCGGGGCGCCGAGAGCAACGCGAATACCCAATTCGCGCAGGCGCTTGCTCACTGAGTAAGCTGCCATTCCGAAGATTCCAGTGATCGACAGGATAGCACCCATGATGCCGAGTACCCCGAGGGAGGCAGTGGCGATACGGGCGGGAAACTGAACTACATCAAGCATCGAGTTCCAGGTAGCGGTGTCTACCGGAAGTGCTGAATCCAATTTGTGCATTTCGCTTCTTACGGCCGCAGCCAATTCCTGGGGATTACGTTTGGAGCGCAGTAGCAGATACGACTGGCTCGCGGGCGATCGCAGGAAGGAAAGGAAGATGGCTGGTTGGTTCTCTTCGGTCAGAGTCAGGTATTTGCCGTTCTCGACCACTCCCACCACCTGGACTCGACTTCCATCCTGCAGCTTGTAGTATCTGCCTAATGCGTTCGTAACCGAGCCAAACATATTTCCGGCAAACTCGCGGTTCACGACGGCGACGGCGGGAGCTTCTTTATCGTCATGCCAGGTGAACTCTCGTCCTGCCAGTAAGGCGGTTCGGGCTGCCTGGAAGTATTGGGGAGAAATCTCATATTTGAACGGCGCGCCGGCAGCATTCGATGGACGGAAATCCGAGGCCTCTTCCTTGAAGACGTTGGTCCTGGTAGCGGAGCCATAGATTAGAGGCGGAAAGTTGTTGACCAAGCCCACGCACTCGATCCCCGGGATTCCTTCGAGAGTTTTTATCATGCGCTTTTGCATGACATGAATGCTGTCATTGGAGTATCCCGCCATTACCAGGTTCGTTCCCAACAACATAGTTCGGGGTTCGAAACCGAAGTTGGCATGCAGTGCGCGCGCCAGGCCCCGAACGGCCACCATGGACGAAGTCACCAGCACGGCGCAGATGGCAATCTGGACGACCAGCAGGGCATCGCGGACAGTCATCCGCCGTCCGATGCTGCCGCTCGAACCCGCCTTGACAATTGCATAGGCATTGGCTCGGAGCACTTGCCGCACGGGTACGATGCCGAACAGGAGTCCACTTACGAGTGCCACGACTAAGGCCACCACATAGATCTTTGAGTCGGGGCTGATCGGAATACGGATGGGAGTTCCGGCAAAGGGTTGCCACATGCTCATGCGGCGCAACAGAGCGATGCTGCCGAGCAGTCCAAAGGTGCCGCCTGAGAAGGAAAGCACAAGCGCCTCGGTCATGAGCTGCCGTAGGATGCGTTTACGGCTTGAACCGAGCGCCAGCCGGAGGGCAACTTCGCGGGAGCGGTCGGCGGCGCGGGCCGCAAACAGGCCGCCCAGGTTGGCGCATGCCGCGAGAAGAATTAAGCCGGCGAGCAGCATCAGGCCGAGCATGAATTGTCTTACGGCACTATCAAAGGAGGTGAGTCCTACACGTCCGATTGCGGTTTTCTTTTGCGAGAATTCGTTGGGATAAGCTTTTTCGAGGTATGCGCCTACGCTGTTCACGTCGGCGAGGGCCTGAGCCGGAGTGACTCCCGGCTTCAAGTGGCCGATGGCCTCGAAGATGGCGTGTGAGTTCCCGCGGACGTCGAGGAATCTCTCCCCGTTCACCTGCTCCTGATTGACCAGCGGCATAAAAAAATCCGCTGAGACGAACAACAGGGTGCCGCGAAACCCGGGCGGCGCGACCCCGATAATCGTGAAGGGATGTTTATTGAGTTGGACGGTGCGTCCAATAACACTGCGATCATCCTGGAAGCGTGTGTGCCAATAGGCATAGCTGAGCACGAGATACGGTGCACTGTTGGGGCCACGCTCGTCGGAGGCGTGAAAAAATCGGCCGAGAAGCGGCTCCAGACGCAGCACGTCGAAGTAATTGCCGGTCGCCGCATAACCATTGGCCTGGAACGCCTCCTTCCCCGTGTCAAGGCCGACGAAGGCGAAATTAAAGGCGGCCAGGTCCTCAAAGCTGCGGTTACGGTCGCGCAGATCGACGTAGTTCGGATAGGACTGAAAGCCGGTATCGACGCCGTACTGCGTTCCCCAAAGGGTCTCGCCTTGGGGCACATTCAGCGGCCGCAAGACGAGTGCGTCCATGACCCCGAAGACGATTGCATTGGTGCCAATAGCCAGCGCCAGTGTAACTACCGCGATGAGAGCAAATCCGGGAGACTTAGCAAGCATCCTAAATGTCAGGCGGAGGTCTTGAACAAGGATGTCGAAGAAATTGCCGCCCATGGCTTCGTGACATTCCTCTTTGAACTTTTCCTGCCCGCCGAACTCGATACGCGCCTGGCGTTCAGCTTCCGGGCGAGGCAGGCCAGTGCGCTCCAGATCCTCGGCGCGCAGTTCGATGTGCGAACGGACTTCCTGCTCCATCTCATCGGCGACTCGCAGCCGGTGCAAAAATTTGGCCGCAAGAGAACGGATATAGGCCAGTACGTTCATCTCTTCTCCGCTGGCATTCGAGCACCGAAGCCGGTGGTTAGTCCTCGCGCAGCAGCCGTAAGGGATCGATCGATAGCGCCCGGCGTGCCGGAATCCAGGTAGCAAGCAGGCCCAGCAGAGCCATGGCGAATACCACTCCAGCGAGTACGAGCGGATCGCGAGGTGTTGCCTGAGCGACAATGAAAGCGAGCACCCGGCTCGCCAGAATGCCGAGCACTAATCCCGCCGCGGAACCGTAGGCGAGTAATTTGAAAGCGCGTCCTAACGCTGTCTGCAAGACTTCCTTACGCTGACCGCCAAGTGCCACGCGAATTCCCAGTTCCCGCAGGCGTTTACTGACGGAATACGCGGCCATTCCAAAAATACCGACCACTGAGAGGATTGCGCCCATCCCTCCCAGTACTCCCAGCGCCAAGGTCGCCATGCGCGGCCCAAACAGCGCCGTATCGAGCGCGTTGTAGCGCGTTTGAATGTACACGGGTAGAGCCGCATCCACTTCTCGCAGAGCGCTCCGGATGGCTCCTCCCAGTTGCTGCGGATCGCGTTTCGAGCGCATCACCATCCAGCTGGAGGATGAAGGCGATTGCAGGATGGGCAGATACATCGCCGGTCGCGGGCTCTCGGTGATCCGGTCATACTTTCCATCTTCCGCGATACCCACAACCTGGGTACGCGTTCCATCCGGCATCTTGAAATAGCTGCCTTGCCCCTTCTGAATGGAGCCAAACATCCGGCGGGCAAACTGCCCATTGACCACGGCTACTGGGGGCGAGCCTTTATCGTCATGCCAGCTGAACGACCTGCCCGAGAGCAGAGACGTCCCCGCCGCTTGGAAGTATTCAGGCGAGACTTTGAAAACGACTGGGTTCATTGCCGCTTTGGAGGGCCGGAGATCGGAGGTACTATCCGCGAACACATTGGAATATATACTCCCTTCGCTTAAAGGAAGGTGATCGGCCAATCCCACGGACTCTACCCCTGGAATTGCCTTCAAGGCATCGACCATGCGTTTCTGCAGCGGGGGTATTCTGTCTGCGGTGTAACCGGCCATGGGCGGGTCCGTTTGCGCCAGCATTGTGGACAAGTCAAATCCGAAGTTGCTGCGCAGGCAGTGAGCCAATCCACGCACCGCAACCAGCGACGATGTGACCAGCACGGCGCATAACGCGATCTGCACCACCAGCAATACATCTCGCGCGGTAATGCGGCGTCGGATCCTGCCGCTCGATCCGGTCTTTACCACTTCGTAGGGATTGGTTTGCAGAACCTGTCTGACCGGCACGGCTCCGAACAGGACCCCGCTGGCGAGGGCCAGCAGCAGCGCGAGGAGATACACATTCGAGTCGGGCGTCACGGCAAGGTATCCTGGAAATCGGGGAAACGGCTGCCACTCGCTAAGCTGGCGCAACAAAAAAATGCTGCCCGCGAGCCCGACGGCTCCGCCGGCCAGCGAGATCAGAACGGCTTCGGTGAAAAGGCCGCGCAGGATGCGTTTACGGCTTGATCCCAGCGCAAGCCGAAGGGCGACTTCCCGTGATCGGTCGGCCGCACGGGCCGCAAATAAACTGCCCAGGTTGGCACACGCTGCCAGCAGAATCAAAGTCGCGAGCAGCATCAGTCCCGTCAGGAATTCACGAACTGGAGCGCCAATGTAGTCGCCGTACATGCTGGGCTGCACCAGCTTGAACGTCATCTTGCCTTCATCTTTGGGATACTTCCGCAGCAGATCCTGGCCAATGGAGTTCAAATCGGCTACCGCCTGGCCGGGAGTGACTCCTGCTTTCAGGTGTCCCATGGTCATAAAGACCCAGTGCCTCCGGCGATCATTCAGTTCTGTGCCTCCGTCGATGTCATGGTTGACGATTGGCACGAAAAAATCCGGATGGAAGAACAACAGGGTTCCGTGAAATCCCGGCGGCGCCACACCGATCACGGTATAAGGATGTTTATTCAGCAGGACGTTCTGCCCAATTACGCCGCGGTCATCGTGAAAATGTGTATGCCAGTACTTGTAAGTGAGCACGACATACGGCGCGCTGTTTGGGCCGTGTTCATCGGAGGCGTGAAAGAAACGTCCGAGATACGGCTGGACATTTAAGCCATCGAAAAAATTGCCACTTGCTTCCTCAATCCACGAGCGCGATGGATTGTTACCCGTATCCAGTGCCACTTCATTGACGTTATATGCGATCAGAGCCTCAAAACTGTGATTGCGGTCGCGCAGATCCACGTAATCGAGGTACGACTCTGACATGTCGTCTTCCAGCCGCCATAGTCCATAAAGACTCTCCGCGTGGGGGACGTTCAATGGCCGGATGATGAACGCATTCATAATGCTGAACACCACCGTGTTTGCCCCAATCGCCAGCGCGAGGGTCAATATGGCGGCGAATGCGAATCCCGGAGACTTCCGCAACCCCCGCAAGGTGATTCGCACGTCCTGGATGGCGGTTTCGATAAGGTTGCCGCCTAGCGCGGCGTGACACTCGTCTTTAATTTTCTCCTGCCCACCGAACTCAATCCGGGCACGCCGTTGCGCTTCCTCGCGGTTGAGGCCTGAACGCTCCAGGTCATCGGCGCGAAGTGCGATGTGGGCGCGAAGCTCTTCTTCCATTTCCTGGGAAAGCTCAGAAGAATGCAAGAACTTGGCTCGCAGGGATTGTAAGTAGGGCAGGATTTTCATACTTCCTCCGGTTGGGCGGCAAGCGCGGATCCCATGGCTGTGGCCAGGCGATTCCAGCCTTCCATCTGCTCGCGCAGGCGCTTGTGACCGGCTGCGGTCAGTTCGTAAAATTTCGCGCGACGGTTATTTTCCGATGTACCCCAGCTCGCTTTCAGCAAGCCCTGCCTTACCAGGCGGAACAGAGCCGGATAGAGGGCTCCCTGTTCAATCAGCAACGCCTGGCCTGAGATCTGTCCAATGCGCAACAGAACTCCGTAGCCGTGCAGCGGGCCTAGCGATACAGCTTTCAGGATCAGAATGTCGAGAGTGCCGGGAAGGATTTGGGCTTGATCGGTCATACAGCCCCCTAAGATGCTTAGGAGATTACCGCGCCCTCTCCTAAGCTGTCAAGGAGAAAAGCAAGCCGGTCAGAAAAAAAGCTTGCCGGATGAAAATGTATCCACGTTATTTCTATTACTCAGTGGTGTATAGTGGGCTACCGCTCATGAAAGAACTGCCGTGCACTGCGGCTCCTCAACCCAGCTAACCTAGACCGCCGATCCTTCGGGTGAAGGTGGCGCTGAATCTCCCAGGAGGAGAAAATATGAATCTGTTTCATGTAGGACTGCGCGCGCGCTTGAGTTTGTGTGCGTGCGCCCTTGTTCTTTTTGGCCTCTCACAGGTGGCCAATGCCAAAACTCTTTGCGTGAATCCCTCGGGCAAGCATGGGTGCTATTCGACAATCTCGGATGCGCTGAGCCATGCCGCTGCCAATGACACCATCCATGTGGGCCCCGGCACTTACAGCGAAGAGGTGGACGTGGCCTTTCCTGTTTCCATCATTGGGGCAGGTTCGAATTCCACGATCGTGGACGCTACCAATCTCGCCCACGGCTTCTTTGTCGATGGCTACGACCACCCAGGCCTCAATGACGTGACCATTGCGGGGTTCACGGTGCGCTATGCCTTGTATGAGGGCATTCTGGTGGTCAGCGCGTCCGATGTCACACTGCGAGACAACAAGGTGGAGAACAACGACCAGATTCCGGGGATTCAGTTCACGGGCGACCCCACGGGCTGTCCCAATCAGCCCGGCAACGGCATATACGAGACGGATGAAACCGGAGATTGCGGCGGCGGAATTCACCTGGTTGGAACTGCTGATTCGATCGTGTCGCGCAATATCGTCACCGGCAATTCGGATGGCATTCTCATCAGCGACGAGACTGCCGAGAGTCACGACAACCTGGTCACGCACAATATTTTTAAGGACAACCCTGCCGAGTGCGGCATCGTGATGGCTTCTCATCCACCAGCCGGACACACCAGTCCTCCATTCGCGCCGCATTATGGAGTGGATCGCAACACCATCTCCAATAACCTTTCCGACCACAATGGCGTGAAGGTGGGCGGCGCCGGATCGGGCTTCTTCAGCGATGGCGCGGGCCAGGGGCGCGTGTCCGGAAATGTGATCATCGGGAACACGCTGACCAACAACGGGCTCGGCGGCGTGGCATTGCACACCCATGTGGGTCCGGCCTTCGGACTGCCCGCGGATGACATGTCAAATAACAAGATCCTCGACAACTTCATCGCAGGCAATCTTGCTGATGAAGAAGATACGGCTACCCCGGGCCGTGTTGGGATCAACATCAACAGCGGTGGCGGCGGTTCGCCCGTGATCGGAACGGTCATCTCCGGCAACACGATCCGCGATGAGGATATCGATGTTGCCGTCAATACCCCGGCTGAGGTCGATGTCCACCTCAACGATCTGCTCGGCCATAAGATCGGGGTGGGCAACGTATGTGCTTTCGATCACGCGTCCTGTACCGGAAGCGTGGACGCCACGCAGAACTATTGGGGATGTCCCATGGGGCCCGGTGGCCCGGGGTGCTCGACGGTCACCGGACCGAATGTGCGTTTCGTTCCCTGGTTGAGAACTCCAATCAACGACAGGGATGAACACCAGCGCGACGAATAAACCGCAGGCGGCGCCCGGTTCCGAAACAAGGAAGCGAGCGCCGCTTTATTAGAAACCGTTGAGATCGGCTCCCCGCCCTGCACACGTCAGTTCCTATTCCAAAACGATCATCACGCGTCCGTCTGGCGCAAGATCTTTGGTTCTCTCGTTCACTCAGAGATGGCCGAGCGGTTGCTCGCGGCTGCCAAGCCCGCCGCGCTTGAGATGAGACTCGATCTCAGCTTGAGACGCGTCGTTCATGAAGCTCGTCTAATCATTGAATGGGCATAGCTAAGCTGCTGAAAATCTGTTCGCTTAGGTGCTAATCCTTCCGTTCCGCGAGATGGTTCTGCCCTTGCTCCATGTTTTTGTGAACCGCGGATTACCGGCTCCCCACAGCTCTTTCTAACCGGGAAGAGGGGGAGCCCAACCGCATTTCGCAGCCCAGAGCCGAGTTGGATTAGAGGAAGTCAATAGTGGCGCATACAGCCGCAGCGACCGGACGAGCAGCTTACCCCGCCAACAGCGTGGCCGAGCTTGCCCGTTTTTTTCCCGACGCCATGCCCGTGCGCTTTCCCATCCAGCTCACTCGCATCGTGGAGCAGAACGGTGTGGCGGAGCTGAGCGAGAGCACAATCGTGGAATTTGCCACCTCGCGCGAGCTGCTGTTCGCCTCCAAAACGGCTTTGGAGTTCGGCGATCAATTGAGTGTTCGCAACACGGACGGGTCCCTGGAAGAGGCCGCGTCCGTGGTTGCGGTGCAGTATCAGCCGGGAAAGACTCTTGTGGCCGCACGCTTCCGGCGTGATGTGCCCAACTGGATCGTGAAATCATGACGCCTTCCACACCTGTGAAAGACCTTGCGGCGCAATGGATTTCCGCCCGCCGCCTTTATCCCATCTATTTTGAACTGGCACGCGAGTTCGCCATTGAGGTCAAGACATGCGCCGAGCTTGAGGGCGGCGTCGAGGCACCGGGCAAAGAAGCCGTCGAGCAAGCCCGGCAATGGCTCGAACAGATGGACAGTCAGGTCCAAGTGCATCAGCTGCGCCAGTTCCTGCAAACCAACGCCCTTGTCACCCAGGAAAGCCTGCTGTACCTGGTACAGCATTTCGTGGCCAAGACAGAAAAGTCTGACGCGGTTCGGGACAAGGTCGATTTTCTGCTGGTGCAGTACTTCAGCCAGATTGCACCGACGGGAATCAATGATTCGGAAGTCGATTTGGCATATGTCGCCCGCACAATGGAAGCAGTAGTCGGGCAAGTCGAACTTAAGCCCCCCGTCTGGTTGAATGCTCTTGATCGCGTGCTGGATGCTGCTCGCAAGTGCCGCTCGCTGGACGAACTGCTTCACGGCGGCATCCTCGAGCAAGGACGCAAGGCCAAAGGGCTCGCCGGCGAACTGTTCTACCTGCCGGTCGCACTGGTGGCCTTCACCCGGTTCGGGTACCTCATGCGGCGTGTGTTCTTCCGGCTGATGCTGGGAGATCTCAACATCATTCTGGATGGCCTGACGGAGCTGGAGGACAAAGGCGTGCAGACCATTGACTGTCGTCGTGCCCAGTTCTCCGCGCAGGAACCGATCCTGCGGCTGCGCATGATTTGTCAATCGTGGAAGGTGATGTTCCAGGCTGAGTATTCCTCGGGATCTCCGTTGCGCATGCTGGTGGATTTGAAGGCCTCGGTGGAGCACGCACTTGGCCGCGGCAAAGCCACCGAGGGGAAGGGGAAAGAGAAGGCCGCCACCTCCGCGAAACCACCTCTGGCGGTGGCGACACCAGCCGCCCCAGCCAAGGCGGCAACGGCGGGTACGAAGCCTCCACTGGCGAAGGCGGCAGCGGCGCCTGCTTCGGGCGGGGGAGTTCGCGGAACGAAGCCGGCGGGCAGCTCTGGCGGCCCACAGGTTGCGTTGAAGGCGGGCGCCAAGCCTGCGGCTCGCGCTTCGGCAGCCCCCGAGTTCGAAGTCTCTTCCGAGCCGGGTTGGGATGCAGAATCCGGGTCGCCCAGGAAATAACGATCAGTAACTTGATTCCAGACCAAGCATCAACCGTTCGCTAGGGGGAAAGGGAAATTGCCCGTGGAAATGCCGACCGTACTGATCATCTCCGACGAGGCGGATTTTTCCCGGCGCATTACCACCCGCTGGCAGATGGAGCGCAACATCCCCACGTTCACCCTGCTGAGCGGGGAACTGTGGCCGC
Source organism: Candidatus Sulfotelmatobacter sp. (assembly GCA_036376495.1). GTDB lineage: Bacteria > Acidobacteriota > Terriglobia > Terriglobales > Acidobacteriaceae > Sulfotelmatobacter. The sequence goes on along the minus strand of DASVAE010000067.1, from coordinate 3,791 downwards.
GCTTTTCCGTGGACGTCTTCGACGTGGCCATCATCGGGCAACTCCGGCGCGATCTGTTGTCGGTGGTACTGGAACCGCTGCACTCGACGGGTCAACCGGTATTTTGTGTTTGCCACGATTCCGCCACGGCGCAGCTGATCCACGATCGCTGGCCGCGCATTTCTATCCTCCGTCGCAGCGAGCACTGGCTCGAGACTCTGGTTCTGGCGGCGTCAGAAGCGGTTCATCGGGCTCGGGCCGAGTTTCGTGCGCGCGGACTTGAGGCAGCGTGCGTCGCGCTGGAACGGCAGGCGATGCTGGGCCGCTACATGCTCGAGATGCGGCACAACCTAAATAATGCGCTGACGTCGGTTCTCGGAAACTCGGATTTGCTCTTGCTGGAGCCGGGCAGCTTTTCCGCGCAGACGCGAGCCCAGATTGAGACCATTCGGAATATGACGCTGCGCATTCATGAAATCATGCAGCGCTTTTCCTCTCTAGAAAAGGAAATGAATGTGGTGGCGCAGCAGGCGGTGCAGGATTCCGGCAAGACGTTCGCGGCCACAGCAGCGGGCGACTGAAGATGCAGGGAGCTACGAGAAGCGGGAACTGATAACTGATGACAAAGAGTCCTCATCCCCTGAAGCGACTCGAGATGAATCCGGCTGCAGGTTGAGGATAATATTTATGCATAAATTGTTGGCGGGCATCAGCATACTCGAGCACGAGCTCTCTGCGTTGCGCCTGCTGGTGGAGCGGCAGACGGGCATCCTGCTGGATTGTCCGAACAGCGCATTAGCGGCTCATATTGCGGACTATCTGGAGCGCACCGAACTGGAATCGCCGGCCGCGTTGCTGGCGCGGTTGCGTTCCGCCGAGTTGGAGCCTTGCGAAATCACTGGGTTTCTGGACGGCGTCATGAACGTGAGCACCGGTTTCTTCCGGCATCCGGGTGCGATGACCGCGCTGGGACGGCATGTGCTGCCGCAAGTCCTCGCCCGTAAAGTGAGCGAAGGACCCGCTACGCTGCGCATCTGGAGCGCCGGATGCGGCAGCGGCGAAGAACCATACTCCATCGCGATGGCAGTTTGCGAGGCGCTGGGCGGCAGCAGCGGAAACGGCAACGGAACAGGAACCGGCACGGGCAACAACGGAAGCAAGGACGCGAAGAGTGCCCTCCGCAATGGGGGCATTGCCGAAAGCTCCGCTCCTGCAAACAACAACGGTTTCAGCAAGGAATGCTCGATTCATATCGTGGGCACGGACCTGTTGCGTTCCGCCATTCAGGCAGCAGAGCGAGGAGTCTATCCGCAGTCGGCCTTGACCGGCCTGCCGCCGGCAACGATTCGAGCGTGCTTCTCGAAAATAGGTCCCAACGCATCCGATGGGACTCAGGATGGAAATGGCAACGGAGCCAGCAGCGCAGCTGCGAACGGAAATGGAAGTGCGTTTCTGCTGGTGAAGCCACGGCTCCGCAGCCTGGTAACGTTCAATACGATGAATCTGACGAAACCGGTTTATATCGGGCGCTTCGATTGCATCTTCTGCATGGACGTGTTGCCGTATCTATCACGCACCCAGCGTTCCGCACTGATGGAGCGCTTGCACCTGTACCTGGAGCCAGGGGGTTATCTCTTCCTGAGCCAGACAGAAAAACTCTGTGCGCCAAACCTGAATTTCCGCTCGGAGACCTACGACGGGTACACCTTCTACCGCAAGCCACTGGCGGCAGCGGCGGCTTATGGAAGATGACGTTCAAAGGTTTGTTTAAAAACATTTTCCAAGGCAACTTGTCGAGAATATGACCGGCTGCGGGACGTCACCAACGACGAGTTAGATCGACTTCTTACGCGAACAGGAATTCTTTGGTTTTCAGTTCTTTGATGGTGTCCCGCAGCTTGGCCGCCTTCTCGAATTCAAATCGTTTGGCAGCCTCGCGCATGTCGCTTTCCATTTTCGCGATGTAGGCGTCCACTTCTTCCTGAGATTTGAATTCCGGTATGCCCTCGGATTCGGAAGCGGTCAGGTCGGCATAATCGGCGGCGACTATGGCGGCCAGAGTCATATCCAGCGGACGAACGATCGATTCGGGGGTGATGCCATGCTCCTCGTTGTAGGCTTGCTGGATCGCTCGCCGTCTCGAGGTTTCGTCGATGGCTCGCTTCATCGAGTCCGTCATCCGGTCGGCGTAAAGAATGGCTCGGCCGTTCAGGTGTCGGGCGCAGCGTCCGATGGTTTGAATCAGGGACCCTGCAGAACGCAGGAATCCTTCTTTGTCCGCGTCCAGAATTGCCACCAATGACACCTCGGGCAGGTCCAGGCCTTCGCGTAGAAGATTGATGCCTATCAATACGTCGAATTCGCCTTTGCGCAGGTCGCGCAGGATCTTGACCCGCTCCAGCGTCTCGATCTCCGAGTGCATGTAGCGGCATTTCACGCCGACTTCCGCATAATACTCGGCCAGGTCCTCCGCCATACGCTTGGTCAATGTGGTGACCAGCACGCGCTCGCCTTTCGAAACGCGCTCCCGAATCTCATGCAGCAGGTCGTCGATCTGGCCCTTCACCGGGCGGATCTCCACTGGAGGATCGATCAAGCCCGTGGGTCGAATGATCTGCTCAATCACCACGCCCGCGGACTTGGTCAGTTCGTAGGGACCTGGAGTGGCTGACACATAGACCAGCTGGTTGGTGCGGTGCTCGAATTCGGCAAAGGTCAAGGGGCGATTATCCAGCGCGGAAGGCATGCGGAATCCGTATTCGACCAGCACTTCCTTGCGCGAGCGGTCGCCGGCATACATGCCGTGCAGCTGCGGGATGGTCTGATGCGACTCGTCGATGAACATCAGGTAATCGCGGGGGAAGTAGTCCAGCAGCGTGGGCGGAGGCTCGCCCGGCAAGCGTCCGGTGAAGTGCCGGGAATAGTTCTCGATACCGTGGCAAAAGCCCATGGCCTTGATCATTTCCAGATCAAACATGGTGCGCTGGTGGATGCGCTGGGCCTCGACCAGCCGGCCCTGCTTTTCCAGTTCGACTTCCCACCATGCCAGCTCTTTCTTGATGGAGTCCACGGCGGAGGCCCGGGTCTCTTCTTTCATGACGTAGTGCGTCTTGGGATAGATGGGCAGGCGCGCGTATTTCTGCTTCACCGTGCCAAACAGAGGATCGATTTGCGAAAGCGCTTCGACCTGATCGCCCCACAACTCGATGCGGTAGGCCATGTCGTCGTAGGTGGGGAAGACCTCGATGACGTCCCCGCGCACGCGAAAAGTGCCGCGGCGGAATTCGCCGTTAGTGCGCTCGTACAGAATGTCGACCAGCTTGCGGGTGATGTCCTCGCGCTTGATCTTCTGGCCTTTTTCCAGAAACAGCATCATGCCGTAGTAGGCTTCGGGCGAGCCCAAGCCGTAGATGCAGCTGACCGACGCGACAATCAGCGCATCCCGCCGTTCAAACAGGGAGCGGGTTGCGGAGAGCCGCAATTTGTCTAGCTCATCGTTGATGGTCGATTCTTTTTCGATGTAGAGATCGGCGGCAGGGACGTAGGCTTCCGGCTGGTAGTAGTCGTAATAGGAAACGAAATATTCGACCGCGTTATGGGGGAAGAAACTTTTGAACTCGTGGTAGAGCTGCGCGGCGAGCGTCTTGTTGTGGGCCATCACCAAGGCGGGGCGATTGAGCGCCTCGATCACTTTGGCCATGGTGAAGGTCTTGCCTGAGCCAGTGACTCCTAGCAAAACCTGGTGCTGTTCGCGGTCGAATATCCCGCGTGTCAACGCCTGGATGGCCGATGCCTGGTCCCCTTGCGGCTTG
>DASVAE010000066.1:0-62031 GCA_036376495.1 Candidatus Sulfotelmatobacter sp. | reverse complement strand
GAGTGGATCCTGGCGCGCTTCAAGGAGTGGGGGCTGGATGCACACATCGAGACCTTTGATGTCCTTTTCCCCACGCCGAAAGTACGCCTGCTGGAGATGACGGAGCCGACGAAGTTCACGGCCAAGCTGGAGGAACCGGCTCTCGCCGTGGACCCAACCTCGAATCAGAAAGCGGAACAGCTTCCCACCTACAACGCGTATTCGCCCGATGGCGACGTCACCGCACCGCTGGTGTTCGTGAACTATGGGCTGCCCGAAGATTACGAAAAGCTCGAGCGCCTTGGTGTTTCGGTGAAGGGCGCGATCGTGATCGCGAAGTACTACCACTCGTGGCGTGGAGTGAAGCCGAAAGTTGCGGCGGAACACGGGGCAATTGGATGCCTGATTTATTCCGAGCCCCATGACGACGGATATACGGTGGACAACGTTTTTCCGGCTGGGCCGATGCGGAATCCAGAGGGAGTGCAGCGCGGGAGCGTCATGGATTTTGCTTCCAATAGTCCTGGAGATCCGCTTACTCCGGGGGTCGGCGCTACTGCGGACGCCAGGCGGCTCGCGGTGAAGGAAGCCAAGAGCATCGCAAGTATTCCGGTACTGCCGATCTCCTACGGTGACGCGCAGCCTCTGCTGGCTGGGCTGCGAGGGCCCATGGCGCCGGAGGAATGGCGCGGGACGCTGGCCATTCCTTATCACATTGGCCCGGGCGCTGCGAAAGTGCACTTGAAGCTGGCATTCAATTGGGACATCAAGCCGGTGTACGACGTGATCGCGAAAATTCCCGGCAGTGAAGCACCCGACGAGTGGGTCATTCGCGGCAATCATCATGATGCCTGGGTGAATGGGGCGGAGGATCCGGTTTCCGGGCAAGCTCCGCTGCTGGAAGAGGCGCGGGCTTTCGGGTTGTTGCTGAAGCAAGGCTGGAAGCCGCGGCGCACGATCATTTATGCGGCATGGGACGGCGAAGAGCCGATGCTGCTCGGGTCGACCGAATGGGTTGAAGCACATGCCGACGAGTTGCGTCAGCATGCGGCGGTTTACATCAATACTGATGGGAATGACCGCGGGTTGCTGAACATGGGCGGCTCGCACACTCTCGAGCAATTCATCAACGGCGTGGCCAAGGATATTGCCGATCCTGAAACCAAGATGTCGGTCTGGGAGCGCAAGCGCTTGTCGGATATCGCGCAGGCATCCACGGATGATCGCAAAGAGATCCGCCAGCGAGCGGATTTGCGAATCAGCGCCCTGGGCTCCGGGACGGATTTCACCGGATTTCTAGATCATCTTGGTATTGCGACCCTGGATATGGAGTACGAGGGTGAAACCGAGCAGGGGATCTATCACTCGATTTACGATGATTTCTTCTGGTACACGCATTTTTCCGACAACGACTTTGTCTACGGGCGGGCACTCTCGCAGACTGTGGGCACCGCTGTCATGCGGTTGGCCGATGCGGAGGTGTTGCCGTTTGACTTCGCCGATTTCGCGGACACCGTCCAGAAATATACCCGCGATCTGCAAAAGCTCTTGAAAGACAAGCAGGATGAAATTCGCGAGCGCAATCAGGAGTTGGACGAAGGAGTGTTCAGGGCGACTTTCGATCCGCGAAAGCCCACAATAGCGCCACCGCGGCAAGAGATACCGCCGCATCTGAACTTTTCGCCCATGGAGAACGCCGGAGAGGCTCTGGCTCGGAGTGCGGAACGCTATCGCAAAGCGCTGTCCGCGAAGCAAAGTGCTCTGAGTGAAAGTGAGTCATCGCAATTGGCGGCGCTGAACGCAAAACTGATCGAAAGCGAGCGCACGCTGACCAACGATGCAGGATTGCCGCGGCGTCCCTGGTTCAAGCACCTGCTCTACGCTCCCGGGGTTTATAGCGGATACGGGGTGAAGACGGTTCCGGGAGTGCGGGAAGGGATCGAGCAAAAAAGATATTCCGAGGCGGAGCAGGAAATCGTTCGCGTAGGAAAGGCGCTTCAGGATGAAGCGGCCCTGATTGACTCCGCCGCTCAGATGCTGGAGAGCAAGTAGCTACGTAGCTAGCTACGTAGCTACCCCATAACAAGCCAACCGTTCTTTGTTGGGCACCTGCATGATTATTTCGTGCCCGTGGAAGCGGTTTGGGCGCCAGCGTAGTAGCCGCTCTTGGTGCGTACCATCAACTTGCCGTGGCCTTTGGCTTTGGCATCTACGCGCACCTGTCGAAATCCGCCCGCACCTTTCGGAGTAGTGGGCTTGTAGCCGATGGCGTATTGGTTGCGAATATCATTGGCGATGGTGCGGCTGATCGCATCCACCTCATCCAGCGTCTTGGGGAAGAAAGCGATGCCACCGGTGCGCTCGCATAGAATCTCGAGAGCCTTCTTGGCGCGGCGTGGATGCTCCTCGTCTCCCAGGATACCGATGGCGTAAATGGTTGGACTGTTCTCCTGCTGTAGCTGTTTCACAGCACGCTCCAGGGTTTCACTGCTGGCGTTGTCTTCGCCATCGGTCACTACGAACAAGACCTTCTTTTCCAGACGGCCGTTTTGCTTGAGATGGTCGGCCGAGGCCACGACCGCGTCATACAGAGCCGTGCCGCCGCGGGCATCGATCTTGTCCAGCGCCTCTTTGAGCTTCAGTAGGTTGTTGGTGAAATCCTGATCGAGATACTGCTCGTCGTTGAAGTTGACGACAAACACTTCGTCTTTAGGATTGCTGGAGCGCACCAGATTCAGGGCAGCCTGATTCACCTTCGCCCGCTTCTCGCGCATGGAGCCGGAATTATCAATGAGGATCCCCATCGCGACCGGGATATCTACGTGATGGAAGGAGATGATGTTCTGCGGCTTCCCGTCTTCGTAAACCGTGAACGCACCTTTATCGAGATTAGTGATGATGTGCTGATGGTCGTCAATGACCGTGGCATGCAGCATGACCTCGTCCACGTCTTTTTTGAAGACGAAGACGCCCTCGTCGTTGATCCGGTTCTCCTGATTATCCTCTTGGTCCGCACCCTTGGAATTGTGGGCGGCTGGGGGCGCGGGCTTCGGCGGGTCCGCGGACGTCGTTTGCGATGAGGCGCCCAGGGACCAGAGGAGGCAGAAAAGAAAACAGAGAACCCGGGGGGCCCTATTCGGCAGGAGCGTAGTATCCAGTCCTCGCATACACCTTGAGAGGCGGCAGTCCTTTCGGTGGCAGCAGCTTCACTTTTATCTTACGCCATTTGCCGTCGCGCACTACTTTGCTGGGACGGTATCCGAGGACGTATTGGTTGCGCAACTCGACGCCAATTTTGGTGGCGACATCGCCCAGGTCATTGGGATTGTCGATGGTGAAGGCGCGGCCGCCGGTCAGCTCGGTGATGTCGCTGAGCAACTGGGGACCCAGCCGCTCCTCCACCGCGGAAGCGTAGCGATCGTAAATGCCGATGGCATAGATCATCACGTCGGCTTCCTTGACCAGCGACTTGATTTCATTTTCCGTGTAGCGGCTGTGATTGTCGCCACCGTCGGAGATGATCAGCAACGCCTTTTTGGGGTACTTGGCATGGCGCATTTTGCTGATCCCCATGTAGATGGCGTCGAGCAAGGCCGTGCGCTTTCTGGGCACAGCGAACACCAGGCGGTTTTGGATATCGTCCACCGAGTTCGTGAAGTCGATAATCTCATCCGGTTCGTCATTAAAGGTGATCATGAAGAATTCGTCTTGCGGGTTGGCCGTTTTGAAGAACTCGATCACCGCTTCTTTGGCCCGATCCATCTTCGTGTTCATGCTACCGCTGGAATCGAAGATCACGCCCAGGGATACCGGTGCATCCTCGGAGGAGAAGGTGCGGATTTGCTGCGACGCATTGCCTTCGAACAACTGGAAATTCTCTTTGTCGAGACCAGTGACCAGGCGATTCATGGGATCGGTGATCGTGACCGGTACCAGGACCAGGTCGACATCCACCTTGAGAGGACGCACGCGCGCGCTCAGGCCATTGGCGGTCGAGATTGAATCGGGTTTCGGGACTTCTTTCGGTTTCTCCACCTCGCGAGGTTGAACGTGGACGTCGTTGACATCCGTTGTCTGGGCCATAGCCCTGAAACTGAGGCAGACGAAAACGAGGAAGGCCAGGAGAAGCGGGGGTAGCAAACAATGAGAAAACGAAATTTTTCGCACGGTTGAAATCGGGTCCCTGGAATGAACCGAGGAGCTACGTCGATCTTGCGCCTTCGGGCTCGATGACCGGCGGCACGCCACGCGGGCCATAAATACCTCTATGCGGCGGATGTTAGCACAGCTGGGAGCAGGGGCAGCAGGCTTTTTGTCAAATAATGGAGACAAAGTCCCACCATTTCAGTAACGACTCGACTGCCGCGAAAGGCGCGTCCCACGGCCTTCTCCGGGGTCCACCGCTATCTTGTTACAATCAAAGGTTTCCAACTAAAACTCATGGCTGACATACGTCCCTTTCATGCGCTTCGCTACAACCTGCAACGAGTATCTGCGTCGCAGGTCTTGACTCAACCTTATGACAAGATTACTCCTGCCATGCAGGAAAAGTACTATGCTGCCAGCCCGTACAACCTAGTTAGGGTCATACTGGGACGGCGTGAACAGGGCGACAATACGGTAGAGAACGTATACACACGTGCCGCCGCGTTCGGCCGCCAATGGCGGCAAGAGGGTATTCTGCAGCAAGATTCCGAGCCCTCGATCTACGCATATTCACAGAGCTTCAAGGCTCCCTCCGGGAAGACATTTGAACGGCGCGGGTTCATCGCGCTGGGCCGGGTCGAGGATTATTCGGCTCACGTGGTCTACCGGCATGAGCAGACGCTGGCAAAGCCCAAGGCGGACCGGCTTGACCTGCTTCGGGCGACGCGCACGCACTATGAGCAATTGTTTCTGCTCTATGAGGATTCCGGCGAAGTCGATGCCCTGCTGGCGACGCCCAACGAGCCGGCGATCGATGTCACCGATGAATATGGCGTCGCGCACCGGGTGTGGCAGTTTTCGGATCCGCACGTTGTCAACGCAGTTCGGGAAAAGATGCGAGACAAAAAATTAGTTATCGCGGATGGACATCACCGCTATGAGACGGCGCTGAACTTCCGCAACGAATGCCGGGAGAAGGCTGCGGCGAGTGATCCCGAGGCTCCTTACGAATTCGTGATGATGACGTTCGTCAACATGAACGATCCGGGATTGCTGGTTCTGCCCACGCATCGGGTTGTGCATTCCCTGCAGTCGTTCTCGTTCGATGAGTTCAAGAAGTCGAGCAGCCAGCTTTTTGAGGTGGAGGAAGTTGAGCCGGGCATGGACAGCGCTCGAGCTACGGCGCTGTTGGAGGAGAAAGGGCGCAGCGGCACTGGCCTGCTGGCGATGGCTGCAAACCGTGCTCTGCTGTTGCACTCGCCCAAAGCCGCCGGGGCGAAATACCTTGAGGGACTTTCCGCGCGGCAGCGATCGCTGGACGTCGTGCAGTTGCACAAATGCCTGCTGGAAGGAGTGCTAAAGCTGTCGGAAGAATCCATTCGCAACCAGCAGAATCTTTCATATCTGCGCGAGGCCTCGGAGGCGATCCTGCAGGTCCGGCAGGGCAAGGCGAATCTGGCCTTTCTGATGAATGCCTGCCCGGTGCAGAAAGTGCGGGACGTGGCCTTGGCCGGAGAAGTGATGCCGCAGAAGTCTACCGACTTCTATCCCAAGCTGCTGAGCGGACTAACCGCTTACGCGCTCGATTAGGCGGTCAAGAGATTGGCTGCTGGCACGCACAGACGGGATCGGGGTCCAGGGACGAACAGCTCCCGGAGTGACTGGCGTTATGCCGGCGCAACTTGTATCGCCCTGATTCTGGCGTCGGCGATTTTGGTTTCCGGTGCTCCCGCGGAAAAGCATCTTTCCGTCTATTCCGTTGCCGCGAACTATTCTGTGCCTATTGTGCAGCGTGAGGGGCGTGACTATGTGGGTCTGCTGGAAGTGCTGGAACCTCTCGGCAGGGTGAGCGGCAAAACCGATGGGACACGCTGGCGGCTTCGTTATAACAATGTCGAAGCCAACTTCACAGCAGGAGCGAATCGCGCCCAGGTCATGGGACGCGACGCCGACCTGGGTGGCAAGTTTGTCTTAGAGAACAAACGCGGACTGGTCCCACTGGGTGCACTCAATTCCCTGCTTCCGCGCATTCTGGGCGGGCCGGTTGCGCTTCACGAACTCTCCGATCGCTTGTTCATCGGAAGCGTGGCCACGCATTTCACCGCATCACTGGCGAGCGATGACCCGCCGCGACTAGTATTCCATTTCTCGGCTCCGGTGAATCCTTCGATTGCGAATGAGCCGGGAGCACTGCACATGACCTTCCGGCGCGAACCTCTGGTGGGACCGGCTTCGCCCACATTGACGTTCGGCAGCAAGGCGATGCCTTCGGCCAGCTACAGCGAGAGCAACGGCTCCGCCGTGGTAACCGTGAAAACGTCGGTTCCGGTAATGGCGAGTTTCTCCAATGATGGCCGGAGCATCACCGTGGCGGCCACGCCGGCTCCGCAAACCGGCGCTGCCCCAACCCCAGCGCCCCCCAGCACGCAAACTGCAGCCCAAAACGCGCCGGCGGCAAATGCGGCACCAGCCAATGTTCCGCCTGCCGCAGTTCCGCATTACTTTGCTGTGGTCGACGCCAGTCACGGCGGGGATGATCACGGCGAGAGCCTGAGCAGTACGTTACTCGAGAAGGACGTCACGCTGGCGCTGGCACGGAGCCTGCGCCAGGAACTACAGAGCCGAGGCATCAGCACGGTGGTGCTACGGGATTCTGACGCGAATCTCCCCCTGGACCAGCGGGCAATTTTCGCCAATGCGGACCATGCCGCGATCTATATCGCCCTGCATGCTGCCTCCAGCGGCCATGGCGTCCGCGTGTTCACCGCCATGCTGCCCTTCGGGTCCGATGACCACGGCCCCTTTCGCTCCTGGACTACGGCCCAGCATGATTGGCTTTCGCCAAGCCAGAGCACAGCCAACGCGGTGGCCGGGGAATTACAGAAACGGCAACTGCCGGTCAAGAATGTGGCGGCGCCGTTGCGTCCGTTGAATAACATCACCGGACCGGCGATCGCGGTGGAAGTGGCACCGCAAGGCGCGGACGCGAATCAGGTGATGGCTCCCGACTACCAGCAACTCGTCACCAGTGCAGTGGCGACCGCAATCGCATCACTGAGAGATCAATTGGCAGGAGCGCAGCCGCAACCATGATTCCCCGTCACCTCCAGATCGCATTGGCAGTGCTGCTGGCAGCGGCGCTCGGACTCAGTATTTACGCCTGGCATGTGAGAAAGACAGTGGCTGCGACCCCGGTGGCTCCGGTCGATACACGTCCCCTAGCGCCGCCGGTCACGGGTCCGACCGAGAAGGTTGTGCTCTACGTCGCGCAGGACGACGATGGGACACTGCGCGCCCAGCCAGCACAGATCCCCATGCCTTCCGGGCGCCAGCAGAGGGCAGAAGAGCTGGCACGGGCGCTCATCTCGCTCTATCTGGACAAGAATTCGCCTCATGTAATCGGGGCCGGCACAGAAGTACGAAGCGTGTTCCTGGTTGATCCGGGAGGGGTTGTGATCGATATGAATGGAGCCTTCGCTGACTCTCATCGCTCCGGCGTGCTGGTCGAAGAGCTCACGGTCGCTTCGCTGATTCACACCATTACCGCGAATACTCCGAATATTCTGCGAGTGAAGATTCTCATCGACGGCAAGGAACGAGAAACGCTGGCGGGACATGCGGATCTGTCCTCGTTCTACGAGGTGGCCGCTGTGGACCAACTCGCTTCTCAGTTGCAGGCCGGGCCGTAAGTTGCCTCACGAGGATCCTCCTCCATGGAATCAGGAACAGGGTGCAGGGATCAGGGGTTAGGGATGAGGATTTGCAGCGATGATTTACAATCCGGCCTGATGTTCTATCGCTCCGATAATCGCTCTCCTGATCAGTTGCGCCCGGTCACCATCACGCCAGACTTCATCACGACAGCCGAAGGCTCGGTATTGATTGAGGTCGGCAACACGCGCGTCATCTGCACCGCATCCATCGACGAAGCAGTGCCATCGTTCATGAGAAATACGGGCCAAGGGTGGATCTCGAGCGAGTACAGCATGCTGCCGCGATCGACCCTGACGCGAACGCCGCGCGAGCTGGCCAAGGGGCGGCCGAGCGGGAGAACGCACGAAATCCAGCGCCTCATTGGGCGTTCGCTCAGGGCTGTGACGGACCTGGCGCGCCTGGGAGAGCGCACGATCTGGATCGATTGCGATGTCATCCAGGCCGATGGCGGCACGCGCACGGCTTCCATCACCGGCGCATTCGTCGCCCTGGGTCTCGCCTTGGAAAAGCTGGTGGAGGCAGGAACGCTCAAGAGCGTACCGCTCAAAGACTTCGTCGCCGCAATCAGCGTGGGGGTAGTCGATGGACAGGTTCTGCTTGATCTCTGCTATGAAGAGGACTCGCGGGCTGACGTGGATATGAATTTTGTAATGACCGCCGGCGGCAAGATGGTCGAACTCCAGGCGACGGCGGAGCATCAGGTGTTCGATGATGCGCAGCTGGCAACCATGATGGGCTTCGCCCGGCAGGGTGTGCAGGAACTCATTGCCAAGCAGCAGGCATTGCTGAGCGGGCTTGCGCTGCGATCATGAGCGGAGCTTAATCGTTTACCCCTCTGCCTGAAATCCATTTCGAAACTGTTCCCATCTGGAACTTCGCCGCCAATTTTCGCCCGGGTAACCGAGTTCCGTAATCTTTACGCCTAAAAAAGACGACGATAGTGTGAAGAGACTGATATGGGAATTCTTCGTCAGATTGACCGCCGCAGCGAACCCCGCACCCACGCTAATTTTGCAGTGACTGTCTGGGGAGTAGACACGCGAGGTGAGCGCTTTCTGCAAGAAGCGCAGGTTCGGGACATTAGCTTTAATGGAGCTCTCCTGTCTGGGATTGAAGCCGACTTACGATGCGGGGACGTCATTGGCTTGTTGTACCTGGGTCGGAAGGCACGTTATCGAGTGGTGTGGGTACGCTACGACGATGGCGGCGATAAGATTCAGGCCGCGATCCATCGCATGGAGGCGGACCCGTGCCCGTGGGATGACCTGCTGAAGTCAGAATCCGCGGCCCATCCGGCGCTGCCGAGCCCAGAACTTCCGCCAGGCTCGCGCTAGTCTCTCAGGTATGTTCTTCCCCGGCTGGAAATCTGTGTAGCGGCCGAGTGTTACGCGACCCAGACCGTTTTCGCATTCAGAAACTCTCGAATGCCGACCAGCCCAAGCTCTCTGCCGTGCCCGGAATGTTTGACGCCGCCGAACGGGATGCGCGGGTCGGAAGCGACCATCTTGTTGATGAAGACCATTCCGGATTCGAGTTCGTTAATGAAGCGTTGCTGCTCACTCTCGTCATTGGTCCACGCGCTGGCGCCGAGGCCAAAGCGGACGTCATTGGCCAGGCGGATGGCTTCATCCTGATCCTTTACCCGGAAGATGGAGGCAACAGGGCCGAAGAATTCTTCGCTATACGCGGGCGAGCCCTTGGGAACGTTGGTCAGAACCGTCGGGGCGTAAAAATTTCCTTTGCGCTGCAGGGGATATCCACCGGTCAAAAGTTTGGCTCCCGCTGCCACGGTCTTCTGCACGTCGGCGTCGAGGCCTTTCACCGCCTCGGGATTCGCGAGCGGGCCGAGTTCCGTCCTCTCGTCAAAGGGATCTCCGACCTGAAGACTCTGCATCTTCGCCACGAACTTTCGCTCGAACTCCTCCGCGATCGGTGCGGCAACGATGAAGCGTTTGGCGGCAATGCAGGATTGACCATTGTTCTGCACACGGGCTTGCACGGCCGTGGCCACGGCCGCCTCAAGATCGGCACTGGGCATTACGATGAAGGGGTCGCTGCCGCCGAGTTCCAAGACGACTTTCTTGATGCGCTTGGCGGCTCCCACTCCGACCTGTATGCCTGCTTGTTCGCTGCCGGTCAAGGTAGCGGCCATGATTCGCGGGTCATTCAACACCGTGTCCACCTGGCTTGATCCAATCAGCAGCGTTTGAAAGGCGCCCTCGGGAAATCCGGCTTCGAGGAAGATGCTTTCAATGGCGAGCGCACATTGCGGGACGTTTGAAGCGTGCTTCAGCAGGCCGACATTGCCGGCCATCAGCGCCGGAGCAGCAAAACGGATGACCTGCCAGAAGGGAAAGTTCCAGGGCATCACGGCGAGGATGGGACCGATAGGCTGGTAGCGGATGAAACTCTTTCGGGCGCCGGTCTCCACCACTTCATCCGCCATGAACTTTTCGATGTTCCCGGCATAGTAGCGGCAGGCGGTCGTACACTTAGCCGCTTCGGCGACCGCAGACTTATAGGTTTTGCCCATTTCAAGCGTCATCAAGTGCCCGAATTTCTCCTTATCGCGCTCGATGATCTCGGCGGCCTTCAACATGCGCCGGGAGCGCTCGGCGAAGGGAGTCTTGCGCTCTGCCGTGAAGGTGCTCACCGCCAACTGGATCTTCTTTTCGATCTGCTCTTCGGAGAGCGCTTCAAAGGTCTTGACCACCTCGCCTGTCGCGGGATTGACACTTGCAATTGCCATAGAGTTTGCTTGCCCCAGAGTCGCTGCCCCTTGGGAGCGACGTTTTCGCAGTTTGGATCAAAAGCCGAATTAGATTACTGCGGACCGGTCATACCACTATACCAAGCCTACCATCACGCCAGCTTGGAATGCATAGGCAGCCACGCCGAGTCCGTGACAGTTGAGGAGTCGTTATCGATGCCGCGTTTTCACGGAATACCATTGTTCATCGACGGGCCGGTGATCCGGATGCCGCCACTCAGCCCACAGGTCGCCAAAGGTTCCGAATGCGATCAGTACGATCGCCGCCACGGCTAAGAACAACATTAAGGTGAGCAGCATAGTCGCCACCCCGGACCCGTCCATGGAAGGCAGGTGTCCTGTGGTGATCATAGACTGGCGCTCCAAAAAATTCCGTGCGCGCAGTCACGCCCGACGACCCGATGGTTCCCCTTCCCGCCGAACTCTCTAGTCTAGAAACGGTCCCATGTTTCGCAACTTCGGCCATAGATAGGCAACGCAATAGAAAACTTTGTAGCTGCTTGATTTACAATGATCGGTACTTCCAAGCACTTATCCTATCCGCTCCAGGAGGAATCTCATGAAGCTTACCCCGGGCAAATTAGCCGGCCTGAAAAAAGTCTCGAACGAACGCGGCGTCATTGCAGCCGCCGCCATGGACCAGCGCGGTTCCCTGCAGAAATCGCTCGCCAAGGAAAAAGGCGGCGAAGTCAATGATCAGATGATGGAGGAGTTCAAGTCCCTGGTCACTGAAGTTCTTACGCCCCATGCCTCGGCCATCCTGCTTGATCCCGAGTGGGGTCTGCCGGCCTCCAAGCGCCGCGCCAAAAATGCGGGCCTGTTGCTCGCCTACGAAAAGACCGGGTATGACAAGACTGGCCCCGGGCGCCTGCCGGATTTATTGGACCTGTGGTCGGCGCGCCGTTTGAAGGAAGCCGGCGCCGATTGCGTCAAGATTCTGCTTTACTATACCCCCGACGATCCCAAGCAGGTGAACGAAACCAAGCACGCCTGGGTGGAGCGCATCGGCGACGAGTGCCGGGCTAACGATATTCCCTTCTTCCTCGAATTCGTCGGCTACGAAGAGGGCGCGGACGAGAAAGGTCTCGAGTACGCGAAGAAGAAACCCCACATCGTGACCGAGAGCATGCGCGAGTTCAGCAAGGAGCGCTACGGTGTGGACGTGCTCAAAGTCGAAGTGCCGGTGAATATGAAATTTGTCGAAGGCACGCGCTCGTTCGGCGGACAAAAGGCTTACACCAAGAAGGAAGCGATCGATCACTTCCACAAGGCCGCCAGTGTTGCCACCAAGCCGTTCATTTATCTGTCCGCGGGGGTGAGCAATGCCGAGTTCAGTGAGACCCTGGAACTGGCCGGAGAATCCGGAGTGAAGTTCAATGGTGTGCTCTGCGGGCGCGCAACCTGGAAAGATGGCATCCCGGTTTACGCGAAACAGGGTGCGGCAGCTTTCCGGAAGTGGCTTGAAACTGAGGGCGTGAAGAACATCAATAACGTGAACGACAAGCTGAACGCGGCGACCAGCTGGCATTCGATCTACGGCGTGGAATTGGTACACGCTTAATCGGTTGACAATACACTTAGGGACGGACCCGTGGGTCCGTCCCTTTTTTGTTACCCGACCAATGGGTCCGGGGCTACGCCAACACCGTGGTCCACGAATCAGCTACCCAGCATGGATTCCATCTGGTCCATGACCCGGTTCATTTTCTTCATGGTGAGTTCGAGTGGTTCCTCCGTCGTCATATCCACGCCCGCATCTTGCAGCAGTTCAATCGGATACTTGGAATGCCCTCCCGACAAAAACGTCAGATAGCGCTGAGTCGCCCCCTTCTCTCCAGCCAGTACCTTCTCCGATAGCGCCGACGATGCCGTGAAGGATGTTGCGTACTGGAACACGTAGTAGGAGTTGTAGAAGTGAGGAATCATCGCCCACTCGTGCTCCACGTAAGGATCCACGACGCACACGCCTTGCTCGTGCCCGTAATATTTCTTTACGATCTGTGCGTAAAGCGCGGAAAGAGCATCGCCAGTCAACGGCTGCCCGGCCTCGACCATATCATGCATGCGCAGTTCGAACTCGGCGAACTGGGTCTGACGGAAGACTGTACCTTTGATGCTTTCCAGGTAGTTGCCCAATAGGGAAAGCCGCGTCGCGGGGTCCTTGATCTTCTTCAGCATGTGATCGTTCAGTAACGCCTCATTGAAAGTCGAGGCTACTTCGGCGACAAAAATGGAATACGAGGCCAGCGGATAGGGCTGCGTTTTATTGGAGAAATAACTATGCATGGTATGGCCAAGTTCGTGGGCCAGCGTGCTCATGTCCTCATATCTGCCGTTGTAGTTCATCAGCATGTAGGGATGCACGTCGTAAGCATCTCCCGCGGAATACGCGCCCGACCTCTTGCCTTCCGAGGGAAACATGTCAATCCAGCGTTCGGTAAAGGAGCGCTTTGCCCCGCTCGCGTACTCCTGCCCGAGCGGCGCCAAGGCGTCGGCGATGTTGTTCTCCGCCTCTTCCACCGAGTAGTGGACATTGGCCGAGGAAACAAGCGGCGCGTACAAGTCGTAGTAGTGAAGTTCGGAGACGCCCAGCATGCGCTGGCGAAGTTTCAGGTAGCGGTGAAACGAGGCCAGGTTGCGATCCACTCCGTCGATCAGGCGGGAATAAACGGACACCGGAATGTTCGGCCCATCCAGGCTGGCTTCGAGCGCGGTCTGGTAGTTGCGCGCGCGCGCGTAGAAGGTGGCTGTCTGCACGCTGGAATTCAGCATTGAGCCGAAGGTGGCGCGATACTGGCCGAGAGCGGTGAAGAATGCCTCCATGACTTTCTGGCGATCTTCGCGATGCGGCGAGGCGCGGTGCAGGGCGAAGGAGGCTTTGTCGAGCTTTGCACTCGTGCCATCGTTCAGCTTCACCACGGGATAAGGAAAATCGGCGTCCGCGAAGATGCCGTATGCGCTGGAGGGACCGCTCGCCATGACGGACGCTGATGCCAGCAACTT
The DNA here is from genome assembly GCA_036376495.1 of Candidatus Sulfotelmatobacter sp. Taxonomy (GTDB): domain Bacteria; phylum Acidobacteriota; class Terriglobia; order Terriglobales; family Acidobacteriaceae; genus Sulfotelmatobacter. The sequence goes on along the minus strand of DASVAE010000066.1, from coordinate 48,419 downwards.
TTCTTCCGCGTTGCTGAGCGTGTGGGTGCGGCGGCGCGCGATGTCCTGCAAGTAAACCCGGTAGACGCGCAGGCGAGGTTCTTCGGACAGGAAGCGTTCGATCGTAAGGGGATCCATTTTGAGGATCTCAGGCTCGATGAACGCGGCCTCGGCCCCCAGCGCAGATGACAGTTGAATCATCTGTTGTTCCATGGCCTGGTATGTACTGACCCGGGTATCCTGATCCGAACTGAGGCTGGCATACAGAAAAAGGCGGGTGAGCTCCTTTTCGAAGCGACTCTGAAGTTCCAAAGCGTCTGCCATTGTGGCTGCCGAGGAACTCAGTGCGCCCTGCAAGCCGCGCAGGTGAGACAGTTCGGATGCGAGTATGTCCTTTTCCGCGCGCCAAGCCTGGTCGGAGGCATAGATCGCGGTCAAGTCCCATTTGTATTCGTCGGAAATCTTGGTGCGGTCGCGCTGCCGCGGCGGGTTTACCACGCTGGACGCGGCAAAAAACACAGGTACTCCCGGAAGATGGCGAAAGATGCTGGGATGATCGCTTGACATGTGGAACCTGGCCTCTCAAAGAATCATAGGATGATCAGATTATTTTGACACGGAGCGGCCCTCAGGCTTCGAGTTTCAGTTCATCGAGCTCAAGGAATTCCTGGATGATGGGTTCCTGGGATCGTTCCATGTCGGCGTAGGATCCGAAAAAAATGGCCCGCCCCTCGTGCAAAAAAACAACCCGGTCCGCCAATTTTTTGGCGAGGCGCATGTCGTGGGTAACGACGATGCTGGTAAGGTTCAGTTGAATTTTCAGCCGCTTGATCAAGTCTCCCAGCAGCTGCGCCATCAGCGGATCGACCATCGTGGTTGGCTCGTCGTAAAGCACGCATTCCGGGCGCGCCGCCAGCGCCCGCGCGATGGCCACCGAACGCTTCATCCCGGTGGATAGATCGGATGGAAGCAGGTCGCGCATCTGCTGCACTCCGACCATCTGCAGCAATCCGTCCACGATCTGATAAATCTGCTCCTCGCTCAACTCCTGAGTTTCACGCAGAGGGAAGGCAACATTCTCGCCGACGGTGAGGGAATCAAACAGCGCTCCATTCTGAAAAACCATCGTCACCTTTTTTCGGATGGCTTCGAGTTGGGGTTCCGTGTAGTCGGTGATGTCCTCGCCCGCAACGATGATCCGCCCGGAATCAGGCTTCAGAAATCCCATGATGTGGTGGAGAGAAACCGATTTTCCCACCCCGCTGCGCCCCAGGATGCAGACGGTCTCCGCAGGCAGCACCTCAAAGCTGACGTGATCGAGAACTACCTTGTCTCCGAACGCTTTGGAGACGTCGCGGAAGGCAATATAAGGAGCGACTTTCGAGCCGTCAGCCATCAGGTATTGTTCTCAGGTGCTGCTGTCGCGTTCTGCTCTTACCTTACCAAAAGGTGCCGGCTCGCGGCTGTTTCGCGAATTTTGGGCACCCACTTTACACTGGCTCAGTTCCCAAGTCTGGCAAAGGCAGCAGGACGTGGCACCGGAGGAGCGAAACCATGAATCGTCGAGAACTGCTGGCGGGGGCAGGAGTAGCCGCCGGATTAGCGGCGCTGGACAGTGCCGCGCAGAATGCGCGCACGTCGTCGACAGCGCCGGGAAAGTACAAGGTCGTAATCACGGGTGGCCATCCGGGAGATCCCGAGTATGGCTGTGGCGGCACAATCGCCCGCCTCACCGCCGCTGGGCACGAGGTGGTGCTGCTTTACCTCAACGACGGCGCCTGGGAGACCTCCGCACCGGTGCGAATCGCGGAAGCGAAAAAAGCATGTGACATTCTGAAGGCGCGACCCGTCTATGCCGACCAGACCAACGGGAACGCTGTCGTCGACAATGCCCATTACGCGGCTTTTCAAAAGCTTCTCGAGGCGGAAATGCCAGATGCGGTGTTCACGCATTGGCCGATCGACCATCATCCTGACCACCGCGCCATTGCGAACCTCACCTTCGAAGCCTGGAAGCAGTTGAAGCAGAGATTTCCTCTCTACTACTACGAGGTGTCGGACGGGGAAGACACAACCCAGTTCCCTGCCCCCACCCATTATGTTGACATCACCAGCGTGTCGGACAAAAAGAAAGCCGCCTGTTACGCGCATGCCAGTCAGAGTCCAGATTTTTTCTACGGACTGCAAGATACGGTAGCGGCCTTCCGCGGCTTTCAGGCCGGGTCGAAAAAAGCTGAGGGGTACATCCTTCAAATCGGAAGTCCCTACGACCTGTTCCCCAGGGCAGGCTTGGCAGAAAAATAGACGGGCCTCTTAGGGATTCCGGGCTGCGGCCAACTGTTCGGGCGTATTCAGATTGCGGAAGACCTCCGGCGAAAATCCGGCAGTGCGCAAATCCATTTCTTCTACGGGCCGGACAAGCACCTGGTCGAAAAGGGCATCGATCTTGTAGCGCCCTGCGCGCAAAGCTGTTTCAGCTACGTCGGCAAAGGCGCGGCGATACACCGCGCACAGAGGCTGCCATCCTTTGCCCGCCCGCGGGAGTGTTACGACCGCACCGCCTTGTCTCGCTTGCCCCATCAGGAAGTGAAGCAGCGCGGGCGAAACAAATGGTAGATCCACCGCCAGAACCAGGTTCAAATCCGTCCCCGAAGCCCGCAGAGCCGCGTGGATCCCCGCCAAAGGTCCGCATCCGGCAAACACGTCCTCCACCACGTCGGCAAACGGCGCAAATTTCTTGCGATCCCCTACGATCCGAGCTTCGCTCGTGAGCGTGCGACACACATCAAGGGCTCGCGCCAACAGACTGCGCCCGTCGAGCATCACGAATGCTTTGTCCGTACCCATGCGGGTACTATTCCCGCCAGCGAGGATGAAAGCTGTGAGGTCTCTGGAAGCCACGCTCATAAGCTTCTAATAATTCGCACGTTATATCGCCCTCGCAACTCGAAATATTAGTGACTTCCTGTGAGCGCAGCGCAGGATGACCCTACGGCACGAAGTAAATTGTTGCAAAGCAAGTACTTACTCAGAACCACGGAATCGCATGCTGCACGAAAGTAACCTTCCCAAGAACCCGAATTCGGGCGATGATGACCGTGAATCTGAGGCTGCTGAGCCCGGAAGTACTAAACATGCCACAGAAATTTATGGATGTGCTTATGCTTGGGCGCTGCTCCCACGAGTTCTCCTGGCCACGCCGTGCCGCCGATGGCGACTACTACCAAGTTTGCCTGCTCTGCGCCGCGGAATACAAGTACGACTGGACCAGCATGCGCCGCACCGAACGTGTGGAGCATCCCAAGCCCGACACGACTACTGTTCGTCGTGCCCACACCCGCGAGAAACGTCCGTCGTGGGTACCCCGTGCGCGCCGCTTAAAGCTGGATCTTCCGCTGCGCTACCGCGTGAACAAGACCAGCACCTGGTATGAAGGCACCATCGAAAACATCAGCCAGAGTGGAGTCCTCTTCCATGGCCCACAAGAGCTGCCGGTAAATGCTTTGGTGGAAATGGTTTTCGAGATGCCCGAAGAAATCTCCGGCCAGAAGAACAGCAATGTCGTTTGCCAGGGCCGCGTCATGCGCTTCAAAGAAGCCCAACCGGATGCGACTCCCGCTCTGGCCGCTTCCATCGTCGACTACAAATTCATCCACTAACTCGGCGCCACGAAAGCTGGGTTGCACGGGCCATAGTTTCAAGGCCAAGCCGTCCCAGTCCGCCGGCAAGGTGTCCGAAATCACACACCGGTTCTGCCTGTATTTCTTCCGCGCTGCCCCTTTCCGGCCTGACTGCCGATTTACATCTGCACGGAACCATCAAAGCATCTAAACTGTGGATGTACGGGGATGGGCATCCCCGTCTTCGTAAGGAGTCGAGTATGAGAATTTGCAGGCAGTCATTCTATTCGTGCGTTCTTGGCATGGTTCTGTTGCTTGGCGTGGGCTGCGCTAAGAAACTGGACGACGCCAAAATGTCCAGTGAAATTCAGAACAAGTTCAGTCAGGATTCCGGGCTGGCATCCAAGCAACTCACCGTGCAGGCCAACAACGGTGTGGTGACGCTCTCGGGCAGCGTGGAAAATGCGGCGCAACGGGATGCCGCGGGACAGCAGGCGGCCTCCATTGCCGGCGTGAAAACGGTCATCAACAACTTGCAGATCGGCAGCGTTGTGGCCGACGAGAGCCCTGCGGCCAAGCCGGCGCCCACCAGCGAGGCGCGTGCCCCGGAGGAGAAACCGGAGCCAGTCGCGAAATCGACGAAGGCTCGCGCTCCGAAGCACAACCGACAGACTCCCCGGAGCAGCAACCAGGATGCAGCTCAGGATTCAAATCAGCAGATGGCCGCCAACACTCCTCCTCCGGCGCAAGTAACTCCGGCTGCGGTTCCCGCGGAAAGCACTCCTCCGCCGCCCCCTGCTCCCAAAAAACTGATTATTGATCAGGGAACACAGCTGGCTATCCGCCTGGTGGACCCGATCGACAGCGAGAAAAGTCAGACGGGCGACACTTTTCATGCCACCCTGAACGCACCGTTAACTTCCGACGGAGAACAGGCAGTCCCTGCCGGAGTCGACATCGTCGGCCACGTGGTAGAAGTCAAGAGTGCGGGCAAGTTTGCCGGTCAGTCTGAGGTCGTGTTGCAGCTTGACTCCCTCACTTCCGGCGGAAAAACTTACAACCTGCAAACCGACCAGTACAAGAAAACCGGCAGCTCGCGCGGAAAAAATACCGCAGCTAAAGTCGGGGGCGGAGCGGTGGTGGGCAGCATCATCGGCGCTCTGGCGGGCGGCGGTAAAGGTGCGGCCATCGGAGCCGCGGCCGGAGCGGGCGTCGGAGGCGGAGTGCAAGCCGCCACCAAGAGCCAGCAGATCAAGTTACCCTCCGAGACCATTCTCAATTTCACACTGCAGGCGCCTGTCACTGTCGTACAGTCCAGCGGCTCGGACCGGCAGAAGCTCCCCAACTCACAATAGCTCAAGCCAGTAGCCCCACTTCTCGTGCCGGTGCGAGAAGTGGGGGAACAAAGCCTGCATCCTTTTCTGCCCCATTTATGTTCGGGTAGACTCTTTTCTCATGCGCGAGATCACCGCCCTGGTGCACACGCAAGACGACGCATTGCGAATCGGCAGATGCCTCGAAACCCTGTATCCGTGTGACCAAATCCTGATTGTCGATCACGGTTCCAAGGACGGCACCCTGCGCGTAGCCCGCGAATACGGGGCCAGGATCATGCGCGCGCTCGGCGGCACCCCCGAAGTGCCGCGCCCAGCCAGTTCCGGCTGGATTCTCTGTCTGGAGGCACGGGAATCCCTGAGCGAGAGCCTCGCCGCCAGCTTGTACGAGTGGAAATCGGAAATGTCTCTGCAACCGCGCATCTTTTCTATGTTTGTTCGCGAAGAGACGGCGGAGGGCTGGATTGAGAACCCCACTCCGCAGACTCGCCTAGTCCCCGCGGTTTGGGATCATTGGCACGGATTTTTTCCCGCCAACGACCCCTCGGCGTGCGCCCTCGAGGGTGACTTGCTGCGCTTTGTCCTACCCTGACCGAGCCCCTACATAGCGCACAGGCTGGTGTGATTTAGGTCACTTTCCTCTCAGTGGGGTGCGCCTAAACTGCGCTGTTGTGAGAGTTCCGGGCTTAGCAGCCCAGGAGGAAAGATTATGCGTGTTATGAAATTCATCAGCATGGCCACAGTTCTGGTCATCATCTCGTCGTTTTCCGTAGCGCAACAGGCGTCCAGCGACAATAAGCCTTCTGTGAAACATGTCCCGATCACCCGTACACCGTCGAATTCTGGCAAAGCGATGTATGACAGTTATTGCGCCGTTTGCCACGCGACAGATGCCAAAGGACACGGTCCGGCAGCGTCTGCCATGAAGACCCCGCCCACCGATTTGACTCAGCTGGCGAAAAATAACAGCGGAAAGTATCCCGCGGCTCATGTTGCCGCAGTGCTCAAGGGACAAGCAATGAGTCCTTCGCACGGTAGCCAGGACATGCCCATTTGGGGGCGACTGTTCTCCAGCATCAGCCAGGGGCATGAAGGGCAAGTTCAGCAGCGAATCAACAACCTGGTCACGTACCTCGAAGGGGTGCAGGCCAAGTAGCAGATTCACGCTCACGCTACGCCTCGGACCCTGTTAGCTCGCCAGCCTCCATATAGCTGACGTCCGGGGCTCAGCGCTTCGCCAGGCGTGCCTTCTGCACAACGCCTGCCGGTCTAAGTTACGGTTCTGCATTGGATTAGCGCGACCGTCGTCCACTTGGCCAGTGACTTCGGTACCATCGTCGCCTGGTTATCCCCGACTTATAATCCAACCAAGAACGGCAATATCCGCGTTCTTCAGGAAAGGCTTGCGCGTGCGCGAGCCTGACTGCGAACGATTGCGAGATCCAGTGGACCCTGTGCTTGGAGGCATGTTTTTCGTCGTGGGGCTGGCGTTTGGCAGCTTCCTGAACGTGTGTATTCACCGGCTGCCCCTGGGACTCTCGGTGACGTACCCCGGTTCCGCGTGTCCGCAATGCAATAAAGCGATCGCGTTTTACGACAACATTCCCGTGCTGAGCTGGCTGATTCTTCGAGGACGCTGCCGCAATTGTAAGGCTCGCATCTCACCGCGCTATCTCATCGTCGAGCTGCTGAATGCCTCTTTGTGGCTGGCCTGCTATTGGTACTTCGGCTGGACGCTTTCCACGTTGAAGTACTGTGCGCTTTCCTTCCTGCTGCTCGGCCTCATTTACACCGACGCCGAAACCAAACTGCTTCCAGATAAACTCACGCTGCCCGGTTTGGCGCTCGGCATCGTATTTAGCCTGATTGTGCCGGTGAACGATCTGGCGTCGCAGTTCCTCCCCGGTGTGATGAATCTGCCGGTCAACGGCGACATCTCCACGCGGCTGGTTTCGGTGGTGGACTCGCTTCTAGGAGCTCTGGTCGGAGCCTCGTTCATCTACGGCGCCGGAGCAATTTATCTGCACTGGCGTAAAGCGGAAGGCATGGGCTTCGGCGATGTGAAACTGATGGCCATGGTGGGCGCGTTTCTGGGCATCAAGCTAACCGTGTTTACGATTTTCACCGCCTCGCTGGCGGGTTCTCTGTTCGGATTAGCTACGGTGTTCGTGGTGTGGCTCAAGCGCACCCAGCGCTTCATGAAGCGTCTGGCGAACGCACAGCAGGCGCGGCGGCGTGCATGGCAGTCGGCCCAGATCGTGTATCGCAATTACCAGATGCCGTTCGGAGTGTTCTTAGGCAGCATGGCGATCGTAGCGTTGTTTTTCGGAGATCGGATGTGGCAGTGGTACGGGAGGTTCTGGTGAAAATTCTGGCTAACCCGGCCTTGCTGCGCGCCATGGTGGTGCTGTTCTGCGCCGGCTTCGCGTTCCTCATTGGAGTGCTATTCATCCGCTTTCTGCGGCAACAGATCGCAGAAGAGAGTGACTTGGGGGAGGATACTCCTCGCAGCCTGGACGCTCTTCCGTTGCACGTTTACAACACCGTCATTCAGCAATTAAAGCAGCAGAAACATGAACTGATGATTCAGTCCCAGGCGGAGCAGCAACGGGCGAAAAGCAGTGAAACTCTGAATCAGGCTGTCCTGGCGAATCTTCCTTGCGGGGTGCTGATCTTTGGACCGAATGGGCTAGTGAGGAGCATCAATCCGGCGGCCAAAAATATTTTGGGATTTGCGACCATGATTGGGATGAGCGCGGAGGATATTTTCCGCGGAGCGCTTCTACGCAGAGGTGGCAGCAACGCCACAGTCGATGAACCGGTAGCTCTCGCCGAAGAAGTTCGCGCGGTCTTGCACGAGGGCAGCCAGCGCAGGCAGGTAGAGGGAGAATATGAAACTCCTTCCGGTGACCAGCGCTTCCTCGGGATGACGGTGGCTTCCTTGAAGGGATTGGAGGGCGTTTCGCTTGGAGTGGCATGCCTGATCACCGACTTGAGCGAACTGGAAAACTCCCGGAAAGAACAAGCGAGCCATGCTGAGGTTTCGGCCGAGATGGCGCTCAAATTGAGAGCGTCGCTGAGAAGCATTTCCGGTTACGGGCAACAACTGGCGGCCAACACGGAGCCACAGTTAGCATCCCAATTATCGACAGACATCGCGCAGGAAGCCGCCGAACTCGATCGCCTGCTCGGAGGCTTTCTGACCAGTGCACAACCGGCACCTGCGAAGAGCGCTGCTGCAGGTTCCTGAGCTGCGGAGCCAAAATGAATATTGGATTCAAGTACAGAGGGGGAGACATGACAAGAATCGCAAGCTGTGGAATCGGATTGGGGTTGTTGCTGGCTGCCTTGGCCGTATCCGCAGGAGCACAGAGCGAGGCTTCGGCGAGTTCCCAAAGCGCCTCCTCGGGACAATCGTTGGGCGAGTATGCCCGTCACATCCGCAAGCCGGGTGAGACCAGCAGCAAACCGAAAGTTTTTGACAACGACAATCTTCCGAAAACGGAGCACCTCTCCATCGTAGGCAAGTCCCAGCCGGCACCGACGCAGCAGGCTTCGACCGAGACACAACAGCAGAGCGCTCCGGCCGCATCCAGCGAACCTACCCCTGCCGCCGCTACCGGGGAGAAGGCTGCCGAGACTAAAGCTCCCGAAGACCAGTCCGCCAAGGAGACCGGATGGAAGCAGTGGTCGGACAAGATCAAGGCACAGGAGCAGCAGATTGAATTGGTCTCCCGCGAACTCGATGTGCTGCAACGCGAATATCAGCTGCGCGCGGCGGCGATGTACGCGGATGCCGGCAACCGTCTCCGCAACCAGGGAGAGTGGGACAAGCAGGACACGCAGTACAAGCAGCAGATCGCCGACAAGCAGAAGTCTGTCGATGATGCCAAGCAGAAGTTGGAGGACCTGCGGGAACAGGCCCGCAAGGCGGGTGCTCCGACTTCGATTCAGGAACAATAACCCCAAGCCGTGAGATACAGGCGCCGGAATGCTCCGGCGCCGTTTCTTTGTGCGAGCGGAGGCCGCGGGGCGTGCTTTGCATGGCTCCGGGGGAAGATCACGGCAGAAGATTGGGTAGCCGCGAACGCCTATCAGAAGAAGAATTGAGCACACTCTTTATAGCAAGCCCAGACACGATCCGAATGATCTATTGGAGAACGAAAATGGAAATTAAACGAGTTGGCTCGCAAGCCTCGGCTAAGGGGCCGACAGAGTGGTTTACAGGAACAGTTCGTATCGATCCGCTTTTTCAGGCACCCGATCCTGCGCTCGTTCAGGGCGCCAGCGTTACGTTTGAGCCAGGAGCACGAACGGCTTGGCACACCCATCCGCTGGGCCAGACGCTCATTGTCACTGCTGGCTGCGGTTGGGTCCAACGACAAGGTGGGCCCATCGAGGAGATTCGACCGGGCGACGTGGTCTGGTTTTCGCCCGGCGAGAAGCACTGGCATGGCGCCACTCCCGCCACGGCCATGACGCACATTGCCATTCAGGAAAAGAAGGACGAGAAGGTTGTCGAGTGGATGGAGCAGGTCACGGACGAGCAATACCGGAAATGACCGCGAAAGTAAGGGCAGTTAACATAGAAGATCAGAGATACTCTCTCAGCTGAGCTCTGGCAGTGCTTCAAAGGAACTCGCAATCTAGGCCACAATCCCGCATAGGCGCGGCCTGAGGAGAGGCGCTTTAGTACTGGCTCTACTTCGATTCTTTAATGATCGCGTCTGCAGCGTTGCCGGCTACAACCCAGCTTGCCGAACCGGCCACGACGGCTTCATCCTCAAACCAGAGGAATCCGAAGTTGTCGATGCACTCCGGAAAATCCGGCTTGATAATGATGTATCCCGGAATCACCGCTCCCGGGATATACGAATTGTCCGCCCGATTGTTGCTGTACGTCATCGTCTTCGAGACCGTACCGACTCCAGCTACGTACGAAGTGCTCGATACCGGGTGCGTACCGAGGATGTAGTTGACGGCGCGAAGTGTGTATTCGGGATTCACGAGGTCCGGAAAGGTCTTGTGCAGGAAATACATTCGGATGGCCATGTCCATCACGGCACCCGATCCGCCCCAGGTGCCGAGGCTTGGGGGCACGCCGAACGGGGTGGCGTCCAACTGCTTGTCCAAACCCGCCATATACGTTTTGACGGCCTCACGCATTTGATCTTTCGCGCTTGCGTCCAGATACGGCAATGCGCGGACTGCTGTCCAACCGTGGAGGTCCATCTGCTCCGGGGTGATCATCTGAGGGAACAACTCCTTCAGCCGTGACTTGTATGGCGCGGCGCCATTCGTGGCGATGGTCAATTCCAACGCCGCAGCCCAGTCCATGGCGACGAAAGATCGGCCATGGCTGGAGCCAGCGGGCGGAACTACGGGTGCACCAGGGTTTGGCGGCACAGTCGAACTACTCTTTGGCTTGCGAGCGCCTTGCGCGCCCGAGACCACACCCTGAGATGCAGCCAGCACACCACCTGCGGAGGCCTCCCGTTCTGGCCCGCCTCCAGTCGGATACAACGTTGCATTGGCCGCCGTGTCCTTCCAAGCTTTGATCGCGGTCTCCAGGCAATCTTTGGCCAATGCGTCGTCCCAGCCTTTTAGCGTATCCGCCGCTGCAGCCAGCGCTGCAATGGCATTCCACTGGAAATAGGGGTTGTTCGTAGTAAAGATCCAGCGATCGTCCGGCTTGCCCGAATAGTCGCCCTTGGTTTCGTTCGGGGCGAGCTTCGGGTCGTAGATGCGGCCGTCGGTTTTCGACGCTCCGTCGCCCACTTGTGTGTACTGGCGCAGATCTGGCTCGTGAGTGCCGCGGATGGCGTGACCGATGTTGTGAAATTGCGCCAGGATGAGCAGTGCGCCGTGCTTGACTTGCTGCACGGTATCCGGCACGCCATCGGGACGGTGCATCTCAACCTCACGGGCGGATTCATCGACCGTAAGCTCGTCGTAACTGAGATTGAACTCGCGATACGCTAGAGCGAGGCTCTGAATCACGCTCAGCTGCGCAGGCTCCTCGAGGTCGAAGTCACCAGCATCGTACCAGCCGCCCACGTTCATCCCAGGGATGTGATCGCCGCCTTTGTACTTCCCGTCCGTTGCTGTGGCCTGATTCCAGCCATCGAATTGCTCGCCAACTACGGGAGCCAGACGCCCATCATCGAGGTGCGAAGCGCCATGCCACATGCGGTAGCCTTCGCGAACGGAAAGGTGATCCATCTGCTCGGCAAGGTGATGGTCCAGGCTGTCCTGCCAGATGTTGGCGTAAGCATCGTTCGAGATGGGGAAGGACGCCGTGCGCTGATCGGCGTACTCGATCACATAAAGGCCGGGGTCCTTGACCGCGGTGAAATCGAATTTCGAATAGACGTAGCGCAGCCACGGTGTTGAAGGCGTGAGCAGTCCCTCGAACACCTGCTTGTAAGATCCATCTTCCGTCAGGCGCAGCACTCTGGCTGTCTTCGAAGCGTTGTACTTCGGGTCGAGTTCGAGCACCGCCACCTTGGAGAATCCCGGCGCATAGCCGACCTGGCTGTGCGCGATCATCGGCGGCCGCGTCCAGTTCGGAATCACGTCCGGCCGGATGTGCCACACAACAGCGCCGGTGGTCTTATCCGTAGGGATCAGTGAACGCAGCACGAACCAGCCATTTGGCGCGCGGTCGCGTCCATCGAACAGCATGAGGTTGGCCGTGTCCGACACGACATTCACACGGGCCAGGGCGTCGTCCACTCCTAGGGTGATGCTCTTGCCTTGGGCGAGCGGCAGCGGTTGCGTGTATCCCTTGGCTTTATCCCAGTCCTCGAGGTAGTACGCCTTCTTCGGTTCATCAGGCAAAGGCAAGACCCTCGTCATGGGATCGTTAGGAGTGCGCGGAAAAATGCCGGCTTTGGTTCCGTCCACCAGGTAAGCTTTGCCCATGTAGATCGAGGGCAGGAACTCCAGGTTGAAGCCTGCCCGGCCCGCCAGTTTCTGCGGTAGAGGCTTGTCGAGATTGATGCTGACCTTCACGCCGCCTGGCTCTGCTGCCACTTCCAGTGTGTAACTGAAATCGAAGGTCGGGAAAGCGAGGTCGGCGGTGAGCCGGCTGTTCGCCTTGTCCGCATGGCGATCTTTGAGGGTTGCCACCAGGTCCCACTGCTCGGGCGTCGGCATCAGGCGCACGTCACCGTTGGTGGCGATGCGCTGGCCGTGGAGAATCATCTCCATGGCCGTGTTCTTTTGGTCCACGAAAATGGGATGGTAGGTGCTGTCGTATAGAAAAACGCTGAAACCTTGCGTATCCAGATAATTTTTGTCGGTCACCTTCATGGCAAAATCGGCAGCAGACAAGTCTGAGGCGGAGATCAGGGCGAAGAGGACACAAACTATGATTCGCGTGCACATAGATCGGGATTGATGCTGCTCCTTTGCCCCAACATGATATGACATGCACAGCGTGCAGGCGCCGTTTGTGTCGCGGAGTGTGGATTTCTGAGCGGGACAGGTAAACGATGAGCGGCCCGAACCAAAACTTTTCTGGACACTTTGTAGAATTCCGGTCTCGGCGTTCGTCGTTATAGTGAAGGCGGGGCAACGAGCCCGCTGAAGACCACTTCTAGGAGACGACATGCCGCAATTTCTGGTTTCTGGTTACCTCCCCGACAACTTTGACCCGTCGACACAGGACGAAGCGATAGTAGAGGCAATCCACGCGCTCAATCGCGAGATGATCGCCGCAGGGGTCAGAAAGTTCGCATGCGGCCTCGGCAAGGCACGGACGCTACGTGCGCAGCCCAAGGGTGAAGTGCTGATCACCGACGGGCCGTACCTGGAGACCAAGGAGCACGTGGGCGGTCTATGGATCCTGGAATGCGCTGACATCGATGAGGCGCTGGCGTGGGCGCGCAAGGGCGCCAAAGCCTGCCGTACGGCGATCGAGGTGCGAGAAATTTTCTTCATGCCGGCGCCAGAAAAGGACTGAGCGGGACGCAGCAGCGCTCGCCTGTCGCGATGTTCCTGGAAGAACGTAGCGCCTGAAGGGCGGGCCACCCGCCATTTTCCTTTGCTGATGCCAGATGAGGGTGATGAAGTGCAGGCAAAGCCGGCCTTGGTACCGAACTGCCTTGATGTGTATTCATGCAGATTGTACTGCGCGCGGACGGCCCACCCTCCCGCAAAGAGCGCGGGAAGGATGGGGCAACCGCTATTTCCGGATTATGAAAGTGCGAGCCAGCGCCCGGGGAGCCGCCATCGAGGGCACCTCAGCGGCTGAAGCCGCCATCATGCTTGCCACACTAGCGCAGCGGTGAAACCGCTGCGCCACCCACGTTAGGAAAGCTCCTCCAGACGGATGCTTCGCCGCCAGAAGTAACAATCCCAGAAATAAATTCTTGCCGTGGCTGGTAGAATTCCGCTCTCGCCGTTCGTCGTTATAGTGAAGGCCAGATTAACTACCCCGGCTGGAAACTCATACAGGAGAAGATATGCCGCAATATTTGGTTGCTATTCAACACCCTGAGAACTATCAACTGCCCGATGACGCGGACGCGATGATACGGGACATCAGCGCGCTGAACCGGGAGATGATTGCTGCCGGGGTGAGGGAGTTTGCCGGTGGGCTGCAACCGGCGGGGAAGGCAAAAAGCGTGCGTAAGCAGGCCGGCGGAGAGATCGTCGTCACCGACGGGCCGTATCTCGAGGCGAAGGAGTATGTGGGCGGTCTGTGGCTGCTGAAGTGTGCCGACATGGACGAGGCGGTGCAGTGGGCGCGCAAGGCGGCGGTCGCTTGCAGGGTGCCGGTCGAAGTACGAGAGTTCCTTGCCGTTCCGGAGAATTGGAAAGGTAATCCTGAACGGGAAAGATAAAGCGTAGCGGCATCGCCGAGTCACGCTCATCAGTAACGTGTTCGCCTGACGACCACTAAAATGGAGTCAGGCGAACATGAGCGAAGTGCACAAGACGATTGAGGCGGTGTGGAAGATCGAGTCTACGCGGCTGATCGCTGCGATTGCCCGCGTCACCCGCGATATCGGAATCGCAGAGGAACTAGCCCAGGACGCTTTGGTTACAGCCCTGGAGCGGTGGCCCGAAGAAGGTATCCCCGAGAATCCAGGTGCGTGGCTGATGACGGCGGCAAAGCGGCGTGCCATCGACACTCTGCGCCGTGGGCAAATGCTTGTGCTACAGCACGAAGAAATTGCTCGGGAGCTTGAAGTGCAACAGCAGCGGCTCGGTGAGGCGATGGATCGGGCACTGGATCAGGTGATCGACGACGACGTGCTGCGGCTTATCTTTACCGCGTGCCATCCGGCGCTTGCGGTGGAAGGACGCATCGCGCTTACGTTACGCTTGATCGGCGGCCTCACGACCGAGGAGATCGCCCGCGCCTTTCTTGTGCCCGAAAAAACGATGGGACAGCGGATCTTTCGCGCCAAGAAGACTCTGTCGGAAGCTCAGGTGCCCTTTGAGGCTCCGCGCGGCGACGAGTTACGCCGAAGGGTGAAGTCAGTACTTTCCGTGGTCTACCTCATCTTCAACGAGGGGTATACGGCGACCTCGGGAGAGGAGTGGATGCGGGCGGCACTTTGCGACGAGGCGCTGCGGCTCGGACGCATGCTGGTGCAACTTCTTCCCGGCGAGTCTGAGGTTCACGCGCTTCTCGCACTGATGGAACTCAATGCGTCGCGCGCAGCAGCGCGCCGGGGAAGCAGGGGTGAGGCGGTCTTGCTACCGGATCAGGATCGGTCTCGGTGGGAGCACGCGCAGATTCAGCGGGGAATGTCCGAGCTGGAACATGCTCAACGGCTGGGGGGTGGAACTGAATATTACGCTTTGCAGGCAGGGATTGCTGCGTGTCATATGCGAGCTCGTAGAGCCGAAGAGACTGACTGGGAACGGATCGTGCTTCTTTACGACGCGCTGATGCAAACCGCACCCTCTCCCATCGTCGCATTGAATCGAGCGGTCGCTGTGGGCATGGCGCAGGGCCCGGCCGCCGGACTAGACGCGCTCGATGCGGCGGCCATGCCAGGTGGTGATTCCACGCTGGAGGGCTACCATCTGTTTCCAAGCGTGCGCGGAGACCTGCTGATGAGGCTGGGCAGGTTCCGGGAGGCGCGAGAGGAGATTCAGCGCGCAATCGCAATGACAAAAAATCTACGGGAACAGGAGTTGCTGAGGGAGAGACTGACGTAGATGGATAAGGCAGCCGCGTCAAGTTAGGTGCGGTGCGGGCTTAAGCAACCAGGCCAATATGGAATGTCCGAGTTGCGTGCGCTTCCGAAAGAGACTCACCGCAGAGGACATAGAGGAATACAGGGGAAAGATGATCGCTGGGGATAGCTCCAACTCTGTTCCTCACTGTGTGCGCAGGATCTCGGTGGGGTCCGTGCGCAGCGCGCGAAGGACGGCCGGTAGCGTGGCAACGAGCGCGGTGAGCAGCATGGCACACGTCGGCAAAGCGATCATATCCGAGTCCGTTGCTCTGACCTGGTAGAAGAGCGACTCGACATAACGCGCCGCACCGAATCCAAGCGCGACCCCCGCGAAGCCCCCGAGCGCGACCATCAGGAAGACATCGGAAGTCACAATGCGCACGATGCCGGCACGCGTCGAGCCAATCGCCATGCGGATACCGATCTCGCGGCGACGCTGGAGGACGGAGTAGTTGAGGACAGCGTAGAGTCCGATGCCGGCGAGGAGCAGCGCGACGGCGGCAAAGAAGGCGGCGAGCATAGCGATCAGGCGTTCGCGAACGGTCTGGTCGCGGAACAAATCTAGCTGCGTGGTGATGTTCGAGACGCGAAGGCCATTATGGCGGTGAGCGATGAGCTGGCGCTGGGAGTCGGCGAGGGCGAGCGGGTTCTGGGCGTCGGTGTGAATCACGAAGGTGGCGAAGTCGACGATCTTGGGGGCGGATTTGCCGTCGATTTCGTCGAAGGGAACGTAGAAGACGGCTCGGTTAGGCTCGCGCAGGTCATGGTAAGAGACATCGGGGGTGACGCCGACGATCTTGTAGAGGGGTTCATTGGCACCGCGTTGAAAAGTGCGGCCGATGGGGTCTTGGCCAGGGAAGAAGGTCTTGACGAAGGTATCGTTGACGATGGCGGCTCCCGGCGAGGTGTCCTCAGGGCGAAAGTCACGGCCGGAAAGGAGAGGGATCTTCATCGTCGAGAGCCAGCCGGGAGAAACGATTAGAAAGAAGGCGGGAGTCGGACTTGGAGGCGCGCCATTGATAAAGATGTCGCTATTTATCTGGATGTGCCCGAGAAGCGGCCAGCGCGCGATGGCGACCGAGTTTACGCCGGGGAGGGCACGGAGCGCGTCGGCAGTTTGATTCCAAACTACGGGTAGCTGGCCTTTGCCGGCAACAGTTTCGAGCAGGAGCAGACGATCGGTGGAGAAACCGAGAGGGCGGTTCTGCAGCCGCTGGAAGGATGCGACGAAGAGCGAAGACAGAAAAAGCACGAGGCAGCAGAAAGCGACCTGAAGAGCGATGGCTCCGCGCATGAGACGGCGCGGCGAGTGTGGATTTTCACCACCTTTGAGGGCGGCAACGGGCCGGACGGCAGAGGCACGCAAAGCAGGAAGCAAACCAAGCAATAGAACGACCACAAGAATGAGCCCGAAGGCGAAGAGAAGCACCCGCCAGTCGGCGGAAAGGGCGAGCCGCGCTGGGTTGTCCGGCGGATTGATTAGGCGGAGCACAAAGGGCGCCGACCACGCCGCGAAGAATGCGCCAAGGACGGAGGCAAAGAACGCAAGCAGCGCGCTCTGGCACAGAATGAGCTGGACGAGGCGACGACGGCCGGCGCCGATCGAGATTCTAAGTGCCATCTCCTGGGCGCGGGCGGCAGCCTGGGCGGTCATCATATTGGAGATGTTGACGCAGGCGATGAGCAGGACGAGGGCTGCCAGCAAACCGAGGATGCCGAGCGATCGACGATAGTCTTTCTGCAGCTCGGAGATGCCAGCGCCGGCCGGATAAAAGACAAGCTTCTGATTGAGATAGCGGTCGATGGACTCCTGGGTCGCGCCGCGGAAGCACGTCGAGCATCCCAATCCGAAGGTGCGGTTGACGGCGGAGAGATGCTGGCGGAGCGGTTCGAGGGCGGTGGCGGGGTTGACCCCGGGTTTCAACATCAAGAACGTGCGATGCCAGTCCCATTTATCGTCGGTGGAGAGGCGGTTCATGCTGAGGGGCAGAAAGATATCGGTGATGGTCCCCTTTTCGGTTCCAGTGAAATCGCGCGGGCCGACGCCGACGATTTCGAAGGTCTGGTCGCCAACGTGGAGAGGGTGGCCGAGGACATGGCGATCGCGGCCGAAACGGTGATTCCAGTAGTCCCAGGAGAGGACCGCATAGGGTGAGACACCTCCGGCGCGGTCGTCAACGGGGACAAGCAGGCGGCCGAGCGCGGGCTCAAGGCCGAAGTCCGGGAACATGTTGCCGGAGACATAAACGACATGGGCTTTCTCCATGTCGTCGTCGGTGGAGTAGGTGATGTCCGTGCGGTCGGCGTCGCTGATGGCGATGAGATCGGCCTGGTCCTTGGCGGCATCACGCATGAGATCGAACTCCGGCGTGGCCCAGTGGCCATCCTCCATAGGCTTCCCGTCGAAGCCGGTCATCTGGCGTGACAGCACGTAGAGGCGGCTGGAACCCGAAATGGGCAGAGAGCGCCAGAGCAGGGCGTCGATAAGGCGGAAGGCGGCGACACAGGAGCCGATGCCAAGGGCGAGCGAAAGCACAGCGGCAGCGGAGGTGACCTTGTTGCGGCAGAGCTGCCGCCAACCGAAACTTATATCGGAGAGAAGCGACTCAAGCCATCCGACAACACGAATGCTGTAGCTGGCCTCGCGGGTATGCAGCGCGCACCCGAATGCACGGCGCGCTTCCTGGGGATCACGTCCTGAGGCGATGGCTTCTTCAATGTGTGACTGCAACTCTTCATCGATCTCGCGATTCAAGCGCTCGCCGAACACGGCATTCGAGATGCGCGACCACAAAGACACGTCATGCCTCCCGGAGAACCCGATTGATTGCCAGGCTCACGGACTGCCAGCGCGATTCTTCCGCACCCAATTGCTTTTTGCCTGCGGCGGTTAATTCATAGATGCGGGCGCGGCGACCGGAGTCTTTCTTGATCCACTCGGCGCGAATCCAGCCTGCTTCCTCCATCCGATATAGAGCGGGGTAGAGCGAGCCCTCCTCTGCGCGCAGGACCTCGCCGGATGTATTGGCGATGGCAGCCATGATGGCGTATCCGTGGAGGCGGGGGCGGCGCGACAGGATCTTGAGCACTAGCAAATCGAGTGAACCTTGCAGAGCGTCGGTTTTGGGCATGCTTAGATGTCTTTATATAGATATCTATGCATGCAGTCAAGACCTGCTCGTCTGGCTCTGTAAAAATCTGACAATTAAACTTCCGAATAACCGATTAGCTTTAGATACGTCAAAACTTCATGCGAGGAACGAATGCTGACCGATTTGCGGGACGCTCTAAGGCAGTTGATAAAGGCACCTAGCTTTACAGCAACCGGCTTGATCACTCTAGCACTGGGGATCGGGGCGACGACGGCGATTTTTACCCTGGTTCATCAAGTGATGTTGAAGTCTCTGCCGGTGGCCGAACCGAGTGAACTGTGGCGGATCGGAGACAAAGTACGCTGCTGCAATTGGGGTGGGTATACCCAAGGAGATGACGGCGATTTTGCGCTGTTCTCGTGGGAGGCGTACAAGAATTTTCGCGGTCAGACGCCGGAGTTCGCGGACCTTGCCGCACTACAGGCCGGCAATGCGCCACTGGGTGTGCGCAGAGCGGGATCCCAGGCACCGGTTGATACGCGGAATGGGCAATACGTATCCGGGAATTTCTTCCGGACTTTTGGCGTGCAGCCGTGGATCGGCCGGCTGTTGACAGATGAGGATGATCAGGAGGGTTCGCCGCCGGTGGCGGTGATGAGCTACCGCATCTGGCATGACAAGTACGGGTCTGATCCTTCTGTTGTGGGTGCCGGCTACCAGATCAATGGACATCCGTTCACGGTGATCGGAGTAGCTGCGCCGGGATTCTTCGGAGCGAAGCTGTCTGGGTCCGGCATGCCAGACGTTTGGCTGCCACTGACTGCGGAAATATTGATCGATGGCACGACGGCGCGGCTAAAAAGGCCGAGCACCAACTTTCTGGACCTGATCGGCAGAGTGCGTCCGGGAGTAGATCCCAAATCGCTCGAAGCAAAGTTAAAGGTTGAGTTTCATAACTGGCTGGCGAGTCACGTTCCGGAGATGGAACCTGGCGAGAAGCAGCTTTGGCAACAGCAGACGCTGCACCTCGTTCCCGGGGGCGCTGGGGTAGCGGCTTTGCGCGATGAGTATGAGGATGGACTGAAACTGCTTCTGGTGGCTGCCGGATGTGTGCTGCTGGTGGCCTGCGGGAACGTGGCGAATCTGATGCTGGCGCGCGGGTTGAAAGATCGGCCGCAGACCTCGATACGAGTGGCTCTGGGCGCTCCGCGAAGGCGGTTGCTTCGCAAGTCCTTGGTGGAGTGCATCGTGCTGGCAGCGATCGGAGGGGGCCTGGGCGTAGGCGTGGCGTATGCCGGAACAAGGTTGATTCTGCATCTGGCGTTCCAGATTGGCGGCCCCAACAACTACGTTCCAATCACCGCGACTCCATCCTTGCCGGTGCTGCTCTTTACCTTGGGCATGTCCGTTTTCACGGGAATCCTATTCGGGATCGCGCCCGCGTGGATGACCTCGCACGCTGACCCGATTGAGGCGCTTCGCGGGACAAACCGCTCAGTGTCGGGCAGTCGATCGTGGGCGCAGAGATCGCTGGTCATCGCGCAGGCAGCGATGTCGCTGGTACTGCTCTCCGCAGCAGCGCTTCTCGGCCAGAGTCTGCGAAACTTGCAGCACCAGAAACTTGGATTCGACACGGATGGCCGGTATATCGCATGGACGAATCCCCAACTGGGAAATTACAAGCCCGAGCAAATGGAACCGCTGTTCCGGGAGATCGACGAGCGCCTGCAGCAGATCCCCGGCGTGCGCATGGCAGCGCCTGCGCTTTATGCCCCGATGACGGGCGATAGCTGGAATAACGGCGTTCGGATCGAAGGCCGGCCGGAGCCGGGGGCCAAAGACGATATGTCTGCGGGATTCGTGCGCGTGATGCCGGGATTCTTTGATGCTCTGGGCGCCAAGATCGTATCAGGCCGAGCGATTACGGAGCAGGATACGGCAACGACGAGAAAAGTAGCCGTCATCAATGAAGCGTTCGCAAAAAAGTTTTTCAAGAACCAGAACGCGGTCGGGCAGCATTTTGGGCCTGGCAAGTTGAAGTACTCCTCCACGTTTGAAGTAGTCGGAGTCGTGAGAGATATGCGCTACATGACTTACAACTACAAAGAGCCGGTGGGGCCGATGTACTGGGTGCCGGAGGCGCAGACGGTGGAGTGGGACGATCCGGCATACGCAAGCGGCGAAATGTGGTCTCATTATTTGAACAACATCGTGATCTGGGCGCCAGGAAATCCGCCGCAAATGGAAGAGCGCGTACGCAGGACGCTGGCGGCGATCGATCCGAATCTGGTTCTCTATGGTGTTGATCCGTACAGCAAGGTGGTGAGCGCCGACTTCCAGCAGGAAGAAATGATCGCAACTCTCACCACGCTGTTCGGCGCGCTTGGGCTCGTGTTGGCGGCGGTCGGACTGTACGGAGTAATGGCCTACTCCGTGCAACAACGAACGGGGGAGATTGGAGTTCGCATGGCGCTGGGAGCGGATCGCATGCGGGTATTGAAGATGGTGCTACGGAGTGCTTTTTCGCAGATAGGCATCGGAATGGCGATTGGCATTCCGGCAGCCATCGGCGCGGGCAAGCTAATGAGGGATCAGCTGTTCGGGGTAACGCCATGGAATCCGGTCATGCTCGCGCTGGCGGTGGCGACGCTCGCGTTGGCTGCGCTGCTGGCATCGCTGGTCCCGGCGCGGCGTGCTGCAGGCGTGGAGCCCATGGTGGCACTGCGGAACGAGTGATCAGAATCGCGATCCTCGATCCGCCAATCGCCTCCGCCGGAGAAGCCGCGGAATCACTTCTCTCGCGCAGCCGGACGGCGTATAAGTGGCGTGTCCAGGTCTCCGTGGCCCTTCTATGACTCACGCAAGATTGGTGGAGCGAGCGGTGCGATGGCTGCGCAGCTATCGTTGCGGTGTTGTGCTTTCCGAGCAGGCGTGCGTCAGCGGCGAGATGCCGGATGCGTTGGGATGGAAGCAGGCCTGTCACTCGGTGCTGGTGGAATGCAAGGTAACGCGGGCAGACTTCCTGGCTGACCGGGCGAAGCCGTTTCGTCTCAAACCGGAAAAAGGCGTGGGCAGCGAGCGGTTTTATCTCACGCCTCCAGGTCTTGTTCACAGCAAGGAATTGGCTTCGGGTTGGGGATTACTGGAAGTGCGCCGCGGGCGGGTGGAGATGGTGCAAGCGTCGGCCAAGAATCTTAGAACGGCTACGGGGTTTCGATACGAGATGAATTTGCTGCTCGCCAGCTTGCGTCGGGTCGAGGTACGGATCGAACCGCAGAGCATCACCGACTTTTTGAAGTGGAAGAACCGGATGGCGGAATACAACCGCGGGACCTTGCCTGAGGGATTGACGGCGTCGGCAGACGAGGCGAACGTGTTTCTTGAACCGGAAATTTGATTGCGGTCTTTTAGCGGCTCAAACCGAGTCGCTCGCTCCACAAACAATTCAGACAAAAAGAAAACCGGGCTGGTTGGCCCGGATTCTCTTGCGTCGAGTCAGATGCGGTTACATCGCACGGCGCAGCTGGCTGTCTTGCACCAGCGAAAACTCGATTTCAGTCACCGCTGGGTAGTGGTTAGCAATTGTGCGGCCAATGGAAAAGCCCGGTTGGACACGGGGCGGCCCAAGGCTATGTGATTGTGAATCAGGTGGTTGCTAGAAGATAAATGAGTCCGTGAAAAACGCGTACAGCAAACCGGGTAGAAAAAGGTTGCGCATTATTGCTCAGAAGCCGCGCCAGGCGCGGGAAGACGCCGACTTACAACTCGCGGCGCCCTTCCATGGCTTTGAGCATCGTGATCTCGTCGGTGTATTCGATGTCGCTGCCTACCGGGATTCCCATGGCAATGCGCGTGACCTTCACTCCTGCCGGCTTGAGCTGCTGCGAGAGATAAACGGCAGTGGCTTCGCCTTCGACGGTGGGATTGGTGGCGAGAATGACTTCATCAACGTTGCCCGATTCGACGCGGGCGAGGAGATTCGAAATGCGCAGCTGGTCCGGGCCAATGCCGTGCAGTGGAGAAATGGCGCCGTGAAGAACATGAAAGGCTCCATTGAAGTGCTTGGTTTTTTCAATGGCGGCGATGTTGGTGGGTTCCTCGACCACGCAGACCAGGCGCTGGTTGCGGGTGGGACTGGTGCAGTAGGCGCATGGGTCGACGTCGGTGATGTTGTTGCACACCGAGCAGAGGCGGAGGTTCGCTTTGACGTCGCGCACGGCCCGGGCCAGGCCTTCGGCGTCTTCATCGCTGGAACGGAGGATATGGAAGGCGAGACGCTGGGCGCTTTTGGCTCCGACGCCAGGCAGCTTCTTCAGTTCGTCGATCAGGCGCGACATGGGTTCGGCGAAACGAGACATATTCTGATTTGCTAATTTTGTAATTGGGTAATTTTGTAATTTGAAATCGGCTTATTTAGTGATTGTGACTGGAGACATTCTAAATGGCGGCGGATTGCGCGTGATGAAAATTACAAACTTACTAAATTCTCCAATTACTCAATCGCTTTTCTCCAGCGTGTAGTCCAGTTCGTAGAAGTGCTTGCCTCCTTCGGCGAATTTGATTTTCATTTTGCCGGCGATTCGTTCCAGCTCGCCGGTGCCGGAGTCTGGAACTATCACGATTGCGAGTTGGGGAACCTCTCGCGTCATGGTGCCTGCGTGCTGCAGGATGAACGTGCCTTTCTTGCCTTCCAGGGTGCCACTCACCTTTTCGATGGCAACGTAGGCTCCGGAACCTTTGACCTCGGTTGCGGCGGTGAGCATCTGGCCTATGCCCGTTGCCTCAAGGCCGCCGTAGTATTGCTTGTCGAGCGTCATTCGATTCAGGAGCGGGTCGCCGGAGCTGTCGTCCTGATGGGTTACTTTCACGTCAAATGGTCCGGATACGTACCGCGTAGGAGGATTCATGAGTGCGGCTCGGGATCAGAGACCAGGGATGCCCATGCCGCCGAGCATGCCTCCCACCGTGGATTGCATCTGGGCGTCGACTTTGCGGGCAGCTTCGTTTATGGCGGCCAAAACCAGATCCTGCAGCATTTCGACGTCACCGCCTTTTACCGCTTCGGGATCGATGCGCAAGCTTAGGAGTTGCTTGCGGCCGTCCATTTTGGCGCTGACGGTGCCACCGCCGGATGTGGCTTCGACTACCGTCTCCTGCATTTTCTTCTGCAGGGCTTCGTATTGCGATTTGGCTTTGGACATCAGATCTTGGAGATTGAAGCCGCCCATAATTCCTCTGTGTGGGTTTCGAATTTCAGGTTTCGAGTTTCAGGTTCGGGAACTTGGAATTCCTGAAGCGCTGAAGATTTCAGGGTACGGTTATGATTTATTGCGATAATCGATGACTGTTCTGATCTGGGCGCCGAATTTTTCCTGCATGCGGCGCACGATCGGGTCTTGCTCGGCGCGGCCTCGGCCACCGGGTCCGGGGGCGAGGCGCGGTGCGCCATTCTTTTTTTCCTGGGGAGCTACCGTCACTCCAGGCATCACTTTCAGCTTTACAGCGCGACCTAAGACTCCGCTCGCCGTGGCGATCGCCATTCGCTTCCCTTCCGGACCCAGCGACATGTCTAGCACGGTTTGCGATTCGGACACTTTGATGACCAATTCGTTGCCTTGAACCGCCCATACGCCGGAGGAAAGCATGGAGACCAGGATGCGCTGGTTGGCATCCGTGAGCGCCTGCAAGACTGCGGTCTGGAGCCTTAGGATTTGCTCTTGCTCTTGCGGCTCGGAAGACGGGCGAGCAGACGTTTGGGGCTCGGGTTCCGGCTCCGGCTCGGCCACGGCGACGGCGGTGGCATACGGCTGCAACGTTTCTTCCCGATCGCCCATGTCAGAAGTCTCACATTTCGTGGCCGGAGCAGCAGAGCCCATGATGACCGGCTCGGGCTGACTTGCCTGGGCTACGACGCGAGGACCGGCATTCGGAACTGGGGCCGAATCCTGCTGGCGCGGAGTGCCCTTGCGCGCTGAATCCGCGGCGAAGGGGCTTACGAAATTCGGGCGAGAGGCGGGCGGTGGTTCAGGACGGCGGCCTTCCGGGCTGTTGGTTCCGCCTACGATGGAAGGGCGCGACTGCGGCTTCGGAGCGGCCACCGGCGAACTCGAAGCTACATCGCTTAGCAGTTGCTCAATGGGAATCAGCTTTTGGGCATGAGCCATCTTCAACAGGCCGAGCTCTAGATGGAAACGTTGTTCCTGCTTGTATCCCAGTTCACCGTGGGTGCGGAGCATGATTTGCAGGTGGCGGGTGAGATCTTCTTCGCCAAACGATTCAGCAACGCGGGCAGCCCGTTCCCGTTCCTCGCTGGAGATTTGAAGCAGGTGAGAATCTCTGCCAGCAATTTTAGCGACCGTAGCGTTACGCAAGAAACGAACCATCTGACGCGCGAAGTGGGTGGGGCTGTGGCCTTCACTGATCAGATGATCGACATGGCGGAGGATTTCTTCCGACCGGCCTTGGGCGACAGACTGCATCACCTGCTCGAGAATGTGGGCGGGCGCAGCTCCGACCAGATTGCGCACCGAGCCGGCAGTGAGCGTTCCAGTGCTGGAAGCGATGGCCTGGTCGAGGATGGAGAGGGCATCGCGCATAGAGCCGTCGCCGGCTTCAGCTAAGAGTGCAAGGGCGTCGTCGTCGGCTTCAATTTTTTCCCTGGTCAGGAGATCTCGAAGCTGGTGGACGATGTCGTCAAATTTGACGGCGCGAAAGCTGAAGTGCTGGCACCGCGAGCGAATGGTCTGGGGAATATCTTCGGGCTGGGTCGTGGCCAGCACGAAAACGATGTGATCGGGAGGTTCCTCCAGCGTCTTGAGCAGGGCGTTGAAGGCGGCGTCGGTGATCTGGTGGGCTTCGTCGAGGATGTAGATTTTGAAGCGGTCGCGCGCGGGGCGGTAGCGAGCCGCTTCCCGGAGCTCGCGAATTTCATCGATCCCGCGATTGGTGGCGGCGTCGATTTCGATTACGTCCACCGAGTTTCCGGCACGAATTTCCACGCAGGATTCGCAGACCCCGCAGGGTTCGGGAACGGGATGGTCTTTAGACCGGCAATTCAGAGCCGCGGCCAGAATTCGAGCCACCGTGGTCTTACCGATGCCGCGATGGCCACTGAAAATGTAGCCGTGAGCGCTGCGTCCCTGCGCAATGGCGTTCTGGAGAGTGCGGGTGACGTGCTCTTGGCCGATGACCTCAGAGAACCTCTGGGGGCGGTATTTGCGAGCCAGGACGGTGTAACTCATGATGGGCGAAGAGTCGATTATACGTGATGGAGTTGTGGTCCGGGGCGCAGGAAAGCTTTGCATTCGGGGGCAAAGAGGAGGAGTCAGGAATGTTGGTTGCGTTGCTGCATTCGACGCGGTAGGCTGGTCGACGCGAATATTGGCGGATTCGGCTGTTGCGGATTCGCTTGGGCCGCGGAGGAGAGGTTATGCAACTGAAACTTACGAAACGAACAGTAGACGGGATTCTTGCGATTGGCTGCAGTGGACGGATTGTGTTCGGAGAGGAATCGTCCTTGCTGCGGGAAGAAGTGAAAAAGGCGATTGCCGATGGCTATAAGCGCATCGTGCTGAACCTGGGGGAAGTCAACTACATCGATTCGGGCGGATTGGGAACCCTGGTGGCGCTGCACACTACGGCGCACAATTCCGGGGCTACCATCAAGCTGGCGAATCTCACGAAGCGCGTGGGAGATTTGCTGCAGGTCACCAAACTGCTGACTGTGTTTGAGGTGCACAGCTCGGAGTACGAGGCTTTGGAGGCATTCCGGCAGGCGGCGTGATGAAGGCCGATGGCCGGAAGTTGTCGCGCGAGTGTTGCGCCCGCATGCGTTGGGACCAGAAATCTGAACGGATCTTTGAGTGTTGGCAGGCCGGCTCGTACGCGAGCCGGCCTCTTTAGCTTTGGACGAAGTCGTTGACAATTTTTGCGTGACGATGGATCGACATGAACCCGAGATTCCCCCTTCCAAGCGAGCCGAGTTGCTTATGAAACGCTCTAAGCAAGCCACCAGTTCTGGAAAAATCCGCCTGCGGATGGAGCAGGTCATTCGGGCGATCCCGCGGGGGAAGGTATTGACGTATGGGGGCGTGGCTAAAACGGCGGGGTATCCGGGACGCTCGCGCATGGTGGCCCGCCTTTTGCAGCGCGGGTTCGGATTGCCCTGGCAGCGCGTACTTGGAGCTGGGGGCGAGATTAAATTGCGCGGCGATTCTGGGGCGGAGCAGCGGTTCCGGCTGGAAAGTGAGGGAGTGCGGTTTCGAGGACGCCGCGTGGACATGAAGAATTGTGAGTGGGAACCTTGGTTGTCGAAGGGTCGGAAGTCTCGCGCGATCAACAGAAGTGCACGAGGGCAGAAATGAAAAGATCTCCTAGGTATTCAGGAGCTCCGCCATTTAGAGCTGCAGTGCTCTTTACTTCCTTGCACTGCGTCTAGCCCGGCGGCGGGTGGGTGGGGTTCTTCCCTTCTCTGGAAGTTCTCGTTCAATCTTGTCCGAGAGGTTGTGCAAGGGGCGGTCATTGGCGGAGGAGAGCTGGCGGCCTGAAGCTGCAACCACGAGCCCCTGCCCGGTATAGATCGCTTCCTTGAATGTGCTGCCGGAACTTGGTTGCGCGACGGCAAATACGCCGCGCGGAATGCCATTCGTAAAGGCGGTCGCGATGTAGTCACCGACCATAAGACCGTTCTGCGAAGTGGGAAGCCACGCGAGGTCCATGGGCCCGGTTAGCGCAACGGGCGTATTCCAGGATGTCCCTCCATTTCCGGAGGAAATGTATCCCACAAAAAGTTGGCAGGTCGAGGGCGAGCAATTGCTCTGCGAATAGTAGTAGTAATGCAGAGCGATGTGAGCAGTTGCGCCCGCGGTTGCAGGATCGATTCCGATGCCGGGAATAAAGTGATCCACGGTGCTGGAAACGTCATCGATGGGGATGCGGGTGACTGAAGTCCAGGTCACGCCGTCGGTGGATGTGCTGTAAACGAGGTCATTGGTCGAGCAGTTGGCGCGAAAGCGGCAGTCCTCCCATACGACCCAAATGGTTCCGGCTCCGTCGACAGCGGCGGAGGGTAGCGCTCCACTGCGAATTCCTCCGGCATCGCCGTGAAGCTGAACCTTGGAGATGGTGGCGGGAGCCGTCCAGCTGGCGCCACCGTCACTGGAAGAGAACGCAGCCATCGCGCTGGTGTTGAAGAGCTCAAAGGGAACAATCACGGTGCCGTTGGGCTGGACCAGCGGTTGGCCGCCGATTCCTTCAGCGAAGTTGGGGGTGGAGAGAGCGGGGTCCCAGGTGAGGCCTCCGTCGGCCGAAGTACTCATCCTGATCTGGCCGAAGTTGGAGGTGTCGTCCCATTCCAGATAGCAGTTGCCGAAAAACGGGCTGCTCGGCCAGGGGTCACAGACAATCCAGTTTTTGTCCGAACCAGGGCTGCTCGCATTGACGCTGATGGGATTCTGCCAGATCAACCCGTCGCTCGAGCGGCTCACGACCACTGCCGGAGTTGACAGGGTGGCCGACAGCGGAAGAGAGGCAATCATCCAGACTGCATGCTTGGCATCGTAGGCGACGACCGGGTCGCTGGCCGCTTCGTACGGGCCGGTTCCTTCGCCGGTAGTCAGTCCTGGCAAGAAGCCGTAGCTCCAGGTTTTTCCGCCGTCGATGGATGTGGCCCAGCCAATGTCCGTCGCACCGCCGTTCGGGATGCGTCCGGTTTGAAATGCGGCGACCAGAGTGGAACCGTTCGCGATCATATGCGGTTCAACTTCGGTAGAGTGTTGGCCGGGTCCAACGGTGTAAGGGTCAGAACTGATTTGGATGAGATTCGACCCGACGGGATTTTGGGGCGTCGACGGAGTGGGCGGGTTTGAGAGTGGAGAAGAGGGTCCGCCGCCGGAGCAGGCGCTCAGGGCCATGGAAAAGGCTATGAGGCAGGCTATCAGGATGGTGCGGCGCGCCGAGTGTCCGGGGCTGAACTCAGAGGCAGGCGACGCGGCAAGCATCGACTTATGATCAGCGGGATTGCTGCGAAGCGCAACGAAATTATCGGAGGATGGAAGCTACGCAAAGTTCTGGGAGTCACTTTCTAACAAACATAATGGCCAGGTCATCGGAGTAGATGGACTTCCAGACAGGGGTTTGGCTCAGCATGGCGGAGATGGGGGCGTTGCGTGGCATCAGCACACACCTAACGTTGTATTCGCGCAGGAAGTCGTCCCAGCCGGGCTGAGCGCGAAACATCTTCAGGTAAGAGGCCAATACCTGCTCGCCGTACAAGTCGTGGCGATCATCCAAGAGGACTTTGCTTCCGGGATAGAGGCGGTAAATGACATATCCACCCCAGAAATCCGAGGTGAGTACCGGAGAGGAGATTCTTATTGATTCCAGGTGATCGACGGCAGCGACGGGCATACGGCTGGGATCGAAATGAGCATTTGCCAGGACTTTGCCCGCGAAGCGTCCGCCGTTGAAGTCTACGAAGAGTACAAAAACCACAGCGAGGATGATCCAGATATGGCCGCGAAGCGTCGAATCGGCCGTGGTCATCCTTTTGCTCAATTTTGAAAGCGCGCGCAACGGCGGCAGGAGTGGACCGACAATTAGTACCAGCAAGATGGAAGCGACAGGAATGTTGCGGGATGCGAAGAGACCGGCGTAGATGGCGAACAGCAGCAGGAGCAACTCACTCGTTTTCAGAGACCGCTTGCGGACGGCCAGAGCCGCGAATGTCGCCAGGAAGAGGATAAGAAAACAACGAGGCGCGAGTTGGTGGAAGTTGGGCGACTGGAATTCCTCAATGTGATCCATGAGGAAGGGATTTCGGAGATAGGAAATGATGTGCCGGTGCAGGGCCCAGCCGTATGGGTTCACAAAGGTGGCCGCGGCGCAGAGAAGTGTAACCGCAGTTAAGTCCCGCAGGCGTTTAACGCAGGCCAAGCGCAGTAGAGTGTCGTCGAACGTCTGAGCAGTGGCCCGCCATGACGACAGCGCGCTCAACCAGAAGGTTGCGCACAAGACCAGTCCGAACAGAAAACCGCCGTGTAGGTTGACCCAGATCACCATGATCGCAGGGAGCAACCAGAGTTGTCGGCTTCGGGCAGCAATCTTGCCTGCCATGCTCTCCTGCTCCGAGCCATCCAGGACGTTGAACCATATCACGACGAAGAGCCAAGTGACCACGTGAGGACGGGCAAGGAGGTGGATCATCGAGGCAGAGAGGGCAAGCAAGATCAGGACCAGGGCAGCAAAGAACTTCGTGCCGCGCGTGATCATGGATTGAAACGTGATGGCGAACGTGGCAGCGATGACAAACGCATTGAACCAGACAACACCGTTTAAGCTCCCCGCTGAATCCAGCGCGCCGACAATTGCGTCGTAGAGCCACTCCCAGGCGATCCATCGCTTGCCGCTCATGATCGACGAGTACGGATCCACGCGAGGAATACGGTGCGTGGAGAGGATCTGCTGCCCGGTACGGATGTGCCATCCGATTCCGGCATCGCCAAGCATTTTGGTAGCGAGGCCAGTGAAGCAGAGCGAGCCGAGGAGCGCTACGAAAATCATGTCCGAGGGCGACGGCAAGGCCCAGCGAACCCAGGTACTTGCGGAGGAATTCCGGGGCAAAGAACTTATGGAACCGTCGGGCATCGCGTGAATCTTATAGGTGAGGGCACAGGACATCAAGATGATGAACAACGGAGTACCGCGGGTGGCAATTGTTGGGGCCGGTTTTGGAGGCCTGAACGCGGCGCAGTCTCTGGCCAAGGCGCCCGTGAAGATCACGATTATTGATCGCAAGAATTTTCACACGTTTCAGCCATTGCTTTATCAGGTCGCGACCGCAGGTCTGTCGCCGGGGGAGATCGCGGCGCCGATTCGATCGATTCTGCGCTCGCATCGCAATGTCGAAGTGCTGATGGCTGAGGTGATCGGATTCGATCTGGAGCGGTGCGTCGTCCACACTCCGGAAGTGGAGGTTGGGTACGATTATTTGATCGTGGCGGCTGGGGCCCAACATTCCTATTTCGGGCATGACGAGTGGGAGTCGCTGGCTCCAGGATTAAAGACGATTGAAGATGCGCTGGAGATCCGGCGGCGAGTGCTGCTGGCGTTTGAGTTAGCCGAGCGGCAGGCGGTGGCAGGAGAAACCGCGACGCCAATCAATTTCGTTGTGGTTGGCGGAGGCCCGACCGGGGTAGAACTGGCGGGGACTTTAGCTGAGATATCGCGGCACGCTCTTGCCCACGAGTTCCGGTCGATCGATCCGGCACGGACTCACATTGTTCTGCTGGAAGGCGGGCCGCGTGTGCTGGCGGCTTACGCGGAAGATCTTTCGCGCAGTGCGGAGGAGCAACTCAAGCAACTGGGAGTTGAAGTGCGCACTTCGACGACAGTGACTAAGGTAGAGCCCGGGGCAGTTTGCCTGGGCAACGCTCGCCTGCCGGCGACGGTGGTATTGTGGGCGGCCGGGGTAGCGGCTTCGGCCTTGGGTAAAGCTTTGGGCGGCCCGGTCGATCGTGCCGGACGGGTTCCGGTCGCACCGGATCTGAGTTTCCCGGGACATCCGGAAATCTTTGTGATTGGTGATCTTGCGGCGGCGAAAGATGAGAGTGGGAAGCTGCTCCCCGGAGTTGCTCCTGTGGCCATCCAGCAAGGGAGGTTCGTGGCCAGGCTGATTCGCGATGAGTTGAGGTCGGGTGGACGGTTGAAAACTCGTCCTGAGTTTCACTATTGGGATAAGGGCAGCCTGGCAACGATCGGGCGAGCCGCGGCGGTGGCGCAGTTTGGGCGGATTCACATTTCCGGCTTTGTGGCGTGGTTATCGTGGCTGTTCGTGCACATTCTGTTCCTGATCGGATTCCGCAACCGGCTGCTGGTATTTATCCAGTGGGCATGGTCCTATTTCACTTACGAACGGGGAGCACGACTGATTACGGGCAGGACGGACCTGCCGGGATGGACGCCTCCCGCGGTGCCGATTGAGGCTCCTGATCTGGAAGAAATTCGCTCCGCGGTTTCCAAATAGGGGGAAAATAGGGGTGCGAGAAAAACATTCACCACAGGGAGACACAGAGGAGCACAGGGGACTGCGCTGAGAACCTCTTCGTGATTGCCTGTGCTGCGACTACCTTTTATGAAAAGGCTGCTTAGGTTTCAACTTGTGGGCTGCATCGTGGCCCTCACCTGCTGCTCTGCCCTGGCGCGTGCTGAAGTGGTCAAGGTTGTGGTGGACGACACCATACAGCCGATCACGGCGGAGTACATCTCGCGGGCGATTGATGAGGCGGCGCGCAGGAATGCACAGGCGGTGCTCATCGAGATGAATACTCCGGGGGGCCTGGTGAGTTCGACGCGCGAGATCATCGACAAGATCACGAGCTCGCCGGTTCCGGTGATTGTTTACGTCACGCCTACCGGAGGACACGCGGGTTCGGCGGGGATTTTTATTTTGGAATCCGCTGACGTTGCGGCCATGGCTCCGGGAACGGCGGCAGGAGCGGCACACCCGGTGGCGTTGATCGGGCCGGTGCAAATGAAACCCGACGATGAGATGAAGCGGAAGATGGAAAACGACACCGCGGCGCTCATGCGCTCGGTGGCGTCCAAGCGTGGACGGAATGTTGACGCGGCCGAAGGCGCGGTGCGCGAATCGAAATCGTTTACCGAGCAGGAGGCACTGGCGCAGCACCTGATTGATTATGTCGCCAGCAGCCCCGAGGATCTGTTCCGGCAGATGCAGGGGAAGAGCTTGAAACGTTTTCACGGCGAAACCGCGACGTTGAATCTCGTCGGACAGAGTCTGGTTCCGTTTGAGATGACACTGAAGGAAAAGATTCTCGATGGCCTGATGGATCCGAACTTTGCGTTTCTTCTGCTCGCGATTGGGGCGCTCGCGCTCTACATTGAGTTCAACCATCCCGGAGCGGTCATTCCCGGGACAGTGGGAGTTGTTTTTATTCTGGTGGCGGCGTTCGCGCTGAATCTTCTGCCCACGCGCTGGGCGGCACTGGGACTGATCCTGGGAGCTTTCGCTCTGTTTGCGGCGGAAGCAAAATTTGCCTCGCACGGGGTGCTTACGGTCGGGGGCATAGCCTTGCTCACGCTGGGGGGATTACTGCTGGTGGACTCGCCGATTCCGGAAATGCGCGTGCATCTCGCGACAGCCCTGGCGGTGAGCGTTCCTTTAGGTTTCATTACGGCATTTCTCATGACGATTGCGTTGCGAGCACGCCGTAACAAAATTGTGACGGGAGAACAGGGACTGGTGGGAGAGACTGGGGTGGTGCAGGCCGCATTGTCCCCGCAAGGAAAGGTATTTGTTCACGGTGAGATTTGGGATGCGGTGGGGACGTCGGAACTGCCGGCGGGGCAGATGGTGGTGGTGCGCAGAGTGGATGGCCTGACGCTGCAGGTGGAACCGCTGGGAGGGTCGAGCGCAAATACCAAGACGCCCAGTGCGGTTCTGTCCTGAAGCTGCCCGGGAGGCATGGAGCGCGAGTTAGATGATGCACTCTTAGCGGCGCGAGACCAAGAGATTGCGGTCGAGACGAATCTCCAGCGCGGTATCCTTGTCGAGAATCAGGTCGCGACCTGACTCCAAAGCAGAGTAGGCAGCATCGGCTGCGCCATTGCCGGCGCCCTGGGCGGCGCCTTTCTTTCCGGCGGCGCGCTCACCTTCGACGGCACCCCGACCAGCACCCACTACCACGGCCTCCGCGACTTCTTCTTTCGTCATTCCCCTGCGGCCAATTTCTCCTTCTTCGCCGATCGCGCGCATGCCATGTTCCCCGGGAACGCCGGTCACGGTTGCGATGAGTGGAACCCATCCGCGCCGGGTATCAATCTGATCGAAGCTTAGCAATATCCTGGTGCGGAAACCCGGAAAGACAGAGCTGACATGGCCCTTGATTTTGGCGCCTTCGGGCAGAGTCTCGCCATCTTCGGCGGTCAGCGGTTCGGCGAGCCGGGCGTGGAAATGGTCCCCGGCTTTCACGGTTCTGGTGTCGATGCGATCGGAAAGCTGGATCAGCGCAACGGTGCCCTGCGCAACGGCGTTCGGCGGGGCCGGAGGACCTTGGGGCACGTCCTGCGGGGGCGGAGGTACATCCTGCGGGGGTGGCGCATCCTGGGCGATAGCCAACAGGCAGAACAAAGCTATGGAGATTGTGCACAGGCTTACGCTGCGAATGGAAAGGGTCGGCCTTGACATAGGGATCCCCCTGGGATCAGGAACTCTGTTTGTAGATTGGATGGATGCAGGGCCGAAATTGCTGCCTGAAGGCGGCTGATATTGTTTTTGAGCTCCTATAGCTGGAGTGCAGGCTGCAGATGAACGGAAGGGTGCGTCAGGTCAGCAGCTTACGTCGGGTCCGACAACGGCCATAATGTCAACCTGGAGAGTCGTGGAATGCGGTCCGGCCGTGGCGGTGGCAGGCGTTTTGCCGGCCGAGGGCAATATGCCGACAGCACGGTTTCGACCTGTTTGCTTGGCCTGCTGCAGGCCACGATCCGCAAGGCTTAAGACCTCTTGGTAAGACACCGCACGCGGGTCCTGCGCAAACCAAGGGAAAGGCGCCCAACCCAACGAGCAGGTGCGATGGATTTTCTCTCCCGGTTCATTAATCGTGAAAGGCGCGTCCGCCACCGCTGAGAGAACGCGCTGAGCCAATAGTTCGGCTTCCCTGCGGTCTGTGTAACGTGAGACGATCAGGAACTCTTCCCCTCCCCAGCGCACCAGGACATCCGAATGGCGGATAGAAGAACTGATGCGGCGGGCCATTTCAATCAGGACTCTATCTCCGACATCGTGCCCGTAGCGGTCGTTGATGTCTTTGAAATTGTCGGCGTCGATCAAGTAAAAGACGAGGTCACGGGTGTGGGGATCGTGAGCATCGGCATGGGAGCGCAGGGCCTGGGCCACATCGCCTTCAATGGTTGCGGAAAAATATCGGCGATTGCGCAAGCTGGTGAGGGGGTCGGTGAGGGAAGCTTCCTGCAGCACAACATTGCTGCGCTGCAACGCGCGATTGAGCTGGCGGTGTTGAATAAACAGCAGCAGCGCCATGAGGAACATGGTGGCGAGAGTGACCAATGTTCGGAACTGCGACGCGCTCTGCGGCAGGCGCGGATTCAGCATGGCAGTAAGCGCAATGATAGGGAGCGAGAGAAGCGCAGTCATTGCCAGATTTGCCATCCAGGTGTTGTAGGACTCATCCGCCGCGGTTTCGGGTGCGGGCGACAAACCGCGGCCTTGCATCGCTACTGCGGTGAACAAGACAAAAGAGCCGGAGTAAGGGATGTCGTACCAACTGCCGGGGAAATAGATACCTTTTTCTAACGCGTGGTTTATGACGTAGAACGCGACACCATTGAAAGCTGCAGCAGCGAAGAAATACGCATAAAAGCGTCTCCAACGACCCTGGCTTTCGCGCAAGAACAAGAGCACGGTACTACACATCAGAAGGGCCTGAGCGGCGGACAGCAAATCGTAGTTCCGGCTATATGTCGGTTCGTTGGGCCAGGGATATTGCCAGGTCACGACGAAAGCGACATAGAGGTACAGCCACCAGAGCAATAGAAGAAGAAAGTCCAGCAAGCCCAGTTGTGCGCTGGTGTGGGAGGGCTCGCGGTGGGGACGCAGCAGCAAACCTGCAATCATCGGGGCACCCGCCAAAAAGAGGAGGGCGTCGGCGGGATACATACTCGGGATCGGCTGCTTTAGCAGAAGGTCGAAAACGATCCAGACCGTCTGGTCAGCGAGCCAGAGCCCCCATCCCGCGGATTGCAGCAACCAGAACCAGCGCAAACGGCCTGTGCTGGCCAGTCCTTGCCGGCCAAATGCCAACAGGGCCACCAGCATGAGTAAGGCACCAGTGATGTCGCTGACAGCACTCTTGGCGAGACCGCGAGGCAGCCCAAGGCATCCGGCGACGAGCGTCGCCATGAGCAGCGCATTGGCTGCCATACCGATCTTTTTTAGATTGCGCCCCTGCAATGTCGGCCCCCGGCGAGCAGATCAGGCTTTGGCCCCGGTGGTGTAGGTAACCCGGTATCTTCGATCGTTTATTTCTTTCCTTAAATCGTCCCAGATGTTGTCCGGCATCTCGAGGAACACTTTCACGATTTCCGGATCGAACTGGCGTCCCGAAAACTTTTGGATTTCCGTGCGGGCCGCAGCGTAGGACTGGGCTCGGCGATATATGCGATCGGAGGTAATCGCGTCAAACGTATCCGCAACTGAGAAGATGCGCGCCCCAATTGGGATTTCATCGCCTCTGAGATGCCGAGGATAGCCCTCGCCGTTAAACCACTCCTGATGTGAGTACACGATCTCGGCAACGTCTACCAGAAAAGGAATCTTTTTTACGATCTGGTAGCCGTGATACGCGTGCTCTTTCATGATCTCCATTTCTTCAGGCGCAAGTTTTCCCGGCTTCTTCAGAATCTCGTCAGGAATTGCCATCTTGCCAATGTCGTGCAGGAAAGCTCCGCGCGCGATGACGGTAATCTGCTCGCGGGGCAAGCCGAGGGCCTGCGCAATGGCAATGGTGAACAGGGTGACGCGGCGGGAGTGACCTTCGGTTTCGCGGTCCTTCAAGTCGAGGGCATCGCCCAGAGCTTCCAGGGTGATGTCGTACGAGCGCTCCAAGCTCGACATGGCAGCCTGCAGTTGGTCGGTACGCGCTTTGACCAGCGACTCCAGATTAGTCTGGTAGGTGCGGTTTTCGACTTTCAGGCGGCGATTCTCCAGCGCGCGGCTGACGGTATTCAGAAGTTGCTCGCGCTCAAAAGGCTTCAGCAGGTAGTCGTACGCGCCATTGCGGATGGCGGCCAGCGCGACCGAGATATCGTGGACGGCAGTCACCATAACTACCGGCATATCGGGATACTTTTCCTTGGTGCGCTCTAGCAGGCCTATGCCGTCGAGGTCGGCCATCATCAGGTCCGAAAGCATCAATTCGAACTCTGCGCCGGTATTAAGGACGGCGAGAGCTTCCATACCGGAACCCGCCTGTTTGCAGAGGTAGCCGGCGGCGCCGAGCATGGACGCCACGATTTCGCGAATCGGCTCTTCGTCATCAACAACAAGGATGCGATCAGGCATGGGTATACACGAAAGGCTATCGGCGATTGTACCCTTTCGGCGAGATTCCGAAAGTAATCATTGAGGTCCGGAAAGTACGTGGAGAACGGCCCGTACCATGGTATTCAGAGACGAGGAATCCCTACGTCCTAAAGCATGAGCGCGTCCCTTTGGTCGATGTGGAATTCGGCGGAGAGGCTGGGAATCGTGCGGCCTTCGGCGGCAGAGTGGACTCTGCTGATCTTGCTAGGCGCTGGCCTGCTCGCGCTGCGGACTTTTCGCGATGGTTACCTGAAAATCTGGGTCGTGGGATGGGCTGCCCTGCTGGCCTCGCGTTTGGCCGAACATTGCCTGGCGGCGAGGCTTCCCGCACCGTTTGATCAAGTGGTGGTGCAGGCCGGATTTGTGCTGGCGATTGGGCTGCTTGCCGGCGCGGTGCTGGTGTACGCGCGCATGCGCGATCTGATCCTTCCCCTGATGGTGATCACTCCGGTGCTGGTGGGATTTGCAGGGGCGCGGGTGCTGTTGTGGCCGGATTCGCTACCGCTGCGGGTTGCGCTGGAAATCAGCTATCGGTTCGTGCTGCTCACGGCGGCGGTTGCGGTGCTGCGAGCCCGGCGGGGTAGATGGGAACCGGCGGCATGGCTGCTGGCATTGACCTTGCCGATGCTTCATCTTGTGTGGTCGCCCTTCACTGATGGGGTGCCAGTTGGCGCTTCGATTGTTATTGAGGTTGCGCTTGGTCTGAGCATGCTGCTGGTCGTCTTCGACGAGGCGCGCGGGCGGACGCGGCGATTGCTGGCCATGCAGCGCATCACCGAAGGGATTACCGGGGCGCAGCAGTATGGGCACATTGTCGACCGCGCCGTGGAGGAATTGAAGTACGGAATGCGGGTCCGCGGAGCGTGGTTCCGCCTGCTCGAGAGTGGGCATCTGGTGGCCACGCATGCGGCAGGTCTGACCTCTGATTTCCTGCGCGACGCGGGGTTTGCCGAAATATCCGAAAATGTTTCGAAGATCCTGGAACATCCCGGCGCACACGTGACCTCCCGTAACGACGCCGGGCATGAGCCCCGGGAGGCTCTGGAACACGAGAAGATACGACAGGTAGTTACGGTTCCCGTGCTGGGAGGCAAGGCCCCGGTTGGAATGTTGATGTTGGGAAACTCTTACGGGCGGCAGTGGACCGCCGAGGAATTGGAGTTCCTGCAGGCTTGCGCCAAGCAGATTGCCTTGGGAGTAGAGAACTTCCGGTTGCTGGAGCAGGTATTGCGCTCGCAGCGGCAGTGGATGAATACATTCGATTCCATCCATGACATCATCCTGGCCCACGATGCCGACTACCGGATCATCAAGGCGAATCAAGTCCTGCTCGGCCAGCTTTCTCAGGCGGCGGCGGATGTAATTGGGAATAGCTGCGAGTCGGTCCTGCCGCATACCTTCGGCGAGTGGACCGGATGTCCATATTGCGCGATGGGCGGAGACGAGGAGTTCACCGAGGGCGCCGACCCCTGCTTTGGCGGATTTTCGGTGGTCTCGACTTCGTCATACACCGAGCAGGGGAGCCCGCAAAAGGGCACCATTCACGTGGTCCGGGATATTACGGAGCGGCGGTCGGCGGAGGAGAAATACCGGCTGCTGTTTGAGCAGGTGCAGGAAGGTGTGTACGTGGCCAGTCCGGCGGGGACCCTGATCGACTGCAATGACGCGTTCGTGCACATGCTGGGTTACAGCAACCGCTCAGAGTTGCTGGTGCTCAATCTGGAGTCGGAGATCTGCGTCGATCCCAAGCAGCGTGAGGCTTTCCGGAAAGAACTTGAGGCGCACAACCTGGTGCGCAATTTTGATGTCACCCTGCG
Source organism: Candidatus Sulfotelmatobacter sp. (assembly GCA_036376495.1). Taxonomy (GTDB): domain Bacteria; phylum Acidobacteriota; class Terriglobia; order Terriglobales; family Acidobacteriaceae; genus Sulfotelmatobacter. Next base: position 10,257 of record DASVAE010000066.1, on the reverse strand, counting down.
GCGCAAGGACGGGACTTTGTTGCTGGCCTCGGAGAGCAGCTTCGCTACTCGCAGCGGAACTGGGCTGATGGAGCGCTACCAGGGCTTTGTGCTGGACATGACCGAGAAGCGCCGCGCCGAAGACGAGATGCAGCGCCGGAACCGCGAATTGAATGCGCTGAACGCCATGGCGGTGGTGGCCGCGCAATCCTTCGATCTCGACGAGATACTGAATCTGACGTTGCGGCAGGTGGTCACGCTGTTTGGCGCCGAGAGTGGCACGATGTATCTATCGGATGCGGATAATCCCACGTTCCGCCGCCGCGCGGCGTGGGGACCGCGCAGCCGCGATAAAGTGCGGGTGGCGGAGGTCTCGTTCCCCGAGGGCTTTGGGGACCTGGTGATGCGCTCGCGGGCGGAGGTGGTGACGGCGGAGTACACGCCGCATCTGCCGGCGAGCGTGGCGGAGTTCTTGAAGTCGGATAAGGACCGCTCGTGGATCTGGGTGCTGTTCTGGGCCAAAGAAAATCCGGTCGGGCTGATGGGGCTTTGCAATTATCAAGGGTATGAATATTCCAGCAACGATGAGAACTTGCTGGTGGCGATCAGCCGGCAACTGGCAACCACCATCGAAAAAGTTCGGCTATACGAGGAAACCTGCCGCGCCTACGAAGACTTGCGCAAGACACAAGAGCAACTGCTGCAGAGCGAGAAGATGTCGGCGGTGGGGCAGTTGATCGCTGGGGTGGCGCATGAGCTGAATAATCCCCTGACGGCGATCCTGGGCTACGCGCAATTGCTAGAGACCGAAGGGCTGAATACGCGGGCGCAGGATTACGTGGCCAAGCTCTTCAAGCAGGCACAGCGCACGCACCGGGTAGTGCAGAACCTGCTGTCTTTCGCACGGCAGCGCAAGCCGCAGCGGGACGAAGTGGACCTCCGCAGAGTGCTCGAGGAGACCCTGGCGTTGCGCGACTACGATCTGAAGGTCAACAACATCGAAGTAGAGCGCGACGTTCCTGCAGAGCCCGCGACGGTGATCGCCGACGCGCACCAGATCGAGCAGGTATTTCTAAACATCATCAACAACGCGGTGGATGCGATTCTGGAGACGGGGCGCACCGGGAAGTTGAAGATTCAGGTTCGCACCCAGAATGGACACGTATGCACTTCGTTCAGCGACGATGGGGCCGGGATCAAAGATCCGAAGCGGATTTTCGACCCGTTCTACACGACCAAGAGCGTGGGTAAAGGCACCGGGCTGGGGCTCAGCATCTGCTACGGCATTGTGAAGGAACACGGCGGGGATATTACGGCGCACAATAACTCTGACCGCGGGGCGACGATTGAGGTGCGCATTCCGGCATCGACGGCGGTCGCGGCCGTGGAGGAGGAGGCGCCGAAAGCCGCTCCCCGGCAGCATGAGGGCGCGATCTCCGGCCGGGTGTTGCTGGTGGAGGAAGAAGAGGCGGTGCTCGAGTTCGAGCGCGATGTGCTCACGGGTGCGGGAGCAGAGGTGGTTACGGCCCACAGCGGTGACGACGCCAGGACTCGCCTGCAGTCGGAGCAGTTTGACGCTCTCATCCTAAGTGGCAAGACGCCGGACCAGTGGGGCGCGAAGGAATCGTATCCGTGGATCAAGCAGAACTGCCCGAGCATGGAAGGGCACGTGCTTTACACGTTTTCGGCAGGCGTGGAACCCAGCGATGGGCGGGCGTTCGTGCAAGAAAACAATGTTCCCTACCTCGTAAGGCCCTTTGAAGTGGCTGAACTGATCAGCCAAGCCCGGAAGTTGCTGCAGAAGGCGCTGGCAGCGGAAGCGGGCGGAGACTAAGCCCTGTGACCCTGTGCCTCCTTTGTGGTAAAAGCGACTCACCGCAGCGGATCACAGAGGAACAGCCTTAATACCCACAGGCCCGCACACGCTTTCTCAATTCCCCATACGGTAGACTAGCCTCAGACCTATGTCCCAATTCGTTCACCTGCACCTGCACACCGACTATTCCCTGCTCGATGGCGCTTGTGACGTCGAAAAGCTCTGCCAACACGTACACCAGCTTGGCATGCCGGCTGTGGCGATGACCGACCACGGTAATATTTTTGGCGCCGTGCATTTCGTCAATGCGGCGCACAAGCACGGGGTGAAGCCGATCGTCGGGTGCGAGTTGTACGTGTGCAAGAAAGAGGACCACCGTGCGGCCCCGGAAGGCGACACTTACAACCATCTGCTGGTGCTGGCCGAGAACGAAGAGGGATACCGCAATCTGGTGAAGATCACCTCCGAAGCTTCCCTGCACGGCTTTTATTACAAGCCTCGGGTCAGCAAGAACTTTCTGGCGGAACACTCGCGCGGGCTGATCGGCCTTTCCGGATGCCTGAAGGGTGAAGTCGCTGAGCGCCTGATGGAGAACAATTACGAGGCGGCTCGCACGGCTGCGGGGACCTTCACCGATATCTTCGGCAAGAACAATTTCTTTCTCGAGATTCAGGACCAGGGGCTGGAAATGGAGCACCGCATCCATCCTGGGCTGTTCAAACTGGAAAAAGACCTTGGCCTGCCGCTGGTTGCCACCAACGATAGCCACTACCTCTGTGAGGATGACGCGCATGCTCAGGACGTGATGGTGTGCATCCAGACGGGGAAGTCGATCCGCGATACGGCTCGCATGAAGTTCGACGGCACGCAATTCTTCGTCAAGAACTATGACGAGATGCACCGCGTCTTCAAGGACTCGCCCGACGTGCTGACGCGCACGCTCGATATTGCCGAGCGTTGCCACCTTAAAATCGAAAAGATTCCCAACCCGTTTCCACAGTTCGAAGTGCCCGCAGGATACAGCATTGACAGCTACTTCGTGCACGTGACGCGCGAGGGCTTTGCGCGGCGGCTGGAAACTTTGCGTCCGCTGCACGAGCAAGGCAAGCTGAAGCATTCGATTTCCGATTACGAGCAGCGGCTGGAGCGCGAACTGGGCATCATCCAGCAGATGAAGTTCCCTGGATATTTTCTGATTGTGTGGGACTTCATTCGCTACGCGAAAGAGCATGGGATCCCGGTGGGACCGGGGCGCGGGTCTGCGGCGGGATCGCTGGTTTCGTATGCGCTGGGCATTACTGACATTGACCCGCTGCAGCATGAGCTGCTGTTCGAGCGCTTTCTGAACCCGGAGCGCGTGTCCATGCCTGATATCGACATTGATTTCTGCATGAACCGGCGCGGTGAGGTCATCGACTATGTCACGCAGAAATACGGGCGCGACAATGTGGCGCAGATCATCACCTTCGGGACCATGGCCGCAAAAGCCGCGATCAAGGACGTGGGCCGCGCCATGGACATTCCGTACGCGGACGTGGACCGCATCGCGAAGATGGTTCCGACGCAGCTCAATATCACCCTGGACCAGGCGATCGCGGATTCTCCGCAGCTGAATGAAGCCTATGCCAAAGATCCGCAGGTTCGGGAACTGCTGGATACGGCGAAGAAGCTGGAAGGACTCGTGCGAAATTCAGGCGTGCATGCTGCGGGGGTGGTGATCTCGCCGCGTCCGCTGACCGACCTGGTCCCGTTGCATCGGACGAAGAACGACGAAATCGTAACCGCGTTCGACATGGTCGCCATCGAGAAAATGGGCCTGTTGAAGATGGACTTCCTGGGGCTGACCACGCTCACGATTCTGACCGACGCGCTGAAGCTGATCGAACAGAAGCGGGGGGCTGCACTGACGCTGGAAGAAATTCCGCTGCACGACCAGGAGACTTACCGGGAAGTCTTTCACAAGGGATTGACGTCGGGGGTGTTCCAGTTTGAATCGCATGGCATGCGTGATGTGCTGCGAAAGTATCAGCCGAATTCCATTGAAGACCTGACCGCTCTCAACGCGCTGTACCGTCCCGGACCGATTCAGGGCGGCATGATTGATGACTTTGTCGATCGCAAACACGGGCGCAAGAAAGTTGAATATGACCTGCCGGAACTGCAGGAGATTCTGCAGGAGACGCTGGGCGTGATCGTGTACCAGGAGCAGGTGATGCAGATCGCGAACCGGCTGGCGGGATATTCGCTGGGAGATGCCGACCTGCTGCGCCGGGCGATGGGCAAGAAGAAGCCGGAAGAGATGGCTCAACAGCGCGAGCGCTTTGTGAAGGGCGCGAGCGATCGCAAGTATCCGGCGAAGAAGATCGAGAAGATTTTCGATTTGATGGCGCAGTTCGCGGGATATGGATTCAACAAGTCGCACTCGGCAGCGTATGCGCTGCTGGCGTATCACACGGCGTATCTGAAGACTCATTTCCCGGTCGAGTTCATGGCGGCGCTGCTGACGTCGGTGACGGGATCGACCGATGATGTGGTCAAGTACATCAACGAGTGCCGCGAGATGGGGATTTCGGTGGAGGCGCCGGACATTAACGTTTCCGACGCCAACTTTACTCCGCACGAGCAAAACATCCGGTTCGGGCTGGCGGCCGTGAAGAATGTTGGCGGGAATGCTATCGAGTCTATCGTCGCTGCTCGCAAGAAGCTAGACAAGTTCAAGACTATTTTCGAGTTCTGCGAGAATGTCGATCTGCGACTGCTGAACAAGCGGGTGATCGAATCACTGGTCAAGAGTGGGGCCATGGATTCGATGGGGCGCCGCGCTCAGCTGATGGCCGTCCTGGACAAGGCGATGGAGCAGGCCCAGAAAGTGCAACGCGATGCAGAATCCGGCCAGCACGGGCTCTTTGGAGTTTTCCAGGAGGAGGCAACCGGGGCCGACAATCACAAACTGCCCAACGTGCCTGACTGGGATGAGCACACGCGGCTTTCGGCGGAAAAGGAAATCCTCGGCTTTTTTATCTCCGGGCATCCCTTGGAGAAATTCAAGGACAAGTTGCAGGATCTGCGAGCGTTGAGCATTGAAGAGATCGCGGAGATGACGAAATCAACCGGCAAGGACGAGACCATCGTCACCGCCGGGATCATTAGCAACGTTCGCGTGCTGAAATCGAAGAAGGGTGATTTTTACGCGCAGTCGACGCTGGAGGATATGTCGGGGTCGATTGACATGATTGTCTTCCCCGAGGCGTTCAAGCGCATTGGCGAAAAGGTGAAACTGGAAGTTCCGGTGCTGGTCAAAGCGGGCGTACGCATTGAAGAGGGAGCGAATCCAAAGATCACGGCTGCAGAGATCATGCCCCTGGAAGAGGCTAAGGTGCCACTGCCACGGGCGCTGCGCATTCGCGTTATGGTGGACACGGCCGGGGAAAACACGATTGACGATCTGCATGCCCTCTTCACGGAGCGCAAAGGTGAGGCCAAGGTGCTGTTTGACATCGAACGGCAGGGCGATTTCATGGTGGTAATGGAGGCGGACGGCTATAATGTGCTTCCAGATCGCAACTTCATCGCCCGGGTCGAACAGCTATGCGGGCGCGGCAGCGTTCGCATCATCAGCTGAGGCATGGCATGGCACCTACGGAAAAAGCGCAGCAGGAACTCGAGCAGATCGAACGCCAAGTGGCGGAGATGGAGTCGAATGGACCCACCGACGCGGCGCGGCGGGAGATCGCGAAACTGCAGGAGCGCATCGATCACCTGCGCCAGGAGATGAACGCTCCGCCCACGGCCTGGCAGAAGACCGAACTGGCGCGGCACCCGCAACGGCCGCAGAGCCTGGACTACATCGAGCGGGTCTTTACCGACTTCAGCGAGATTCACGGCGACCGGGGTTTCGGCGACGATGCCGCCATCATCACCGGTATGGCCCGTTTTCATGGGGAAGAAGTGCTGGTGGTGGGTACGCAGAAGGGGCGCGACATGAAGCAGCGCGTCTTCCGCAATTTTGGGACGCCGCATCCCGAGGGCTATCGCAAGGCGATTCGAGTGATGCAGATTGCCGAGAAGTTCAAGCGGCCGATCTTCACCCTGATCGACACCGACGGCGCTTATCCCGGGATTCACGCCGAAGAGCGCGGGCAGGCCGAGGCCATCGCTTACAACCTGCGCGAGATGGCGCGCCTGGAAGTCCCCATCGTTGCGACCGTGATCGGGGTTGGCGGCAGCGGCGGGGCACTGGCGATCGCGGTGGCGGACCGGGTGCTGATGATGGAGAATTCCATCTATTCCGTGATCTCTCCTGAAGGCTGCGCGGCCATCATGTGGCGGGATGCCACTAAGAAGGAACTGGCGGCCGAAGCCATGCGGATCACGGCTACGGACCTGCAGGAACTCGGTTGTGTGGACGACATTGTTCCAGAGCCGGAAGGAGGGGCGCATCGCGATCATGAGGCGGCCGCCAACCTGCTGGACGTCAGCCTGCAGAAGCATCTGGCCGAACTGAAGAAACTGCCCCCTGCCGAATTGGTCGCATCACGATATAATAAATTCCGGACGATCGCCCAGTTTTTCAAAACCGAGTAGTCCGCGAACTTCTTCCCTCGTTTCTCAAGCAGGTTCCTCCGGGCGACAGACGGGCGATTTGCCCAATTCACCGGCCCCGCCGCCGTATAATGGGGTTTACTCTCTTGCAATCTATAACTCCGGGCGAGTGGGTACCGCCCACTAATTTAAGGAAGGTATAGGGATGGCCACAACGGATGTAGTGCCCCGAGGATCGACCGGCGGCACTGGGCAGAAGCGGATCGTCAATGACATGAGCATTCAAGTCGCGACGGTCAACGGGTCGGGTTCACAGAGCTCCAACACAGTTCTCCTCCGCAGTATCTTTCAAATGGGCGTGCCAGTATCCGGCAAGAACATGTTCCCGTCGAATATTGCGGGACTGCCGACGTGGTACACGATTCGCGCCAACAAGAACGGGTACATCGGGCGGAAGAAGGAGATCGATTTCCTGGTGGCCATGAATCCCGAGACGGCGGTGGAAGACACGATGTCCCTGGCCGCGGGCGCTTCGGTGCTCTACGACGAACCGCTGCAATTGCACAAGCTGCGCGATGATCTGATTTTTTACTCTGTGCCATACGACAAGATCGTAGCCCAGGTATGTGCCGAGGCGAAGCTGCGGAAACTGGTCAAAAATATGGTTTACGTAGGTGTCGTGGCGTGCCTGCTGACCATCGACATGGCCGAGGTCGAAAAGGCGATTCGCAAGCAGTTTGCCAAGAAAGTGAAGGCTGCCAACCTGAACCTGGCGGCGGCGCAGGCGGGCTTCGAGTACGCCAAGGCGAACCTACAGAAGCGCGGCGCTTTCTACATCGAGCGCATGGACAAGACCGCGGGCAAGATCATCATTGATGGCAACTCCGCGGCCGCCTTAGGCTGCATGTTCGCGGGGTGCACGGTGGTCACATGGTACCCGATCACTCCGTCATCGTCGTTGGTTGAGACCATGATCGAGTACATGAAGGAATACCGAATCGGCGCGGACGGCAAGGCGACGTTCGCCATCGTACAGGCAGAAGATGAACTGGCCGCGATTGGCATGGTCATCGGTGCAGGCTGGGCGGGCGCGCGGTCCATGACCGCGACGGCCGGACCGGGAATTTCTCTGATGTCGGAATTTGCGGGGCTCGCATATTACGTCGAGGTTCCGGGTGTAATCTGGGACATTCAGCGGGTCGGACCTTCCACTGGCCTGCCCACGCGGACTTCGCAGGGCGATATTCTTTCGACCGCAGTTCTATCGCACGGAGACACCAAGCACATCATGCTGATTCCCGCTTCGGTGGAAGAGTGCTTCGCCATGGCCACCGACGCCTTCAATCTGGCAGAGCAGTTTCAGACGCTGGTGTTCGTCATGTCGGATCTGGACCTGGGCATGAACAACTGGATGTCGGATCCGTTCCAGTACCCGACTGCTCCGATTCAGCGCGGCAAGGTGCTGAGCAAGGAAGATCTCGACAAGCTGGGCGGATTTGCTCGATACAAGGACGTAGATGGAGACGGAATTGGGTACCGCACGCTGCCCGGCACACCGCACCCCGCGTCTGCGTACTTCGCGCGCGGCAGCGGACACAATGAGAAGGCGCTGTATAGCGAACGCGCGGACGACTTCGAGAACAATATGGAGCGGCTGAACCGCAAGTTTGAAACGGCGCGCTCGTTCGTTCCCCGGCCGGAACTCACCAAAGGCAACAACGCGAAGATCGGGATTATTGGTTACGGCACCTCGCATTGGGGAATCACCGAAAGCCGCGATCAGCTGCGCGATGAATACCAGATGGAAACCGATTACCTGCGGCTGCGCGCATATCCGTTCACCCGCGAAGTGCACGAGTTTATCGAGCAGCACGAGCGCATTTACGTCGTCGAGCAGAATCGTGACGCGCAGATGCTCAGCTTGCTCAAGCTCGATTTGAAACCGGAACTGATTACGCGGCTGCGCAGCATCGCGCATATTACCGGGCTGCCGCTGGACGCGCGGTCCATCACTGACGAACTGACCAGCATGGAGGGCAAATAGATGTCGTCCACTACCGTGGAACCCGGAACCACCGCACCCGGTCCCAAGACCAACCGCATTGGACTTACGGTGATTGAGTACAAAGGCGGAAAAACCACGCTCTGCGCCGGATGCGGGCACAACGCGATTTCCGAACGCATAATCGAAGCCATGTTTGAGATGGGCGTCGAGCCGGAGTTCGTGATCAAACCCAGCGGCATCGGGTGCTCGTCGAAGACTCCCGCGTACTTCCTGAGCCGTTCGCACAGCTTCAATGCCGTGCACGGGCGCATGCCATCGGTGGCAACCGGGGCCTTGCTGGCGAATCGCAAGCTGGTCTGCATTGGAGTCAGCGGGGACGGCGACACCGCTTCTATTGGGATCGGGCAGTTCGTCCACCTGATGCGGCGCAATCTACCGATCATTTACATAATCGAAGACAACGGAGTGTATGGCCTTACCAAGGGGCAGTTCTCCGCGACCGCCGACCTGGGATCGAAGTTGAAGACTGGCGTGGTCAACGATCTGCCGCCGATTGATACGTGTGCGCTGGCCATCCAGTTGGGGGCAACGCTGGTGGGACGCTCGTTCTCCGGGGATAAAAAGCAACTTAGCGCCATGCTGAAGGCGGCCATCGCGCATAAGGGGACAGTCATGCTCGACGTGGTTTCTCCTTGCGTGACCTTCAACGATCACGAAGGTTCGACCAAGTCGTACAAGTACGTGAAGGAACACGAAGAGACTCTGCAGGATGTGAGCTTCGTGCCGCACTTTGAGGACATCAACGTGGAGTACGATCCGGGTTCGACCGTTGCCGTTACCATGCATGATGGATCACGGCTGCATTTGCGCAAATTGGAAGAGGATTACGATCCCACCGACAAAATTCGCGCCATGACGCGATTGACGGAGGCACACGACAAGGGCGAGGTGCTCACCGGAGTGTTCTACGTGAACCCGGAAGCGGCGAACTTCCTGGATATGCTGAACGTGGTGGACCAGCCTTTGGCCACATTGCCTGATTCAATCACTCGTCCAGGCAAGGCAGTGCTGGATGCTTGCATGGAAGAACTGCGGTAGCAACCTCAGGGGACAGGAAGCAGGGGCAGCCCTCAGTCTTGTTTTACGCAGTCTTGCGCTCGGGCTCGCCGGTATGTTCGGAGTTCTCCCCTGGTTCGGGGAAGTCTGTATCATTTCCCTTCACTCTCGGGTCCTGGTCGCGATGGCCTAACTGGCCCTGCAAAGCGGCGTTTCCGGGAGTCTTGTGATCTTCCGTTTCCGTGGCACCCTTCGCCGAATCCTGATCAAGGTTCTTATGATTCATGAGAGCCAGTCTATGCTTTGGCGTTGTTGATTAGAATAGTATTTTCCGAAGCAGCTTCCCCGTGAAAGAGGGTATATGAAAAGGTTTGTTTTGATGCTGGCGGGGGTTTGCCTACTCAGCGGTTTGGTGCTGGCGGATACCTCACACGCGACGCTCACGAGCGTGAAGCATCACAAGGTCCACAAACACAAGGCCCACAAGGCGACGAAACACAAGACTCCCAAACGCAGCCACAACCGCGTCTAGCCCCTGGTGCTTGAGACTCCAAGCTTGCGCATTCTCTCGCGCGCCTGCAACGCTTCGGGCGAATGCGGATAGCGCTGAACCACGTGCCGCAATTCGGCGACGCCGTCATCCTGCTTACCCAGTTCGATTAGTGCAAATCCCTTTTTCAGCTGAGCCGAGGCAGCTTTATTCCCGCTGGGGAAATTTTGCAGTACTTGGTCGTAGCTCTGCACCGCTTGCTGATAGTTCGCCGCGCGGAACTGGATTTCACCCAGGTAGAAGTAGGAGTTTCCGGCGAGATCGGTATTGGGATAAAACTTCAGGTACTCGCTGAATTCCTGCGATGCG
>DASVAE010000065.1:0-7934 GCA_036376495.1 Candidatus Sulfotelmatobacter sp. | reverse complement strand
CCATCTCGACTGCTTGTGCGGGTGCGGGATTGAGAATGCAACGGATCCCATGCTTTCGGGCAAACGCAATGGTGTAATACACCGTCTCAATCGGAATTTCGAACTGCAGCACGATGCAGTCCACAGATTTGAGCGTGTCTGCGGCGGCATCGACATCCACCGGCTTGATCGCGTCGTTGGCACCTTTGACTACAAGGATCCGATTTTGCCCGCTGGGCTCCACAAAAATCGGCGCCACGCCGCTGGATACTCCCTCGACCTGCTGCACATACGTAGCATCGATTCCCTGCTTGCGGAAGTTTTCGATGGTGGCGGGGCCGAACAGATCGCTGCCCACGCGGGCCACCATAAATACATCGGCGCCGCACAGACGAGCGGCTACTGCCTGATTGGCCCCCTTGCCGCCGAAACCGAGATTGAAACTCTGACCGAAGATGGTTTCTCCGGGCTTGGGAAAGCGCTCGGCAAACGTTGTCAGGTCAATATTTGCGCTGCCGACCACCGCGACGCGAGGACGTTTCGCCATAGATGCTATGAGTCTCCTTTCGGCGAAGGCCGAGTCTATTGAGAGTCCTAGGGCGTGTCAACCGCGCTCCCAGCCCCGCAGCCGTCTCCATTCTGCTGTCGTGCGGGCGCCTTGAGTTGAAGTAGGACTTTGGTTGATGAACACGATCGCGTGATGGGACGAGGTGTCCAGATCAGTGAGGAATCTCGGCAACATCCGCGTAAAAAGCTCAGAAGCAATGTCGCTTGTAGCTCATTCAAAAGCGGTGTAGAGTTACACGTTTTCCAACGGAGAGCGCATGTTCACACCGGAAAGTTTCGGCATTGCCCTGATCATGATGATTACTGCCGCAGTCTGTTGGGGGTCGTGGGCCAACACTTTCAAAGGCGTGAAGAATTACCGGTTCGAACTTTTCTATTGGGATTATGCGATTGGCATTTTTTTGATTTCGCTGATTCTCGCTTTGACGATGGGGAGCAGCGGCCACGATTCTTCCAGCTTTGTAAGCAACTTACAATCTGCTGATAAGTCGAACATTATTTCCACCCTGATCGGCGGCGCAATCTTCAACCTTGCCAACTTGCTATTGGTCGCGGCGATCGATATGGCTGGACTTGCGATTGCTTTTCCGATTTCCATCGGAATTGCTCTGGTGGTGGGCGTGGTCTTGAGCTATTCGCTGGAGCAGAAAGGCAATCCGCTATTCCTGGGCATTGGCGTTGTTTGTGCGCTGATTGCGGTAATCCTTGATGGAAAGGCCTACGGCAGCCTGCCGAGTACGAGCCGCAATTTTTCCAGAAAAAGTTTGATCACGTGCGTGGTGTCGGGAGTTCTCATGGGGTTGTGGAACCCATTTATGACTTACGCGATGACTCGCGGCAACTCACTTAGTCCCTACAGCGCGGCGGTGTTTCTCACTCTGGGCGCTTTGCTTTCGTGTTTTATCTGGAATCTGTACTTCATGAAGCATCCGCTGGTGGGAGAACCGGTGGGCTTGGGAGGATTCTTCCGCGGCTCGCCTTCCGGGCATCTGCTGGGGCTTCTGGGTGGCGCGATCTGGGGCACGGGCACTGTTTTCAGTCTCACCGCCGGGAAACTTACGGGACAAGCAATCTCGTATGCCATCGGCCAGTCGGCGCCGATGGTCGCCGCATTGTGGGGTGTCCTGGCGTGGAAGGAGTTTGCGGGCTCTGGATTTCGCGCCAAAATTTACCTGGCGCTTATGTTTGTGTTCTACGGGCTGGCCATTCTGCTAGTTGCGCGGGCCAACGGCTGAAAATTGGAGCAGGGGGCAGGGGCAGGGATCGTCACGCTCATGGCTCATTTCCCTTTAATGCGACTGATAAACAGTTTGAGAAAGCGATCCGCATCCGAGGCCAGGCAAACCCTCGCGTTCGGCTTCAACTCGATCACGCCCTCGATTTCGTAATGATCCCCATGCAGTACATTGTTTTCATCTGAGCCCATGCGGTTGGCGACGGTTTCACCGCGCGTGAATTCGCCTCGCGTCTCCACATCCACGTGCATGTCTTTGAGCGTCACCAGGCCGGGATCAATGGCGGTGGCGACCGCGAGCGGGTCGTACATGGCGGCCCCTTGATATCCGCTCTTCTCGGAGCGCGTCAGATAGAAATCGGCCAACTTCGCGACAAAATCGCTCTCCGGCCCATGCACCGCCTGCAAGTGCGCAATATCCTTTCGCGTCATCAAAGTACGTTCACCCACATCGGAGCCGATCATCGTAACCATCCATCCGGCATTGAACACGATCGCCGCAGCTTCGGGATCGTTATAAATGTTTGCCTCTGCCGCGCCGTTCACGTTGCCGCCGGTAACTGATCCGCCCATGATCACGATATTTTTCACCAGCGGCACGATCGAGGGATCTTTCGAGACTGCCAGCGCGATGTTGGTCAGAGGGCCAACGGGAATCAGCGTGATCTGGTGCGGGTACTGGTGAACTAGTTCGATGATGAGGTCGGGACCGAAACGCGAATCCGCTTTGCATTTGGAGGCAGGCAGTTCCACGCCGGCGAGTCCATTCGGCCCATGCCAGTACTGAGCCGTAATTAACTTCTGATTGAGAGGGTGCTTCGCCCCGCCAGCTACCATCACGTCGCAGCGGCCGGCCAGAGATGCGATCTTCAGAGCATTCTCCAAACCCTGACGCCCATCCACATTCCCTGGAACAACGGTGAGCGCCTCGACTTTCAATTCCGGGGAGTTGAGCGCGAGCAGAATTGCGAATGCATCATCGACGCCGGGATCGGTATCGATAATTACTCTTTGTGGTGATTGTGCATTTGCCAGGGCGAAGGGTAACGAGAGAATTGATAGGAGCACAGCGGACAGCCCAGGATGTCGTTTCACGCGATCAAGTCCTTGGTTGAATTCCGAGTAGTCAGGTAATCAGAGCAGCATTCCTGCAATCGAAGCCGACATCAAATTGGCCATCGTTCCCGCAATCATGGCGCGAAAGCCAAGACGCGCGAGTTCGCCCCTCTTGTTCGGCGCCAGTGCACCGATGCCGCCGATCTGAATTCCAATCGAGCTGAGATTGGCAAATCCGCACAGCGCGAACGTGGCAATGGTTACCGTACGCGGGTCCAGCAGCGCCTTCTGATCTCCCAGTTGCGAAAAAGCCACCAGTTCATTCAACACCATGCGTATGCCGAGCAGATTTCCCACCGCCGCACAGTCTTGTGCCGGAATCCCAATCACCCACGCAATGGGCCAGAACAGGTAACCAAAGACCTGCTCCAGACTGTGCGGGAAATAGCGGATGTGATTGTGAATGCCGCCCATAATTCCATTGGTCAGCGCGATCAAGGCGAGAAATGAAATCAACATGGCAGCGATATTGAGCGCCAGATGCAGACCGTCGGTGGTGCCACGTGCGATCGCGCCCAGAAGATTTTCTTCCTTCTCTGTTTTTTCCTCTTCGGCGCTCATCACAACTTGGCCCGCGGTTTTGGCCTGTTCGGTTTCGGGGACGAGCATTTTGGCCATTAGCAATGTCCCGGGAGCGGTCATAATCACCGCGCTGAGCAAATGTTTGGGATCGATGCCGAATGCGATGTACGCAGCCATAATGCCGCCCGAAACATGCGCCATACCGCTGGTCATCACGGTCATCAACTCCGACCGGGTCAGATCGGGCAGAAACGGCCGGATCGTCAGCGGCGCTTCCGTCTGCCCCATGAAGATGCTGGCGGCGACGTTCAGCGATTCGGCTCCGCTCGCACCCATGACGCGAGTCATTACCCAGGCAAACACGCGGATGATGATTTGCATGATGCCGAAGTGATAGAGCACAGCAAAGAATGCGGCGATAAAGATGACGGTGGGCAGCACGCCGAAAGCGAAGTAGCCCAGTTGCGAACCCGGTTTCGCTAAATCCCCAAAAACGAAATGTGATCCAGCGTAAGCGTAGCCAAGCAGCGTGGTGACAGCGTTGCCGGCTTTCTGAAACGCCATGCGGCCAGCATCAATCCTCAGGACAAAAACTGCGAAAACGAATTGCAAGCCGAGTCCCCACGCCACGGTCTTCAGCCGAATGGCGCGGCGATTCGTGGAGAAAATGAATGCCAGCGCCAGCATAGAAAGAATCCCGAGAATGCCCGTGAACCGTCCCATTCAGCGGGTTTCTCCCGATCTTTGGATGACTCGGTGAATCAGCGGCCGTCTGGTCGAGGGCGCCTCATCGGCGATGACGCAAGCTGCAGCGATCATCTGGCGCGCGCGGTCGAGGCGCTCGTCGTTGTTGTAGTAGATGGTGGCAAGCGGCTCGCCGGCGGCGACAGCATCTCCGACTTTTTTGTGTAACACGATCCCCACCGCCGGATCGACGGAATCTTCCTTGCGCTCGCGTCCTCCGCCAAGAATCACGCAGGCGGTTCCAATCTGTTCGCACTGCATGCCGGAAACGAAACCGTTCTTCGCACTGACCACGTGCTCGCTTGCTCGGGCCTGCGGGAGCCGCTTGGGATCATCCACCACCCGGGGATCGCCCCCTTGCAATTGGACCATCTGGCGGAATTTTTCCAGCGCCTTCCCGGAAGAAAGTAACTGCTCGCTCTGCCGCTTTCCTTCGGCGACGCTTTTTGCCGCTCCTCCCAGATGCAGCATCCAGCCGGCGGTGTGGAGACACAACTCTTTCAGATCCTCAGGCCCGCCACCACGCAAGACTTGAAGAACTTCCACGATCTCGAGCGCATTCCCGATGTTCTTTCCCAGCGGCTGATCCATATCGGTGATCAGTGCGATGACGTGCTTGCCCATGCGCTGGCCCGTTTCCACCATAAGTTCTGCCAGGAAGACTGCGTCCTTTTCGCTCTTCATAAAGGCGCCTGAGCCCGTCTTCACATCGAGCACCAGCGCGTCGATTCCCTCCGCCAGTTTCTTGCTCATGATTGAAGCGCAAATCAGGTAAGGACTCTCCACTGTGCCGGTCACGTCGCGCAGCGCGTAGAGCTTGCGATCGGCGGGGGCAATCTCCGGAGTCTGGCCAATCATGGCGCAGCCGCAGGCTTCGAGCACTCGCCGGAATTCGGCGACCGGTAAGTTCACATTGAAGCCCGGAATGGACTCAAGCTTATCGAGCGTGCCGCCGGTGTGGCCCAGCCCACGGCCGCTGATCATCGGAACGGCGATTCCCGCCGCGGCTACCAGAGGCGCGAGCACTAGAGAGGTCTTATCGCCCACACCGCCGGTAGAATGTTTGTCCACTTTTCGCGCGGGCAGCGACGTCAGATCCAGCACCTCGCCGGAGTGAAGCATCGCATCCGTGAGGGTAGCTGTTTCCGCGCGTGTCATCCCGCGCAGGACCACTGCCATCAGCCACGCAGAAACTTGGTAATCCGGGATGTCCCCGCACGTATAGCCGTTCACCAATCCCTCAATGTCAGCCGGGGAAAGTTCGATCCCATCCCTTTTCTTGCGGATGACTTCGACGGCGCGGAATTCCGATTTTACGGAGTTCAGCTGGCTCACTGGAGGCGGAATCCTTCCGGAAGGAGTTCTGTAATGTGAGCCTCTTTGGGGCCGCTGGCGCCCTGAAAGAAGACGGTGGCATCCGGGCCGAACTCGTAGATCACTTGCCGGCAAGCACCACACGGGGCGCAGGCCACCCCTTTGTCGTTGGTGACCGCAACCGCCTGGATCTCAATTTTGGGTCCGAGTTCAGCGACTGCCGCGAAAATTGCTGTCCGTTCGGCGCAGTTGGTCATGCCGTAGGACGCGTTCTCCACGTTACAACCCGAATAGATTTTCCCGTTCGTGAGCAACACGGCGGCTCCCACATGGAAATTCGAATAGGGCGCGTGCGCATTGTTCATGACCTGGGCTGCGGCGGCTTCGAGTTCCTTCCGCACGTCCGGCGAAAGCTTTGCTTTGGGCATATCCGGTGAAGTGCGACTGGGACCAAAGTCGTGCGCCATTGTAAACCCTGACCTCCTGTTTTTTTGGATTCTTCTTGCACCCTCGTGCATCTCACGGTTAGGGCATGATCTCGCGTTGTGTGCGTGGCGTGCCGTACAATTGCAGCGCGGATCCGCCCTGATCACGCACGGAACACAATCACGATGTCGAGTGATCAAATCAATTCCCAGCTCGCTCGCAGTTCGGAGAACCGGGTCGAAACTCATGATCCGCAATCTGCGAATGCGATCGCATCGCTCAACGGACAAGCTCTGATTCACAACTCCGGTATTCCGCTGGATTTGAACTGGGTGCAGGAAATTCGCGTGAATACCAGCGCAGTCGAAAGGCGCGCGCAGTCCCAGGTTGCTCGCCGGACGGTGAAAAAAGAATGGCAGGCGGCATGGCTATTGCGAGCCATTACGTGCATGGATCTGACCACTCTCTCGGGAGACGATACGGAAGAGCGAGTGCGCCGCTTATGTGCTAAGGGACGCCATCCCATTCAGCAGGAACTCCTAGAGAGACTCGGCGTTCAGCAACTTGGAATCCAGGTCGCAGCCATTTGTGTGTATCACACGTTTGTGGAGACGGCCCTGCAGGCGCTGGAGGGCAGCGATATCCATGTGGCAGCTGTATCTACCGGATTCCCCGCAGGCCTCTCCCCGCTGGTGGAACGAGTCGCCGAGATCCGCCGGTCCGTGGAAGCGGGCGCCCATGAAATCGATGTCGTGATCACTCGGGCGCATGTCTTCGGCGGCCGCTGGCAGGCGTTGTACGACGAGATTGCAGCCTTCAAACAGGCCTGCGGGCCTGCTCACATGAAGGTCATTCTGGGAACGGGGGATTTACTCACGTTGCGGAATGTGGCTCGCGCCAGTTTCGTGGCCATGATGGCGGGCGCAGATTTCATTAAAACCTCGACCGGAAAAGAATCGGTCAATGCTACTTTGCCGGTCAGTTTGGTGATGGTTCGCGCGATTCGCGAATATGCGCAGAGGACGGGAATGGCAGTCGGGTTCAAGCCGGCAGGAGGCATTCGAACCGCGAAACAATCCATCGACTGGCTTGCGATGATGAAGGAAGAACTGGGTGATTCATGGCTGCGCGCGGAGATGTTTCGCTTCGGCGCCAGCGGATTACTGGGCGACATTGAGCGACAATTGGAGCATCATGTCACCGGACGATACTCCGCGGAGTATCGGCATCCGATTGCATAGAAGCCGCTGAAATGAGCATTGCCGAAAAATTCGCCAGCATGGAATACGGGCCCGCGCCTGAAGATCCCAAGGAAGCGGCAGCCTGGCTGGATCGTCATCACCGGCGGTTCGGGCTATTCATCGATGGAACCTGGCGAGAACCGGCAGCAGCAGAATACTTCGACACATTTGATCCCTCCACCGGTGAGAAGCTGGCTACGGTGGCGCAGGGAGGGGCCGCGGACATTGACGCCGCCGTCAAGGCGGCGCGCAGTGCCGCTCCAAAGTGGCGAGCACTGACTGCCCATGTGCGTGCGCGTTATCTCTATGCGTTGGCGCGGCTCGTTCAAAAGCATTCGCGCCTGCTCGCCGTGCTCGAGACCATGGACAACGGCAAGCCCATCCGTGAGAGCCGCGACATTGATATCCCACTCGTCGCAAGGCATTTTTACTATCACGCCGGGTGGGCTCAATTGCTGGATCAGGAATTCCCCGATCATGAACCCTGCGGAGTTGTCGGGCAGGTGATTCCGTGGAACTTTCCGCTGCTTATGCTGGCATGGAAGATTGCTCCGGCGCTCGCTGCCGGCAACACGGTCGTGCTAAAGCCCGCCGAGTTCACCCCGCTGACCGCTCTGGCGTTCTCCGAACTTTGCCAGGAAGCGCGACTCCCCAGCGGCGTGGTGAACATCATCACCGGCGACGGTTCCACCGGGGAAGCGCTTGTCAAGCATCCCGATGTGGATAAGATCGCGTTTACCGGCTCTACCGAAGTCGGCCGTGCGATCCGCGGCGCCACTGCCGCTACTCAC
>DASVAE010000064.1:0-12461 GCA_036376495.1 Candidatus Sulfotelmatobacter sp. | reverse complement strand
TTGGACAAACGGCGGAGGAGTTCGCCGTGAACGAGATCGTGCCTAGTATCGAGAAGATTGAGCACAAAGATTTTTCCATAACGCGCGATCTGCTGAAGAAGGCGGGCGAACTTGGGCTAAGTTCGGTGGAGATTCCGGAGGCGTATGGCGGGCTGGAGATGGATAAGGTCACGGCCGCCGTTATTGCCGATCACATCGCGAAATACGCCGGATTTGCTACCACTTGGGGCGGCCATACGGGAATCGGCACTCTACCGATTGTTTACTTCGGGACAGAAGAACAGAAGAAGAAATATCTGCCGCGGCTCGGCGCCGGAGAAATCGTTGGCGCCTATGCGCTGTCGGAATCGACCTCAGGCTCGGACGCAATGAATTGCCGCACGCGGGCGACGCTGTCCCCGGATGGCAAGCACTACATTCTGAACGGCGAGAAGATGTGGATTACCAACGCGGGTTTCGCCGATCTGTTTACAGTCTTTGCTAAGGTTGACGGCGAGAAGTTCACGGCCTTCCTGGTGGAAAAAGACTCTCCGGGATTCTCGGTCGGCGCGGAAGAGCACAAGATGGGCATCCGCGGGTCTTCGACCTGCCCGATCATTCTGAACGAGTGCAAGGTTCCGGCCGAGAATTTGCTGGGCGAGATTGGCAAAGGGCATTTGATCGCTTTCAACATTCTCAACATCGGCCGCTTCAAGCTGGGCGCCATGTGCGTTGGAGGCGGGCGAGTATCGCTCGAAAATGCCATTGGCTACGCCAAGCAGCGCAAGGCCTTCAACAAGGTAATTGCGGACTTCGGGCTCGTGCGCGAAAAGATTGCTAACATGGCGACGCTGATTTATGTGGGCGAATCGCTCGTGTACCGCACGGTCGCATTGATGGATGCGGCGCTCAGTGAAGTAGACAAATCCACTACCGACGCAGCGAAGCAGACGTTGAAAGCCATTGAGGAGTACGCCGTGGAGTGCTCCATCATTAAGGTGTGGGGCTCGGAGATGATCGACTACATCGTGGATGAGACCCTGCAGATTTACGCGGGCTACGGATTTGTGGAGGAGTATCCGGCAGAACGCGCCTATCGCGATGCTCGCATCAATCGAATTTTCGAAGGCACCAATGAGATCAACCGGCTCATCATTACCAGTTTTCTGCTGAAACGTGCGATGAGCGGCCAATTGCCCCTGATGCCGGCTATTAAGCAACTGATGGACGAGGTACTCTCAGGACCTTCCGCGACGGAAGAGCCAGAAGGCCCGCTGGCGGAAGAACGTAAGCTCGTGGCCCGGGCAAAAAAACTCGGCTTGTTTGCCGCGGGCGCGGCCACACAGAAATACATGCAGGCAATTCAGGATCAGCAGGAAATCATGGGCGCAATCGCCGATATGACCATTGAAGCCTACGCCATGGAAACAGCAGTGCTCCGCGCGCAGAAGATTGAGGCGTCGAAGGGGGAGGCCGCCGCCATGCCGATTGCGATGACACGCGTGTATCTGGCGCAGGCGATGGAAAAGGTCGAGTCTGCGGCGCGCAAGATCATTGCAGCAGTGGCGGATGGCGACATGCTGCGGACCCAATTGGCGATCCTCCGGCGACTGGCGAAATATGAACCCTTCAATACCGTGGAACTGCGGCAGCAGATTGCGCAGAAGATGATTGAGCGGGGGAAGTTCACGCTGGCTTAACATCCTCAGGGGTACAGAGGAACACAGGGGTAGCCCTGCTACTCTAAGGGCATCGCTCCGGGATTCTGATGAAAACAAATACTGCGGGACTGCTGGTTATATTGTTAGCTACATCGCTGGCGGCACAATCTTCGGCTCCCCAAAAAGATTCCGCGACCTTCGACCCAGATGGAACGGCTCATATCACTCGTGTGGTACCGATGCCCACTACCATCAGCCCAGAGGCACAGACATGGCTCGAGTCGCTAACCCGCAATACTCCCGGACCTGAGACTCTGGCGGAGCGGCGCGCGCGTACGGACGAGTGGCGAGCCAAGAATTCCGCCGAGGCGCGCAGGCTCTTTCCCGTGAATGTGCAGGAACTAAACATTGCGGGAGTGCGCACGGACGTGATCACACCGCTTTCGACGCCGGACTCGAATCGTAACCGGGTGCTGATCAATCTCCATGGCGGAGGTTTCAACAGCGACTCTGGATCGCTCATTGAAGGCGTGCCCATCGCTAACCTCGCGAAGATCAAAGTCGTATCCGTCTACTATCGACTCGCCCCGGAGAATCCATTTCCGGCCCCTGTCGACGACGTTGTCGCCGTTTACCGGGAACTCCTGAAGACATACAAGCCGCGCAACATCGGGATTTTCGGAACCTCCGCGGGAGCGATTCTCACCGCCGAAGTCACGGTTCGTCTCAAACAGTTGGGCCAGCCTCTTCCTGGTGCCCTTGGCATCTTTTCAGCGCTGGCTGACTTCAGCCAAGTCGGTGATGCGAGGCAGTTGTTCGCTTTGAACGGCTTTCCGGGCCAATTGCAGCCCACCGATCCAAATCATCTTCCCGACCATGAATATGTCGGCAAGACGGATCGCAAGGACCCCATCCTCTCGCCTTATTATGCCGACCTGCACGGTTTGCCGCCCAGCCTGCTGGTCACCAGCACTCGGGACCTGCTGCTGAGCGACACTGCCATCTTCCACCGTGCTTTGCTGCGCGCAGGAAATGACTCACAGCTGGTCGTGTTCGAGGCCCTGCCGCATGCATTCTGGTATCACTTCCAACTTCCGGAAACCCGAGAGGCACTGGAACTGATGGCGAAGTTCCTCGACGAGAGAGTCGGACACTAGCTGACGATTGGTTGGACCTTTCGGTGAATTGGCGGCCGCATCAGATCAGTTCGCGTCATTCAGCACTTATTCCTGCGGTAAAAGCATGTAACTAACGAATGCCAGCCGCTTACTGTCAGGAGACCACGAAGGGACATTGATGGTTCCCTGCCCTCCAAACAGCTTCGCCAGTACGCTAATCTTTTTGTCGGCCAGCGACATCACGCGCAGCATCACGTCTTTGTTTTCAGGATGACCGGTCACATCCCGTTGGTAGGTGAGAAACACCATCCACTGCCCGTCGGGCGAGATGTGGGGAAACCAGTTATTGAGATCGTCGGAGAAGACCTGTTCCTGCTCGCTGCCGTCGGGCTTCATGCGCCAGATCTGCATGTGGCCGGTGCGCTCGGAATTGAAGTAGATATATTTTCCATCGGGCGAATACTCCGGGCCATCGTCTA
This sequence comes from Candidatus Sulfotelmatobacter sp., assembly GCA_036376495.1. Lineage (GTDB taxonomy): Bacteria > Acidobacteriota > Terriglobia > Terriglobales > Acidobacteriaceae > Sulfotelmatobacter. Next base: position 9,224 of record DASVAE010000064.1, on the reverse strand, counting down.
GGCCCTTTGCGCTAGTCAGGCGCGTCTCCTCCCCGCCCTCGACCGGGATTGCATAAATATCAAAGTCGCCATTCCGCTGGCCGACGAAGGCCAATGTCTTGCCATCGGGAGACCAACCATGCCAGTACGACGGAGATTTTTGCGTTATGCGATGCGGAGTGCCCCCCGTGATCGGGACTGTGTAGACAAGCGACTCATGATCTGCCTCCGCATTGTCGCTGATCGCCAGCTGCGTTCCATCGGGCGAGATACCGTGGTCGTTGTTGCAGCGCGTCGCGAAACCGGTGTCGATGGCAACGGGCTTGTCGCCGTTCACCGGCAGACGCTCGAGGCTGCCCTCCCGATTGAACAGGAATGCAGAGCCGTCGCGCGTCCAGTTTGGGGCCTCGAAGCGCCCTTGCGAAAGATAGGAAACGCGCCGATCGGCGGAATCGATCGTGACCGTTTCCAGCGTGCTGTAAAGAACAGGCTCCCCGGACGCGGGACGGGCTTGCCTCAGTACGACATTTGAGAATACGGCTTGCTCCACTATGTCCTTGTCGTGCGAGCAGACGCCCAGCCCGACATAGAATGTGCCCTGCAGCGGAATGCGTAACCATCCGCCCGCCGGCCGGACCTCTCCATCAGTGGCAACAGCCATGTACACATAGTCTCCGCGCTTGGATATGCGCAGGCGTTTTGGAGCGGAAATATTCGACTGGATCTCTCGCGTGAGTGCGCCTCTTTCATCGCGGAATTGCAATGAAGTAAGCCCGCTGGCATGCAGAGCTACATCGGCATAGACGGAGTCTGCGTCCAGGCTCTGGCGAAACATGAGAACTGCCTTCTTGTGCTCGTTGCCGGTCTTGGTCAGGAAGCTAATGTCGGCCGTGAGCGTCACGTCCCCCGACATCTTCTTCCAGACAAATTGAAAAGCATCGGCAGCGAACCACATATTTTCGCCACTGCCGCTGAGCGTGTAGATTTGCTTGGCAGGATCATAGGCGACAGAGCCCGCATGGAGCACCGTTCCCACGTCATAGTGACCCTCAAAACTTCCCAAAGCTGTTTTTGCAGTCTGCGCCTCCACTCGGGAGCCGGCAAATGCAATGCTGCAAACTAATAATATGATTGACGGCAACGACCTACGTCTTCGCATGAAGTGCCTCCAGCGGATTTCTTGTCCACGAGGAATAACCCGGCATTGTAAATGGCTGAGCGCGCAGTACCAATCTGCGACCCGTTCTGGTACAACGTTCCCCATGAAAATCAATGGATTCTTCTCTGCCATGTTCTTCGTGTGCGTCCTCGCCGTTCTCTCCTCTTCCGCCCAGGCTGGCGCGTCCCCATCGGCAAATCTCGCTCTCAGTCCCCCCATGGGCTGGAATTCCTGGAACAAATTCCAATGCAACGTCAGCGAGGACATGATCAAGGGAATGGCCGATGCCGTGGTGAAGTCGGGGATGAAAGACGCCGGCTACGTATACGTGAACATCGACGACTGCTGGCAGGTGAGCCGCGACGAGAAGGCCAACATCGTTGTCGATCCGCAGCGCTTCCCGCATGGGATGAAAGCGGTCGGCGATTACATCCATTCGCTCGGGCTGAAGTTTGGTGTCTACTCCGATGCGGGATCGAAGACTTGCGCGGGGCGTCCCGGCGGCCTCGGCCACGAGTATCAGGATGCCATTCAATATGCGGCTTGGGGTGTGGATTATCTGAAATATGACTGGTGCCACACCACTACGCAGGATGCAAAAGCTTCATACGCCAATATTCGCGCAGCGCTCGATACCGCAGGCCGCCCGATCGTGCTGAGCATTTGCGAATGGGGAACTGCCAAGCCGTGGCTCTGGGGAAAAGAAGTCGGCGGAAATCTATGGCGTACCACGGGGGACATTAGTGATCGCTGGGGTGGCAAGGAAAAGTGGCCGGACGGAAGTTGCTGTTCCAATGGTGTGCTGGCAATTTTGGATGAGCAGGTCGGATTGCAATCTTATGCAGGGCCGGGACACTGGAACGACCCGGATATGCTCGAAGTGGGGAACGGCGGGATGAGTGACACTGAATATCGTTCGCACTTCAGTCTGTGGGCAATCTTGGCCGCACCGCTGATTGCGGGTAACGATCTGCGCACCATGACTCCTTCGATCCATGACATTCTGACCAACAAGGAAGTGATCGCCGTGGATCAGGACGCGCTGGGGCGCGAAGGCGAGCGCGTGGCTAAGAATGGAGAAGCGGAAGTCTGGACCAAGCAACTCAAAGACGGCAGCCGCGCCGTAGTGCTGCTGAATCGCGGCAGCGCGGAGCAGGAAATCACAGTGAATTGGACCGACTTGGGTTATCCGGCGAGTTTCAACGCAGCGGTGCGGGATCTATGGGAGCACAAAGATCTTGGGAAATTCGCTGGGAAATTCTCAGCGCGTGTTGCTTCGCATGGTGTTGTCATGGCCAGCGTCAAACCATAGAGCGGCTGATCAAACGGGCTTTTTCAGCGCTTCCATTACGCTCTGAATCAGCTCTTTCGCGTCCGTCAGATTTTTCATAATGATCTGAATGTCCATCACCGGCTTGCCCGGCCAGCGCTGGCTCTGGCAATAGACGCCGTGCTGGCCGACCAGGGCCATGGCGTCGGTGATCATATCCATGGTGACTGCCAGCCGGCCTCGCGGGATGCCCATCATGGTCTCGTAATGTTCCAATTCTTCCTGTTTGTCATCGAATACTGGCATGGCATCGATTGTAACGTGAGGCCGCGAGGAGCATAATTTGTGCGCTGACGATATTTACTCGACAACGTCCAAAGCATTGGCACTGAACTACTCCTGGAGGAAACATGCAGAAGAGAATCGCTGGCCTCACGCTTTTCATTTTCCTGATCACCGCCGCCGGTTTCGCCCAGATGGGTGGAGCAAAACCCAGCCCAGCCGAGTCCGCCACCTGCGATTTGGGTGGAGGCAAAACTATCAAGACGGACTATTCCAGCCCCCGCATGAAGGGCCGCAAAATTTTCGGCGAACTGGTTCCCTATGGCAAAGTGTGGCGCACCGGCGCTAATGAGGCGACAACGTTCGTTCCCAGCACCGACGTTACGGTAGGCGGCAAGAATGTTCCCGCCGGCAAATACACCATCTTCACCATTCCCAACGCAGACAAATGGACTTTGATCATCAACAAGAAAACTGGTGAATGGGGCATTCCCTACAAGTATGAGAGTGACGAACTGGCGCGCGTCGATATGAAGGTCTCAAAAACATCATCCCCGGTCGAGAATTTCACCATCTCTTATGAAAAGAGCGGGAACGGATGCACCATGAATATGGAATGGGAGACGACGCGCGCTTCGGTGGATATTACCGCGAAATAGCGGCACGCGTAGGGACAGCCCCCGAGGCTGTCCCTACATGTGTCAAGAGGGAGCACGGGACGTACGAACTGCAAATTGCTGCATTTTGAAGTTGCTTACTAGTTTCCGGGTTTCCAACGCAACACCGGCTTGCGTGCGGCGGCGGTTTCATCCAGGCGAGATACGCGGGTAGAATGCGGCGCGTCCAGCACGGTTTGGGGATCTTCTTCGACTTCTTCGGCAATCGACTTCATGGCCTCGATGAACAGATCCATCTCTTCCTTAGACTCGCTCTCGGTCGGCTCAATCATGAGCGCGCCTGGCACAATCAGCGGAAAAGCGGTGGTGTAGGGATGGAAGCCATAGTCGATCAGCCGCTTGGCAATGTCCATCGTACGAACGCCTTTCTTCGCCTGCAGCTTATCGCTGAATACCACTTCATGCATGCTGGGCGTGGAGTACGGCAGATCGTAAATTCCCTCAAGGCCTTTGCGGATGTAGTTGGCGTTGAGCACCGCGTCTTCGGTAGTCTCGCGCAGGCCGTCAGGACCATTCGCCTGAATGTAGGCCAGAGCTCGTACAAACATCCCAAAGTTCCCATAGAAGGAACGTACCCGCCCCACCGTATGTGGACGGTTGTATTCGAAACCGAGCGTCCCATCGGGCTTTGAGACCACAACCGGGGCAGGCAAGAAGGGCTCGAGAGCCCTGTTTACGGCTACGGGTCCCGACCCCGGTCCTCCGCCGCCATGCGGCGTGGAGAACGTTTTATGCAGATTCAGGTGCATCACGTCGACCCCGAAGTCTCCGGGGCGGACCTTGCCTACCAGGGCATTCATATTGGCGCCATCCATGTAGAGCAAGCCGCCCTTCGCGTGCAGGATGTCAGCGATCTCATGAATCTGCTGTTCAAAAACGCCGAGCGTGTTGGGATTGGTCAACATCAAGGCAGCGACATCTTCATTCATCTGCTGCTTCAGCGAGGCCAGGTCGACCATGCCGCGAGCATCTGACTTGAGATTTTCGACCGCATAATTGACCATGGCGGCGGTGGCTGGATTGGTGCCGTGCGCGGAGTCGGGAATCAACACCTTCTTTCGCGGATTTCCCTTCGACTGGTGATACGCGCGCACCATCAGCAGTCCCGTCATTTCACCGTGCGCGCCCGCTGCCGGCTGCAGAGTAATCGCGTCCATCCCGGTAATCTCGATCAAGCACTCGCTCAGGGTCTTCATGATCTGGAGCGCGCCCTGGGAGATTTTTTCGGGCTGGTAGGGATGCCCGTTCGCAATTCCTTCCACCCGCGCCACCGCTTCGTTGACGCGCGGGTTGTACTTCATGGTGCAGGAGCCGAGAGGATACATTCCTAGATCGATGGCATAGTTCCAAGTGGACAGGCGCGTGAAGTGGCGGATAATTTCAATCTCGCTCACCTCCGGCATGTTGCCCAAATCTCTTCTTTCCGCGTTGCCGAGGAGCCTGGCGGGGTCCACCTCCGGGACGTCCAGCGGAGGCAGTTTCCATGCGGCTTTTCCCGGCGATGACTTCTCGAAGATCAGACCCTCATTCTGATTGACGTGACGCGTCGCCTTGCGAGTCTTCGGCTTCATCGCGTCACCTCTTCCACTTCCTCTTTGGCTGAGCGAACCGAGCGCTCGCTCTCAGCGACCAGCCCTACGGCGGTATCGATTGCCGACCGGGTCGTCAGCTCCGTACAGCACCACAAGGAGGAATTCCCCAGCTCGGGATAAAACTTCTTCAGGGGCAAGCCTCCAATCATCTTGTGTCCCAATAGCCGGCTGTTAATCGCGTAGGGATCTTCGCTAGTCTCGACCACGAACTCGTTGAACCGAGGCGAGCCGCCGAATAGCACTTTGCCATGCCGGGCAAAATGGGTGGCAGCGTAGGCCGTTTTTGCAAGATTCTGCTTCGCCAACTCCTTCAATCCGACCCGGCCGTAGATGGTCATGAAGATGTTGACCATCAGTGCGACCAAAGCCTGGTTGGTGCAAATGTTCGAGGTAGCCTTCTCCCGGCGTATGTGCTGTTCGCGGGTAGCCAGCGTCAGAACGAATCCCCGGTTTCCCTGCTTGTCGGCAGTCTGTCCCACAAGGCGCCCGGGCATTTGTCGGACATTCTTCTCCCGCGTTGCGATCACTCCACAATACGGTCCGCCGAATCCGAGCGGAACCCCGAACGACTGCGCTTCCATGGCGATGACATCGGCCTGCCGTGGCGGCTCAATGATTCCCAGCGAAACTGCTTCGGCGATCGAGACCACCAGCATGGCTCCGTTCTGGTGAGCGATCTGGGCGATGGCGTCGATGTCCTCGACAATTCCGAAGAAGTTCGGTGACTGCACCAGAACGCAGGCAGTTTCAGGCGTGATGGATTTTTCCAGTTCCTGCACATTCAGACGGCCGTCCTGGGCGTAATTCGCGATGGAGAGCGGCATGCCCTGGTGAGTGGCGTAGGTCGCCAGGACCTCCCGATACTCCGGATGTAACGTGCGCGCCACCATGACAGATCGTCGTCCGGTAAGGCGAACGGCCATCATCACGGCTTCGGCGGCAGCGGTCGACCCGTCATACATGGACGCATTCGCCACTTCCATGCCGGTCAACTCGCAGATCATCGTCTGAAATTCGAAGATGGACTGCAACGTTCCTTGAGAGATCTCGGCCTGATACGGAGTGTAGGCGGTCAGGAACTCGCCGCGCGAAATCAGGGAATCGATGATGACGGGCCGGTAGTGGAAATAAGCCCCGGCGCCGAGAAAGCTGGTATAGCCGTCGCCGTTTTCGCGCGAGCGCTGGCGAAAGAAATCCACGATCTCCGACTCCGCCATCTGCCTGGGTATTTTCAAATCACGGGTCAGCCGATATTCGGGGGGAATGGGTGCGAACAGATCGTCAACCGAGCGTAGGCCGATTGCCTTGAGCATGGTTTCGCGGTCGGCAGGCGATTTAGGTAGATAGCGCATAAGAAGTTATATAGATGTACCTTCAGGGACGTTGGATGGTGAGTGCAGCACACTGAAATCTTCGACTGCCCAGTTCCGATCGCCGATTGCGGACAGAATTGCGGGATCGGGCCTCAATTGGCAATTAACAATCGGCAATCGGCATCGTTCAATGTCCGGCCTCTTCTGCCACGTACTTCTCATAATCTGCAGCCGTGAGCAAGGCATCCAGCTCGCTTGGGTTCTTGAGCGTAATCCTCACCATCCAGGAGCCGTGGGCATCGCTATTCACCTTCTCGGGGGCGGTGGCCAGCTCGCCATTCACCTCGGTTACTGTGCCTGACGCTGGGGCGAACAAATCGGACACGGCCTTGACAGATTCGACTGTGCCGAAAGTTTTCCCCGCTGTGAGTTCCGCGCCCACTTTTGGCGCCTCCACGAACACGATGTCGCCCAGTGATTGTTGGGCATAATCGGTGATGCCAACAGATGCGGAATTGCCGTTCACCTGAATCCATTCGTGTTCACGGGTGTATTTACGGTCGGTTGGATAAGGCATAAGGCTTCTCGCTCCTGGCTGCTGGTCTCCGCAAGACTCGCGCTATTTTTTTGGACGTTTGTAGAATGGCGTTGGGACAATCACCGCTCCTACTCCTTGACCACGAATCTCCACTTGCAAGGGTGTGCCTACAGCTTCAAGCTCCTTCGGTATGTAGGCTAGCGCGATATTCTTTTTCAGGTACGGCGCTGGCGACCCGCTGGTTACGTACCCAATCTCCCGGCCGGCAGTGTCCAGGACCTTGTATCCGTCCCGGGCGATGCCCCGTTGTGTCATTTCCAGGCCGACGAGAGTGCGCCTGACTCCAGCGGTCCTCGCATTTTCTAGAGCTTCGCGGCCGATAAATTCCGCTTTCTCCATTTTGCAGAAGCGATCCAGCCCAGCTTCCCAGACATTAATCGTATCGGAAATCTCGTGGCCATAAAGCGGGAGCTTGCCTTCGAGCCGCAGCGTATTCCGGGCGCCCAGGCCGCACGGTACGACCCCGAACTCCTTACCCGCAATGAGAATCTCGTTCCAGACGAATGCACTGGTGCCTTCGTCGGATGGGACGTAGATCTCAAAGCCATCCTCGGCGGTGTAGCCTGTACGGCCCATCAGAGTGTTCTTAAGGCCACACACGGTGCCGCGCGTGACCCAGTAGAACTTCACCGCGCTGAGGTCTGCGTCGGTGAGCTTTTGCAGCAGATTCGCCGCCCTTGGACCTTGGATTGCGATCTGAGTGAAGTCATCGGACAAGTTGTCAACCGCGCAGTCGAACTGGCGCGTGTTGTCGCGCACCCAGTTGAAATCCTTCTCCCTCGTGCCCGCATTGATAACCAGCAGATACTCGTCTTGCCCGAGGCGATGCACGATGACATCATCCACAAACGTTCCCGGCGGATAGAGCAAAGCCGAATACTGCGCCTGACCGATCGCCAAGCGCGAAGCATCGTTCATGGAAATGTGCTGAACGGCGGTAAGGGCTTGTCGCCCCGCCAGGCGGATGTCGCCCATGTGGCTGACGTCGAAGATGCCGACGCCCGTCCGCACGGCCATGTGCTCGCTGATGATCCCGCCGCCCAGGGAAGCGGGGTATTCGACTGGCATGTCCCAGCCATTGAATTCCACCATCTTCGCGCCCATCTGGCGATGGACAGCATTGAGCGCAGTTTTTCGGATGGTGGGCGCCTCAACCGCAGACAAGATCAACCTCAAACGAGCAGTGGCTGGCTGCCGGGATGGTGTGACTGTTTACGGTATCACGCAGTTTTTCGGCGGGTCAAACGGCCGCGGATTCAAGAATGGAGAACTTCAGGCTATCGCCCGAACTGCACCGTCACGCGCGATCCCGCGGGGACGTGGGTTCCGGCCGCTGGGGATTGCTGCCGCGCTAGACCGCTGCCCACGGCGTCCAGTTGCAGGCCGACGTCCTGGGCCGTCTCAATCGCGCGGCGAAAAGTTTTCCCGACGAATGCCGGCACTTCGATCCCGCCTTGCTCCACGTCCAGCACGACCGTGCCGCTAGCGGGCAGCTTTGTTTCCGCGCCGGCAGAAGAGATTGTATTACCGGAGCCGCCAGAAGGAGCGGGCGGTAATGGCTCGCGCACGGCCGCTTGCACGACGGTGCCACTGCCCACCGCCGAGACAGATGTGGATCGCCTCGCCACAGCTGACAATCTCGCGCCATCGGGCGTTCCACTGTTCACTTCTGCGGTTTCCAGGGGCTCGCCGGGATGGTCGGGGGTATCATCATCCAGATCCTTATCCTTGATTTTGGATTGCGCCAGCAAAACTTGGCGTTGCGGCGCAAGCGGCAGATCATGAGGAACGTGCAGGTACTCAAGCACCTGCTGCGTGACCCGGCGGAAGACTGGTGCCGAAACTTGCCCCCCCTGGTGGAGACCTATAGGCGAATCGAGAATGACGGTGACGACGACTTGAGGGTTATTCAGCGGGGCGAAACCAGCAAAGGTAGCGTTGTACTTAGTCTTCGAGTACGCGCCAGTTGCCGGATCGATTTTTTGTCCCGTGCCGGTCTTTCCCCCAGCCGTGTAACCGTCCAGAGAAGCCCTGCGTGCGGTGCCTTCAAGCACCACCTTTTGCATCATGGAGCGCATCTCGGCCGCCGTGTAAGAGGAGACCACCCGCCGCCCTTCCGCTGGATGAAATGTCACAGTTTGCCCGGCTGGATGAAATGCCACAGTCTGCACGCCCGCTTGCAAAGGCAATGTACCAGCAACTATGCGCGGCGCGACATACACCCCATCATTGGCAAACGTTGAAATCACCGCCGAAAGCTGAATGGGCGAAACACCGACTTCCTGTCCAATCGAGATCGCTGCGATTGAGACTTTCGACCATCGGCTGGGAGGTTTCGTAATGCCACGCGTCTC
>DASVAE010000063.1:0-31150 GCA_036376495.1 Candidatus Sulfotelmatobacter sp. | reverse complement strand
CTCTTGAAGCGCGTCGATACCGACACCCTCTCCACCGAACTGCGCGAGAAGATGAAAAACGAGAGCTCGCTGCAAAAGCGGCTCAAGTACGCCAAGCGCCTGAAAGTGGTCGAGGCCTTCCGCAAGAGCGGCAACAAGCCGAACTGGATGATTCTCGACGTGATTCCGGTCATTCCGCCGGAGCTGCGTCCCCTGGTTCCACTCGATGGCGGCCGCTTCGCCACCTCTGACCTGAACGACCTGTATCGCCGCGTCATCAACCGCACTAACCGGTTGAAGAAGCTGATGGACCTGCACGCTCCCGAAGTCATCGTGCGCAACGAGAAGCGCATGCTGCAGGAAGCCGTCGACGCCCTGTTCGACAACGGTCGCCGTGGCCGCGTGCTGCGTGGCGCCAACAACCGCCCGCTGAAGTCGCTCTCCGACACGCTGAAAGGCAAGCAGGGACGCTTCCGCCAGAACCTGCTCGGCAAGCGCGTCGACTACTCCGGACGCTCCGTCATCGTGGTCGGTCCCGAACTCAAGCTCCACCAGTGCGGTCTGCCCAAGAAGATGGCGCTCGAGCTCTTTAAGCCCTTCATCTATCACCGCCTCGAGCAGACGGGCAACGTCACCACCATCAAGCAAGCCAAGGAGATGGTCGAACAACAGGAACCCATCGTGTGGGACATCCTTGAGGAAGTCATCAAGGATCACCCGGTTCTGCTGAATCGCGCTCCTACCCTTCATCGCCTCGGCATTCAGGCATTCGAGCCGGTGCTGGTGGAAGGCAAGGCCATCAAGATTCACCCGCTGGTCTGTACCGCGTTCAACGCCGACTTCGACGGCGACCAGATGGCGGTTCACATCCCGCTGTCTCCGGAAGCCCAGGTCGAAGCCAGCGTGCTGATGCTGGCCTCCCATAACATTCTTTCGCCCGCTTCAGGTCAGCCGATCACCGTGCCCACGCAGGACATGGTTCTCGGCCTTTACTACCTCACTAAGGGCAAGCCGGGCGCCAAAGGTGAAGGCCGCGCGTTTGCCAATATTGAAGAAGTTCTGATGGCGCTCAACGCCGGAGAGGTCGAAACCCTTACCCCGATCCGCCTCCGCTATTCGGGCGAATTGATCGACCTGACCACCGCCTATGACGATCAGGACATCATTCACACCGAACCAGTGCAGGTGGACCGCGCCTTCATTAACACCACGGTTGGACGCGCCATTCTCAACGACTTCTTGCCGGAAGGCATGCCGTACATTAACGGCCTGCTGAAGAAGAAGGGTATCGGAGCGCTGGTCAACTACACCTACCTGCGCTTCGGACTCGAGATCACGGTCAAGATGCTCGACGAAGTGAAGCAGCTTGGATTCCAATTCGCCACCCGCGCCGGCTTGTCCATCGGCATCGATGACATGGTCATCCCCGAAAGCAAGAAGGTCCTGGTGAAAGACGCCGAGAAGCAGGTGGTCAACGTCCAGCAGCAATACCTGGACGGCGCCATCACCAACGGCGAGCGCTACAACAAGGTCATCGAAATCTGGTCGGCGATTACGGAAAAGGTTGCTGACGAGATGTTCGGCGAAATGCAGCGTCGCGACAAAGAAGGCGAGATGAACCCGATTTACGTCATGGCCGACTCCGGCGCTCGCGGATCGAAACAGCAGATCCGTCAGCTCTCCGGTATGCGCGGACTCATGGCGAAGCCCTCGGGCGAAATCATCGAGTCTCCCATCACCGCCAACTTCCGCGAAGGATTGACGGTGTTGGAATACTTCGTCTCCACCCACGGCGCTCGTAAGGGTCTGGCCGATACCGCTCTCAAGACCGCGGACTCCGGATACCTCACTCGCCGCCTGGTCGACGTCGCCCAAGACGTGATCATCAGCGAATACGATTGCGGTACCGTCGACGGCATCTACGTGCAAGGTATCGTGGAAGCCGGCGAGATCATCGAGCCGTTGCGTGACCGTATCGTGGGCCGCGTGTCGCTCGAGAAGATCAAGGACTACGACGGCAATGTCATCGTCGACATCAACCAGGAGATCACCGAAGAACTCGCGGGAGCCATCCAGGCTGCCGGTATCGAGCGCGTCAAGATTCGCTCGGTGCTCACCTGCGAATCCAAGCGCGGTGTCTGCGTCATGTGCTACGGCCGTAACCTGGCCTCCGGACGTCTCGTCGAACTCGGCGAAGCCACCGGCGTCATCGCGGCCCAGTCCATCGGCGAACCAGGAACGCAGCTCACCATGCGTACCTTCCACATCGGCGGTACCGCATCGCGAGTCTCCGAGCAGTCGCGTCTCGATGCCAAGAACAACGGCAGCGTGCGCTTCATCGGATTGCAGACCGTCAAATCCAAGACTGGAGACTTGGTGGTGATGAACCGCCAGGGTTCCATCGCCGTGATCGACGAGAAGGGCCGCGAACGCGAGCGCTACTCGGTCGTGTACGGCGCCAAGCTCAAGGTCAACGAAGGCGATCCGGTCACGCTCGGCCAGGTCATGGTCGAATGGGATCCCTATACTTTCGCCATCCTGACCGAAATCGGCGGCACCGTGCAGTTCAAGGATCTGCAGGAAGGCGTCACGCTCCACGAAGAAGTGGACGAAGTCACCGGCCTGTCGCGTCACGTGGTCGGCGATTCTCCTGACGAGAAGCGCCAGCCCGCGATCGTGATCAAGGGAGGCAAGACCAGCAAGCGTTACCTGATGCCCTCTCGCGCCCACCTGATGATCCAGGATGGCGATGCCGTCACTCCAGGCGACGTGCTGGCCAAGATCCCGCGCGAAACCACCAAGACCAAGGACATCACCGGTGGTCTGCCGCGCGTGGTCGAGCTGTTCGAAGCCCGCAAGCCGCATGAGACCGCGGTCATCAGCGAGATCGATGGCACCGTCAAGTTCGGCGAGGTCTCCAAAGGACAGCGCAAACTTTACGTCACCGCCGATAACGGCACCGAAAAGGAATACTCGGTTCCCCGCGGCGTTCACATCAACGTGCAGGAAGGCGAGCGCGTCAAGGCGGGCGAACCGCTCATGGACGGTCCGCTCAACCCGCACGACATCCTGGCCGTGCTCGGTGAAAAGGAGCTGCAGGCTTACCTGGTCAACGAAATCCAGGAAGTCTACCGGCTCCAGGGCGTCAACATCTCCGACAAGCACATCGAAGTGATTGTCCGGCAGATGATGCGCTGGGTGAAGGTCGAAGACGTGGGCGACACCCGGTTCCTGCTCGAAGAGCAGACCGACAAGTTCGCCTTCCGTGAAGAGAACGAGCGCGTGATCGCACAGGGCGGCAAGCCGGCTACCGGCCGTCCGCTGCTGCTGGGCATCACCAAGGCATCGCTCTCCACCGATTCCTTCATCTCCGCCGCCTCGTTCCAGGAGACCACGCGCGTGCTCACCGAAGCCAGCATCAACGGCAAGGTAGACCACCTGCGCGGACTGAAAGAGAACGTCATTGTCGGACGCCTCATCCCTGCCGGAACCGGCATGGAGTACTACCGCAACGTGCGCCTCTCGCCAGAGATGGAAGAGGCTGCCGCCAAGGTACAGGCGGAAGTCTCGGCTGCGTACGAAGAAGCCGAGCGCGCTCTCGAAATGATGCGCCACGAGGGCGAAACCGACGAACTCACTGCGGAAATGCCCGCCAGTGAGTAATCCGAACTAAAGGTTTTCGGGGGCGAAGAAATTCGCCCCCGAACCCATTTAGGAGCCGCCTAGGGACGGACTTATTGGGCCGTCCAGCGAAGGCGAAGCCGAGCAAGCATCCGACGCAAGCCTTGTAGTCAGTATTAGTAAACCCGAGGCCCCAGAATTCATCCAAACGATCCCATGCACGCCAACCCCCAGCCATTGCATCTCGAGGAACCCACCCAGGTTCCTCCGTTGCCCGCGGCACCCGCAAACCCTACTCTGGCCCAGGGCATGTGGCGTTTCTTTCGTTTGCTGCGCATCTCGTTCTGGCGCGCCTTCGTGCACGATGCCTTCGCAACCTCCAAAGCCGCCGCTTATTCTTCCATCCTCACTTTCTTCCCCGTACTGCTCATCGTCGGTTCCAGCCTGGCCAGTTGGCGCAAAGGAGCCCCGTACCTGCGCGAGATCTCCTACGCCCTCAGCAGCATCCTTCCCGCTGGGTCCAACACGGTTCTTGCCTACCTCAAGAGTGCCGGCCAACATCCCGTCAGATTCCTGACCACGACCTCCATCATCAGTCTCTGGACCGCATCCGGCGTAATGATCTCCTGGATGGACGGCTTCCGCCGCTGCTACGAGCTGCCTAAGACATGGGGCCTGATCAAAGAACGCAGCATCGCGTTCCTGCTCGTGATCTTCGCTCTCGTACCCATGACGTTCGCCACGCTGCTGGTCGCCGTGGGCAGCAAATTTGAAACGCGCCTGCTCCCGTACCTCGATCCCGATTTCAGCGCCTACGTCCTGCTGCTCTGGGGCGCGATCCGCTGGGTGATTGCCACCCTGACCAGCATCTCGGTCATCGCCCTGATCTATCACCACGCGGTCCCGCGCACCCAGCCATGGCACAGCGTGGTTCCCGGCTCGATTCTGGCGACGATTTTGTGGTTCAGCGTGACCGTCGGTTTCCGCGCCTACCTGCAACATTGGGGCGACTTCACCACCATCTACGGATCTCTGGGCGCAGGCATGGCCCTGCTGGTCTGGATGTATATGATCTCTCTGGTCATTCTCGTGGGCGCAGAGTTCAACGCCCTGCTCTTCCCGCGCGCCATGCTAGGCAAAGAACTAACCAAAATCCCTGCCTCAGAATAGAGACGTTGCAAGGGAAAGCCCATGTAGGGACAACCGCCCTCGGCTGTCCAGCCGAGCGAAGCTCCGCTGCGGTTTTTTGCAGTGCTGGCTGTTAAACATCATCCCGCGACCACGGCGCGGCGTCATTCCCCTTCGCGTACAATGACTCCTTGGGCCCCGACGCCCGCAAGCCCGTACTTCCAACCTGCAGTCGAGGGAATTAATTGAAGCCGAACTTCGACCCACCTGAGGAGATCTCTACCCCAAACGGCGCTCGCCGCGCCAAGATCATCTGCACCATCGGCCCGGCATGCAACACCGAACCTGCCATGCGCGACCTGCTCCGCCTGGGCATGGACATCGCGCGCCTGAATTTCTCTCACGGCACCCACGAAGAACACGCCCATAACATCCAGCGCCTTCGCCGTGCTGCCCAGCGCGAAGGACGTACTCTTTGCATTCTTCAGGACCTGCAGGGGCCCAAGATTCGCACCGGCCCACTGGAGCATCATCAGGCCGTCCTGCTGAAGACGGGCTCGCTCGTCACTATCACGCCCGAAGACATTGCCGGTAACAGCGCCCGCATCTCGACCAGCTTTCCGGATCTCGCCCGAGAACTCACCCCAGGCGCCCGCGTCCTGCTCAGCGACGGACTTATCGAACTTCGCGTCGACTCCGTCAAAGGCAAAGACGTGGTCTGCGAAGTCCTCAATGGCGGGATGCTGGGCGAGCACAAAGGCATCAACCTGCCCGGCATCGCACTCTCGATTCAGGCTCTGACCGAAAAAGACCGTAAGGATCTCGAATTCGGCCTCAAGCAGGGCGTGGACGCGATCGCGCTTTCCTTTGTCCGCTCCGCCGCCGACGTAAAGACGGTGAAGAAGATCATTGCGGATCACGGCAGCGACGTTCCGGTCATCGCCAAGCTGGAAAAGCCGCAAGCCATCGATAACCTCGAGGAAATTCTCGAAGTCGCCGACGGCGTGATGGTCGCACGCGGTGATCTCGGCGTCGAAATGGCCCCTGAAAAAGTCCCGGTGATTCAGAAGCACGTGATCCGGCGAGCCGCGGCCTGGCGGCGGCCGGTCATCACGGCCACGCAGATGCTCGAGTCGATGATCGAAAATCCGCGCCCCACGCGGGCCGAGACCAGCGACGTCGCCAACGCCGTCTTCGACGGTACCGATGCCGTAATGCTCTCCGCCGAAACCGCCAGCGGAAAGTATCCCCGCGAGTCCGTCGCCATCATGGCACGCATCGTGGTTGAAGCCGAACGCAACACCGAGGATCTCAGCCCGGCCCGTCGTCGTCGCGAACGACGCAGCCTTTCCGTCGCCGAAACCATTTGCGAATCTATTGCGCACGCCGCCGAAGACCTTCCCATGGGCGCCATCGCCATCTTCACCGAAACTGGCAACACCGCCCGCATGATCTCCAAGTACCGCCCCAAGTCACCCATCTACGCCTTCACTCACATCGTGCCCGTCGTGCAACGCATGAATCTCTACTGGGGAGTCCATCCCGTCCGTTGCCAGCAGGCCCGATCTGCCGAGCAGATGGTTGCGCTGGCCGAACAGTCATTGGTCGGTCGCGGCCAACTCAAAGCCGGAGAGGTTTTGGGAGTAGTAGCCGGGACGCGACAAACCTCCGGCTCGACAAACCTGATGCGCCTGCACGTAGTCACCGAACAAGAGGCTGAACGAATCGTGCACAAGAAAGTGTAGGGGCGGACGCCTCGTCCGCCCCCGCGAGCGGAGCGAGCGTGAGACTGCGATCCAGCATGGACAGACATTGCGAATGCAATGCATGACCAGTCTCGACAGCCCCGCCGTACAGGCTATAATCCCAACTTATGCCAGAAGAGATACTTTCAGTAGCTCTTTGGGAACCTCTGCCCGAAATGGAGACAGCCGCCCTCGACACCTTTCGCGAACTATCTTCCATCGTCGCCTCCAAGGGATACGGTCGCGACCTGCTCTACCGCGATCGCAATCATCACTACGTTTTTATGCGCTATTGGAACTCAGAAGGCTCTCGCCGCATTGCGCAGGAAGATCCCGATATGCTCCGCTGCTGGGCGCGCCTGGGCAACCAAATCCAGATCGTAAAGGTATATGAAACCCTGCAAGTAGTGCCCACGTAGCGACGCACCCAGGGGTTCCGTCCCCGCGACGAATCCATTTAAGATGCCCCCATGTCCTTCCACCCTGTCAGTGAATTCGCAAATGAAAGCGTCGATCCCCCGATCCGCGGATTCCTTCACACCCCAGACACCCCAACCGGAGACGTTCTAATTCTCACCCATGGCGCAGGAGGCAATGCGCAAGCGCCTCTGCTCCGCGCGCTGGCAGACGCTTTTTCGAACGCTGGCATCTCTGTGCTGCGCTGCAATCTGCCGTACCGCCAACTGCGATCCTTCGGTCCACCAGGTCCAGGCGACGCCGCCCGCGATCGCGCAGGCCTGAAAAATGCTGTCGAAGAAATGCGCAAGCAAGTCCCAGGTGCTGTCTTCCTCGCCGGCCATTCCTATGGCGGACGCCAATCCAGCATGCTCTGTGCCGAAGAGCCAGACCTGGTTTCCGGGCTGCTGCTCCTCTCCTATCCCCTGCATCCCCCGCGAAAGCCCGAGCAACAGCGCACGCAGCACCTCCCCGACCTGCGCACGCCCACCCTGTTTGTTCACGGCACCCGCGACCCTTTCGGCTCAATCGCCGAACTGGAGCAGGCCTTGAAAATGATTCCCGCAAAAACAAAGCTCCTTCCAGTGGAGGGAGCCGGTCACGATCTGGGATTTAAAGGGAAAGCAATGCGAGGAGAACTGCCGCAGATGATACTAACTGAATTTCAACAACTCCTCGTCTGATGACTTGAACCTGAAACTCGAAACGTCCTAATTCACCCACCCCGACTTCCCGCCCCCATTCCCCTTCCGCGTCTGATCGTCGGGCGGAATATAGTTCCCGTGTTCATCAAAGTGCACATCGCGGTCATGCTGCCGCATATAAACCTCAAACTTCTTCGCCGCCCGCCGCCGCTTCCACCGGTAGTAGGAATTGCGCAGCCCATAGTACCGCTCCGAAAACCCAACATTGACCAGTGCAGCTTTCGGTCCACGCCTCACGTACAGATATCCAAAGAGCAATCCACCAAGGTGCGCGACATAGGCAACGTTTCCCCCACCGCCCATCGCAAAGGCCAGCGTGACTACGATCAGAATGCCCACAAAGTACTTCGCCTTAATGGTGAAGGGAAACGGGATCATCATGATCTCGTTGTCTCCGAACAGCATCCCGAAGGCAATCAGAATAGCGAAAACGCCGCCGGAAGCCCCGATCGTTGGCCGGTATGGATTTCCCAGAAGATGGGAATACGAGAGCGCCACCGTAGTGAGCGCAGCCCCGAAAACGCCCAGGCTAAACAGCTCTAAGAAGCGCCGGCTTCCCCATTGCTGCTCAATGGCCGCGCCGAACATCCACAGTCCCAGCATGTTTCCGAACCAGTGCCAGAACTCGAAGTGGATCACTCCGTAAGTGAGCAGTTGCCAGATCCATCCGTGCTGCACCACCTGGATCGGTATCAAGGAGAAATAGTCGCGCAGAACGGCGCCGAAGGGAATTCGCAGCATATCCAGCAGCAACACCAGCAGGAACACCGCAGTGTTGATGCCGATCAGCCAACTGACCGCCTTGGTAAACGGCGGCAGGCTCAAGGTCATCGGTTCGCCCGTTCGTCTCACGGAATACCCTCGATGCTCAATTCTACTCGCATCCTGCCCCGGCCAACTTGCACGCCTAACGCTCCGGAGTGGGCACCACGGGCAGGCTCTTGTGCCCTGCTTTGTCCGCCGCTCGCACCGCGAAAATCACGTTATCCTTCGAGACGTTCATGGTGGTCCGCGTCACGTTTCCTACGTGCTGCACATGCTCCCACACCGGGCTCGTAGTTGTCCGCCAAAGCACCTCGTATCCCGTCGCCAGCCCTCCCGGGGACGCATCCCAGGTCAGCGTCGAATTGTTCTCCAGATCCTTGGTCAGCAGGTGAACGTTTGCTGGAGGCGCCGGCGCCGCCGCCAACGCTGCCAGCGTAGCCGCATTCAGCCGGGCCACTCGCGCCACATAATCGAAATCCACGAACTTCGTCAGATCTCCGTACTCGACTCCGTTTTCTGTCCGTACATTCTGATGCTGATGGTGAAAATCCTCGCGGAACTCGGTCAACCGCACCGCGGCGAATCCCTGCTGGTTGAACGAGTAATGATCTCCACCGCGCAGATAGCGATCTTGCCGGAACACCATGGTCGGGATCATGCCGGTCTCATACGACCGGTCCACCTCGACGATGTACCGCGCCAGTTCCCGCGATGGCGAATCGCTCTCTCCCCCGAGGCTCCGCATGCGCCGCAAATCCTGCTCGCCTGCCGCAGCCGGAACTCCTTCCGAGAACACCCGCACCATCGACCGATCCTGCTCCGCGCTCTTGTCTCCCCCCACAATGTCATCATTGAGCACGGCCTCCAGGTTCCACCCTTGCTCCTTCGCCATGCGCGCGAAGTGCCGGCTGCCGTTCAGTCCCTGCTCCTCTCCCGCCACGGTAAGGAAGATGATCGTGCCGGGAAATTTCAATTTGCTCAGAACGCGTGCGCACTCCAGGCTCACCGCCGTGCCGCTGCCATCGTCATTGGCCCCGGGCGCATCGCCATTCACATCCAGCGTGTCGCTGTTGCGCGAATCATAATGGCCCGTGACCAGCACGATCCGCTTCGCGTTCTCCGGATCCGTCCCCTTCAGCACCGCATAAACATTGGTGATTCTGGTCGCCTTTGGAATACGATCCTTCGGAGCTTCCATGAAACTGTCGGTCTTTACTTCCATGCAGCCGCCGCAATCTTTCGAATATTGTTCAAATTCCGACTTGATCCACTCGCGCGCCGCCCCAATGCCGTGTCCTTTCGCAATGGATCCTGCATCCTGCGCCGATAGCGTGAGCCGCGTGCCGAAGCTGACCAACTTCTCAATATTCGCCTGGATTTTTTCCGCGGACACCTGCCGCAAAGCTCCGGCAATCTGCGGATCGTCAGCCATGCCCGGCGCGCTCTGACTTACCCCAACTTGCGCCATCGCCGCCAATACAGTGATCGTGGCAAGCGCCCGTAGCGCCCACGCTGCGAATTGCTCCCTCATTCTGGATACCCCATCAGGAAGATACGGTAGGGAGACTAAAACTTCCCATCGTACAAATGGCCCAGTTTCTGGGTACTACGTGCCTACCCCCCTTGACCAACCGCCAAGGAGAATCTAAATATTAACAGGAGGCTCTAATAGGCACGGGAGGCTTTATGGTGCTCTGTCCTGAATGCGAGAACGATCTGGACATCGAAGAGGAGGAAGTCGACGAGGGCGAAGTCATCTCTTGCCCTGAGTGCGGCACCGACTTCGAAGTGGTCACAACAACCCCGCTCGAGTTAAAAGCGGTAGAAGAGGGTTACGAGGAAGACGAAGACGAAGAAGAAGAGGAAAGTGAAAACGGTGATTACTCCTGATCTCCGTTCTGCATTGGCCAGGCTCCCCCGGCTTGGGCTTTGTATTCTGGTTCTCCTCCCCGCGTTCGCTTCTCCGGACAGCTTGCTCGCTGCTCAGAAGTCCAAAGACAAGGACAAAGAGAAACCCTATGCCGTGATCGTAGGAACCGTTTGGGGGCCCGACGACCGCCCTGTCTACGGCGTTCCTGTGCTGATCCGTCGCGCCAAAGATAAGAAGCCGAAGTGGCAGGTCTATTCCGATCATCACGGGGAATTCGCCCAGCGCCTTCCCCCCGGAGAATCGGACTACATCCTCACTGCCGATCTGAAGCACGTTAAAACCCCGGATGGCAAGCCCTTGCGCCTGTCCCAGGAAGTCACCGTCCACGTCTACGGCGAAGAACGCCAGGATGTAGGCCTGCATCTAACCTATTGAGAGTGGGCTCTGGTCGAAGCCTACCCGGCAGGTCGGGGTTTTCTCTTGTTCACCATGAGACAATAATAGAGAGGGCAATATGCACATCCGCTCAGTGCTCAAAGCCGTCGCTTCTATTACCGCCTTATTGCTGCTACTTTCCCTGGCCGTTTCCGCAGCCCCCGACAAAAAGGACAAGCAGGTCGGACGCCTCTTATTCGGCAAAGTGCTGGACCCCCAGGACAACCCTGTCCCCGACGCCGTCGTTTACGTCACCAACACCCGCACGCGCGCGGTAAAGACCTACATTGTCGGCAAGGACGGCAGCTACCGCTTTCCCGCTCTCTCCAGCGCCATTGACTACGAGGTCTATGCCCAATTCAATGGCAAGAAGAGCGACACCAAGTCGGTCAGCCAGTTCGATGATCGCTCCCAGGTCTACCTGGTCCTGAAAGTCAACCCTCACTGACTCCGCCGAATCAGTTCCGCAACTTTTTAGCTGTGTCGGGTTCAAACAAGTGGCTGTCTATCGGAGAGGATCTCGTGAATCCATTCGCATTGGTCCGGTATTCGCTCACCGCTCTCACCGTTGCTTGTGTGCTCTGCGCCTGCGGCTTCGCCCAAGGTGGCGCGATGACCCCCTACCAGAACGAACGCGATGGCGTCAGCGCCGGCGGAAAATGGATGCAGTTTCAATCCGAAGACAAAATGACCGCAGCCAAGCGCGTCCGCTTCGAACTGCTGGCCGAGAATTACTTCCGCGAAGATCCCGAGTACAAACCCCGCATCGAACTGTTCTGCGAAGGCGGTAAGCTGAAGCTTGCAGACTTTAACCCCGGAGTAAGATTGGCTCGTCCAAACCGTCCCGGTTTCTGGGGACAACCGCAGCTCGAGGTCGAAGTCCGCATCGATGACTATCACACCTATAAGGGATGGAACTGGGTCCGCGGTCACTTCCTCTCCATGGACAAAGGCACGACGCGTGGCCTGATGAGCGCCCAACTAGTCCGAATCGCGCTCCCCACCCGCAGCGGCCGTGAGATCGCCGAATTCAACCCGGCCGGCTTAGACGTAGACGAAGTCCGCCGCGCCTGCGACATAAGCCCCAAAAAACCAAGCAAAGATTAAGGCGCTAGCGCTAGACACACTCCCGACCCTATCCCCTGATTTTTACCCGCCCCCTGCCTTTCCGCCGACACTTGCCAAGCCCAGCCTAAACTGGCACCCTGAACTCTGTATCGAAGCTCCCATGGACAGCAGCACCATCACAACCCTGGCATTCTTTTTCTTCATCGCCGGCGTCCTGATTTATGCCGTGATCCTCTACAACGGTCTGGTTCGTCTCCGCAACGAGAACGACCGCGCCTGGGCCAACATCGACGTCCTGCTGAAGCAACGCCACGATGAAATCCCCAACCTGGTCGAAGCGGTAAAAGGTTACATGCAGCATGAGCAGCAGACGCTGCTTGCGGTGACGCGGGCGCGGGCCGACTCGGTGAATGCCTCCAGCATCGCGCAAAAAGCGGTAGCCGATCTGAAAATGGCCAGCGCCCTCCGTGGCCTCTTCGCCGTCGCCGAAAACTATCCTCAACTAAAAGCCAACGAAAATTTCTTGAAGCTGCAGAACCGCATCACGGAGTTGGAAGAACGCATCGCCGACCGCCGCGAATTCTTCAACGATGACGTCAACACCTACAACACCCGCATTGGCCAGATTCCCGACGTCTTCGTAGCCAGCTTCATGAACCTGAAGCGCCGTGAAATGTTCAAGGTTTCAGAACAAGACCGCGGCCAGGTAGAAGTCTCTTTTCAAGGCGCCACCCGAGCGTGAGTCGAAGTTCCTTCGCCTTTGTGCATTCCGAAGCCAAACCTGCTCCCTAATCCCGGATCCCTAATCCCTGCCGTTGTAACCTACGACCGCCATACGGCTTTATTTAATGGAACGCAAGAGTGCCATCGGACCAATACGGCACTTCGATTGGCACTGTCCGCAGCGGCGGCAGCTCTTTGTTTAGTGGACTATCCGGCTTGTCAGGGTCCGGGAACCAGATTGACGTAGAAGAAATGGGTGAGTTCGGATCATTGGCGTTCAAATCAGCAGGATCTTTTATCGGCAGGAAAAACATCACGTGGCATAAATTGTGTGACTGGCCCAGATGTGTAAGGTATGCACCCTTGGACATCATATAGCTCATTGCCCCCGGCTCCACAGGCGGAATCTCCTTCTTTGCATACGCCTCTTGAATACTCGCGATGCGCTCCTTTACAGAAGTCACTCCAGCGAGTGTCATTTGCGTCAGCTTGCGAAAAATCGGCAGGATCGACCGCACAGCTGCTGGATTGAGGCAAATCGCCCCTCTCTGCTTCGGACTCCAGATGTCATAAAAGTCAATGCTCGCCGTCCATGACGGCCCCGCCATGCACACAAAACCGTTCGTACCTTTGACCGCCGTTTCCCAGCCTTTGGGCGTCAGCACCAAAACAGACGCCTCCTTTGAAATCCCGTCCGGAGCGGCGCTTCGCGCCAGCGCGATTGCCGCATCCCGGTCCATTAAATACTGCGAAAGTGGGAGCATCGTCGGATAGGGCCTCTCTGCATCCTGTGCCCGCATGCTCGCAGTCATGCTCACCAGACTCACCAGGGCAAGCGCTCCCACTGCAACTCTGCCTGCAATCTTTTCGGTCTTTGCAAATCGCATCATGCTCGTTTTCGTTTCCTTTCTGCCAAGATGTGTTCGCAACTACTCAGGGCTCGACTCTTACCTTGCCCATGGCTGCCGATCCCAAGGTTCAGATTCTGTGGACATGCCGATGTCGCGGCGGCGCGGATCGTAGTTAACCCCGTTCGAACTGGGAACCGCAGTCGAAAATTTGCTCCCACTGTACATTCCGAAGCCTGGCAGCTAAGCGATGCGCACGCGGGAGAAATCTCCACTGCTGCTGAGACGCGCTGCAACCGAAGGTCCAACCTCGAACCCTGTCCTTTGCAGTGGCTTAGAGCGGCGTTGTTCTGTCGGAATTATGAGTTTCTGGATAAGTCCCGGTAAGGCGGCTTGTGTGAATCGATTCGCAGAAAACCCTGGATCACGGGCAAACCGGAAGTCAGATGTTGTAAGCAGGCCATGGCGCTCATGAGGAGCATTGAGTGATATACGGATTTCGGCCAATCATCTGTGCCTTAGCGCTGGATCTCGACTGCCTGTTCGACGGCATTGATCCCTGGCGGGTCAAGCTAGTAGTCGCGCCGCATCCTTCGCGTAATACGTCAGAATGATACTGGCCCCGGCGCGCCGGATGCTGAGCAGCGATTCCATCATCACCCGCTCCCGCTCGATCCATCCATTCCGCGCCGCCGCCTCGATCATCGCGTACTCCCCGGACACTTGGTACGCCGCCAGCGGCAATTCAAACCGCTCTCGCGCAGCCGCAATCACATCCAGATACGGCATTGCCGGCTTCACCATGATCATGTCCGCGCCTTCCTCGATGTCCGCCTCGATCTCCCGCATCGCCTCCCGGATATTTGCTCCGTCCATCTGGTACGATCGCCGGTCTCCAAACTGCGGCGCCGAATCCGCCGCCTCGCGGAATGGCCCATAAAAGCCCGAAGCAAACTTCGCCGCATACGAAAGTATCGGCGTATTGATCAATCCCGCTTCATCCAGAGCCTTGCGAATGGCACCCACCCGTCCATCCATCATGTCCGAGGGCGCAATAATATCGATGCCCGCCTTCGCCAGCGAAACCGAGGTCCGCGCCAGCAACTCCAGCGATGCATCATTCACAATCTCGTACTCCGTTGTCGCCGCCGGAGGCGCAGCCACCGCAGCCCCCAGCGACTGCGGCGCGGCCTTCACGATTCCGCAATGCCCATGCGACATGTATTCGCAAAGACAGACATCGCCCATCAAAATCAGCTTCGGAACTTCGCTCTTGATCGCCCGCGCCGCCTGCTGCACGATCCCTTTCTCGTGCCACGCTCCGGTCGCAACCTCATCTTTTTTGTCGGGCAATCCAAACAAAATCACCGACGGCACCCCCAGCCGGTAAACTGCTTGCGCTTCCTTCACCGCCTGATCTACCGACAGGTTGAACACGCCGGGCATCGACTTCACTTCCTTCCTCACGCCCTCCCCAGGACAAACGAACATGGGATAAACAAAGGCATCCGGCGTGAGCCGGGTCTCGCTCACCAGGTTGCGAAGCTCAGTTGTTCGACGAAGCCGTCGTAGCCGCGTTACAGGAAATGCCATAAAGATTCACCGGGAAGGATAACTTAAGCATCTGCCTTCCACTCCAAATTCTAGATCATTGCCACCGAAAGTAGCGCAGATGGCCTGTGCCCACCTGGGGACGGACCCATTGGTCCGTCCCGCGAAGGCGAAGCCGAGCCCAGATGCGCTGGCAGCTTATCCCCTTTTCCCCGATTGAAATCCCAAGTGACCAAAGTAACCTTCCCCTTCCCCCAGTTCTCCGCCTCCCCACACAACTCCCATAAAATGTCTCCGGATGACTGCGTTTCGCGAGCACCGCTGGTTTGTCACAGCGGCCGGGATCACTCTGGCCTTCTCCACAGTGTCTCTGGTCGCGCACCCCAGCGTCGCCCTCACCGCCTTCGCCGACTTCGCTGGCTTGCTGCTCATGCTCGCCGCGATGGCAATTACCCTGACCAACGCCTGGCGCCGCCCCGGCCAGGAGCGCAGCTTCTGGGCACTCATAGCTCTGGGATTCTCTTGCTGGGTCATAAATCAGGCAGCTTGGACATTCTGGGAAACCGTTCTTCGCCGCCAAGTTCCGGACCCCTTCGTTTTCGACATCGTCCTGTTCTTCCATGCAGTGCCCATGTTCGCCGCCATTGCCTGGCGTCCCGACCTGCAAAATAAAGAAGGCAAAGTCCTCCTCAGCCTCCTCAATTTCCTGATGCTGCTCGGCTGGTGGATCTTCCTTTATGCCTTCATCGTCTTCCCGCAGCAGTATGTGAACTTCAACCTCGACAAGTACAACCTCTACTACGACGACCTCTACGGCGCAGAACATCTTTTCTTGCTTGCCATCTTGGGAATAGCCGTTTTCACTAGCTCTGGGCACTGGCGTCGCCTCTACTCCCACTATCTCGCTGCCTTTTTCGTCTATGCCGTGAATTCCCAATTCCTTGATCGTGCCACAGCCAACGGCTCGTATTACTCGGGAAGCGTCTATGATATCCCTCTGATCGCCACCGTCGCCTGGTGTGCTGCGGCTTCGCTTTCGGCCCGCGAATGGGACCTGACGCCCATCAAATTCAATCTCCATCCCGGATGGAAAAAAGTCGTCCCTCGCATGGCCATGCTGGCCATCCTCTCCCTGCCGGTGTTGGGCCTGTGGACGGTGTTGTACGATCGTTCTCCCATCCCCTCGCGCATGTTCCGCCTCTACACCGTGCTGATCACGATGCTCATATTGGCCGGCTTCGTTTTCCTGCGCCAGTATCTCCAGGACCAGACGCTTATCGCCCTCTTGCGTGAGTCCCGCCGCGCCTATGACAGCCAGAAGCAGCTCCAGAGCCAGTTGGTGCAGAAAGAGAAACTTGCCTCCCTCGGCAATCTCGTGGCCGGAGCCGCACAGGAAATCAACCATCCTCTGAACGCGATCATGAGTTATTCCGAGGAGCTCTGGACTCAGGCGCGCCTCGGCGACCAGCAAAACACGCTGCTTCGCAAAATCGTCAACCAGGCCCGTCGCACCAGCGATCTAGTCGCCAATCTCCTCAGCTTTGCCCAGCAAGCGCCCGGAGAAAAAACTTCCGTAGATGTCGGCGTGCTCCTCACTCGCGCTTCTCACATGCTGGAGTCGCGTCGCGCTCCGGGAAAAATCCAGGTGCGGCTCTCTATCGGCAAAGATTTCCCCCGTGTCAACGCGAACGCCAACCAGCTCTTTCAGGTTTTCGTCGAGATTATCGAAAATGCCATGGACGCCATTGAAGAGGCCGGCGGCGGATCCCTCGACATTACGGCCGCCGCTCAGCCCTCGCACCTCATTCTGAAGTTCTCCGATACTGGCCCCGGCATCCGCGAGCCGCACCGTGTCTTCGACCCGTTCTACACCACCAAGCCCGTGGGCAAGGGAACAGGCCTGGGCCTCAGCGCAGTCTATGGCGTGATCCAGGATCACGGCGGGCAAATCACGTGCCGCAACAAGCCCGAAGGCGGCGCCGAATTCACCATTCGTCTCTCCCTCTCCGCCCAACCCATAGCCCAAGGCGCAGGCGCCAGCTGATCGATATTCTGTGATTTGCGACGAACCACGTGGACCCGGACCCTTGGTCCGGGCGATTTTCGTCCAACCCTGAACCCGGCGGGCTGAGATCCGCCGTGCCACCGCCCCCGCTCCTGTAACATAAACTCCATGCCGCCGCAGCTTCTCCACACTTCCTCGCGCCTTCTGGAATTCGAATCCCTGCGCGACCTGCTGCGCGCATACGCCCCTTCTCCCCTCGGCCAGACCCGCATCGCCGACCTGTCCCCTTCCATTGATGCCGCTTGGATCCAGACCCAGCAGGAACTGGCCACCGAGATTCGTGAATTCCGCCGCGTCGGAGGACGCTTCGACTTTGCCGGCCTCATCGACATCGCAGACCTCGTAGAACAAGCGCGCATTACCGGCGTCGCTCTGGAAACAACCCACATCCGTGACGTCATCCTGGTCGTCGATCGCGCCGCCGAATGGCGCCAGATCGCCAGGCACCCCCCCGCTGCGATGCGCTCCGAATGGCGTCGGGTCCACCAACTCTCGGAACGCATTGCCGATTTCACAGAATTCCTCCGCGCCTTCCGCAACAAAATTCAGCCCGACGGAACTCTCGAAGACAAAGCCTCGCCCGAACTCTCCCGCATCCGCCGCGAAATGGAAAAGCAGCGCCGGACGATCCAGGAATCCCTCCGAGGCTATCTGCGCCGCCTCGCCGAAGGCGGCACCGTGCAGGACGAACTCATCACCATTCGCGGCGAACGCTTCGTCATTCCGGTAAAGATTGAACAGAAGCGCCGCGTCCAGGGCGTAGTTCACGGCGCCAGTTCCAGCGGCCAGACCGTCTTCGTCGAGCCCCTGGAGACCATCGAGCAAAACAATGAATTAGTCCGCCTGCTGGAAGAAGAACAAGCCGAAATCCACCGCATCCTGCTGGAAATGACGAAGCGCATAGGCGCGCATGCCGCCGAAATCCTAGCCGCAGTAGAGGCCCTGTCAGAACTGGAGCTGCAATTCGCCAAAGCCCATTTCGCCGAAGACTACAACTGCGTGGAAGTCAGCTTGGGTAAAAACGGCCGCCTCGCAGCTCCCGAACCACGTAGGGACGGACCCATTGGTCCGTCCAGCGAAGGGCTGAGCCCGAAGCCAGAAGCCCAAGACCAGAAGCCTGCCCCCCGCCTGCTCCTCCACAACGCCCGCCACCCCCTGCTCGAACGCAACCTGAAACTCAAACGCCAATCCGTAGTCCCCATCACCGTAGAACTGGAAGGCCCCAACCGCCAGTTGATCATTACCGGCCCCAACACAGGCGGCAAAACGGTCACTCTCAAAACGCTCGGCCTCCTGGCGCTCATGGCTCAATCCGGCCTCCCCGTCCCCGCAGATCGCGCGGAACTCCCGGTCTTCGACGCCGTCCTCGCCGACATCGGCGACTATCAGTCCATCGAACAGAATCTCTCGACTTTCTCCGCCCACGTCACCAACATCGATTTCATCTCCCGCACCGCGACTGCCAATTCTCTCGTGCTGCTGGATGAACTCGGCTCGGCCACCGACCCCGAAGAAGGTGCCGCCCTCGCCGTCGCCATTGCCGGACACTTCGCCGCCATCGGCTGCATGACCGTAATCTCGACGCACCACACATCGCTAAAAGTCTACGGCGCCAACACCGCGGGAGTGATCAACGCGTCCGTAGGTTTCAACGAGTCCACGCTCCAGCCCACGTATGAATTGAAAATCGGAGTTCCCGGCGCGTCCGCAGGCATCAACATCGCGCAACGCCTCGGCCTGAATCCCTCTATCATCGAGAGCGCCCGATCGCGCCTCGGCACTCAGGCCCGCGACGTAGGCCAGTTTCTCGACAAGCTCCACGCCGACATGCGCGAAGCCGAAAGCGAACGCCTGCGCCTGCGTACCGCCCAACAAGAACTCGAGCGCGAGAAAAACCATCTAGCGCTGGAAGGCAAAAAAGATCAGCAGGCCAAAGTCCGCGACATGGAAAAGAAGCTTGACGCCCTGCTGCGCGATTTCGAATATCACGCGCGCGAGGCCGTCAATGCCGTTCAGGATCGCGTCGCCGCCCAGAAATTATCCAAAGACGCCGAACGCCGCATTGCCAAACTTCGCCGCGAATTCCGCGAGCAGTTCGACTCCGCCGTAGTCGCGCACTCCACCGGCGCCGATCAGGGCGATCCTCACGCCCAGCCGCAACTGGTGAAGCATGTCGCTGAGGGCGACACCGTCAAGCTGAAGTCCACCGGACGCTCCGCCCGAGTCGCCCGCAAAATCGACGACAACCACTTCGAAGTCGAGATGGGCGTGATGAAGATGAAGATCGCGCGCGCCGACATCGCCGAGGTCCTCTCCAGCGCTCGTCCCGCCGAAACCCCCGTCCAGGCTGCCCGCGCTCGCGGCATCTCGATTTCCCTGGAGAGCGAAGATTCGAACGTTCCCCAGGAAATCAACGTAATCGGCCGGACGGTTGACGACGCTTCCCGCGAAGTTGAAAAATTCGTGGACCGCGCCTTCCTCGCCGGACTCCCTCGAGTCCGCGTAGTCCACGGCAGCGGCATGGGAATACTCCGCAAAGCTCTTCGCCAGCTCCTGCAACACCATCCTCACGTCGCGTCAGTAGCAGAACCTCCCCAGAACGAAGGCGGAGGCGGCGCCACGGTTGTGGAACTGAGAGTCTAGCCCCCGGTGTGCATCACGACACGCCTTCCAGGATGCGCACGTCGCGTTCCGCCGCGCCTTCGAGAAGCTTTAAAGCCGCCTGATATGCGGGACTCTCCTAGGCCGCGACCGCTTTACCCTCACTGCAAGATCTTCTCCCAATCCTCCCGATAAATCGCGTCCCGCGCCGCCTTCGCGATGCTCTTCTTCGCTTTCTCCGACAAATCGTTTGACACCACGTTCTCCGAATTCGCCGGATCCCGAATCACGGCCGACTCAAACTTGCTTCCCAGATACCGCAGCACGCAATGAACATTCTCCGCCAGCTGCCCAAAGCGCTCGTTCTCCAACGCGCGTAACGTAGCCAGTTCGAGCAGAAAAGATGGAAACTCCAGCCCGTTCCGCTCCCGCCAGATCTTCACCGCGCAAATCTCCTGCTGCCGCCCCGAATTCCCCACCAGATGCACGTGCTGCCCCACGTCGCTATGCACTGCCTCCCCGGAGCGCTTATTGAACAAGATGTTCCCCGACTTCCCCTCGCGATAACTCGGAATCAGGTCTACCTGCAGCTTCTTGCAAGGCACGCGCACGGAAACCTCGCGCGTACTCGCCTTCAAATTCTGGTCGGTAAGAAACTCAAAGAGCTTCCAGAAGACGCTCTTGATCTCTGCTCCAGGAATCGGCTTCAACAAGACCAACACGTCCACGTGCGAAGCCAAAGTAATCCCCGTGTTCTTGGCGTACGCCCCCGAGATCGTAATCCCCTGCACATACTCCTGCCCCCACTGCTTGATTAAAGGAGCAATCTCATCTGCCACCCGATGCGAAGGCGATCCCTCCTCCAACGTAACCCGATACTTCTCCACCACCGACGCCACATACTGATCCTGTGTAGCCATAGCTCGCACAAACCTCTGACATGTAATCGGCAGACCATGAGAAAAGTTGAGGGGAAGCCCTGGCCGCATCTCAAGAGCGGAGGTCGAAAAGGAACCGCGTAGGATAGCCCTGGGTCTCGCCAACGTTTTCCCGCCACCAAACCCCAATTCCTACGCCCGGGCTGAATTCAAGCTCCCCTTGACAATCTAGGAGAGTCCGGCGTATTCCTAGACACTCTAGGAAAGCTCCTCATGGACAAACAACTCGACCTCCTCCAGGGCACCCTCGACATGCTGATCCTGAAAGCCATCTCCCTCAGCCCTCTGCACGGCTACGGAATTCTCCTGCGCATCCAGCAGATTTCCAAAGAGCGTCTGGAAATTCAGCAGGGCTCCTTATACCCCGCGCTCTACCGCCTCGAACATCACGGCTGGATTGCCAGCGAATGGGGAGAGTCGGAAAACAAGCGCCGCGCGCGCTACTACCGGCTCACCGCAGCCGGCAAACGCCGCCTGCAATCCGAGGCTGACCGCTGGAACCAGATGACCGCGGTCATCGCCGGAATCCTGCAGACAACGCCGGAGGAGTTATGAATTTCTGGGCTCGCCTTCGCTCTTGGACAGCCGCCATGCTGCGCCGCACCTGCATGGAGCGTGAAATGGACGAGGAGATGCGCTTCCACATCGAGGCCTACGCCGCCGACCTGGTCGCCCGCGGCGTGCCCCGGCAGGAAGCCTTGCGGCGAGCCCGCCTGGAGTTTGGCGGCATGGAAATGACCAAGGAAGAATGCCGCGACGCCGTAGGCGTCAGTTTTTTGGAGACGCTCTTTCAGGATCTGCGGCACGGCTGGCGATCTTTATTGCGCACCCCCGCCTTCACCGTGGTCACCGTCTTCGTCCTGGCGCTGGGCATCGGCGCCAATACTGCGATCTTTAGCGTGGTCGACGCCGTGTTGCTGCGCCCCCTCGCATATCGCGACTCCGGACGCCTGGTCACCATCTTGATGAATGGCGATGGTCCGGTTTCGGTGGCGAACTACATTGACTGGCGCGACCAGAGCCATTCGTTCGCCGCCATGGGCGCTGCCGAGTACTGGTCCCCCAACCTCACGGGCGTCGATTCTCCCGAACACATTGCCGGTTTGAAGCTGACGCAAAGTCTCCTTCCCATGCTCGGAATCGAGCCGTTGCTCGGACGCTTGTTTGTGGAGGGAGAGGACAAAGACGGGGCCGACCGCGAAGTCATACTGAGCTACCGCTTGTGGCAGCGCAGATTCTCGGGCGATCGCAACGTGCTCGGAAAGCCCATCATCCTGGATGGGAACGCCTACATCGTGGTCGGAGTGATGCCACAGGGATTCCACTTCGCGCCCTTCTGGGCCACCCGTGCCGAGCTCTGGGTGCCAAACGCTGTTGGCGCGAGAATTCACGACCGCGGCGGCAATAGCCTGCGCATTTTTGCGCGGCTGAAAGACGGCGTCTCTCTGCAGCAGGCGCGCGCCGAAATAGCGGGTATCACCCAACGCCTCGAACGGCAGTTCCCGGGCACTAACCGCGATGTGCTGGTAACGCCACTCAAGGAAAAAGTTGTGGGTCCGATCGAGACTCCCCTGCTTGTGCTGCTCGCGGCTGTTATCTTTGTCCTGCTCATCACCTGCGCGAATGTGGCGCATATGCTGCTGGCACGGGCAGCGGCACGGCACAGAGAAGTGGCGGTCCGCGCCGCTCTGGGCGCTCGCCCCGGACGCATCATTCGCCAGTTCCTGACCGAAAGCCTCCTCCTTGGCTCCGTGGGCGCTGCCCTGGGGCTGGGATTGGCTATCTTGGCGGCCCGCGCTCTGATCGCGATGAGCCCGGCAAATATTCCCCGCCTGCAAACCGTCGCCATCGATCTGCGCGCGGCTCTATTCCTTTTTGCGGCCACTCTGTTCACCAGCATCGGGTTCGGGCTCGCCCCCGCTTTGCAGGCTTCCTCCATCGACGTCAATGACACCTTGAAAGAGGGAGGCCGCAACCAGACCGACGGACCCGGCCGGAACCGCCTCCGCAGCTTGCTTGTCATTTCGGAGTTTGCGCTCGCCCTGGTCCTGCTGATTGGCGCTGGCCTCATGATTCGCACTTTTTCCGCGCTGCAAGCCGTGGACCCCGGATTCAATCCGCACCATGTGATCTCCATGATCGTCTCCGTCGCCGGAACGAAAGAAGCGCATCCGGCGCGACGTGCCATCTTTTATCGCCAACTGCTTGAGCGCGTTCGCACGTTGCCTGGAGTGCAAGCTGCGGGCGGCATCAATCACTTGCCGCTCGCCGGCGACCAGTGGGGCTGGGGGTTCGTCGTTGAGGGCCGCCCCAAGCCCCGTCCCGGTGAATCGCCGAGCGCCGTCTACCGCCTGGTGACCCCCGGATATTTCGCCGCCATGCGCTTGCCAATCCTCCGCGGGCGCGATGTTACCGCGGCTGACGATGTGAACGCTCCTGGCGTGGTCATCATCAATCAGCGCGCTGCCAGCGAATACTGGCCGGGCGAAGATCCCATCGGAAAACGGATTTCCTTCGATGACGAGCAGCCCACTCCCACCACCTGGGTCACAATCATAGGCATTGCCAAAGATGCCAAGCAGGACAGTTGGGCAGCGACTCCCTCTCCTGAGGTCTATTTAGCAGCTTTTCAGAATCACGACTTTCTGGGTGATTCCGGCTCTGCGGTCGCCTCCCATCTCTCGTACCTCACCGTGGTGGCGCGCACCGCCGGCAATCCCGCAGCAGCGGCTCCGGCCATGAAAGAGGCCGCATGGTCCTTCGACCGCAACCTGGCCATCTCCGAAGTCCTGACCATGGATGGAGTTGTCGCCGACGCGAACGCCCAACCGCGTTTTGAAATGCAGTTGCTTACCATCTTTGCCGCTGTAGCGCTGGTGCTGGCCACCGTAGGAATTTATGGAGTCATCAGCTATTCCGCCACCCGCAGGACGCACGAGATCGGCGTTCGCATGTCGCTGGGCGCAACCCGGAGAGACGTCCTGCTACTGATCGTGCGCCACGGAATGCGGCTCGCCATGCTAGGTTCGTTGACCGGGATTGTAGGAGCCCTGTTGCTTTCGCGCCTGATAAGAAAGTTGCTATACGGCGTGCAACCCACCGATCCGGTCACGTTCATGACTGTAGCTAGTGGCCTGGCAGTGGTGGCGATCCTGGCCTGTTACATCCCAGCCCGCCGCGCCATGCGAATCAACCCCATGACCGCCCTCCGCTATGAGTAAGGCTTGATGCCTAAGTGTCCGGAACGGGGCCCCGTAGGCGCAGAGCCTCAAAGCCGCGGAGCGTCCTCCAGGAGGTCTTCGATGAGATCGAGGATTGTTGGCAATCGGAAGGGCGGGAGAAAACGAAAGAGCCATTCAAAGGCAGACTTGCAAATTCTCTCGCCGAATATCCGGAAACCCTCAATTTAAAATTGAAAATATTGATTCAGCCGGTAGGAAGGCGTCCGCTCTTCTACCTGGAAGAAGAGCACCGGTTCAAAGCGGAGCAAACCTCCGGAGTGACTCCCCATCGCGCTCAAGAATTAGCCTCCCTCATCCTGCATCAGTACAGAGGCGGCTTCCCGGATCATTTCCCTCAGCCATCAACCGGTAATCTCTGAATTCCACAGCTTCTCCACAGTTTCCGGACTGCGATA
This sequence comes from Candidatus Sulfotelmatobacter sp., assembly GCA_036376495.1. Lineage (GTDB taxonomy): Bacteria > Acidobacteriota > Terriglobia > Terriglobales > Acidobacteriaceae > Sulfotelmatobacter. The sequence continues at coordinate 7,016 of DASVAE010000063.1, read as the reverse complement.
TATTTTTTGGGACGCATTTATCCTTCAAAATCCTTGAATCGGGCTTATCTATAAATGGCCAACCCCGGCGACTTCGCGTACACCCTCAAGCAACAGGCGGACATCGTCCGCATCGTCGGCGATTACATCAAGCTCAAAAAAGCCGGAGCCCAGAACTACTCCGGCCTCTGTCCCTTTCACGGCGAGAAGACTCCATCCTTCTCCGTTCACGCCACGCGCCAGTTCTTTCACTGCTTCGGATGCGGCGTCTCCGGCGACGTCTTCACGTTTGTTCAGAAGATCGAGAACATCACCTTCCCCGAAGCCGTACGCCTGGTCGCGCAGAAGTTAAACGTCCCTCTTCCCAAGGCGACCTACGCCACCGAAGGCGAAGCCAAAGAAGCCCGGCTGCGCGGCCAGATTCTCGATGTCCACGAGCGCGCCGTAGCTTTCTTCCAGGAATCCCTGCGCCGCCCCGAAGGCGCCCGCGCCCGCGAATACCTCTCCGGACGCGGCCTCGACCAGGAAATCATCGCCAAGTTCCGCATAGGTTATGCCCCCGACTCCGGATTCCTCCTCCGTGATCGGCTGAAGAACGAATTCAGCGAAGAAGTCCTGCGCGAAAGCGGGTTGTTCTCCTGGAAAGAAGCAGTGAACGATGAGCAGAGAGCGATGAGCAATCAAATTCGTGCTGACGAGCGAGTCGATCGCTCACAACTCACCGCTCATAGCTCACCGCTCGCCATGTACTCCAAGTTCCGCAACCGCGTGATGTTCCCCATCTCCAGCGAAGCTGGCAAAGTAATCGCCTTCACCGGACGCACTCTCTCCACCGACGAAAAATCCGGCCCCAAATATCTCAACTCCCCGGAAACCCCGATCTACTCCAAAAGCCGAGTCCTCTTTAATCTCGATCTCGCCAAAGAGTGGATTAAGAAATTCGATTACGCCATCCTCGTCGAAGGCCAGATGGATTGCATCTCCGTCTACGCCGCCGGATTCCACAACGTAATTGCCAGCAGCGGCACCGCCTTCACCGAGCTGCAAGCCAAGCTCCTCGGCCGCTTTAGCAAAAATGCAGTCGTGAACTTCGACCCTGATACCGCCGGAGCCAAAGCCACCGAGCGTACCCTGGGCCTGCTGGTCGAAGAAGAATTCCAAATCAAAGTCCTCACCCTCGACCAGGGATTCGACCCCGACCTCTACATCCGCCGCAAAGGCAAAGATGCCTACGGCGAAGCCCTCCGCCACTCGCAGAAATATTTCGACTACCTTATCGAGCGTGCCCGCGCCCTGTTTCCTATCCGCAGCGCCGAGGGCAAAGTCAAAGCCGTGAACTACCTTCTGCCCCACATTCAGCGAATCCCCAGCCGCATTGTCCGCGACGAACTCGCCCACGAGATCGCCCAGAAGCTCCAGATCGATTCCTCCGTATTGCGCCAGGAATTGCGCCACGCCGCCAGCACGCGTGCCACTGCCGCCGTCAAAGCTCCGCCGCAATCGCAAGTCACCGAGGCCGAAAAAGTCCTCATCCGCGCCCTCGCCTCCGCTCGCCAGATTCAGCCCAACGAAGATCACCTCTCCGCCCGCGATGGCGCAGAAGAAGAATTCGATCCCGCCCGTCAGGCCGCCTATGTTCTCGGAAACGAAGGCCTGCACCGCGGCTTGTCCACCGAGAGTCTCGCCCAGTCCCTGCTCACCGCCCCGGCCGATACCGCAGACGTCCTCCAGGTTCCGGCCAGCGAAACCGATCGCCGCCTTCTCGCCACAATTCTGATCCATGAAGAGGAGGAACTGACCCCGGAGGTTCTGGAAGCCGCCGTCCGCGCCCTGCGCCGCATTCACCTGAAACGCGAGCAGGAGCGCGTCCAGCAGCAGCTGAAGAAACCCGACGTGGCCGCCGATCGCGACCGTCTCAAGCAGCTCCTCTCCGAACTGGAGAACCTGAGCCGGGCCCTGCGCGATCCCAGCCTGGCCGAACAGAGCCTCAAATCCCAGAAAACAGCGTGAAACAATTTACTATCCATTACCATCTAACTATTAAGGAAAGCTGTAGTTAGCAGCGGCTGCGGGAAACGTCAGGCGGGCAACTGATAGACAGCAGAGCCCTTACATGATATGCTCTGTAGGTTTGTGCTAGGCAGCACAATCCCGCTGGACCTACATTCCCACCTTTTAAGGAAATTTATCACACGCTCCCGTGGAGCGCAGTTGACACTTTAAGGAACACACCTCTTGGCTCTTGACGACAAGTACGACGACATTAAAAAGCTGATCGACACAGGTAAAGAAAAGGGATATCTCACGTATGACCAGGTCAATGACCTCATACCGCATGACGTGCACAGTCCCGAAGACCTCGACGATCTGCTGACCACCATCGGTACGCAGGGTATCGATGTATTGGAAGGCCCCAAGCTGCCTTCCGCCGGGCTCGACAAAAAAGGCTTTGACGAGATGGAAGAGGGCGAGGATGTTGAACTCGACCTCACCCCCGGAGCGCTGGAAAAAACCAACGACCCCGTCCGCATGTATTTGCGCGAGATGGGAACCGTGCCGCTGCTCACGCGTGAAGGCGAAGTCGAAATCGCCAAGCGCATTGAACGCGGGCAGCTGCGCGTGCTCAAAGCGCTTTCGCGTTCGCCCATCGTCATCCGCGAACTGCTCAACCTGGGCGAGGATCTCAAGAAGAACGTTCGCTCCATCAAGGAAGTGGTCACCTTCGACGAAGAGGAGATCACTGACGAGATCCTGCAGAACCGCCTGAACGAATTCACCGGAAAAATCGATGACATGGCCAAGCTCTACAAAAAGGCCCAGGTCCTCGAAGAAAAATTCCGCGAAGTTTCGGAAAAGAAGAAGCCCAAAGATCACCGCCGCGCCCGCCGCAAGCTGGCTCGCGCGGTCGTTGCTGTCTCGATCGCGCTGCGCAAGCTCGGTTTCACCAATGCTGAGCGCAAGCGGCTGATCGAGCGTCTTAACAAGACCGTCGACGGCATGCGCTCGCTGGACCGCCAGGCCAATAATCTCGGGCGCAAGGCCGACGCCACTCGCAGCGAAGAGCAGAAGAAGGAATACCGCCGGCAGTCGCGCGCCATTCGCGGCGAAGTCGAAAAGCTGGAACTCGAAACCGGAGTCTCGTTCCCGGAACTCAAGCGCACGCAGCGCGAGATCATTCAGGGCGACATGGACGCCGAGCAGGCCAAGCGCGAGCTGATCGAGGCTAACCTGCGCCTTGTGGTTTCGATTGCCAAGAAATACACCAATCGCGGGCTGCAGTTCCTCGACCTCATTCAGGAGGGCAACATCGGCCTGATGAAGGCCGTGGACAAGTTCGAATACCGCCGTGGCTATAAGTTCTCCACGTACGCCACGTGGTGGATTCGCCAGGCAATTACCCGCGCCATTGCCGACCAGGCGCGCACCATTCGTATTCCAGTGCACATGATCGAAACCATTAACAAGCTGATCCGCACTTCGCGGCAGCTGGTGCAGGAACTCGGGCGCGAGCCTACCTCGGAAGAGATCGCCAAGCGCATGGACATTCCTGTCGCCAAAGTGCGCAAGGTGCTCAAGATCGCGCAGGAGCCGATCTCGCTCGAAACCCCGATCGGCGAAGAGGAAGATTCGCACCTGGGCGACTTCATCGAAGACCGCGCTGTAGTTTCTCCTGCCGAGGCGGTCATCAATGTGAACCTGAAGGACCAGACAGGGCAGGTCCTGCGCACCCTCACCCCGCGCGAGGAGAAAGTAATCAAGATGCGCTTCGGCCTGGAAGACGGCAGCGAGCACACGTTGGAAGAAGTCGGGCAGTCGTTCGCGGTGACACGAGAACGCATCCGCCAGATCGAAGCCAAAGCATTGCGCAAGCTGCGGCACCCCAGCCGCTCACGGAAGTTGCGGGCGTTCATGGATGGCGTAAGAGACTAACAAGTGTAGGGGCGGACGCCTCGTCCGCCCCGCTCGCGAAGCGAGCGTCATGGATACAAACTTCACCAACGCGGATTGACGCGGATCAACACTGATATTCAAGGCGCGGCTTCGGCCGCGCCTTTTTGTTTCTGGCTAATCCCGCGCTTTGCACAAAACGCATTGGATGAACTACCCGCCCATTGTCTTTATGGCAGCAAACCGTAAACGACGAGGCTGTTTTGTGTTCCGATGAAGACCTTGCCGTCAGCCGCAATTGGTGTCGCAAAATGGGCGAGTGCAGGCACCTTATCTCTTCCATTCGCAGCCTGGTCACTTCTATAAAGCAGGCCTAAGCTCTTTGCATCCAACGCGAAAAGCACGCCGCCCGCAAGGTTCCACAAAACTGCGTCATTACTGCCATTCGCAGTGATAATTGCATGCCCTCCGCCCGGCACCCATGTGGACAGAGTGGGAGTGCCCAAGATTCCTTGATTCAGCGGATACATCTCCACCTTTGATCCAGAGGTGAAGTACACTCTCTGATTCCAATAGACAGGTGTACCCGTGGCGGGTACAACGCCCGGCAATTCCTGCACGATCTGAGTATCTGCGCTCGTACAGGTTGCGCAAAAGTGCCCCAGGTTCGTTCGATCGAGAAGATATATTGTTCCTTTCTTGCCGACGGCTATCAATTCATAAGGGTGGCTGCCCGATTGTGTGGGCAAGATTACGACTCCGTTGTTCAAGTCCGCGTCGTTGTTCGACAATGCTTGCCCGTTATAGGGAGTGAACCAGTCCAATAGCGTCAATGTGTTCCCGCTCTGAGTCAGTTTGAAGACGCTGATGGCCAATTTGACTCCTGGCGAGAATCCTCCTTCACCCGTGCAAGCCCAGATGTGTCCGGATGGATCGGCAGAAATTCCCGCGCCTTTTTGCCAAATGGCTGCGAAAGATCCTCCGGGTTCATCATCAAAAGCGCCCGCAGGCAGCAGCGACGTCTTGTTGTACGCCATGATCCAGCCTTGATCGCTTCCATTGCACGACGGGGAGCCGAATGCGACATAAACGTTCCCGTTGGCAAGGAGCAGTCCCGGTCGATTCATCTGGTGAGTGTCTACGAAGTTATAAGTTCCACCATTCAGGGTATAGGTGCCCTTTATAACAACCGGCGAAGCAGTACGCTCTGTGCCAGTTGTGACATCAAGAGCATGCAAGCGGTGTACAACCTTCGAGTTTTCGTAAGTTGACGAGACTACGTAAATCGTATTGCTGGAGGGATCTATCACAGGAGTGGAAACGATCCCGATCTGCGTGAATGCGTTTGTCGCGGAACACCCTTGCACGCTGACCGGCACGGCCGTGGCCCCTGATGGGAGTAGGCTTTTCGTCCACAGTGCAGAGGTGGTGCCCGAGTTCGCGTCGAAGGCATACACCGTGTCGTTCATCGTGGCGACATACACCACGTTGTACAACCCTTTATTGGGAATGTTTACATCTGGTAAGTACAATGCGTGACCTACCACTAGCCCATCTACAGATTTCGTAAACAACTTCCCGAAGGTCTTGACGTTTACGTTGGCGGGAGTTAGTACCTTTTCGCTGGTGTTTGCGCTGGTGCGCGCATTGTTGTAGTGCCACGTCGTCACCTTGGTCTGCCCCCGGGCGCCCTGGGGCACGCAAAAGACGGCGCAACCTATGCAACCGAAAAGGAGTTTGCCCATCAATGTGTTGATTTGAAAATAGGTCTGACGGCGGTAGGTGCTCGGTGGGTGCATTTGCCCTCCTAAGACAGGCTGGCTTGCTACTAGACTGCTCAGCCCGCTCAGCGGCAACGTTGAGAGCGGAGCCATCGCCGAGCTGGGCGAGGCCTAAGGAGTGGAGTTTGCGCTTATCACGCGGACAGGGTCAAGTAGATATCGCTGATAGCTACACATAATTTACAAAGAACGCCTGGGTTGGTCGGGAGAAAATAAAGATGAGGCTTACAACAAGTCTTCGGAGGATGGAATGAGCATTCCAAGGCGCCAATTACTGCAAATCTTGTCGTATGCTTTCGGGGCCAGCATCATGCTGTCGCGGAATGAATTGGCCATGGCGGCACAGAACCCCGCGCCGCCCGCGAGTCCTGCTCCGTCCGCTACGGCACCTGCTAAACATGAATCAGGAGGAACGCAGATGGAAAAGGTAGCCGGCATCGGAGGCTTGTTCTTCCGAGCTCATGATCCCAAAGCGTTGGCGAACTGGTACCAGCAACACCTGGGGATCGCGCTCACCCCCACCACCGAGGGTGGAACTGTTTGGCAGCAAGAGGCCGGGCCGACCTCCTTCAGCCCCTTTCCCCAGACCACGAAATATTTCGGAGATCCCAGCAAATCCTGGATGGTGAACTTTCGGGTGCATGACCTCGACAGAATGGTAGCCCAGCTCCGAACCGCAGGAATCGAGGTCAAAGACCCGGAATCCTATCCCAACATCGGACGCTTCACTCGTCTGCATGACCCGGAGGGCAATCCCATCGAATTGTGGCAGCCTGCCTAAACCGGCGCAACTCTCCTCCGTCTAAGCTATGCCCTCTGCGCAAAATCCAAAGGAGAACCTACCATGATGCGACCTGCCTATGCGCTCTTTGTCATCAGCCTCCTCGCCACCGCTTCTTTCGCGCGCGCCCAAACCCAGCCCTTGCCCCCGCCAACATCTGTGGCTTCAATGGTGGATCGAGAGATCAGCGCGGTCGAGAAGCAACTGCTGGACGCGGCCGAGGCCATGCCCGACGAGAAGTTCAACTTCACTCCCGAGAGCCTGACAATTTCCGGGGACAACTACAAAGGCGTGCGCTCGTTCGCCGTGCAGGTGAAGCACGTGGCCTCCTCCAACTATTTCATCTGGTCGCCCATTACCGGGGATGCGGTGCCTGCAACCATCAAGGACGGCAACGGCCCGGCGGACCTGAAGACCAAAGCCGAGATCCTCAAATTCCTGAAGGACTCTTTCGCTCTGGGTCACAAAGCGGCCGCTACCCTGACTCCGGAAAACATGCTGCAGCCCGTGGGAAAAGGAAAATCCGCGCGCCTGCACCTGGCGGAATTCGGCGTGGCGCACGCCTACAATCACTACGGACAGATGGT
>DASVAE010000062.1:0-121846 GCA_036376495.1 Candidatus Sulfotelmatobacter sp. | reverse complement strand
CGCCAAAACACTAACTGTTATGTATTTAACTGAATCCAAAGAGATAACGAAAATAGTTGGTGGGCAGTGCAGGGCTCGAACCTGCGACCTCCTGCTTGTAAGGCAGGCGCTCTAACCAACTGAGCTAACCGCCCAGCGCGAAAGCGGGGACTAAAGCGATTCTAACATGCTCCCGCATCACGCACTTCGGCGTGCATGCGGGCTCGAAGCCACCCCGCTCCGGATCGGTAATCCAGAGCCGGTAATCCGCGGCCACCATAGTCAACAATACCGTCTTCAATAATTCCGGCGGGATCAATGTGGAAGGCAGGACGTCTTCCTACATCGCGAACAACATCTTGGCCTTCAACACCGCCGGACCGAATAAGAAGCACGCATTGAACGAGTGTTGCCAGCTGAATACCGGCTCAACGAATGTTTATACGCACAATTTGATTTATGGCAATACGGATTCGATTTATTTCCTAGATCCGGCGTCGATAAACGACAGCCCCGTAAACAAGGAACCGCAATTTATTAAGTACACGGGCGATGAGACTGGCGATTACCGGCTGCAAAGCGGCAGTCCGGCGAAAAGCGCGGGTACGGCGGCACAGGCGCCGAGGACTGACTACGCGGGCTCACCGCGTGCACCGCGTGAAGGCGCGTGCGACATCGGCGCCTATGAAGATCGCTGAAGTGTTGCGCCTCAGAACTCAAAGCCACCGGAGCGATTAGCCCCTGGTTCATGGCGAAGGCGATTACTTTCTTGCGTCGCCACACGCCTTGGCGGTGGTGCTCTCAAGACAGTAGAATCTAGATGGCGCGAAAGTGGCGGAATTGGCAGACGCACCAGACTTAGGATCTGGCGGGTAAAACCGTGGGGGTTCGAGTCCCCCCTTTCGCACCAAACCCTCAGCGGCATTTCTATTGCTAGATCCTGGTCTTCGCCGGATTCTGAAATTCACCTGTAAAGGTGAAACCACCTGCGCAGCAGATAGTATTCGTTGATCGGTTCGTCATCGCGGAGGGCGGGCGTGCGTGGGGCCAGAGCCACAATGTTAGCGATTGGCACTTGTCGCTCGAGAATCCTTTGAAATTGCTTTTGGACGTCAGTTTCGGGACCCCACTCCACCAAATCCGCGGCTGCGGCGGAGGGCAGGCGCGAAGCCAGCGTCGCACTCGAACTCATCGGCATGGGTTCCATGCTGGCTAAAAAATGAATGCCGAACGAGTCCACGGAGAAGAAAGCTCGCACATGCGGGAAAGAATCGCTCAAAGCTTGCGCGATCGACGCCGCCGTAGCGAAGTCTGCCTGCGACGCCGGATACCACGTTTCCAGGATTCCGCCTGGCGCCAAGTGCTGTTTCACGATCTCATAATACTCGCGTGAATACAGCAGGCTGGATGCCGGTGCGGTAGGCGGAGGCGGCGGATCCACAACGATGACATCATAGGTTTCATTTGAAGCGTCCAGAAATCGCCTGCCGTCGTCCACCACGATTCTCGCCTGCTGCGACTTGAGCAGAGATGCCGCGTCCGGATGAAAGTAGCCGAACAGGGCCGGCACACTCGGAATCAGGTCGACCGAAGTTGTCGAGATTCCCCACGAGAGCATGGAACGGAAACTAGTTCCCATTCCAAAACAAATCACCAGGCCTTTTTTCGCAGGCCGGGACATCATCGCAAGCGGCAAGTGCGACATGTACTTGGTCACAGGCGTCAGCCAAGTCATGCCGGTTCCATTCACTAGCAGGTTGCGCCCGAAACCCGATCCCGTTGCGATTACGGTCGCCGCATGATCCCGGCGCACCTCGCGCTGAGGAAATTTGCTCTCGTAGTCGTGGCTGATCGCATAAATCAAAATCGCCGTCAGGAACATCACCACGAACTGGATCCTCGGCTGTAAGCCGGAGCGGCCACCCGGCAACGGGGCACCACTCTTGCGAAAAGCGATCAACCCCGCAGCCACAAACAGAGGCAAGGCCAAAAGCGCCAGCGCGCGTCGCTCCCCCACCCAGGGCAGCAGCCAGAACCCTGCTACCAGAGGCCCGACAATCGAACCCAGAAGATTGACCGCGTACGCTGCGCCTGCCCGTTGTGGGTCTCCGCCGGACCAAGCATCCAGCAGCAGGGGCGTAAGAAATCCGGTCATGGCACAAAACCACACGATGGTGGCCAGTCGAACACCACCCAGTTCGAGACCATGCAGACGGAATGGCATCAGGGGATCGGCGCCAATCAGCGGAATGACCGCGGCCAGCGCCAGCGAACTCCATCGCGATGCGCTATCGCCCATCTGGTGTGAACTGATCCAGTTCCGGTACGCGCGAGAACCGATAAATGTGGCGAGCAGATATACCGCGAGAATTCCGGAGAAAGCGTAGACCACATTTCCCAAGTAGGGCGTGAGTTGTCGGATCCAGACAATTTCCATGCCCATGCTCACGAGTCCGCTGACGAACAGCAGAGCCAGAATGCTGCCTCGCGTCATTCCGATGCTCGCGCCATGATCGAGAACCGGGTTTGCCGCGCCGACGCTCGCGGTTGAAGGATCGACGAAGAAGCTTAGAATCGCCGCAGAACCTGCAAGAACAGCATTCAAACTGCCGGCCACCAACAAGGTTTTGGTGAAGCCCAGCAACTCGATCAGCACAAACGCTGACACCAGTGTGCCGGCGGCCGCACCCAGCACATTGGCAAGGTAAAGATAGCTGAACGTTGTTTGCGAATCCGCGCGCGGGCTTTGTGCCCGCATGACCGCCATGAGCAATGGAAACGTCGATCCCATGCACGCGCACCAGGGGACCAGCGTGACAGCAATCCAAAGACCGGCCAGACAATAATACGTGGAACTTTGCCAGATCCCGCTAGCGCTGCTCAGCAATAGCGAACGGCCAAGCTTTAGTTCGTACGATACGGCTACGGATGAAATGCCAATCAGCAATTCTGCGAGCCCATAAAAACGCAAAGCAAAGGCGGGCGTTGGATTTTCCGGCATCAGAAGTCCGGTGATCCACGCTCCCAACCCGAGACCCGCCATGAAAATGGACAGGACAATCGAGACCAGTGCGGCCGTAACCCCGAAACTGGCCATAGCGAGCCGCAGCCAGATAACCTCATAGAGCAACGCACAGAATCCGGAGGCCACAAAAAAGTTGAAGTACCAGCGCATGGAAGTAGGAAGAATTTGCCTTGTTTTGGGAAGAATTCGAAGTATCTCACGAAAGCGGTAGCAGGGGGCATCCAGCGCTGATGATCAGCGCGGGCGCCTGAGTTCAGCTTAGCAACCGCCGGAACAGCGCGTGCCGCAGGCGGCCGGAATGCGTGCGCTCCACGAATTCCAGTTCGCAGCGGCGTTCCCCCTTCACCCATACACACTCTCTCATCTTCTCGGCAGTAAGGCCGTGGCCCGACCGGTTCGGCTCCGGCAAGTTCACGAACGGACACTTGCTGCTAATGAGCGGCTTCAACTCCCGGAAAACTGCCTCGCGGAGATGCGACGTGAACCCGGCAGCCACTCGCTTTACGTAGTAGAGATCTTTTCCTCGATATTCCCCGACGATGATCGATGAGAAGTTGCTCGCATGCGCGACATACCCACCGATCACGAATTCACCTTCGAGATTAAAGCGATGCTTCTGCCACGCGTCGGATTCCTTCCCCGGAACGTAAATCGAGCTCGATCGTTTCGCAACAACGCCTTCAAGGCCAAGGCTCTTCACTTGTTGCATCAAAGGAGAAAGCTTTGTGCGGAACTGCGGATTCACTCGGAGGGGGTCCGCGAAGTGTGCGCCGATGCTATCGAGTATTTTTCTTCTCTCGCCGAGCGGCAAGCCCAGAGTGTCGCGCCCTTTTTGGTGCAGGACATCGAACACGTAGTACACAATCGGCCGCCGGCTGGTGCGGCGGTTTTGCAGTTCCTGAAAGTTCGCTCGGCCACTTTCATCCAGGGCTACAATCTCGCCGTCGAGCACCAGATTCCCTTGGCGCAGAGTTTGCAACGCGAACACAAGCTGCCGGAACTGCGAACTGTAGTCCTGGCCTGACATCGAGTAGAGCATCGCGGAACTTCCATCGATGAGTGCGACGGCGCGATATCCATCCTGCTTAATCTCGTAGACCCAATCGTCTCCTTGGGGAAGCTTTGCGACACGCCTGCATTCCATTGGCTGAATGAAACGTGGCTGGGCCTTCGGATTGAGGGAAACACGTTGCACCATGGCAGTTTACGGTTGCACTTGCGGCTGTAGAGCCGTAGCTACTGCGGCTCTAAAGGCAGACGCGGTCTGCTGATAGATGCGTTCGGCCCGAGCAGCGTTTCGCTGCCTTCCTTCCCGGACAATGTGCAACCAATATTGCAGGCACTAAGGCAAACACCTTACGTTCCATTGAAGTCTGCACCGTGGAACTTTGCGACGCTCTCCCTATTTCAATGTCTGATTTGCGCTGCTACACTGGCTAGAGCACCTGCTTGGCCGGCATAGCCAATCGGCCCGGGCACTGTGCGGGTCCTGTGTGTTTGGTCGGGTAGTCCCAAATCTAGCGCTCAAAAGTCTGAGTAGCGCCTCTGGCCGTTGGTATCTGGTCGGCTCCTCACAGGTTCACAAATCCCAAGTAAGACGGAACGCCAGGATTCTCTGCGGAATCCTTATCAACCAATTAGGAGCAGATCGATGTTTCTTTGCTTTATCGATCGCACGCTGAAGGCGTGTGCCAGTCAGACCTTCATCAGCCGGTTATCGGCAGTTTCAATGATCCTGGGTGCAATCATCGTTGGTTCCTCGTGCGGAGGCGGCCACTCTTCCCCGTTCACGCCTACACCGGGCGGTAATAGTTCGGCTGCAAGCCTTAACATTTCCGGCACTTTGCCTTCAGCCACTGTAGGTACAAACTACAGCGGCTCGCTGGCAGTCTCCGGTGGAACAGCCCCTTACACCTTCGCTGTCGCATCGGGACAGTTACCCAACGGCATTACTTTGGCGAAGGATTCGGGCTCGGTATCCGGCACGCCCAGCAGCGCCGGGACCTTCAACTTTGTAGTATCCGCGCTGGACGCGAAAGGAAACTCCAGCCAAGAGTCATTACAGATTTCGGTCGCCGATAGTAGCGCGGCGAGCAGCGGCTCAGGAAGCGGTGCCTCCAGTAATGGGGGATCAAGTAATGGCGGATCGAATGGAGGGAGTTCGAACAGCGCCAGCACAAGCAGCGGAAAATCCTTCTCCAACATTCAACGTGCCGACGGATGGGGGCAGTACGGACAAGGCCCGCCCAACTTCGTCGATTGTTCCCCATCGCCCTGCGATGGAATCTCCTTCTGGATGCAGCAGGGCGTGAACAATCCCTCCAAGAGCGGATCCGCGACTCAATTCAACCTGGGTGGCACCGCCGCTTATTCCGATGCACTGTGGAATAACCACATCATTGGCCCGTTCTCGTCACAGGGGACTTTCGACGGCGACCGCAGCATGGTTCCGTCGGTGTACAACTTCACCTACGATGTCGACTTCTATGGCGACAACCTCGAACTTTCCGAGGCGCTCGAATTTGATATCAACCAGTTCTTTGGTGGCATGGGCTTCATCTTTGGTCATGAGTGCAACATCGCGAACGGGCATCAATGGTCCGTTTTCGATAACCAGAAAGCCAAGTGGATTTCTACGGGAGTTCCCTGCAATCCCAACAGCAACGCGTGGAACCATCTAACCCTCAAAGTGCAACGCACGTCGGACAACCACTTGACTTATCAATCCATCACTCTGAACGGCCAGACCACAAACCTGAATTGGACGTTTGGGCATGGGTCCGCCCAATCGGACTGGTACGGCGTCACGCTCAACTACCAGATGGACGGCAATTGGCGGCAGGACTCTTACAGCGTCTACCTCGATAATTTAACCCTGACCTATCAATAGGCTTCACAGCATGCGTTCCACGAAGTCACAAGTCTTGTTAAAGTAGGAGCGCTCATGAATGACCATCGGGCGCTCCTGCAAGAAGCACTGCAAGAGGCGAAAACCGGTTTGCGCGAAGGCGGCCTGCCCATCGGTTCGGCATTGGCAGACCGCGCCGGGCGGGTAGTCGCGCGCGGTCACAACCTGCGAGTGCAAACGGGAGATCCGACGGCGCACGCCGAGACAGTCTGCATCCGCAATGCCGGCCGGCGCCGCGACTGGCACGAGTTGACCCTGGTCAGCACGCTCAGTCCCTGCATCATGTGTACGGGCACTGCCCTGCTCTACCGGATTCCGCGCGTCATTGTGGGAGAGAATCGTAACTTCTTAGGGGCTGAAGATCTATTTCGCAATCGCGCTGTCGAGTTAGTTGTTCTCGACGATCCGGAGTGCATTCAGATGATGGGCGAGTTTGTACGCCAGCACCCTGATTTGTGGAATGAAGATATCGGCCTCTGACCCCCGAACTGCACTTCACCGCGACGCCGCGGCGGATTCAGCCTTCGTCGAAGCAGACGCCTCGCTGGCCGGAAGTGTGAATTTCAGGTCCCACTTGCAGAGCGGACACCGGGTCGCCACCGAATACACGATTCGTCCAAAAGAAACGCATTTGGGGTTGATGCAGGCTCTCATACATGACCTCGCCGAGTGCCGCGTAGCTATTCGCAGCTGATCAACAGAAGTTAGCACGCGCGATGAGTTTAACTCGCGCTTCTTTTCCGCTGGCCTGGATCGATTTTTCTTATTCGTCAGCGAGTCCCCTGGAGGGACGATTCAGCTATCGCCAAAGTGGACTGCTGCGACATACAGGGCTGGCTCAGGAGAGGCCCAGGCTCTCGGCAGCCATATCAACGATAGCTTTGCCGATACTCAGCGAAGCGGTCGCCGCCGGAGACGGGACATTCAGCACGTGCAGCACTTTGCCGGATCGCACGAAACGGAAGTCATCGACCAAAGCCCCGTCCGGTGTCACCGCCTGCGCGCGGACCCCAGATCCGCCGGGCACCAGGTCCTCTTCCTTTACCTCGGGCACAAGCCGCTGCAAGGCGTCAACGAATGCAGCTTTCGACAGCGACCGGTGCCATTCATCTAACCCATAGCGCCAGTGCCGGCTCGCCATTCGCCAGAATCCCGGGAACGAAAACGACGTTGCAAGGTCGCGAAGGTTGATATCTCTGTGACGGTAGCCCTCGCGGGCAAGTGCAAGGATTGCGTTGGGCCCTGCATCGACTCTGCCGCTTATTCGGCGTGTGAAGTGCACCCCCAGAAATGGAAAGCGCGGATCGGGCACCGGATAGATCAGCCCCCGCACCAGCGACGCCCGTTCAGGAACCAGGTCGTAATATTCTCCGCGAAACGGCACGATCATGACGCCGGGATCATCTCCCGCCATCCGGCATATGCGGTCGCTGTAAAGTCCGGCACAGTTGATGAGCGCGTTCGCCGAAAACGCACCCTGTGGAGTTTCTACCACCATCCCATCGGCCGAGCGTTTGATCGCCCGTGCGGGTGCCGAGCGACGAACGGTCGCCCCCTGGCGGGTGATCAGTTCGGCATACTTCTCGCAAACCGCCGCATAGTCCGTTACGCCCGTGGAAGGAACCAGCAGCGCCTGCAACCCGGCTGCATGAGGCTCCAGTTCGCGCAATTCCCCGGAATCGATCAGTCGTAGTCCGCTAAGCCCGTTGACTTCTCCACGTTCTTTCAGCTCTTCCAGTCGGGGAAGTTCCTGCTCTTGGGTGGCAACGATCACCTTTCCGCAGACCTGGTGAGGCACCCCGTGCTCGCGACAGAATTCCAGCATCGCCGCCGCGCCGGGCACACACAACCGCGCCTTGAGCGATCCCGGCTTGTAGTAAACGCCGGAGTGAATGACTCCGCTATTATGGCCGCTCTGGTGACTAGCGACACGCTCCTCTTTTTCGAGGACCAGCAGCTGTTGACGGGGAAACCGGCGGCTAATCTCCAAGGCCACGCCCAGCCCCACCGCACCCGCGCCGATGATGATGACGTTGTAGTGTGCGTCTCTCATGGATCTGCCATCGCGATTAGCGCGCTTAGCACCTGATGTTCGCGCCACGATAATGCCGGGCGAGGGTCGCGTGCTGCCACCGCTGGCGACAGCTTAGTCTACGATGAGAGTGACGATTGCGCTGTGACTGGCAGAATCCGGGAGCCCCGGTGAACTCGCTCTCACCGTGACCTGGTACGTTACGGGGTTACCCGGCGGCAATGTTGTTCCACCTCCGCCCTGCGCACTCACTCCTGAACAGGAAGCCAAGATCAGCAGGAGCGGCACCGTGAGCACGATGCCAGGCATCCACCCGAATCTGCCTTTACTCTTATGTCCCCGCCGGGGTGACGCGAAGACCCAGAGCAGCGCGGGCATGAACAACGAAGCCGCAAGAACTACTGCTCCTCGCAACCCCCGGCTCGAAGCAGTGCCACTCCCCTGCGTGGAGATGCTCATAACGACATTAATTGCGGATGCACCGGGTGTAATCGGGGTTGACGGACTGAAGTTGCACTGTGCGCCCGCGGGCAAACCCTTGGTACACGCGAGAGTCACTGCGGCATTGAACGAGGCACCCATAGGCTGAATCGTCAGGTTGTAAGCTCCACTTGTTTGCCCCGCGCGAACAGTCTGGCTGGCTGTGGAAGAACTGAGGACAAAATCCTCCCCGATCGTAAGCGCGACTGCGAAGCTATGGCCGGGGCTGCCGCTATCATCGAGCGAATTGATTGTCAGGTTGTAGGTACCGGGCGCCGCATCCTTAGGAGTCTTAAAGATGACGCTCACCGATTTCGTGCCCCCGCTGGCGAGACTAATCGGATTATTCGGCGAGACGGAGCACAAAGCGGCGGCTAGCGCGCTCAGATCGCAGCTGAAATCAATTGTCCCGCTGTACCCGTACAGCGATGCCAGTGTCAGGGCCGCGGGTGCTTCGCCTCCCGGCGCGGTCCAGAGAGTCTGCGCCCCGGAGATGGAGAAATCGCCTACATTGAGAGTGACTTCCTTCCGCTGAACCAGAGCTCCCGAGGTCCCCGTGATCCCAAGCGTGTAAGAGCCCGCCGCCAATGTTACGCCTTGGACCGTCAGCGTCGCACTCGCCGGAAACGAACTCGCAGAGCTCGGGACAATGCTACAACTCGATCCAGGATGACTGCTTGTGCAACTCAGGCTCACCGTACCCGCGAAGCTATCTTCTGAAGTGATCGAAATTCCACCGGTCGCGCTCGCGTCGCCTGCCTTTCTCTGAAGGGTGACAGGCACTGTCAGATCAAAGTGAGGGTTTGAGGTCACCTTCAGGGCAAAAGACGCGGTGAGCGCGGCAGGCGCTCCCGCGCTTGTGGCCTGGAGCGTGACCGAGTAGCTGCCCGGCGCCGTCGTTGCAGGTACGTTGACGCTGGCTGTCATGTCGACGGAAGCAAGCGAGGTTGGATTGACGGTGGTACCAGGAGTAAGGTTGCAGGTTGCATTCGGAATGGTCGTGCTGCATGCCACCGACACGCTCTGATCGAATGATCCCGAGGCCGTGATCTCAAAATTGACGGCCTGCGATGCGGTGCCTCTCGGAACGGTTACGCTCGCGGGCGAAGGCGCGGTCATCCCAAAGTTGACCACGTGCAGCGCTAAAGGAATATTGTGCGTAACGCGATTGCTGTCTGACCCTACGGCCTGAATTTTGAAATTGTAATCGCCAACCGGACTGCTGGTGCTCACTGAAAAAGGAGTCTTGGACGCCGGACTTAACGTTACCGGTGAAGGCGAACAGACGCTAGGTGCCGCGCTCGAGCCCGCGATACAACTCAAGGTTAAGGAGTTCGCATATCCATTCAGCGCGGTGATGGTTCCGGTAAATACAGCGGTCTGCGTGGGAAATACCGTCAAAGTTGGACTCGCAACCGACATCTGGAAATCCGGAGTAACCACGAGATTGAATTCCCAGATACCACGCCCGTAAGTCGACGCTCGCAGTAACAGCTGCCCCCCGGAAGCGAATACGCGGAGCGCCGTCACCGCGACGTTGGGAAGGAAACCAGCCCGGTTCGTCGCCGGGTTCGGACCGAGTTCCGTCCAGTCTGCCGTGGACGTCGAGCTGGCGAATACCCCCACGTCGGTTCCAACGTAGACCTGCGCCAGAGCGGGATACACCACAACAGCATTCACGGGCGAGTCCGGCAAATTTGCGGTGAAGTCAGTCCATGTCGTGCCGCCGTTGGTCGTTTTCCAGACATGTCCAGTACCGCCGGTAAAGCCCATGATCCCCACGTACGCAATATTCCCGGTTTCATCCGACAGGTCCGCAGCCACGCTGGAGATGGGAAACTGGTTCGGGTTGATGTTGCCATCAGGTCCATTGTCGGTCACGTCTGCAAAACCGAAGGTACCGGTGGACGCATCCGTGGTCACCCAAACCCGTCCTCCTGCAGGAGTCGTCAGCGGCCCTTGGATCGGACCCAGCCCACTCGTGGTCGCATAGATGACGCTGGAACCGCTGCTGCTCGTAGTCGGGCCCGCCGTAGCCAGGGAGCGCACCTGGTTGACCTCCGCACCGCTACAGGTTCCTGAGCCTAAATTTTCAAAGTTCGGGCTCAGGGCGGTGAAGGCCCCTCCCGTGCGCGCTCCACGCCACACCCGACATGTGCCGACCAGCATCGCGGTGGTGGACCCTGAATCGAGAATGTAAGGAAAATAGAAGCCGCCGTCATCTCCGCCGACGGTATCGCTGTTGACGACGAAATTGAATCCGCTGTTACGGCAGTTCACGCCGCTGCTGCACAGTTGAATTCCCAGGCCGCCCGGCGGCAGGTCGGGATTCGAGGCGTACCAGTTCGACGTGCTACTTGGGTCGATCGCACTGTAGGCGCCATCGCCGCCCAGAACGTTAAGCCAGGCAGTACTCGAATTCGCCGCGCTGGTCGCGGCAGATCCATTTCCCTGCGTGCCCCCCAGCAGTGTGTTGCGATCGCTCGGATGCTGCGAGAAGCTGATGAACTGCGCCAGCGATCCCAGATTCTGATTGAGGTCGTCAAATTGATTAAGAGCCGAGCAACTGCCGCCCGTCAGTCCAGAGAATCCGTTGAGCGTGCGATAGACACCGCCATCGTTCGCGAAGTAGAGCAATTCATTTCCGGAATCCGCACCCACCCTTGGGATCATCGCCGCCATCGCATGCTGAGCCGGATGCACATGCGCCGGCGCCCCCGCCGGAACACAACCGTACACATGCGTGAGGTTCATGAATGGAGCCGACGTGCAGGTTGGGTTAGTGGAGTTGATCGCGCACTTGTATATGTTCACCGCTCCGGCGTAGAGATCCGTCGCCGCACCGTTAGCAACAGCCAATAACGCGAAGTTGTAACTTCCCTGCTCCACTCCGCACCCGGCAATGTCTCCACAATTGCTGATGCCGGCATCGGAAATCGCCGTCCACCCCGCACCGCCGTTGACGCTTTTCCAAATACCGCCATCCTGCGTATTGCCGTAGGAGTCCAGAAACACATACCAGACGTACATCTCATTGCGCCCGGGCACGACGCTGATCTCGCCTCGATACATCGGGCAGCCCCGATTGTTGGCAGTCGACTGTGGCGGGCACGCCGTGGCGCTGAGCATCGTGCCACCGGGCTGATTGGCGAGCCGCGTCCACGTAATCCCGTCCGTAGAAGAGTAGAAACCGTGATACCGGATCGCCGCGTAGAACAGCCCAGCAGTTGAGTTGTAGACCACCGACGTCGCCGAGGTCGCATCCGTCGCGCCACCCGGATCGACCAGCGCGTTATAAGTCCAACTCTGCCCGGCATTGAGGGAAGTGTACAAGCCCCGCTTCGTATTGGCGCTAACGGCTCCATCAATCAACCCCTCGGAACTCGCGCCCATCGCGGACACGACCACATTGCTCTGGCCCTTGAATGCCATGCGCGTCCCACCCAAGCCATTGAACGAAAGTGCGCCGTTGTTAGCTGTGGAGACTAGGCTCCAGGTGTTGCCAGCGTCGGTGGAGCGCAAAATTCCCAGGCCGAAATAAGAATCTGCCGCATTGTTCGCTTCCCCCGTGGCCGCAAGGATCACGGATTTTGTTACATCCGGGATTTGCTGTTCCTGGATGGCGATCGCGCCAATCGAGAGCGTCGCCTGATTATCCGTCAGCGGTGTCCATGCGACATTATTGGCCACGCTGTAAGCGGCGTTGGTCGATTTCCACACCCCCCCTTGAGCAGCTCCAATGTAAACCGTGTTGCCGGTCGCGTCCGCGGGATCGATTGCGACCGCCGTAACGCGGCCCGCAACCTGACGATAATCCTGCATGCCGTTTCCGCTGGCATCAGAGGCCAGAGGCACGGGGCCCAGCGGGATCCAGGATCCTGCGCTCAACAATGCAGGGTTGGCACCCGCCACGCGGGCAGCTACCGGTTGCGCTCGCATCTTCAATTTGGCTTGATAGGCTCGGTGCCTCAACTCCGCCGATGGCAGTCCCGAAACGATCCGCCCACGAGAGAACCACTCGCTGCGCTCTCTGCCATAGTCGCGATCTGCATTACGAGCCGGGGGTCCGGGCACATTTCGATCGCTGTCCTGCGATTGCGCCAGAAGAACACCAGAAAAGATAAGCGCCAGGACGAGCGACTCATATCTGCGTAATACGCTCACTGCACAGTATGAAAACCAGGAACTATCGAGGCAAGCAAAACCGCGCTGTTGACGCGAATTTGGCCCAATTCGGGAATCCCCGAACCCGCCTTCGCTGCTCGAGAAAGTACAATGTTGCTAATGCCAACGATAGAAAGCAGCGGGATGAGACTGTGGTCTGTTGCCATTGCGGCGCTTTCCGTGCTGCTCGTGGCCAGCTTGCTCGCGTTGCCTGCTCCGAACCCGGCGCGCCCGGCCTCTGTCGAACTGTCCGTGGCTGCCGCCGCCGATCTAAGTTCCGCGCTCAAGGAAATGGCAGCCGATTATGAACAAAGAACGGGAGTTCGTCTGAAGCTATCTTTCGGCTCATCGGGGATGCTTACGCAGGAAATCCAAAACGCAGCGCCCTTTGACGTGTTTCTCTCCGCCGACATGGATTATCCCCGGCAACTCGTCGCCACAGGATTAGCCGACGGTGACACTCTTACGCAGTACGCCCGCGGCAAACTGGTCTTGTGGACACCATCCGGCTCGCGACTCGATCTCGAGCATCAGGGAATGAATGTTCTTCTCGATCCCTCGGTAAAGAAGATCGCGATTGCCAATCCGCAACACGCCCCCTACGGACGTGCCGCTTTGGCGGCATTGAAACATTCGGAATTGTACGACCGCGTCAAAGACCGGCTGGTCATGGGAGAAAACGTGGCACAGGCCGCGCAGTTCGTAGAGTCTGGGAACGCGCAGGCAGGTTTCGTGGCGCTCGCCCATGCCCGCGCACTCGAGATGTCGCACAAAGGCAAGTATTGGGAAGTGCCCGCCGATGATTATCCCCCGCTACATCAAGGGGCCGTTATCCTGACTCATTCGCAGCATAAGCGGGAAGCGGCAGACTTCCTTCGGTATCTCGGATCAGCTGAGGCTTCGGACCTGCTGCGAAAGTACGGATTCACGAAATGACAGCAAAACCTCTCAATCGATTCTGGTTCACCACGACTTTAGGAGCACTAACGCCGCGCGCCGCGCAACGTAATCGCAGTCGAAAGCAGCTCTGCCTTGAGAGTGGCGCTATTCAGGCGAGACGCAATGGCCTTGCGAGCCTTTGCAGGTGAACTCCGCGGATCCACAAATACCAGGACCGATGGGCCCGCGCCACTCAGAGCCGCGCCTAAAATTCCATCTTTACCCTTCAACTCCTGAAGGCATGGCAGGAGAGGACACAAAGCTGCGCGGTATGGCTGGTGAATGCGATCGTCGAGGGCCACAGCCAGCAACTCGGGTCGCCCTTGCGCAAACGCCGCCAGCAGGAGCATGGAGTTCTGGATATTGACCACGGCATCCGCTCGCGAGTACTGCACTGGCAGAACGGAGCGGGCCGCTTCGGTTGACAGGCTCTGCTCCGGGATCGCAAGCAGCAGAGGCCACTTCCCTTTCGGCCGGACGGATACCACCTGGGCCTCGGCTTCACCTGACATGCGCGCCACTGTGAGGCCGCCCATCCAGCAGGCGGACGCGTTATCGGGATGATGTTCGCGGCGAGATGCCTCGCCGATAATCTGTGCGTCCGTCCAGCGCAGGCGCCCGAAATGCACCGCCAGTGCAATCCCTGCCAGGCGCGCCGCAGCAGAAGATCCACACCCCTTTCCGATGGGGATGTCATTCGCGATGCGAAGCGACAGCGGGATGACCTTTCGCGCTGCACCTTGCATCACTTCGCGGTACGTGTTGAGAATCAGGTGCTCTTCGAGATTGCCGCAAATAGCGGAATCGCGCCCCGTGGCCGAGATCGAGAATTCGCCGGCTTCGGTCGCATCAATGTTGATGTAGAAATCCATTGCCAGCGCCGCTGCATCGAACGCCGGCCCGAGGTTCGCTGAGGTAGCCGGCAGCGACAGGCTCAGGCGCTTTGATTTTTTCTTGCTTGGCATGCTTCCGCTCAGGACTTCTCGGCTTGCTCCAGGGTTCGAATCACCGCATCGAGTGTGGCATCGAGCACGAGCGGGGCATGTCGCAAGGCATCCATTTCAGCCGTTGCACCTTTCCCCAGCCCTCCCTTGAACATGTCGCCGCGATGAAACTCGATAGTGAAATCAGGATCTTTCAGCAAGTTGCCGGTCAGGACCAGCACCACCGTTTCGTCTTGCTTCACAAAGCCCTGCTGGACGAGCTTCTTCAATCCGGCAAGCGTGACCGCAGATGCAGGTTCGCATCCGATTCCTTCGGCGCCGATCTCCGCTTTGGCCTGGGCGATTTCCATTTCGCTGACCTGCTCGCAGGCGCCGCTGGTCGCTTCGAGCACATGTGCCGCCTTCTTCCAGGATGCCGGATTGCCGATGCGAATCGCCGTCGCTCGCGTTTCCGCGGCCACGCTGACCAGCCGCTTGCCTGCGGCCTCTCGCAGCGTGCGCACCAGCGCGTTTGCGCCTTCGGCCTGAATCACTGAGAGCTTCGGCATTTTCGTGATCAGGCCCAAGTCGCGCATCTCGACCAGCGCCTTGCCAATCGCAGAACTATTTCCCAAATTTCCGCCAGGAACAATGATGTGATCCGGTGCATTCCAATCGAGTTGTTCCAGCAACTCGATGGCGAGCGTCTTCTGGCCTTCCAGGCGGAATGGATTGATGGAGTTCAACTGATATACCGGCGCGCGCAAGACCAGTTGCTGCAAGAGCCGAAGGCAGCCATCGAAATCACTCCGTAACTGGCAAGTCACGGCCCCATAGTCGAGCGCCTGCGAGAGCTTGCTCCACGAAATCTTCCCTTCCGGAACCAGCACCAGGCTGCGCAGGCCACCCCGGGCTGCATACGCTGCCATCGACGCTGAGGTGTTGCCGGTGGATGCACAAGCGACCCAGCGAAACCCCGCTCGGCGCGCGAACGTGGCCGCGACCGTCATACCGGCATCCTTGAAGGAACCCGTCGGATTCATTCCTTGGTGTTTGGCGAAAAGGCGCGGAATGCCAGTCGTGCGCGCACACCGCGGCAATTCATAGAGCGGTGTATTGCCTTCGCGCAGCGTGATTGCGTCCAGTTCGCTGTCGATCCGCGGCAGCAAATCGCGAAAACGCCAGACGCCACTCTGATCGACTGGTTTGGCCGAGAGTTTGCGATCCCGCCAGCTGGCCTTGAGCTTTGCTGGATCGGATTTCGTTTCCTGCCAATTGGGATAAGTGATCTCCAGCAGGTCCTTGCAGTGCGCGCAGCGAAAATCCTGGCTTGCCTGATCGCTGAGATGACCGCAGGCGATGCAACGAAACTGGAAATCCCCCTGGCACACTCCCGGCGCCGTAGGTGAAGGTGAAGACATGAACCGGCTCTATTTCACTTTCCGCAGATATTGGTCGGTCTTCCCGATCCAGTCGGCGCGCGGCGGCGTAAAAATGTCGAGATCGACCGTGTCTTCCAGCGCTTCCGCTTTATGCGGCATATTGGACGGAATGCACAAGACCTCTCCCGCATGCACCACGATTTCCTGATCGTCGATCCAGAATTTTAACGCTCCCTCGACGATGTACGTCAGTTGCTCGTTGTGATGAAAGTGCTCGGGGACAATACACCCTTTTTTCAGGAGCACGCGCGCCAGCATGATTTCCTGTCCGACCACAAATTGCCTCTGCAGCAGCGGGTTCAGGTCTTCCAAAGGGATCGTGTGCCACGGAATAAATTGCAGCTTGGCCGCGGGCGCGGCATGCTTGCTGACCGCGCGCTTGGCGCGAGTATGCGATTGAGCGCTGGAGCGTCGAACTGGCTTCAACATGGCAGGCTTAGTTTTCTTCTTGGTTGCGGCCACAGTTTTCGTTTTCGATTTCGATTTCGGCATGGGATTCGTAACCTTAATGTGCACTGATTGTGAATCTGTCCTGCTTGTGCGTACTTGCCTTCCTCCGTGTTCTCTGGAAACCGTGCCCCCGATCGCGCTAGTGCACTCGGCCGTCGTACAACTTCACCGCCGTGTCATGCAAATACGCGTGCGCCAATTCCAGAGCTCGAGCCTCGTTGATTTCTCCCTCCGAAATCATCTCGGCCAACGCTGCTGCCAGAGCCATTCGCGAGGACTGCGCCCCAAGCCAATAGCTCTCCTCCGCTCCCAGCACCTGATTGTACGGGAAGCAATCGGTTCCGAAAGTGATCTTGTCGGGAAAAGTTTCCAGAAACATCTTCAGCGTTTCCTTAAACGCCGACGGATACTGCGCTAACTCACCAAACGAGGTGTCAAGGTAAACGTTCTTCATCGCAGCCAGCCAGATCGCCTCGCGCTCCAGCGGATATCCTGCGTGAATCATCACGAACGTGGTCGCGGAATAGCGCGGGTCCCGCAGCACGCTTTCCAGATTCATGATGTTGCTTTGCGACAGGTTGAAGTAATCGCCGATCCCAATTGCCGTGTGGATGTGAACCGGGAGATGCAGCCGGCCGCCTTCCTGCACCAGGTACCTGAAAATAAAGTCCTGAAAGGTTCGATACTCCTTCTCCGTTGGAATTCCCCCGCCCTCGTAGCGCGCGTAAAGATCTTCGGCCTGCGCCCGGCTTGGATCGCTGAAGGTCGTGGGCCGGAAATAAGCAACCTCAAACTTCATCGCGATGCCTCCGCGCTTGGAGTTGTCCTCGAGCGTCTGGCTGATGAACTTAAGATAATCGGCAAAGCTCGCCGGCAACTTGCTGACATTTTCCTGCTGCATCCAGCGGTGCAGCATCTTCTCTTGCAGCGGGATGTAGACACCTTCGTCGGGGTTGCGCGCGGTTTCGCGCTCATTATTGAACGGCCACATGAATGCGTCCGCAAAAAACACCCAGGGGAAGCGTTTGGCATCGAGGTAGTCCGGCATCATGGCCCGATTCGCCACTGAACTCTCGATGTTGATCTTATCGAGGATGGAATCGAAATACGCCGTTCCGGCCAGTTGCTGCTTGAGTTCGTTCTTTTTATTCAGCAGCCACTTGGCATGTTCGGGAGAAAGATCATTGTACGGATATCCGAAGAGCGCTTTGGCTGCCGCCGCCAGTTCGGGATTGTCATCGCGCGTGCGCAAAGCCTCACTGGCATTGGGCGGCGCAGCCATGGCATCGACATCGGGATCATCCGCATATCCGGGGTGAGCATGGTGATCGAACGCGGGAATCTTCTCGATCTGCGGCAGAAGACGTTGGTATATCTGCTGAGCATCGCGTCCAGGAAAGGGACGGGCCTGTGCCAGCGATAACATTGGTAGCGTGAGGACAGCGCACAATATCGCCACACCACAACCAATTTTCATGATCCCCCTATCCTCCCTGACCCTAACGGCGCCGACCTGCGAGCAACGTCTCTGGAGGCGCGCCCAACAAAACCTTTCGCGACTCAACGAGCTGCCGCTGTTCCCTGCCAGGCGCTCGACACTTTTTGCATGCGCTCGACTGCTTCCCGCAAAGTGGCCGTCGAGGAAGCAAACGAAAACCGAATGAAGTTCTTTCCGGCTTCGCCGAAGGCCGCACCTGGGATTGCGGCCACGCCCGCATCTTCGAGCAGGATGCGACACAAATCTTCTGCGCTGATTCCGGTCCCGGTGATATCGACCCAAGCATAAAATGCGCCGTCTGGTGGCAGGCATAGAAATCCCGGGATGCGATTGAGGTCGCAGGCGAACTGGTCCCGGCGCTTGGCGAACTCGACCACCATCCGCGCCGTGTTGTTCTCCCGGTCGCGCAAGGCATCGATGGCGGCGTACTGCGTGAATTCCGCAACGCAGGTGTAAGTGTTGACCACCATCATCCCCAGCGCTGAAACTACTGCAGCCGGAGCCACTGTGTAACCCAGTCTCCATCCCGTCATGGCAAAGCTCTTGGAGAATCCGTCGATGATCAGCGTGCGCTCGGCCATCCCGGGGTAGCGCAGCATCGAAAGATACTCGTTGCCGTAGATAATGCGGGCATAGATCTCGTCCGACAGCACCCATAGGTCATGCTTGACGGCGAGTTCGGCCAGCCCGCGCTGCACCGCGTCGGTGTAGACGGTTCCGGTGGGATTGCCCGGAGAGTTGGTCAGCAACATGCGCGTGCGCGGCGTGATTTTCGCCGCAACTTCCGCGAGATCAGGCTGCAATTGATTGCGTGCCGATAACGTGAACGGTACGGGAACGGCCCCCAGCCCAAGCGATATGGACGCATATCCCGGAAATCCTGGATCGGGATACAGGACTTCATCGCCCGGTTCCAGCAGCGCCATCATCGACTGAAAAAGAGCGATCTTGCAGCCCGGCGCGACCACCACATTCTCGGCAGCCACTTTTACCTTGCGAGTGCGATCCAGATATGCGGCGATCTCCTGCTTCAACGCGGGTAGCCCGTTCACGGCGCAATATCGGTCTTTGCCCGCAGCCAGTGCCTTCTGAGCAGACTCAATGACCGACGCTCCCGGATGAAAATCCGGCTCGCCCAATTCCAGGTGGATGATCGAGCGCCCCTGGGCTTCGAGTTCCTTGGCGCGCGCGAAAACCGAGAGGGCGCCTTCGCCGCTCATCACTGAAATCCGTGAAGATATAGATCGCATGAATATCCTTGGAGCAGAGAGCGATGAGCCGTGAGATATGAGCAGACCAGATCGGTTTTGCTCATTGCTCACCGCTCATTGCTTACGGCTCATAGCCCTTTATACATACCGCCATCGACCAGCACCGTTTGACCCGTGATATACGAGGCGCGCTCCGAGGCAAGCCAGACCACTGTGTCGGCAAACTCTTTCGGATCACCCAGGCGTTTTAAAGGAGCATCCGCGGCCCAGGTGTCGAGGAATTCTTGCTCCGGTTTCCCCGAGTTTGCGGAGCGCGCTTTGGCCAGTTCCTTCAGGCGGTCGGTCGCTGTGAACCCGGGACCAACATTGTTCACAAGGATTCCATCTTTTCCGAACTCGTTGGCCAGGCTCTTCACCAGACCAACCACCGCTGTGCGCACCGCATTCGAGAGCACGAGATCCGTGACCGGCTGCTTGGTTGTAATCGAGGTAATCGTGATAATTCTTCCCCAGTGCTGGCGCTGCATGTGGGGGATCACTTCGCGGGCAAAGTAGACCGTGCTCAGAAAATTCGCGTTAATTGCCTTCTGCCAGTCCTCGAGTGAGGCGGCAAGAAATGCCTTGGCGGGCGGGCCTCCTGCATTGGTGACACAGATGTCGACCGTCCCGAACTTCCCGGCGACGGCGGCTACAAAGCGTTGAACGGCACTCGCGTCGGTGACGTCAAACGCATCGGTGAAGACTTCAACCTTGTGCTGCTTCCTGATCTTTTCCGCGTTGGCGGCAAGCGCCTGCTGATTGCGCGCGCACATGGCCACGCGGCAGCCCTCCGCGGCGAACGCGTCTGCCGTGGCCAATCCCAATCCCTGGCTGGAAGCGGCCACCAGGGCTACCCGGTTCCTGAGTCCTAAATCCATGAAGGGGAGATTATAAATGCAGCCCTGGCGGCGAAGGACAAAAACCGGCCTCGGAATGGAGTTGCTGATGTTGGCGGAACAGAATTACCCTGATGCCAAGAGAGGCATCTATGAATCGCAAAGCTGATCACGCGGAGACGAAAGTCGCACGGAGCGCTGCCGACCTGCACAAGAGGAACGGTCCGATGGCCCTCCCGATTTACCAGACATCCACCTTTGAGGTGACCGACAACGACGAGCAACTCCGCGTCACGGGCAGCGACAGCTACTACACCCGCTACGGAAACCCGACCAACTCGGTAGCGGAGAAGACGGTCGCTGCACTCGAAGGCGTGGATGCCGCGCTGACGTTTTCGTCCGGGATGGGGGCAATCACGACCACCATTATGGCCCTGCTCAAGGGCGGCGATCACATCGTCGCGCAGCGTGATGTCTACGGCGGGACGCACAAGTTCTTATCGCAGTGGCTGCCCAACTGGGGGGTGGAGACGACGTTTGTCGACACGACGGATTACCAGCAGCATGAAAAGGCCATTCGTCCGAATACGAAGCTGCTATACGTGGAATCGCCGACCAATCCCACAATCCGCGTGGTTGACCTGCAGCGGATTGCCAGCCTGGCCAAACAGCACAGTCTGATCAGCATGGTCGACAGCACGTTCGGGACGCCCATCAACCAACGTCCGGCGGAGTATGGGCTCGACCTGATCATGCACTCTGGAACCAAGTATCTGGGAGGACACACCGATCTGATCTGCGGGGTAATGGCGGGACGCAAGGAACTGATTGAGAAGATCCTGGCCACGCGGACGACGATCGGGAACTGCATGGACCCGCACGCGTCGTGGATGCTGGTGCGAGGAATGAAAACGCTGGCTGTGCGGGTGGCGCGACAGAACGAAAATGCGCTGCGGGTCGCGGAATTTCTGGAGCAGCACGCGAAGGTGCGGCGAGTGCACTATCCGTTCCTGAAGAGCCATCCGCAGCAGGCGCTGGCGCGAGCGCAGATGTCGGGGGGCGGGGGGATGGTCAGCTTCGAGGTCGACGGAGCGGGCGAAGACGCACGGCGGGTGAGCGAAGCTTTGCGGCTGTTCACGCTAGCTCCCAGCCTGGGGGGTGTGGAGTCGCTCGTGTGCATCCCGGTGCTAACGTCGCACCTGAGCGTGGCGGAGGAGGAACGGCGGAAGATGGGAGTGACGGAGCAGATGATCCGGCTGTCGGTCGGGATCGAGAATGCACATGACCTGATCGCAGACCTGGAAAACGCGTTGAAATCGGTGGGGGCGGCGGTGGCAGTGGGATAGTTTTTTGTGTCGAGCTGGCGGTAATTTTTGTAGGGTTTAATTTGCAAAGTATTGGAAATAGGGTACTTAGGATCGAAGTACCCCCGTTTGCGCTCGCAAAGTATTCGGGGAAAAGGGGTTACGGGCAAAGTCTTGAATGCATTGGGCTTAGGCTTGGGTGCATGGGGCAAATCTAAGCGAGAAATCCCGATTCGGGAAGTTTTGGTTTTTATCCCAAAATGAAACCGGCCTCTTGCGAGGCCGGTTCTGTTTTTGGATTACAGGTCGGTTAGAAGATGAACTTCGCACCGAGTTGCAGAACGCGAGCCAGGTGAGCGCCGCCGATTTCAAGGAAGCCGTTGCTTCCGAAATCGCCGGAGGGACCTGTCCACTCGCTGTGGTTGAAGATGTTGAAAGCTTCCGCCCGGAATTCGAAGGCCATGCTTTCTTTGATAGCAAAGTGCTTGAACAATGCCATGTCGAAATTGGTTCGGTTGGGGTTGCGCAAGGAGTTTCTGCCCGAGTTCCCAAAGGTAAGACCGGTGGGCACGGCGAAAGCGGCAGGATTGTAGAAGAAGCCTGCATCGCTGCTCAGCGTGACCTGACTTGCGGGTGGGATGTTCGCCTTGGGATTGCTGACAATATCCGCGTAGGAGCCAGTCCCCACGCCATTGCCGACTCCGGCGTTGTCGCCGAAATCGGTACCATTGGTCACGGTGAAAGGCGTCCCGGTTGAAAATGCCACGATGCCTGACCATTGCCAGCCGCCAAGGATGGAGTGCGTCAGGCCAGCCTTCCTGAAGAAGGGCAGGTCGTAGACGTAGCCGATGTTCAGCATGTGACGCTGATCGAAATTAGAACTCGCCCGGCTGGCGGCAATGTCATAGGAGTTGACGAAGTCGCCGTTGTAACGGTCAGACGAGTCGTCAATCGAATGACTGTAGGTGTAGGCCAAACTGAGGCTCAATGCTCCCACGCTCTTACGGGCCGAAACCTGGAAAGCATGGTAAATGGACGATGCCTTGTTCTCCAGGCGAGTGATGTTGGCAATGCCCTGGAACTGTCGATAGGGATTGGGATCATTCCCGCAAGCAGTCTGCAGGTTGATGGCAGGCTGTCCGGTAATGGTAGTTCCATTCACCACGCCGCTAACATTCGGGAGACCAGCATTCAGGATGCTGTCGCACTCGGTGCTGGTGATGGGCTGGCCAGGTAAAAACGGATTTTCGGAAGCTGGGGTGGGCACGAGTTGGTTCAAATCACGCTGTCGCCCGAGATGTGTCCCCTTGCTCCCAACGTAGGAGAAGGTTGTCACAATGTGTGCTGGCATTTCCTGCTGGAAATCCAAGTGCCACTGCTGCATGTATGGCCAGACGACCTGTGCTGGAATTGAATAGAAACTGGCGGGGAATGCGGGAGCCAATGCTCCTCCACCAACGTTTGTGTAACCGGTGATCAAGTTCTGAGTCTGGGTCTGGAGGAGTGGTGAGGTCTGACCTTCCATGCCCTCGGTGTTGGCTTCGTTGCCGTTGGCATGCTCCCAGAAGATTCCGTATCCTCCACGGATTGCCGTCTTGCCGTTGCCCTTCGGATCCCAGGCAAAGCCGACGCGCGGCGCCGCGTTGAAGAGGTGTCCCTTGGAGCATCCGATTGGTACCCCACCGACACCGCATTGGACTAATCCATCGAGAGGATTGCCACTGCCGGGAATCAGTGCACCCGCGCTGCCGGTGATGGAACCATCGACATCGATTTTAGGTGCAGTGGCAGGGTCGTAAGCAGCAGGATCCCAGTTATAAGCGTGCTTGTAGCGATCGCGATAGGTCCCTTCCAAGCTGACACGCACACCCAGATTCAGGGTTAAGCGATCGGTAACGCGCCAATCATCCTGGAAGTAGGGTTCGAGGATTTTGTAGCGATTGTAGAATTTCAACTGATTGCTGCCCTGGCCGAAACTCGCAATATGCCCCGTCAGCATATCCGCGAATGCGTTGCCGGTGCTCACGGAGGAGCCGGTGTCGAACGTAAGCGATCCGTTTACCTGTACACTGCTCAACTCATTCTTTTGGCCGGCAACAAAGTAGGCGCCGAAGGTGAGATTGTGTCTTCCGACAATCTTGGTCAGGTTATCTCGATAGGTGTATGTGGGATTGGAGTTATAGGGTCCCTCAGGCCAGATGCCGTTGGGGTCCTCTGCGATGCCGTCGTAGATTCCACCGCTGAGATTGATGGCGGGAAGTTTGCCTCCGAATCCATTGTTGAAGATAAATCCCATGGGGAAATTGGCGGGACGCTGATAGTAACCCACGGACTTGAAGGAAATGTGATCGGTGGTATAGCTGGCCACGAATTCGTTCAGCAGGCTGGGCGAAATATTGCTGGTCAGTCTCGCCACCACGCTAACGCCGGGGCCGTTGAAGGCAGTCTGAACCGTTGGGAACGACGCGGAGTCCCATATGGGGCCGGGTTCGATCGTGTTCCACGAATCGTGAATGTAGCGGAAGGTGGCGCGGTTTTTGCTATTGATGTTGTGGTCGACGCGGACCAGTTCCTCGCGCCAACTGGTGGGGAGCGTCACGTTAGCGATATAGCTGGACGCGCCGGGCACATCTACGGTGCCCACCGGAATGAGAGGTAACAGAGCAGCGGCAGCGGGGTCGACAGGAAGAGGACCCATAGTCCCATCAAACGGGTTGCCAGTTCTCGGGTCAGTTGGACAATCCGGTCCAGGAGTCGGAAGACACAAATCACTGAAGTCTCCGGAACGTTCGGCACTGTAGGGGACCGTGGTGTTAAAGCTAGCAGGCACACGCTCGCGACGCCATTCTTGAGACCAGAAGAAGAAGGTCTTTTGCTTGTCCTTGTTGTACAGGCCGGGAATAAATACAGGACCGCCGATCGTGTACCCGAAATCGTTCTTCTTGTAAGGAGCGATTTTCCCTGAGCCACCGTGAGACGCCATATCCGCATAGTTCAAAGCATTAAAGGCGTCATTGCGGACAAACTCATAGGCATTGCCGTGAAATGCTTTTGTGCCAGACTTGGTTTCGACTTCGACGGTGCCGGAGCCGTTACGGCCATACTGCGCGCCGTAATTGGAAGTCAGCACCTTGAACTCTGCGATGGAATCAACGCTGGGATAGACGTTCAGGGTACTGTTGCTGCCGTTATCCATGTTGTCGCCGCCGTCGAGTTCCCAGTTGTTGTACTCGGTGCGGCCGCCGTTCATGCTGAACGCAACGCTTCCGTTAATGCCGACTTGCGGTTCGTCCATTCCGGTCTGATTGCTTACGCCTGGAACGAGGGTAACCAGCGTTGAGAAGTTGCGTCCATTCAATTGCAGCTGCGTAATCTCTTTTCCGGTGACGGTGCCTGCCAGTTCGGACGACTGCGTCTCCACTTGGGCGACGTTTGTGCCCTCAACGATAACTTCCGTGGTCGCAGCGCCGACCTGAAGGTTGACATCGACGCGAGCCTTCTCAGCCACGTCGAGCTTCACGGCCTTGGCTTGGAACTTCTTGAAACCCGGGGCGGTAACAACGACGTCGTAGACGCCCGGCGTCAGGCCCGACTGGTTGTAGTCTCCCGTGGAGTTAGTCTGCATTTCGCGGTTGATGCCTTTATCGGAACTGCTGACCACGACCGTGGCCCCTTGAACGGCAGCGCCGGAGGGATCTTTCACGGTGCCGGTGATGGAGCCGGTCTGTGCCGAACCGGCCACGCAAAATGTCAGGACAATCAGGATTCCTAACCCGAGACGAGATTTCATAGTGGTATAGCCCTCATGCGCGCGAGCTGCGCCCGCGCTGGTTCGGTCAAACTTTGCCGTTCTGGTGTGGGCATCATGGCTCACACTTTTTTTGGCGGACTGAGACTTGGAGCGGAGACTATTAAATCGTATGAATAGTGGCTTTAGGTTATGGCCACTGTCAAGAAAAAAGCGAGGGGGAGGGTGATCACATGCAATGAAAGTACATGAGCGAGGAGAGTTTGCCGAGTGCATCCGGGGGTTCCCCCCCGGCGGGCGCAATCGGGTGGCGTCATTGATGGCGCGACGGAAGAAGCTTGCAGTCGGGTTTTCTGAACGTGGGGGATTCCAGCCTGTGCGTGAGAACGCTTCCTTCGCCCCGCTGCGGCTTGCGTAGCTTTATGGTTCTTCGCGAGCTGTTAACAAGAACAGGGAGCAGAGACTAGGGACTGGGGGCCGGGTAACCTCTGGTTCTTCATTGACGGCGCGACGAAGAGAGTTGGGCTCGGCTGGTTCTGAACATTGGGGATCCCAGGGTGCGCGTGAGAACGCTTCTTTCGCCTGCTGCGGCTTGGTTACCCGAGCGGGTGGCGTTATTCCAGCCTACTGAAGTGCTTTGGTTGATCTACGTCAAGTTGCGGGTGGAGTCGCGGATGACTAGTTCCGGAGCTACTTTCTTGTGGGTGGCCAGGATGTCGCGCTTTTCCAGGACGGCGTTGATGCCGTCCACCACTATGCCTACGGCTGACGCTCCCATGGATTCCATGGGCTGGCGCACGGTGGTGAGCGAGGGGGTGTAAATGGCGGAGGTCGCTACGTCATCGAAGCCGATCACGGAGCACTGTTCGGGTACAGCGATTCCGGCTTTATTGAGGGCGCGGATGGCGCCGAAGGCGCTCATGTCGTCGAAGGCTAGCAAGGCCGTAAAGGAGCGCTTCTGACGAATGAGTTCTTCGGTGAGCTTGCAGCCGGACTCGAAACTGGAAAGTGGATCGCGGGATTCCGGCAGGTCCAGAATTAAGCGGGCATCGAGTTCCATGCCGGATTGCTTGGCCAGGTTGCGGATGCCGCGCCAGCGCGGTGAACTATCCGTCAGGCCTTTGGGACCGCGGATAAAGGCAATTTTACGATGTCCCAAAGAATACAAGTGCTCGAGAGCGAGCTGGCCGCCGACCTCGTTGTCGACGATGACCGAACTCATGGTGTCGTTCTTCAATTCGCAGCCGATCATGGCGATGGGGATACTGCTCTTTTCCAGATCGGCGAGCAGATTGATATCCAGAAAGAGCCAGTTGGCGATGACGATCAATCCTTCGATGCGGCGGTCCAGCAGCATTTCCAGGTAGCGTTCGAAACGGCTGCCCTCGTTGTGGACGTCGGTCAGCATGGGCAGGTAGTTCGACTGATAGAGCGTATTTTCGATGCCGCGAAGAATCAGAGTGCAAAAGGGATCGGTCATGTCGAAGACCATGACGCCGACGGTGTGGCTGCGCTTGCTGCGCAGGGAACGCGCGAACTGGTTGGGACGATAGCCGAGCTTCTGCGCAGCGCGCTCGATGCGTTTCTTGGTGACCGCGGGGATATAGCGCGATAACGGCGCGTTGTTGAGGACGATAGATACGGTGGTCGAGGAAAAACCGCTTTCCTTCGCCACATCACGAATGGTCACCATGCAGGGGCCTTGCAGCGAACCGAAGAACTGAAGTGTTTCAGAATATCGTTATTCATCCGCACCAGCGCCGCTTGAATTCGGAGCGAGCACTGGCGGACACTACAGCAGAGACGCATGCGAGTGTCAAGGGCGAGCATCATATCGAAGATTTTCGGAATGCTTCTGCTGCTGGCGGCCACAGCGGTTTGTGGCGCGATGCAGGCACAGCAAGCACCGCGGGGCGCTGAGCGGTCGGGTTCCGCGGATCCGGCGCAGATTTTTGCGCGCGGGCAACTGGCATTGCAGAACGGAAAACTGGACGAGGCCGAGGAAGCTTTCCGCGAAGTGCTGCAGATCGATCCACAATCGGGCGCGGCCTACACCAATCTCGGAGTGGTCTACATGCGGCGCAAGCAGTGGGCAAAGGCCGTAAGCACGCTGGAGAAAGCCGAGCGGCTGATGCCGCAAACTGCGGGAGTGCGGCTGAATATCGGGTTGGCCTATTACCGGCAGAACGAATTTCTGAAAGCAATCCCACCGCTGGAATCGGTGGTGCGAGAGCGACCGGATGCAGGGCAGGCGCGGTACCTGCTAGGCCTTTGCTATTTCTTCAGCGATCGCTGGAAAGATGCGGCGGCAACCCTCGAACCCCTATGGCCGCAGGAATCGGGACACTTTCCCTACTTGTATGTGCTTAGCAATGCGGCACATAGGGCGGGGATGGAAAAACTCGATACCCGGGCGGCGGAAGAGCTCCTTAAGGTAGGAAATGACACGCCGGAATACCATCTCTTCGCCGGAAAATATCATCTGAATCGGCAGGAGTATGACGAGGCCATTGCACAATTTGAGACAGCCGCAAAGGCGAATCCGAGGCTTCCGTTCATCCACTTCAACCTGGGAATGGCGTATCTGGGAAAGCAGAATTATTCGCGAGCCCGGGAAGAGTTTCTGAAGGACATTGCGGTAGAGCCGGATCTGGCGCTGAATTACGAGCAACTCGGGGAAATCTATTGGCAGACGCAGGACGACAACAACGCAGAAAAGAGTTACCGGGAAGCGCTGCGGCGAGACCCGCGCCTGGCCAGCGCGTGTCTTGGGCTGGCCAGGATATACCAGCGCCGTCAGAAATATGCCGCCGCACTGGCGGAGATCGATGCCGCGCTGAAAGCCGATCCGGCGCGCACCGACGCGCACTACATGCGGGGACAAGTGCTGCTCCACCTGGGGCGCAAAGAAGAAGCGAAGAAGGAAATGGCCGCTGCGGGGGGCTCAGGCGAGCGGCCGGCGAACGCCCGCGTGCCCTCGCCCGAACTGTTGCAAGATTCTCAGTGATAAACTGGCGGTGCCGCACGATCTCCTTCGCGTACGACCGTACTTTGCCGCACCTGGCAGGAGGAAGAAATCATGAAAACTTTTTTTAAAGTCGTGGGCATCATCATTGCCCTGCTGATCATTGCCGTGATCGTAGTTCCCTTCTTTATCGACGCCAACACTTTCCGCCCGAAGCTGGAGTCGGAACTGACCGACGCTTTGGGGCGGCAAGTGAAAGTGGGCAACCTGTCGCTGGCGCTGTGGTCGGGCAGTGTGGCGGCGGACAACATCTCGATCGCCGACGATCCGCAGTTCAGCAAGACGCCGTTTGTGCAGGCGAAATCGCTGAAGGTGGGGGTCGAATTACTGCCGCTGATCTTTTCCAAAACGCTCAACATTCGGGAAATCAGCCTGGACCAGCCGCAGATCAGCCTGGTGAAGTCGGAGAACGGGGAGCGGTGGAATTTCTCCAGCCTGGGATCGAAGAACCCATCGGCTCCGGAGCACCCGTCGGGAACGGGTGCGAGTCCGAGGAATGGGGCGGCGCAGAAATCGGGCAACACGGCAAAGCCCTCGGCGCAGGAAACGGCGCCTGCGGAAAAGGGCGGTTCTTCGGACAAGACCAGCAGCAACCCGATGAATTTGTCGATCGCGAAACTGAATGTGTATCACGGGCGCATGAACGTATCGAAGGCGGACTCGACGCAACCGCAGCGGGTCTATAACGAAGTGAATATCGCGGTGAAGAACTTTTCGTTCAGTTCATCGTTTCCGTTCGATATGACGGCGAAACTTCCAGCGGGCGGGAACATGAAGCTGACGGGAACGGCCGGGCCGATCGATGCCAACGACGCGGCGCTGACACCGCTCAACGCCAAGATCTCGGTGCAGAATATGAACCTAGCGGCGTCGGGATTCATTGATCCGGCGGCGGGGATCCAAGGGGTTGCCGATCTGAATGGCACGGTGAATTCGAATGGAAACGAAGCTAAGGCTTCCGGAGTCCTGACCTGCTCGAAATTGCAGGTGGTCAAGAAGGGCGGTCCCGCGGGACAACCGGTGAAGGTGAACTTCACGGTCGTTCACAATTTGCCCAGGGAAACGGGGACGATCACGCAAGGAGATATCTCGATGGGCAAGGCGGTCGCCCATTTGACCGGGACTTATGATGCGCACGGGAAAGTCACGTCGGTGAACCTGAAACTGAATGGGCAGAATATGCCAGTGGACGATCTGGAAGCGATGCTGCCGGCCGTGGGAGTGATATTGCCACCGAAGGCAACGCTGAAGGGCGGCGATCTGGATGTGACCACGGCGAGCACCGGTCCGGTGAACGCGCTGGTGACGACCGGGTCGGTGAAGATGCAGAATACGCAGCTCGCTAATTTCAATCTCGGGCAAAAAATGTCGGCGATTGCGGCGCTCGCGGGTAAGAATACCGGCAACGATACGACTATTCAGAACTTCAGTTCCGATGTGAAGATGGCGCCGCAGGGGACTGCGGCGAATAACATCAATCTGACGGTGCCTGCGATTGGAGTGCTCACGGGAAATGGGACGGTCAGTCCCGCCGACCAACTCGCGTTCAAGATGAATGCACAGGTGGGCGGGATGGGGATTCCGTTTGGAGTTACGGGTACGACGTCGGATCCTAAGTTCACGCCTGATGTGAAAGGAATCGCTACCGGATTGCTGGGGGGAATCTTAAACGGTCAGGTTCCGAGCGCGAATAATCAGCAGCAGCAACAGCAGCAAAACCCGATTAACAGCGTGATGGGACTTTTCAAGAAGAAGCAGCAGCCTAAGTGAACAGCTGAAGCGCGGCCGGCAGACCATATTCACCACGGGGGCACAGAGGACCACAGGGGAAGGAATCACCCTTGGCGGCTCTGTGCCCCTTGTGGTGAAGGTTGTGGGTAGGACGTGTTCTTTACCCTTGGGAATATTCGTTTTATTATGGCGAAACTATGGGTGGGGTTAACGCGACCATTGCTGATGGGCTGGGGCGGTATTCGATTGGGGAGAAACTGCGGACCCTGCGGTTGCGTAAGAGCCTGGGCCTGGTCGAGTTGGGCAAGCATACGGGGCTTTCGGCGGCTTTGTTGTCGAAATTGGAGAGGGGAAAGTTGTTTCCCACCCTGCCAACACTGTTGCGCATTGCCATGGTGTTTGGGGTAGGGCTGGATTTCTTTTTCACCGATGAGCGCAAGCGACGGGTAGTCGGGGTGGTGCGGAAACAGGAGCGCGTGCGGTTCCCAGAGCGGCCGGGAGTACAGGATGTCCCGTATTACTTTGAGTGCCTGGATTACCGCACCACGGAACGGAAACTTAGCGCGTTTCTGGCCGATTTTCAGGAGATTGGGCCGGAAAAGGCGAAGGCGCATTCGCATCCCGGGGTGGAATTCCTGTTTGTTATCAAGGGGTCGGTGACGGTCAAGATCGGCGGCGATGACTTTCTTTTGGAGGCGGAAGATGCCATCTATTTTGATTCGGCAGTACAACATAGCTATCGCCGCCGCGGTTCTAAACCATGCAGCGCAGTAATCGTTACTGTGCCCTGAAGCTGCCCGCCAGAGTGGAATTTTGACAGATTCCGAGTCGGGTTTTGGTGCTTCCCGGGTGCCGACGTGGTACCCGAATTGCAGCCTCCAGTTCATTGACAACGGTGGGCGGGCATTCCATACTCGCGAACAAAGCACAGACAATGCAATCTTGGCGGCTCGGGGAAACAAGGGTGCGCGTTGGGACATTAGTGCCTGCGGGATTCGAGTCTATTTTCAGCAATCAGGGTTAAGGCTGTGATTACAGGAGGACTTTGTGTTTAAGCAATCTGCCAAAAAGATCTGGATGCCTGCGGTTTGGATTGTTGCAATTGCGATCGTCGGGGTGGCTGCCATTGCAGGCTCGAGCCATTTGCGGGCGCGCAGTGCTCGCAATTCGGGTACGCAAGTTCCCGCCAGCGCGGCGCAGAGTGGGCGCGTGCGCGCCGATCTGGATGCACTTCCTCTCGCATTCGAAGCCAACCAGGGCCAGACCGATCCACAGGTGAAGTACATGGCGCGAGGGAAGGGATACACCGCGTTTTTGACGGCAGATGAAACGGTGTTCGCGATGGAGTCGGCGCGAGCGACTGCGGGCATCACAGGCAAGCGTGCGTTGTTGCCTGCGCAGAAAACAGACAAGGCGACGAAAGATGAAACTGCCGCCATTCGGATGAAGTTAGTGGGCGCGAAAGATAATGCGCCGATCGCGGCAGAAAACGAACTACCCGGACGCAGCAACTATTTCATCGGGAACGATCGCCGCCAGTGGCATGCGGGGGTAAAGCAGTATGCACGAGTCTCCTACGACCAGGTTTATCCGGGCGTGAGTCTTGCGTTTCACGGGCAGCAGAAGCAACTGGAGTTCGACTTCATTGTTGCTCCGGGAGCCGATCCGAAATCTATCCGTTTCGACGTGTCGGGAGCGAAGAAGATCTCTACCGATTCCGGTGGCAATCTGGTGCTCGCTTCTACGGCGGGCGATGTGGTGCTGCATAAGCCTGTGACTTATCAGCGCAGCGAGAATACGCAGCAGGCGGTGGAATCGCGGTTTGTCGTGGCCAAGAATACGGTCAGTTTTGAAGTCGGAAATTATGATCGCAGCCGCGAATTGGTGATTGATCCGGCGGTAAGCTATGCCACATATTTGGGCGGAGCAGCGGAGGATGATGCTTACTCCATCGCCGTCGACGGAAGCGGCGCCGCATACGTGACGGGACAAACAAAATCCTTAAGTTTTCCGGGGGCATCGGGTTCACCGAAAGGAGGGTTTGACGCTTTCGTCAGCAAAATCTCACCGACGGGCACGTCTTTGGACTACTCGACTTTTGTGGGCGGCAGTCAAGATGACAGCGGAATCTCGATTGCATTGGACGGATCAGGAGACGCGTATGTTTGTGGGGGAACCAAAAGCACAACAGATTTCCCTGCGCAACCACCTACCGTGTATCAGCCTACGTACGGCGGAGGCACCATCGACGGATTCATTTTCGAGCTTTCCTCTACGGGGTCTCTTGTGTTCTCGACCTACATCGGCGGGAATCAGGGCGATATAGCTACCGCAATCGCGGTTGATATGACTGGAGTGTACGTTACCGGAAATACCAGTTCGAATCCTTTCCCTACAACGAGCGGAGCTTACCAGACAGCGTTGATCGGAGCGGGGAATGGCTTCATCACTAAGCTGAACACCTCCGGCGGCAAACCGGCTATCTATTCCACACTCCTTGGTGCAGGAGGCGAGAGCTTTAACGCGATTGACGTGGATTCCGTCGGGAATGCCTACGTGACAGGGGCGGCGGTTAATGGCTCTTTCCCGCACACCGCTGGAGTGGTTCAAACAGCATGTAGCAGTTGCAGCGGCAGTGTGAGCGATGCATTCGTCAGCGTAATCAATCCAACCGGGACAAACCTGGTCTACTCCACTTTTCTCGGCGGTTCAGCGCTCGATCAGGGATTAGGGATTGCTGTAGACAAGGCTTCCGGCAACGCCTATGTAACCGGCGTCACTCAGTCAGCTAATTTCCCCGCGACTTTGGGATCTTTCGGAGGAATCCAGAACGCTTTTGTCACGGCATTGAATGCTACTGGTACTAGCAAGCTGTATTCTACTTTCCTCGGCGGTACGGGTACTGATCTGGCGGCTGGCATTGCCGTGGATAGCAGTCAGAATGCTTACGTTACAGGACAAACCAACTCTGGCGATTTCCCGGTGGTGAGCGCCACTCAAGGCAAGCTCAAAGGAGGAGCTGACGCATTTGTAAGCGAGCTTAGTGCGTCAGGTTCGCTGATATTCTCAACATTCA
Source organism: Candidatus Sulfotelmatobacter sp. (assembly GCA_036376495.1). GTDB lineage: Bacteria > Acidobacteriota > Terriglobia > Terriglobales > Acidobacteriaceae > Sulfotelmatobacter. Next base: position 89,036 of record DASVAE010000062.1, on the reverse strand, counting down.
TGGGTGGGACGCAGAATGAGAACTCATCCGGGGCGGGTAATCTGACTGGAATTGGAGCAATTGCGGTTGATCCCGCCGGCTCGAACATCTACATCGCCGGCAATACGGCATCATCAGATTTCCCTTCTACCGCCGGAAGTGTTCAGGCCGCATACGGCCTGGCGGTCGACGCATTCGTTGCGAAATACAGCACCGGCGCCAGCAGCGCGAATTTCACCGTCACCAATGGGGCGCTTTCGCCAACTTCTGGGCATGCGGGGGTTTCGGCCAATGCCACCGTCACTGTGACGTCTACGGCGGGATTCAGCTCGGCCGTCGCTCTCACTTGCAGCGTTTCCCCTGCCGTGACGAAAGGGCCAACCTGCTCACTCAGCCCTGCTTCGGTTACGCCACCCGCGAACGGCACAGCAACGTCAACGCTTACTGTGTCAACGACAGCGGCAGCGGCGCGGCTGGAGAATCCATTCGATGGGCGGGGGGTGTTTTTTGCAACGATTATCCCGGTGTTCGGGCTCACGCTGGTGGGGGCTGGAATGGGTTCATCCGATTCGCGGCGCAGGAAACTGTTTGGATTGTTTCTGCTCGGGATCATCGGTATGAGTCTGTTGCTGATGCCCGCTTGCAGCAGTAGCAGCACGACCGTTGGCGGCGGGAACGGCGGCACACCTGCGGGGGCTTACACCATTACCGTGACGGGAACCAGCGGCGGGGCTAGCGCGACGGGGACTCCGGCAATCACTCTCACCATCAATTAGAACTGGCGTGGTAGAGACGTTGCAAGCAACGTCTCTACCACACAGAACGCCTCGCATAATCTGGGGCACGGTGGACTTCGGGTCCGCCCGCGCCAGAACCTTTCTCAGCGCGAACTTCTCTTCCGGCATCTCACACTCGCTTCGCTCGGGGCGGACGACGGCGTCCGCCCCTACACAACCTGCCTCGGATGGTAGTATGGAGAATTCCTTAGGCTTGATTCGGGACTTGTGTGTCGATTGTGATGCGGCGCGGGCAGCTTTTTTGCGGTCCTCGGAATCGAAGCTAATTAATCTGCTCATGGTGAAATTGAAGGGGTTTGCGCCCAAGGTGAAGCTCTGGACTGGAGTCAGCAGTTTTGCCCTGCTGTTCGTGCTGGTTGTTTCTCTCGTCCTCGCACCTGCGGCGCAGGCGCAAGGGACCAGCGAGTTTATGCTGAGCACTACTGCGCTGGATCCGGTCGCCATTGCGCCGGGTGGAAGCTCGGCGACGTCGATCCGGGTTGATCCTGTAAACGGCTTCAGCGGAACCGTGACCCTGGGATGCCAGATCACCTCACCCCAGCCCACGACTTCAACTCCAGTGTGCACAGTCAGTCCGACGACCGTGAGCCCACCTGCGACTGCCACGGCTACCATCACCAGCACCATTCAGACTACGACCGTGGGGTACTCGGTGACCATCACGGGCACGGGCCCCACGACGACCTACTCGGCGCCGCCGCAGCAATTGACGGTGTTAGCCGTCACCCCGCAATTCACCATTTCCGTGACCAGCGCAATTGCACCCACCAGCGTGCCGGCGGGCAATGGAGCGGAGGGAACCGTGACCGTCAGTCCGATCAACGGCTACTTGACTCCGGCCAATGGCATCACGCTGTATTGCAGTTCGATCACGCCGCTGGTGACCATCGCCCCACGTTGCTCGTTCACCTATCCAAGCACCCCGTTCAAACTGGGCACGAATCCGGAACCTGTGACGGTCACGATCAATACCTTTGGACCAGTGGTGACCGGCGCGGCACAGCGGCCGCGGAATTTTTATGCGCTGTGGCTGTCGCTGCCGCTGCTGGGATTCGCCGGGGCAGGCACCGCATTCGGCAGCAAGGGCCCGCGGAAAGCTCTAGGCCTCCTCGCGATACTGGTCGCAAGCGCGGCATTTCTGCTGCTGCCTTCGTGCGGCGGAACAACCGGCACGACCACGACAACGCCGAACGGAGTGACTCCGGCCAACACCTACACATTCACCATTGTAGGCATCGACTCCAACGGGGTGATCTCAAGCAATACCGGAACCAACACCTCCGCTCCCACCGTCACCCTGACGGTAACTGCTCCTACCAAGCAGTAAGATATGCGTCGAGCATCCGCAGCAAGGGTACGAACCTGTTGGTTCGTGATGCTGACGTGCGGTTGGCTCGGGGCTGCTACCAGCCTGGCGTCGCCTGCACGCGACAAGAACACTCCCGCCGCGCGATGGGACGAACAGACTCCGGGCTGCACGTTCTCCCAAGGCCCAGACGGCAAGCTTCGATACGGGATGTCGTTGGCCGACGTTGCCATGGTTGTGGCCGTAGACGCGCAGGAACTCGAAAAAGTTCACCGCCGTCACGAGCCCTTCTTCGCGGTGTTGCTGGAGGTCCACAACCGGGGAGGGCAGGTGCTCGAGGTGAAGCCCGAGAAGATTACGCTGGAGTTCGTCCAGCATTTTCAGGTGGAGCAGCCAGCGCTCGATCCCGACGACTTCTCGCAGAAAATCCAGAACGATGCAGATGCCCTGAACGACCAGGCGGCTCGCGAAGTGAAGAAGAATCCGGAAAAGAAGGATGACAAAGAAAGCTTCGTGCGCGCGTATCTAAAGGACTCGGCTGAACTGCAGGAGTTTGTGGGCAAGAACAGCCTGCGCACGACGCAACTGGATGCGGCAAATCCTGAGACCAGAGGATGGGTTTTGTTCAGCACCAAGAGTAAATGGATTGGCGGGTGGAAGAAGCAGGAGGAGATGATTCTGCGGGTGCCGCTGAACGGGAAGATTTATGAATTTCCGTTTACGCTGCCGCCGAAAGCCGGGCAGGTCACGTTGCGGAAGCGCTGAGAGCTGGACGGCCCGGGATTGCGACAGCTTCATTCCGGACTACACTCGCTTCGCTCGGGGCGCGAAGGTCGGAGCCCGAGGTTCGCTTCGGCCATACTGGCCTGGCGCGGGGCGGACGAGGCGTCCGCCCCTACACAAGCGTTATGAGGCGCGGCGGGTCTCGCGCTGCAATTCTGCTGACTGTTGCATTAGCACGTCGCGCAGGGAGACTACACCCTTCAAATCCTTGCCGTCGACCACGGGCAGGTGGCGGAATCCGAACTCACGCATGATGAAGAGGCACTCGTCAATGGTTTCGTCCGCGGCGACGGCGCGGGGATTCGGGGTCATTACCTCGGAAACGGCGGTGGTACCGGGCGTGCGTCCGACGGCAACCACGCGGTTCATGATGTCGCGTTCGGAAAGGATGCCCGCGAGATCCCCGTCGCGCAGCACGGGGACGGCGCCGATGTTGTATTCCATCATGTAGCGCGCCGCTTCCAGCACTGTATTTGAGTCCTTGACGGAATAGAGCCTGCGGTCTTTTACCAACTGGCGCAGCGTGGTCATGGAAACTCCTTCGACGAATGGCAATGGAGGTTGCGCCCCGACGGGCGGCATTAGTGCGCAACACTGTAGCACAGCGGAACCGGGATCGGAGGAATAAATGGACTTGCCGACGCTTCCCAACTCAGTGCATCACGAGTTGATGTTCTTCCTCGGAAATGCTTTCGCCAGTGGCAACACTTGCGGGAACGAGTTGGGAAGCGGATGAAGCACGATGCACCTCGGCTGCTTTGAGCTTCGGCTTCGAGGATTGCAGCAAGACGAGGAACGGCAGCATAAGCAAGAACAGCACGGCCATGATCCAGAATGCCTCTACAAAGGCGAGCATTGCGGCCTGCTTCTGCACGAGAACATAGAGAGCCGCAACTGCCTTGCGTGAGGCGGTGACGGCATCGGCACCGTGGAGAAAGAAGTTCGCTCGCATGCCCTCAAGCAGAGCACGAGTGTCCAGGCTGCCAGCCGTGATATTCGCGATGAGATGGTTGTGATGGAGTTGCGTGCGGCGGGTAAGAAAGGTGGTCATCAGGGCGATGCCGAAGCTGCCGCCGATATTGCGCATGAGATTGAAGATGCTGGTGGCATTCCCCATTTTTTCGGGCGAAATGCGCGACATGGCAAGCGACATCAGGGGAATGAAGAGGAAACTGAGCGCGACTCCCTGGAGGACCTGGGCCCAGAAGATGTCCCAGAAACCAGCGTAGAGATTCAGCCCGGCAAGATCGAACATCGTTAATGAACCCAGGAGGAGGCCGACCACCAGCAAACGGCGAGGATCGATCTTGGTGGTCAGATGCCCGGCCAATGGCGTGAACAGCAACGCGCCAACGCCTCTGGGAGAAAGCGCCAGACCCGCGTTGTAGGCGGGATAGCGCATCAAGGTCTGGAGATAGAGCGGCAGCAGGACGAGGCTAGCATACAGGACAAAGCCGAGCATGCTAATGAGGAACACTCCGGCGCTGAACGAGCGGTTTTTCAGGACGCGCAAATCGACCACGGGATGTTCGGTCACCAACTCGCGGACGACCAGTGCCACCAGCCCGAATACGCATAGCAGGCTGAAAATCTGAATGTAGTTGGAGGCAAACCAGTCTTTGCGTTCGCCGGTATCAAGCACCACCTGCAAGGAGCCGATGCCGAGGGCCAGGAAACCGATACCCCAAAGATCCACCTTCCCCTCGCCGCGCTTGACGTAGTGCGGATCAAAGACGAAGCGGTTCATCAGGAACAAGGAGAGGAGTCCGACGGGCAGATTGAGATAGAAGATCCAGCGCCAGTTGTAATTGTCAGTGATCCAGCCGCCCAGGGTGGGGCCAAGAATGGGCGCGAGCAAGATGCCGATGCCGTAGGCGGCCATGGCGTGTCCATGGCGCTCTTTGGGGAAAGTCTCGAGGAGAATGGCCTGCGCCAGAGGCTGAAGTCCGCCGCCGGTGAGGCCCTGCAGCACGCGGAAAATGATCAGTTCGGGAAGCGAAGTGGCCAGTCCGCAAAAGAGCGAGGTCAAGGTGAATCCTGCCACGCAGGTAAGCAGAAGGCGCTTTCGACCGAAGTGATTCGCCAGCCAGCCGGAGATAGGCAGCACGATGGCATTCGCCACCAGGTAAGAGGTGACAACCCACGTGCCTTCCTCATTGGTGGAGGCGAGATTCCCGGAAATGTGCGGGATGGAAACGTTGACGACGGTGGTGTCAAGGATTTCCATGAACGTCGCCAGCATCACGGAAAAGGCGACGACCCAGGGATTGATCGCGCGATGAGGAGAGGCGTCCAAGCAAGTGCGGCGTGAGAGGCCGTTTCTGCTTCTACTCTAGGCGGGCGAGACGCAGAACTGCTGTGACAGGCATCACAAGCGGGTGTGAGGCATCGTGCAAAGAAGAAAAGGCGGCCCTTGCGGGCCGCCGTAAGTCGGGGGTGTTGTTCGCTAGAACCGGAACTGGGGACCAATAGTTACACGGAGATTGTTATGTGCGCCATTGTTGAAGAAGACGTCGTCTCCGGCTTCCAATCGCAGCCCGATCGGTCCGGCGAAGGCTTCGATGCCAGCAGACGGATAGAGTGCGAAGTAAGTGGCACCAGAGCCCAATCCAACCGCGTTAGTAAAGCCGGCGGGAGCGTTGGCTCCGGTTACGCTGAAGTTGTCGAATCCCACCTTGCCGGAAACAAAGGCGCGGAATGCACCCGAGCCGGTCTGGAATTTTGGTCCGAAGAAACCATGGAGCGTTCGCAGACGCGTGGTCACGGCCGACGTACTGACGCCATTGTCGAAGGTGCTGGTGTAGTTGCGCTTGAAATCGTAGGCCATTTCGGCTTCGAGTTGCACGCTGGGTCGAATTCCGAAAGCTGCCCGGCCACCGAGGCCGAGGAAGTTTCTGGTTGGACCCGGATCGGAAAGCCGGTAATAGTTTACGAAGGCCCCGAGTTCGACATGGTCCATATCGCTTTCCTGCGCTACCAGCATGGGAGCGGCAAAGAAGAGGGCGGTGATCACAAAGCCTAGATACCGTTTCATGGGTTGACTCCTAAAAAGTTAAATCCCGAGCACTTTTTCAACCCCAGGCACGGCCCAGGGCGAGCGGAAACACACCGTTCAATGTCGTGAATATGGATGCTTTGTCCCCGAGCTTTGGTTGGAAAGGGAAACCCTGCAGGGGATGCCCGGTCAGGAACGTACGGGAGCGGCTAAGGGAGTGATAACAAAGGGGCGAAGTTAATGTGCTGTGCTCGACCTGTTCGGTCGAGCTACTACTGGAGATGGTGGACGCGGGCGGCAGCGGCAGGAGGTGGGGCTTCGCTGGCTGGACGGGCCGAGGGCTGTCCTACATAGCTGTGGGATCAGCGTTCGGTTAGTTCTTCCAGAGTGTGGAAGAAGGCGGGGTAGGAAATGGCGGCGGATTCGGCGCCGCGAATTTGGGTGTCTCCCTGGGCGCGGAGGGCGGCTACGGCGAATGCCATGGCGATGCGATGGTCGCCGTGGGAATCGATTTCGGCGCCATGGAGGGATTGTCCTCCGGGGATTTTCAGGCCGTCATCGCGCTCCTCGACTTGGGCGCCCATCTGGCGCAGGTTGGCAGCCAAGGCGGCGATGCGGTCGGACTCTTTAACGCGCAATTCTTTGGCGTCGCGTATTTCCATTCCCTGCTCGGTGAAGGGAGCGATGGCGGCGAGCACGGGAATCTCATCAATCAGCGCGGCGGCATCCGCACCGGCGATGGTGATTCCATGCAAGGCCGCGCCTTCAATCTGCAGGGAGCCCACAAGCTCGCCGTGAATCTCCTCCATTTGAGTTACGGAGATGTGCAGGCCCATTTGCATGAGGACATCGAGCAGCCGAGCGCGCGTGGGATTCATAAGGAGGTGGGGGATAGTGAGCTGCGATGCGGGGAAAAGCGCGGCGGCGCATAGGAAAAAAGCGGCGCTGGAAAGATCTCCGGGGATGCGAGCGTCGAGCCCGCGCAAACGCTGCCCACCGCGAATGCGGACTTCACTTCCGGCGCCCGCGGCTTTTCGATTCAGTTCCACAGCAAAAGCGCGCAGAGCGACCTCGGTGTGGTCGCGGGTACGGAGCGGTTCCTCTACCCGCGTTTCGCCTTTGGCAAAGAGGCCGGCCAGCAGAACACAGGATTTCACCTGCGCGCTGGCAACCGGCATCTTGTAATCGATGGCTTTGAGCGATCCGCCGTTTATCTTCAGGGGTGGCTTTCCACCTTGCGATTCGATCTGCGCGCCCATTTCCGAGAGTGGCGCGATAATGCGTTGCATGGGTCGGCGCGATAGCGATTCATCGCCCACCATCTCCGAAGTAAATGGCTGTCCGGCCACGATGCCACTGAGCATGCGCATGGTCGAACCGGAATTCCCGCAATCGAGCGGGGACGCTGGGGCGGCGAGCGATTCACCAGAGCCGTGAACTTCGATGGTGTTGCTGGGACCTTCGATGCGGTTCCACTGCACGCCGAGTGCGCGCATGCAGGCGAGGGTGCTGGCGCAATCGGCGCCGGTGGAATAATTTTCGAGACGGGACGATCCTTCCGCGATTCCCGACAACATGGCGTAACGGTGCGAGATGGACTTGTCGCCGGGGAGTTGCACAGTACCGCGCACGTGGCGCGCCGGGCGCACCGTGATTTCGGATGGATTGTTCATCAGGCCAGAGTCCTGGCCTCCGCCGTTGCGTCTCTCAGGATTTCTGGCGGTACCTCTTTCATGGTGAGGCCGAACTCGAACATGGGGGTTTCGGTGCCGCGTCCCCAGCGGTTCACTTCCCAATGAGCACGGACGAACTTCACGTCGGGTTGGGCTGAAAGATCGAGCAACAGTGGCCACTCGCCGGCATAGAACTGTTGGGAAAATGCGGCGATGGACTTGGGAGTCCAGGCGGCGGCATCGGCCGAGCCGTAAATGCTGACGTCGAGAGCCTCCTGCTCAATGATCTTCGTAATCGAGAGCGTGACCAGAAAAACGCGGTTGGAGGCGTCACCGACGTCTACCGCAGGCCCGTCGCCTTTGGCAGTGACTCGAGTGTCGGCGGGGACCAGAATCCGTTCGGAGACTGAATTAGTCATGGCGAGAAATTCTAACAAATCCCAGAACAGTTTCAGGTTTCAAGTTTCGAGTTTAGAGTACATCCGAGTCGCATCAGGTCCACCGAATTGGTCGAAATTCGAAACGAAACTCGAAACTAATCTATGCCAATCTACTCGGTTTCGCTGGGATGAGGGGCGGTGAAATCGCTGCAGCAGGGCTTCTCGGCGGGCTTGAACTCCATCAGTTCAATGCGCGTCAAGTCAGGATCGAAGACATTGAGTTGACGCTTGCCGTCCCGCCCCATCTGCGCGTGTTCGTCGCCGTGTTCCTTCCATCCGTGCGATTCCAGAACGGCCTGGGCCTTTTTCATATCCCCAACGCCGTAGGAGATGTGATTCATGACCCCGGTAAGGCGAAGGTCGGGATGCGCAGGCTGGTTCAGCATGTACTCCAGCCAGTCGGTGCCATCAGGAACCTGCAGGGAAACCCAGTCGGTCTCGTTGTCCTTCATGCCGCCGTGCCAGTAGGGACGGAAGCCGAGCACCTCGCGATAGAAATGGTCGGCGGCGGCGCGGTTGTAAACCAGGAAGCCGGTGTGGATCATGCGACGCGAGACGGCGTTTGGCTCTGCCGGCATGCTCTCATCCTTGGCTCGCTCCACGAACTCGACGTGGTGCCCCTCAGGATCGTCGACCACAAAACTGAGGCTATGGTCGGAGCGACCTTGAATGTGGGCGGGCTTGAGTCCTTTTTGGGTGAGGTAACGACGCAGGCCCGCGATGTTGTCAGTGGTGAAGGCGACGTGGTCCATGCGGTCGGTGGCTTTGGGATCGGGCGCGGCGCTGTATCCGACCCATTGCTTGCCGGACATATAGCGCGTGGTCTCGCCCGACTCGATGGGCGCAGCCGCAGGCAGGCCCAGAATGTCCGCATAGAGCTTTTTCACGGCATCGGGATTGGTGGTGTAGAAAGAAACGTGATCGATGCCGGTGATGCGTGGGCGTGAGGCGCTCTGGGCGAAAGAAATGATGGAGAAGATTGTGGAGATGAATAGGACGAAAAGGGTTTTCATGGCGCCATGATTTTAGCGCAGGTGGACACAAAATCCCCCAGTGTCAACGCTTCGCATTCCCACGCTTCGAAGGACAGGGCATGCCAGTTTGTATTTTGCAAACGGACCATATCCCCACGCGGCCTGCGGCGGAGGTTCAGAACGACACCCTCGCACTCAACTGAACTTCGCGGGGCGGAGTCATGGCCATGGTGATGGTTCCGAATTGGGGAGTGTTCACGAAGCGGTTCGGGGTTCCCAGATTCACCATATTCAAAACGTTGAAGGCTTCGCCGCGGAACTGAAACGACGCGTTCTCCGTGAGGCGGAAGCTGCGCACCAGCGCGATATCCAGCGTTCGCAGTGGAGGCCCGTAAAGCGAGTTTCGTCCTACATCACCGAAGGTGTAGGCTGAGGGCGCGGCAAAGGCGGCCGGATTAAACCACTCTTGGGCAGTTCGCGTGCCCGCGCCATAGATCGGCTGGCCGGTATAATTGGCGCGAATTGGATTTTCCCCCAGCACCGTTCCCGCATTTGCGGTGTCGCCAAAGACAGATATCGTAAACGGCATCCCCGATTGAATCTGGTATACGGTGCTGAATTGCCAGTTCTGCGTCAGCAACCGAGTCCACTCTTGCCGGTTCAGGGACGGAATCGAATAGACGCTGCTCAGCGCAAGACGGTGGCGCACGTCGCAACCCGGACCTTTCTCGGCAGCCAGATCGCTGTTGTTCTGCGGGATTGCCGATTCATCCATAGGCGAACGGAAATCAGGCGCGTTGGCAAGGTTCTTTGAATAGGTATAGTTCGCCAGCAGGCTGAGCCCATGAGAGTACTTGCGCCTTACGTTGACGTATCCAGCGTCGTACCAACTCTGGGCTGTGTCCTCGAGAAGATTGATGGTACTCACCGGGAAGGTCTGGCTCTGGATCAACGCATCCGTACTGCTGGGCGTAAGCACGGTTCCAGGAACAAAACTCAAAGTCTTGAAGGGACGGCGCGGCCCCAGAGGCCCCGGTCCTGGAGGCGCATTGTTGATCAGGTGAGCGCGTTGCAAGTGAAACCCGCGGGCCCCGAGATAGCCCACATCGACGGTCGTGTTCTCTCCAAAACTTTTCTCGATCTGCCCGTTCCACTGCTGAATGTACTCCGCCGGGGCATGCGGATCGAAAGCGGTGAAACTCACGGTAGTCGGCGTGAGCGGCCCCTGGCCTAAGACCGGCGTACCGAAATTCAGCTGGTTGGTCAGCAGGGACGCCGGCGGAGTGTAGTTGTCCGCCTGTTGCGTCTCTGGAAACACGTATGGAACATTGTGCCGCTGATTGCACCAGGTGTTCTGATCCACAGGCGTGTAGAAGATTCCGTAGGCTCCGCGCAGAACAATCCCGGCGCCCGGAATGTTCTTCGCAATCCCCAAGCGTGGCGCAACGTTGTGCTTATTGGAGTACATCAGGCCCTTGGGATATCTGTTCTCCCCGCCGATGAACACTGAGGGAATGCCATTGTGGAACACCAGATTGCTGTTCGTGTTGTCGAGATCATAGAGGGGGCTGGTGTATTCGTAGCGCAAGCCAATGTTCAACGTGGTGGTGGGAGTTATCTGCCAACTGTCCTCCGCATACGCGTCGTATCCCCAGTTGCGCAAGTTCATCTGGGGAACGCCGGCCTGACGCTGTTTTACGGTTGGCAGCGAGAGCAGCAAGCTGGCGAAGCCGTTCCCGCTGCCGTCATTAAAGCCCGACTGCGTCGTATAGCCACTGGTGAACTGGTAAAAACCGCGGTTCTGAAAGAAACCCCACATGGGCCATATGAATCGCCGTGCGTCGCCTCCCATCCTGATAGCATGATGGCCATGCTGCCAGGCAAACACGTCGCGCAGTTCGATCGTCGTGTCCCAGGCGTGCATAGGAGTCGCGGCAAACGTATCCCCAATGCCGGTGTAGCCCTGTGCCGCAAACCAAGGTGCGCCCCAGGCTCCCTGCCCTCCGAAGCCGATACCCTGAATGCCTAATTGGCTGACGATGTCGTTCACTCCATCATTCTGCGAAGTGTGATTCATCGAAAGGCGGGACATCGCCAGCGACGCGGTATTCAGCTTGTTGCTGGAAAATATGTGATTCCACGAGATCACCGCCTGCTGCGACAAATTGTCGAACGGGGCTCCAAATCCCGGCAGATTTTCAGTAGTGGAAGTCGATCCGTTGCTGGGAGAAAAACCGTTTTCCGCGCTCAGCGAGTACCGCGCCATGGCGGTGTCATTGTTTGAGAAGTTGTGGTCCAGCCGCACTGTCCCCTGGTCCTGCCGATGCGTCTCGTTTCGAATGTCGAGATAGTTGTTCGAATCCCTTCCGGAGGCAGACATCATCATGTTGGGCATGGGCACGTATTGCATGAGAAATGCTTCGAGTTGCGGATTGATGCGGTCGCTGGGAATCTGATTGCCCGGAAACTGGCTGCGCGTATAAGGAGCGTTGGAGGCGCTGACCGGTAGCGCCGGATTGTAGTTCGGATTCACTACCGCCGTGGTGGGGTCATAGATCTTCGCCGCGCTCATGCTGAAATCTCCGGCGATCTCCGCCGGGGTGGGTACTGTAAGGATCTGCGCATCGGCTTGGGCGAGACGCAATCCTTCGTAGTTCATGAAAAAAAAGGTGTTTTTTCCCTTGCCGAGAAGCGGTCCGCCAAAAGACGCGCCGAAATTATTCTGAACCAGATGGTTGTTGCCCATCGCCCCAAAGGGACTGGCATCCATGGCGCCGTTACGCAGGAACTCGTAAACCGTCGCATGAAAACGGCTGCTGCCCGAGCGGGTCACGATGTTGATTTGCCCGCCGCCGGCTCCGCCCATGTCCGCCGTATAGCTGCTGGTCGCAACCTGGAATTCCATCACCGAATCTGGTGAAGGACTCAGGTTCTGCGTATTGAAGGTAGGATCGGTATTAGTGGCGCCGTCGAGCAGGAAGAAATTCGCATTCGGACGTGCGCCGCCGATCACCACCGCCGAGCGCTGTCCAGGCCGCCAATACAGAGGATTCGTCTGCCCCGTCTGGGCACCGAATCCGACGTGGGCTCCGGGAACAGTTAAAACCAAATCGATGAGCATGCGCCCATTCAGGGGCAACTCCTGAATCGATTTCGGCTCCACCACCTCCCCCACACTCGCGTCAGTGCTGTGCAGTATGTCCGCAGCCGCCCTGACCTCAACCCCTTCCTGCACCGGCCCCACTTTCAAGGAAACGTCCACTGCGAGTTTCTCTCCCACTTCAACGTGCAGCCGTTGCGCCACGGGCGCGAAGCCGGATGCGGTTGTGGTCAGCTCGTAGTCATCTGGAAGCAGGGCAGGGGCATAGAACAATCCGCTCGCGTCCGTCGACACGGAACGGACGGCCCCATTGCTCGCGGACTTGAGGCGGACCGTGGCATGGGCAATGGGGAGCGATGCCGAATCGCTAACTTTGCCGGAAACCGAAGCGTAGTTGCTTTGGCCGAAAAGAACCGCGGAAACACTTAGAAATAGGCATAGAAGCACAGAAATTCGCATCGACGACCCCCGGGAGAATCGAGTGGCAGCGTGGCGCCCACAGTTGCGCCGATCGAAGCAGTATCGCCACTTCGAGTGTGCGCCACTGTATCGTCGACTGAATCCGGCAGCAATAATTGGAAACAACTAACCGGGGCGAATCTGTAATTCGTGGGCTGGCGGCAATCAAAAGATGACGATATTGGAGTGCGAAACCAATTAGCCCTGGCGCTCGTCCGGTTTAAATAGCCGTTGATTATTTTCGATGGATGTCGCATCGGCAAGCACCTGCACAACATCCCCGCTGCGCAGAATGGTGCTTCCGTCCGGTACGATGTAATCGCCATCCCTCGCCAGTAGAAGGATCAACGTTCCAGGCTGCAGTGGCAAATCGAGAATTCGCTTTTCGCTGGCGACTGAACCGGGCGAGACTTCAAACTCAACCGTGGCTTTGTTCGGCAGTGCGCTGGCATCATAGCGCAGTGGCGGTCTGTTGGGCTGAGCTTCCGGGTGCGTTACTCCCAGCCACGTAGCGGCTCGGTCGATTGTCGTGCCCTGTACAGCGACCGATAGCACCGCTACCAAAAAGACGGTGTTAAAGATGGTGGACGCCTGCTGGACGCCGCCGGTTACAGCGAAAACGGCGAGGATGATTGGTGCGGCACCTCTCAGTCCGGCCCAAGCGATAAAGATCTGTTCTCGCAATTCGAAGCGGAATGGCGCTAACGCGGCAGCCACGCTTAACGGGCGGGCAACGACAATCAAAAATACGGTTATGAGAACGCCGCCCTGCACCACCGTTAGCAGCTGGGAGGGAAATACCTGGAGACCGAGTATCAAGAACATTGCGATCTGGAGCAGCCAAGCGATTGCATCATGGAAAAGCAGCAGGCTTCTGCGGTGGATCAATGTCGTGTTGCCGACGACGAGTCCAGCCAGGTAAACGGCAAGAAAGCCATTGCCTCTCAAAAGGGAGCAAACGGTGAAGAGGAGCAAGACCAGCCCAATGCTTAAAACTGGGTACAAGCCCTCCCATTGCAGGCGAATGCGATTGATGGCGGTTGCGACCAGCTTGCCGCCGAGATAGCCGATGCAGCCTCCCACTCCCATCTGAAGAACGAAGTGTCCAAGGTGGGCGGCGAAAGAAGTCTGAGGATTTTGAATTGCTGCGATGGCCGCGAACGTCAGGAACACTGCCATGGGGTCATTGCTGCCCGATTCCGCCTCCAGGAGATGGCGCAAGCCCGGCCGCAGATTCGTGCCCTTTGACCGCAAAACACTGAAGACGGCTGCGGCGTCCGTCGAGGATACGACGGCCCCGAGCAGTGCGCCCTCTGCCCACGAGAACCTGAGCAGGTAATGAGCGAAGATGGCTATCGAGGCGCAGCTAATCAGGACACCGAGCGTTGCCAGGCTAACTGCGGGCCACATCTGAGAACGGAACTCCTGGGCTCTGGTGTCCAGTCCCGCCGCATACAGGATGTAGATCAGCGCAACCACGCCAGCCATTTGCGCGGCGCGCGGGTAATCAAACCAGATTCCGCCCACGCCCTCTGATCCAGCGGCAATGCCAATTGCCAAGAACAAGAGCAACGTTGGCACTCCCAATCGCACCGCTGCCTTGCTGGCAAGCACACTTAGCACCAGCAGAACGGAGACAATTCCTAGAACGGTGTACAGATGCGGCATTTCTTCTCTCAGTTCAGAGTTTCGAGTCAGCCGACTGGAATCTCCATTGTCTCTCAGTCACCATGAACGGAAATAGATCATGGCAAGGGTCAGCACGATCACGGGTCCGACTGAGAGCATTTTGCAAGCTGTGGCTGCACTTGGGGGGGAACATGGTTGAGGCTGCACAAGCCGAACACGGTAGAAAAAGCCTAAATCTTAGTTTCCACTAACGACATTGGACAAAAGTTTCCATTGAATACGGCTCAGGCGGGTTGGGGATTGCGCGCCGGCGTGCCGATCGTTGGTAGTTCAACGCGAAATGTAGAGCCCTCTGCCGGGCGGCTTTCTACTGCGATCGAGCCGTGATGCTGGCTTACGATCCACTGCGCGATGGAGAGACCGAGTCCGTTGCCGCCGTGGGCGCGGGTACGCGACTTATCGACGCGGTAGAAGCGTTCGAAAATTTTGCCCTGCTCGTCTTGAGGGATGCCGATGCCGGAATCCTGGATGGTGATCGCGGCGGAATGCTCGCTCATTTCCAGGCTGAGCGACACCGAGCCTGGAGCCGCGGTGTACTTGAAAGCGTTGTCGAGGAGAATGTCAGCCACGCGCCGGAGCAAGTTCTCATCGCCGGCTACCCATGCATCGGAATGCGGCAGGTTGGTAGAAAAGCGAAGGTCGCGAATGGCGGCGACCTGCTGCCAGGCATCCGCAACTCCCTGCAAGACGGCGGAGAGGTCCACGGGATGCAGCTGCAGCGTTTCCCGCCCGGAGTCGGCTCGCGCCAGTGACAGCAGTTGCTCGATCAGCGCCGTCGTGCGCTCCGATTCCAACAGAATATGACGCAGCGAATCCTGATATTCGGTTTGGCTGCGTGAACGGCGCAGCGACAGTTCCGCTTCGGTTCGGATCAGCGAAACAGGCGTCCTCAGTTCGTGAGAGGCGTCCGCAGTGAATTGGGTCACTCGCGAAAAGGCGGCCTCGATGCGGTCCAGCATTTCGTTCAAGGTGTCGGAAAGCCTCTGCAGTTCATCTCCGGTGTGCAGTTTTTCCAGGCGGGTGCTCAGGTTGGTGCCACCGACTTCGCGCGCGGTTCGCACCAGTGCGTCGACCGGGGCGAGCGCTCTTCGGCTCATCCAGTAGCCGCCGCCAGCGGCGATCAGCAATAGCAGCGGGGCAAACAAAAACAGGTACGAACGGAACAGGCGCAGAGTGTCGAAAGCATCATCCGCGGGCAGGCCTGCTTCGACGACATATGTTCGTCCTTTGGACGAGAGTCTCTGGAAGGTGAAGCGGAAGTGCTGGCCGCGAATCTCTCGGCTGGTGTAGATGGTTTTCTGCACGGCTTGCGGCGCCATCAGCAAGGAGTTGGATTGAAGAAAAACAGACTGATAGAGCGTTTGTCCATCGCCTGTATAAATAGCCAGATAGTCTCCCCAATGCTCGCTCCCATAGGCCTCTTTCATGAGGGCCTGCAGAGTCGAAACCGAAACATCATCGGCTTGAGTTGCCAGCAGATGGCTCAAGTCATCCACCTGGGTCTCGATATCGTCGTCGACCATATCAAAGACGCTGTCGCGCAGGATGAACCACATGCCCACGCCAAACACGACTTCGCCCAGGGCAAAGATCACGAGATACCAGAGCGTCAGGCGTACGCCGATCGAGAGTCTCTTCATGCCGGGCCATCCCGACGGATCATGTATCCGACGCCGCGCACGGTGTGAATGAGTTTGGCCTTGCCGGGCGGGTCGACTTTGTTGCGCAGCAGGCGCATAAAAGCGTCCAGGGTGTTCTCTTCAATCTCGCGGTCGAAGCCCCAAACCGCCTCGATCAGAGAGCGACGGGAGACCACTTTCCCAGCGCGATACATCAGGCGTTCGAGCAGGTTGTATTCCGTGCGGGTAAGGGATATGCGATCGTCGCCGCGCAACACCTCCCTGCTGGCGGGATCAAGCATAAGATCGCCGACGCGGAGATTGGGATCGGGCGCAACCGAAGTGCGTCTTTTGACGGCGCGCAGGCGAGCGACAAGTTCATCGAAAGAAAACGGCTTCGTCATGTAGTCGTCGGCGCCGGTGTCGAGGCCGCGGACGATGTCGGGTACGGCGTCGCGGGCGGTGAGCATCAGGATTGGCGTGCGTATTTTTTCCGTACGCAAGCGCTTGGCCAAATCGTACCCGCTCAGTTTGGGCATCATCACATCCAGGACAATGGCGTCGAACTCGTAGGCTTTGGCCAGCGCCAGGCCTTCAGCGCCGTCGCCGGCACAGGTGACCGTGTGTCCCTCCTCTGTCAACCCTTTGCGGAGAAGGTCGGCCATGCGGGCTTCGTCTTCGACGACCAGAAGTTTCATGGACTCGTGGCACTATTCATATCATTTAACGTCTCCCAGCAAAATGCCAGGACACTGAACGGAGCCAGCTTCGTTGCGCCTAGCTAAGTATGTCCTTCCAACCTGTAACCAATCTGAAATTGCCGCAGCTTGTGAGGAGAATGGCGGGAGGGGACTCAGGCGTGCTTTGGGAGACTCCTGAGTGCAAGGCGTGGCGTGATTCTGTTTCGCAGCTAAGGGATGGCAGCGCATGCCTGTTCAATCAAGCACACCGAATGATTCGTTAGGCGGCTTACAACGTGGAGCCTAGGCCCACGCAACGCCTAACGAATGCAGGATAAGGCCATCTCGAAATGTGAGCTTGCGGGCGTCCAGTACCAGCCCGTAGGCATACTGAACGATTGGATCACAGGTGACACACCAGTTTTCGTGCTGAAGAACGCCAGCGCAATGCTCGCAAGGGGACTGAGTATTGGGCTGATTTCCGTGGTACCAACTGGCGGCGGGATTCGTGAACATGATGACCTCCAGCGAACTCAAAGCAATTTCCGCGCTGAGGGGCAGCTGGCGGCAATTGATTCGTCTGTATGATGGGCGTCAGCCCCGATCAGCGCGTCGGGGGTGTCACGCATTAGCGCAACTAAGATCACAGGTAGCGAATGCCTTAGTTCTAGGGTGGATGCCTTAAGGTCCGAACCTCGCATCTGCTAAATTGCTCACTGGGCGGGGATTTGGGCTTTCGGACATCATCGTTTATCCTCAAGGGTTATCCATCGCATCTGGAAGCCTCTGAACGCACCTATCCTCATTCAGCAGAACCCAGGAGCTATCAGCTAGAAGCTTATGAAGACTGGCATTATCGGCCTGCCGCAGGTGGGCAAGACATCGCTGTTTCAAATCCTTACGAGAGCGCACGTCTCCGCCCCGGCGCACTCCAATCCGCGCGAGGCGCATGTCGGAGTGGCCAAAGTGCCCGACCATCGACTGGATCGCCTGGCCGCCCTGTACCGTCCGAAGAAACTCACGCACACCTCTGTCGAATATGTGGACGTTGGTGCTATCGGCCAGGATGCGTTGAAGGAAAGCGCTTACATCGGCCACCTCCGGCAGGTGGATGCGCTGGCGCACGTGCTACGAGCATTCGACGACCCCGCCATACCTCACGTGGGAGCAGTCGATCCCCTGCGGGATATAAAGAACGTCGAATTCGACTTGATGGTCAGTGACCTCGGCCAGATCGAGAAGAGGCTGGAACGGCTGGAAAAAGATCTCAAGAAGATGAAGACGCCCGACCTGGAGAAGGAGTTCGAACTGCTCAAGCGGGCCAAGGCGCACCTCGAAACCGAGAAGCCTCTGCGCGAGATGGAGATGAGTCCCGAAGACAAGAAGCGCATTCGCGGGTTCATGTTTCTGAGCGAGAAGCCGATTCTCTACGTGCTCAATATCGGCGAGTCAACCGAACTGGGGAAAGAACTGGAGGAAGCGGTGGGCAAGTACAAACTGAGCGATGTGACGGGGCGTCCCCACGCCGGAGCGACCGCGATTTGCGGTAAGGTGGAAGCAGAACTCTCCGAAATGAGTGATGCCGATGCAGCCGAATTCCTGGGCAGCTACGGCCTGAAAGAGAGCGGGCTGACCCGGCTGATCCGGACTACCTACAAACTGCTGGGACTGATTTCTTTTTTCACCGCCGGGGAAGACGAATGCCGTGCCTGGCAGATTCCCGCGAACACTCGCGCGCAAGAAGCAGCGGGAGCTATCCACTCGGATCTCGAAAAGCACTTCATCCGAGCGGAGACGATTCGGTGGGACCAACTGCTCGAGGCAGGATCAGAGGCCAATGCACGGGCCAAGGGGACGCTGCGTCTCGAAGGCAAGGACTACATCGTGCAGGATGGCGATGTGATGCATATTCGGCATTCGGGGTGAGGAGCAGTTCTCAGGTCTCGGTTGTCAGTTCTCAGTTCTCAGTTCTCAGTTCTGAAACTCGGAACTGATATGATCCCGGAGAAAATGCACCCGATCAGCACGAGCATCCTCCTGGGATTGACGGCGGCTGCGGCCAATATTTTTGGCGGCGCCATCATTGTGCAGCGCCACTGGGAACGACGATATCTTCGCTACTTCGTTGCGATCGGCGCAGGATTCATGCTCGGCACCGCGCTGGTCGAGATGGTTCCCGAGAGCCTGGAAATACGGGGAAAAACGGCCGCCCTGCTGATATTGCTTGGCTACCTCATCATTCATTTCTTCGAGCACACGGTCACTCCCCATTTTCATTTTGGTGAGGAGACGCACCATGATGAGTTTGTGCATTCGCATACCGGATATTCGGTTCTGCT
The DNA here is from genome assembly GCA_036376495.1 of Candidatus Sulfotelmatobacter sp. Classification (GTDB taxonomy): domain Bacteria; phylum Acidobacteriota; class Terriglobia; order Terriglobales; family Acidobacteriaceae; genus Sulfotelmatobacter. The sequence goes on along the minus strand of DASVAE010000062.1, from coordinate 70,203 downwards.
TGGACTGATCATCCACGCGTTCTTTGACGGGATTGCCATCGCATCCGGGTTTCTGGTGTCGAACTGGCTGGGATGGATAATTTTCCTGGCGATCTTTCTGCACAAGATTCCGGAAGGTTTTACTATCAGCTCGGTGATGCTGGCGAGCGGCCGCAGCCGGGGCATTGCCTGGGGTGCATCCATCATCCTCGGAGGCGCAACGGTAGCCGGTGTGTTGACCATGGCAATCTTCCGCCATCATGTCGGAGCAGGCTTACCGCTGGCTACGGGGGTGACGATCTACGTGGCGGCTTCTGACCTGGTTCCCGAGGTCAACAAAGAGCCGGCCATGAAAATGGCGGTGCTTGTGTTTGTGGGGGCCGCGCTATTCCTACTGCTCGACCGCCTCTTCCACGTGCATTGATAGCCGGTCAGCTCTCAATCTACCGTATGCTTCGCGGTGTATCCTTCGCGGGCGACGACTTCAATCTTGACGTCCTTGCCCTTCTGATCTTTCACTTTCAGCGGCCCTCCGTCGGGCGCAACCACCTGCACCTTCAGCTTGCGATATGTCCCATCGAGTTTGGTGTTGGTAGGCGAATAAGAAACGGTGTACTGGTTGCGAATGTCGCTAGAGATGTCCTGGAATAGCTCCGGCAGTTCGCCTTCAAAGCGAGGGAAGTAGGCCCGGCCCCCAGTCATGGCGGCGAACGTTCTCATCTCGTTGTCGCCCTGGAGGTAGTCCATGTGACCGACGGGAATACCCATGCCATGGGTGTATCCGCATTGGTGAACTTCGCAGTATTCGCGGACGATGAATCCAACGCTGACGGGGAAGATAGTCACATCTTTGGTGTCGCGGATCTTCTTTATGATCTTGTCGAGAGTCAGCTTGCTGAACGTGTCGATTCCCGTCGTGACGAGGATGACATATTTCTTTCCCTCCACGCGATCCAGGCGGTCGAGGGTGTCATAGAGGGCGTCGAATAAATTGGTTTCCGAGAATCCTGGGATACGCAACTGGTTGAGGGCGCCGTAGACCGCGCGCTTGTCCTGGGTGAAGTCCACGAGGATGTGAGGCTGCATGTCGTAGTACGCGACAGCAACCCAGTCGTCCTTCTTCAGGCTGTTGGCGAAAGCGTAGGACGCCTGCAGCGCCTGGATCATGAAGACGTAGTTGGTCGAGGCAAATTCGACCAACAGCACGGCGGTGATGGGTGCCTGAGAGACGTTGAAGTGCGTCACTGTTTGGGGCACGCCATCTTCCAGCACCTTGAAGTTCTCTTTCTTCAGCCCGGGAACAAACTGTCCGTTTTTGGTGAGGACCGAGACGTCCACATTGACCAGCGGGACGTTCACCTTGAGGGAGTAGTCGGGTAAATCGGCGACCTTTTTGGGCGTAACCGGAGGCGGCGGAGGCGGCGCATCTTCGGCCTTCTTTTTCGGGATGGCGTAGGGTCCCACGTTGTCGGTAGGTCCACCGGCTTCGGCCGGAGCGTCCTGTTTTGGCTTGCCGTTTTGCGAATTCTGGGAAGATTGGGACGAAGGTTGAGACGATGGCGCTGGGCTGGTCTGATCTTGAGCCGCTGCCACAATGGAGGCGCACAAAAGCAGGCAAAAAGACCGCCCGATAGTGCTGAAAAATGCCCCTTGGTTAGGGCTTAAAGTCTTGCCCCACTGACAATTAAACATGCGGATACCCGGAAACCTCTATGCTAGTATAGACGCAAGGATTCGCAATTGGGATGTTTTGCCAAGTCCCAGGAGTTTCTCCTCCATTGGCAACGTGATCGCAGTTGGTCAGGATCTAACGTTTTTGGACCCGTTGGCGGGGTCCCGTCGGGGCTTTAAATGAGAAAAGGTGTACTTCCGCTCCTCGCTCTAAGTGTATTCCTGCTCGGTTCAGTACTAGTTGCGCAAACCTCCCAATCGACGATCCCTGTGAACCAGATTCATGCGGGGATGCGCGGAGTGGCGTACACGGTGTTTCAGGGCGTTAAGCCCGAACCGATGGACGTTGAAGTTTTGGGCGTTCTGCACAACGTGAACGGTCCCAGGGGAGACATCATTCTAGTGCGGTTGCACGGGCAAAAGCCGGAATACACCGGAGTGGTTGCGGGCATGAGCGGAAGCCCGGTCTATCTGGACGGCAAGCTCGCGGGCGCTTTGGCGTTCCGAATCGGGGAGTTCTCCAAGGAACCCATCGCCGGGGTGACGCCGATCGCCGATATGCTGGAGATTAATGCCCTGGACAAATCTCCCACCGAAGAAGCTTCCGCGAGCAAACCTGCCATCACGAACGCGGCCGGCAAGACTGCAGCGCCGGGGGTGAGTTCGAGTATCCCGGGGTCGGTGGAGAGCTTCGCGCAGTTGTTGAAGCCGATTGACGCTCCGCTTGTGTTTAATGGCTTTTCGGAAGATGCGGTCCGGCAATTCGCTCCTCAATTTGCTTCTGCCGGTATTGTTCCAGTAATGGGCGCGGGATCGGTGAGCGAGGCTAAACAGCCCGAACCGCTGGAGCCCGGATCGGCGGTGAGCGCCATCCTGGTGCGCGGGGATATGGATATCGCCGCGACCTGCACGGTCACCTACATTGACCCTCTACGCCTCTTGGCCTGCGGACATCCGCTACTCCAGTTCGGGTCGGTCGACCTCCCGATGAACAAGGCGGAGGTTCTGGCGACTCTCCCTTCGCCTCTCAATGCCTTCAAGATCGTAAACACCACTGAGCGCGCGGGCGTATTCGTACAGGATCGTCACACCGGCATTCTTGGAGTGTTTGGCAAGCAACCAGACATGATCCCGGTCACGCTCACGATTCACGGCGGCAGCGGCAGCAAGGAATTCCACTACGAGGTGCTCAACAATCCACGCCTGAGCCCGGTGGCCATGATGGCGACGGTTTTCAATGCGCTGCACGGGGTCAACGAGTTCGGGGAAGAGATTACGTACCGGCTAAACGGGACCATCGACGTAAAAGGATTCCCGGAGGTGGGCCTGCGCAACATGTTCGTTCCGGCGGAAAACGGGCAGCCAGCAGCCATGGCGGCGGCTCTCTCACTAGGCGAGCGCTTTGGGCGCATTTATGACAATCCCTATAACGCACCGGCAGTGAAGAGCGTCAACCTCGATTTTGATCTGGTGCGAGAACGGCGCTGGGCGCGGCTGGAGAGCGCACGTACCGACGTCACCGAAGCGCGTCCCGGCGATCAGGTGATTGTAGAGACGGTGCTTGCACCCTATCGCGGCGAGCGCGTGGTGCGACAGATTCCGGTGAAGATCCCAACGTCGGCGAGTAAAGGAACTCTGCGCATACTGGTTAGCGATGGCGACACCCTGGACCGCGTGAACCGTACCAACCCGGCATTTGGACGGAAGCTCGACCTGGCATCGACGATTGCCCTGCTCAATAAAGAGCATTCCAATAACCGTCTCTATGTTTCGTTGCTGGAGGCCGACCCGGAAGCTCGCGTTGCTGACAAAGTCATGCCCACGCTCCCCATCAGCGTTATGAATGTCATGGAGGGCATGCGGGGGAACCAGGAAATGATCGTGAGCGGCGAATCCAACGTGGACGAAACCTCAACCCCGTCGCTGGATTATGTGGTCAGCGGAGCCCAGTTGCTGACTATTACGATTAAGTAATCGGGTTCGGAGCGGCTACGCGAAGTTGTGCAGCTACCCTTCTTCGTTCAAGGCTCGATCAAGCGTCTGCAAGAGGGACGTCCTGGTGAAGGGTTTTTCCAAAAGACGCATGCCATTGCCTCGCTGATTAGTAACCAGTTCGCCCGTGTAGCCCGACATGTAAACGACTTTCATCTGGGGATAGGATTCGATCAGTTTCAGAACTAAGTCGGGCCCAGTCATTCCCTTCATCACCACATCTGTGAGCGTCAGGTCGATTTTTCCGCCAGCTGAAGCGATGGCCGCCAGTGCAGCATTCCCGTCTTCTGCTTCAACTACTTGATATCCGTGTTCCTCGAGCATTTTGCGGGTCAGGCGACGCATGACCGCATCGTCTTCAACTAGCAGGACAGTAATGCCCTCGCGGCGCGGGGGGAGGATGTCTTCAGCCCTTTCCAGCCCCGGGATAAGCCTTTTTTCTGCGCTGGGTAGATAGATTTTGAATGTAGTCCCGTGTCCCAGTTCGCTGTAAACCCAGATGTGGCCGCCATTTTGCTTGACGATGCCATAGACGGTGGCAAGTCCCAGCCCGGTTCCCTTCCCGGTCTCCTTGGTAGTGAAGAACGGTTCGAAGATGCGGGAGCGGGTGGCTTCGTCCATTCCGATTCCGTTATCGCTGATAGCCAACATCAGGTAAGGACCCGCACTCATCCCGGAGTGCTCGTGGACAAAAGCATCGTCGAAGTCGAAGGCGCCGGTCTCGAGAATCAGCTTGCCGCCTCGAGGCATGGCATCGCGAGCATTGACTGCGAGATTCAGCACGACCTGATCGATCTGCCCGGGGTCGGCCTCGATGATTGCGTTGCCCGGCTTGGGAAGGTAAACAATTTCAACGTCGTCTCCCATCAGCGGCACCAGAAGCTTGCGCACTTCCTTGAGGCGCTCGTTCAAATCCAGTACCTGCCTTTGGACGGGCTGCCGCCGACTGAACGCGAGCAACTGGCGGGTCAAAGCGGCGCCGCGTTTGGCGGCTTCCCGGATATTTTGCAGGTACTCCTCGCTTTCCGCATCAGGAACCTTGCGGCGAAGCAGTTCCGAACAAGCGGTCACAATGCCGAGCAGGTTGTTAAAGTCGTGAGCCACCCCTCCTGCCAAGCGCCCAATCGCCTCCATTTTTTGCGACTGCCGCAGTTGCTCTTCCGTCTTTTTCTGCGCCGTGATGTTGCGGGCGATGGTGGAAGCCCCCACAACTTTTCCCTCTGAGTCGTAGATAGGCGACACGGAGACCGACATGTTGAGCTTGCGCTTGTCCTTGGTCACTCGAACGGATTCAAAGTACCCGACGCGCTCGCCCTGCCGGATACGGCGCAGGATCTCGGTAATTTCATGTGCTTTGTCTTCTGGCGTCAATGTGGAAATGTGCTGTCCAATCATCTCCTGGGCGGTGTAGCCATATATTTCCTGCGCGCCCTGGTTCCAGTGAGTGACGATGCCATCTAGATTCTTGCCAATGATGGCGTCCTGGGAAGAATCCACGATCAGCGCGAGACGCCTTTGATAATCGGCCAGCTCCCGAGATTTTCGAAGTTCCAGTTCGGCATTGGCGCGCCGCAGTTCCTCTTCGATCCGCTTGCGCTCGCTGATATCGCGGATAGCACTCAGGACAATGAGCCCGTTCCCGGTGGGAATCGGGCTGAGGCTGATTTCAACCGGGAATTCTGAGCCGTCGCGGCGCAGGCCGTTGAGTTCCAGGCCGGACCCCATGCGGCGGAGCTTTGGTTGGGAATGAAACCTGTCGCGATGGCCGTGATGCTGTCCCCGCTGCCGCTGCGGTACGAGCATCTCGATGGCCTGCCCTATCAACTCCTGCCGGGTGTAGCCGAACAGGGCTTCCATTTGCGCGTTGACCTGCACAATGACGCCCTGCTGATTTACCGCAGCAACCGCGTCGGGAATGGCCTCCATGATGGAGGGCGACAACAGTTTTTCGACCGTCTCCTGCTGGTCCGACAAGAGTCTCCTCTTTGATGAGGTGAGTTGGTACGAGAGAGCCCCAGATCCCCGCGACTACCCACAGTCGTCCGCTAATATACTTGAAAACGGATGATCAGTGTCGGGCGAGCGGCTGGGTTCCGGAAATCCGAAATTTACTGCAGCAGGAGGGCGGCAAGCGCTTTGGGCATGTGCGTAAAACCCCGGGTCACAAATAGGGCAATGATCATCTGCACCCCGTTGTAGCCTACGTGTACGAGGAAACTGGCGCCGACCGATTTGGTCACTGCGCGCACGGTGCCGCAGACAACACCGACAATAAAGATTACTGCCAGCGCTCCCCAGGCGTAACCATACTGCGGCATATGCATGAGTGCAAATGGCAAGGCTGTGAGGGAGATAGCACAGGCCACACCCCATCTCCGCGCCAGAACTGGATAGAGGAATCCACGAAAGAATAACTCCTCGACCAGAGGACCAAGACTCACCGCAATGATGGCGATCAGGTACGCGTCTCGCGGCCTGGCGAATAACTTATCGAAGGGAGTGTCCTTGGGCATGGGCAGCAGGTTTTCGAGCAGGCTCAGAACCAGCAACATGAATGCGCCCAGCAGCAGCAGCCCCCAGGCATTCTTGGGCCAACTCCAACGGATGGCACTCCCGAAGGGAACGCGGTACTTGCCCTCGATCAGGAACAACAAATAAATCACGACCGCAAGGTCGATCACGTACTGGGAAATCAATAACAGTAGCGGCCGCTGCGACAACTCCATCAAGGATGAATGCGGGTAGAAAAAATAGTGCGCTCCGAACAGGATGGCGAATTGTGAAACAAAGATCGTGGCAAACGTCAGGCCGATAATCAGCAGAACATCCCAACCATTCCACACTGGATTCTCCGCAGGTGGAGGTGGCGGTGGACTCGGAGGCAACACGGTACCGGGAAATGTGCTTTCGGAGCCGTTGGCATCGAGGGTGGGCGGCTCAGGAGTATTCGACGCGTGAGGCTGTGGTTGCGGAATCTCGGGAGAAGACAAGTGATGTCCTTAACTGAGAACTGCCGGTTCCGAGACGCTGGGAGCAACGTCTCTGCGGGAACCAGGAAGCGCCTTCGCAAAATAAGTCGCGAGCGCTTGTCCGGTATAGGATTTTTTCATGCGGGCTACCTGCTCCGGGGTGCCTTGCGCGACAATGCGGCCGCCGTCTTCCCCACCCTCTGGGCCGAGATCAATGATCCAATCGGCGTTGCGGATCACATCAAGGTTGTGTTCAATGATGATGATCGAGTTTCCCAAGTCGGTTAGCCGGTGCAGCACATCGAGAAGCTTCTTCACATCATCGAAATGCAGGCCGGTAGTCGGCTCATCCAGAAGATACAGCGTTTTGCCTGTCTGCCGCTTGCTTAACTCTCGCGCCAGCTTGATGCGCTGCGCCTCTCCACCCGAAAGCGTGACAGCCGATTGCCCGAGATGAATGTAGCCCAGCCCTACATCAACCAGCGTCTGCAGCTTCTGCTTTACTTGGGGAATATTCTCGAGGATGGGCAACGCGTCGGACACAGGCATTTCCAGCAGGTCTGCGATCGAGTACCCGTTGTATTTCACCATGAGCGTTTCCGAATTGTAGCGGCGACCGCCGCAAACCTCGCAGAGAACGTACACATCAGGGAGAAAATTCATTTCAATGCGCCGCTGTCCCTCGCCCTGGCAGGCCTCGCAACGGCCACCGGAAACGTTGAACGAGAATCGTCCGGCTTTGTAACCGCGCTCGCGGGATTCGGGAAGCATGGCATAGAGATCCCTGATAGCCGTGAACACTCCCGTATAGGTAGCCGGGTTCGATCGCGGCGTGCGCCCGATAGGCGATTGGTCGATGCGAATAACCTTGTCGATATTCTCTGCCCCCGACATAGCTTTATGCTCGCCGGCCTTCTCGCGCGAGCGATACAGTTGGCGCGCCAGGGCCCGGTACAGGATATCGTTGACTAAGGTCGATTTGCCGGAGCCTGAAACCCCGGTCACCACTGTCATCACCCCAAGCGGAAAGCTCACATCGACATTCTTGAGGTTGTTTTCCTTCGCCCCGAGAATACTGAGTGCCGCGCCGTTTTTCTGGCGCCGCTCGGGACGCATTTCGATTGAACTTCGTCCCGAGATGTAAGCTCCCGTCAGCGAATCAGGCTGCTGCATGATCTCCGCCGGCGTTCCGTGTGCCACCAGGTTTCCACCGTGCCTGCCTGCTCCCGGACCGAGATCGACAACGTAGTCGGCTCGGCGGATGGTCTCCTCATCGTGCTCTACAACGAGAACTGTGTTGCCTAAATCGCGCAAATTCTCCAGTGCATTGAGCAGGCGGCCATTGTCGCGGTGATGCAATCCGATGGAGGGCTCGTCCAGCACATAGAGCACCCCTCGCAGTTTCGAGCCGATTTGAGTGGCCAGCCGGATGCGCTGGCCTTCTCCGCCGGAGAGCGTGGCCGCCGAACGGTCGAGGGAGATATATCCCAAGCCGACTGCGTTCAGGAACTGCAGGCGCTCCACCACCTCGTGCATGACGCGTCCGGCGATGACGGCCTCTCGTCCGGCCAACGTGATCCCCTGCGCAGTTTCGAGTGCGCGCGAAACCGGCATGGCAGTGAATTCGGCGATCGACATGCCGTTTACTTTTACCGCCAGACTCTCAGGTCGCAAACGCTTGCCATGGCACGCCGGGCATTCCGTCGCCGACATGTGATCCATCAGCCAGTCGCGATAGCCTTCAGACGTGGACTCTTCCAGATTCTGCTTGAGGTATCCGAAGATGCCGTGGAATCCGGTCCGGCCGCCGCGCCCCTGCTCCCCGTTGAGCAGGAAATCCTGTGTCTTCTCCGGAAGTTTTTCGAAGGGAGTGCGCAGATCGATGCCGCAAGATGCCGCGACAATCTGAAGTTGGTGAATCAAATTTTGCGATGCTGAACCCGGCCCGAGCCCGCCATCCAGCAAAGGCTTCGACCAATCGGTGATGACTTTCGCCGGATCGAAATCGTACTTGCTGCCCAGACCGTGGCACTCTGGACACGCCCCGTACATGCTATTGAAAGAAAATGAGCGCGGCTCCAGCTGGGGCACGCTGATTCCGCAATCGGGGCAGGCCAGTTTCTCCGAGTACAGCTGCTCGTCGCCTCCGACAACCGCCACAAGGACCAATCCTCCGGCTAACTTCATGGCCAAACCGATGGACATTTCCAGCCGATGCTCGATTCCGGGCTTTACCAGCAAGCGGTCGATCACGACTTCGATGGTGTGATTCTTGCGTTTGTCAAGATTGATTTCATCCTCAAGATTGAGCAACTCGCCGTCAATCCGGGCACGGGTGTACCCGTGCTTAGCGAGCGTTTCCATCTCTTTCCTGAACTCGCCCTTGCGGCCGCGGACGATCGGCGCCATAACCATGATCCGGTCTTCGGGAGTGAGTGCCATGACTCGCTGCACGATCTGCTCGGCCGATTGGCGACTGATGGCGCGGCCACAGCGAGGGCAATGCGGCATGCCAATCGAGGCGAATAATAGACGAAGGTAATCGTAGATTTCCGTGATGGTGCCGACGGTGGAGCGAGGGCTGCGGCTGGTGGTCTTCTGCTCGATGGAAATCGAGGGGCTCAGTCCATCAATACCATCGACATCGGGCCGCTCCATCTGATCCAGGAACTGCCGCGCGTATGCGGAAAGCGTCTCCACGTAGCGCCGCTGGCCTTCGGCATAGATGGTGTCGAACGCGAGCGAGGACTTGCCCGAACCGCTGAGGCCGGTAACCACGGTCAGCGTGTTACGGGGGATTTCCACACTGATGTTCTTTAGATTGTGCTGCCGGGCGCCCCGGACAGAGATCTTGGTGATCGCCATTATCCGCCGGGAGCACTGGCCCTTCCGTAACGTCGACAGGGCCACAGATTTGTTCGAAAGTAGGAATGCACAGCTCTACTCCGTATCTTAGTCGTCAATAGCGGGGAGCGTCAACGAAGGTAGATTGGAAGGTTGCACGCTACCGCAGGCGAAAAACGCAGGTATACGGATTGCGGAGCATCGCATCTGATAACAGCTTGTAAAGGTGGTCGGTCGTGAACTCGTGGATGATGCCCGTGGTCCTCTGCTTCACTGTCGTGGCTTCACTCAGCTTCGGCATTCTGGCCGCCTATGTGGCGGTGTTCTCGATTCTTTCCGCGTTGCGTCATCCCGCCGAGCCTGAGCCGGCTCGCGCGCGCCTGGTATTGGTGCCCACGCAGACTCACGCCAGCGGCGACTGATAGCCTCTATTTCGCGGCTTCCACGAATACCGCGGTTCCATACGCCAGCACTTCCGTGACTCCCTGCATGACCTCAGTCGCATCGTAGCGCGCACCTACAACTGCGTTTGCGCCTAGCTCGGCGGCATGTTGCAGCATAAGATCGAATGCCTCCTGGCGAGTCCTCTCGCAAAGGTTGGTCAGCAGAGTGATGTTTCCTCCTACCAGCGTCTGCAGGCCCGCGCCGATGGTTCCAAAGATGGAGCGCGAGCGCACGACGATGCCCCGCACCACGCCCAAGGTGCGCGTCACGCGGAAGCCATCCAGTTCGAACTGCGTGGTGACCATGTTGTGAGCGACCATCCTGCCTGCGGTGTAACCAGTTGCCATGAACGCCTCCCTCTGGGTTTGCTTTTGGTAGAGATGTTGCCTGCGTCGTCTCTACGGGTAGGACAGGCAACTATAACCCAGGCGTCAGTTCGAGAACTTCGGCGTGAAAATGCTATTCCACTTCCGAGGTGATTAAGAATTCCCCGGCTGCGACGTCATACTCGATGCGCAAAACGTTCGGCTTGCAACAGACCTGGCAATCTTCCACGTAGCTTTGGCGGCGGCCGGCGGATTCATCCACCGAGGTCACGTTCCATTCGCCACACGAGGCGCATTGAAATCCCGATTCCATTCAAAAGGAGAATAGCGTAGATCAGCCCTATAATGTCCGGACGAAATGTCTTGTACGGGAGGCTTCATGATTTCACGGCGCAAATTTCTCGAGGCTGGCAGCGTCGCTGCGGGATTCGCGATGGCATCCAGCGTACGAGCCGCAGCGAGCGGGACTGAATGCGCAGAGCAAAAACTAGCGCCCTCCATCGCAGGCCTGAAATCCCGTAAGAGCGAAGCCACTCCGATCACGCGCGAGGAACGTGTACAGCGCTGGGAGCGCGCCCGCCAACTCATGTCCGAAAACGCGCTCGATGGCATTCTGCTGATGGAAGGGACCTCTCTCAAGTACTTCACTGGCATTCGCTGGTGGGGCGGGGAGCGAACGTTCGCGCTCGTGCTTCCACAGAAAGGCTCGCCCTTTTACGTATGTCCCGCGTTCGAAGAAGGGCGCGCCCGCGAGCAGATTGCCAACGCTCCAGAAGGAGAAAGCCCGGATGTGCGCATCTGGCAGGAAGATCAGAGCCCGTATCATCTGATCGCGCAAGGCTTGAAAGATCGAGGCATGGCAATCGGAAAACTGGGCTTGGAAGAAACCGTGCGCTTCGTCTTTGCCGAAGGAATTGGCAAAGCAGCGGCGCAGACCACCATCACCAGTGCGACTTCGGTGACCGCCGGCTGCAGGATGATCAAAAGCGCGCACGAGACCGCATTAATGCGCCTGGCAGCGCATGTCACGCTTGCGGCGTACGAAGCCACTTACCATGCACTTGGGGACGGGATGACTCAGCCCGAGGTCGAAGAACTGGTCCGTCAAGCGCATGAGCAACTGGGATTCAGCGGGGATGCGGATGTGCAGGTCGGCGAGTTCTCTGCGTTCCCGCATGGCTCGGTGACTCCGCAAGTGGTTCACGAAGGCACAATCGTGCTCATGGACGGCGGCTGTCTGGTCGAAGGCTATGCCTCCGATATCACGCGAACGTATGTGCTGGGCAAGGCGAGCGAGAAGATGAAGAGCGTGTTCGACATCGTGCACCGTGCGCAATCCGCGGCACTGGCGGCGGCGCGCCCGGGAGTGGAATGCGGCGCTATCGACGCTGCCGCTCGCAAGGTAGTTACCGATGGCGGGTATGGGCCCGACTACAAATACTTCACCCACCGGCTTGGCCATGGCATGGGGATGGATGGCCACGAGTGGCCCTATCTAGTTCGCGGAAATAAGACGAAGTTGCAAGCCAACATGACCACCAGCGACGAGCCGGGAATCTACATTCGTGGCGAATTCGGCATCCGCCTCGAAGACGATATGCACGTCACAGAAAACGGCGCGGAATTATTCACTCCGCAAAGCCCATCCTTGGAAGATCCTTTCGGAAAAGCCTGAGGTGTATGGAATTCCGCAGGTGTCACGCTCGCCGGATCTTCGCATCGGATCGCCAGTCGGCGAACGTAAATCTGTATAGATAGCCCTTGCGAACATTGATCACCAGTACCGGTCGAAAACACGCGATACAGTTCCCGCCCGCACGCCGCACGCTGGGATACACAATTCCGCTCGATCCCAGTTCGAGCAGCTGCGCCCCAAGCGCTTGCGATGCCGCATAGGAAGAGGGTGAAAGACACCTGGAGTGCTCGCTGGAACGGCGCAGATCGTGGAATTCGGCGCGAAAGTCAGCCATATAATCGAGATATTCCGATTCGTCCGGTTCGTCCCACGAGGTTTCCTGCAGCCACAGCCGCCGGTGATAAGCCACTTCCGCTTGTGAAGTCGGCAATTCAAACGATGCGTACCATGCCCCGCGATCGGAAGAGTTAAAGCGCGATCCGGCAGGTGCTGGATGGCAGAACGCCGCATTGATGATGCGATAGGACGGAATCCCAAAAACCAGTTCCCTTTCATCAATGCCGGGCGCCAGACGGGATTCAGCCAGCAAGCGATCGTTGGTCGCGTTATCCAGTTGGAAAATACTTTCGAGGATGTCAGGGTCGTCGGTCAGCCGGTTGAGCACCGATACCCCGCCGTCGGCAAACTGCGCCGGAATGAGACGATGGGTGTCGCGCTGGTCAATGGGAGTGGTGGGGGGAGTAGTGGGGAGCACTTCGACCTTCTCTGCTGTTTTTCCCTGGTTGTCGACAGTTATCGTCCGCCGCGACGGCTATCCAGGAGGCGCCGGACACCAATCATAGCGGGCACCCCGCCGCGACTCAGGTACTGCAACGGGGGCGCTCCGTTGAACATCGGGTTGGAGTTGGGCCGCGAGGTCCACTGGTTGGCCAAACGCTGTCCGAAAAGAATATTGAGCGCCTTGAAGATGCCAATGAGAAGCGAGATGCGTGTGAGCTCGTCTTGCGAGAGCAGCCCCTTGCGATTGCGCTTCAGTTCGAAATAGCGTCCATGAGATATTCCGCCCAGCATCGCCATGGCATCTTCATTCCTGAGTTGCCATTTGTCGACGATGGAAAAAAAAGCCACAATCGCAGCCGGGCTCAAGCGAGCGCGTGTAGCCGGGTCGGCGAGATCCGGGATTTTCCGCAAATCAAGACCAAGATCAGGAACGACAGCCAGTGCGTTCACCGCTGTACTCCATTTCTGAACTTAATTATATCCAAAATTGGATACAATGCAAGCGCGCAATCCCTCCTGTTTTGTTTGACTTCGAGACGCTATTCTCCGGGAACGGGCGGGCAGCCGGGAAATTCACTCATGTACGTATTGCCGATGTAACCCAGATAATTGATGCCAATCTCGCTGGTGAAGAAGCCGTCGGCAGTCATTTTGCGTAAAAAGCTGAAGAACTCAATGCCCTGCCCGAGACTGGGATCAGTTTTCGCGTTCTTGCGATAGGCAATCAGGTCGAGAATTTCCTTCTGCTGCTGAGGCGTACAGTCGAGATAAACGTTTTCGTAGCGATCAATGCAGGTGTTATCAAGCCACATCAAGCCGCCGCCGAGGGAGACCTGATAATCCGGATTTTCGCTCGTAAGCAGGTCGATGAATTCCGGAGCGCCCGCCTCGATTGCGCCCTTGGCGTTTTCGTCCGGCGGGATGATGGTCTGGCAAAGACTCTGCAGCGTTTTGTAGGCGTGCGGAGAAAAGAATTTGGGAGTGTAAGCGCCGCTCTGGGCTGCTTTCTCCGTCTTCACCATATGGTGGGCGTATTCCGCCGCTTTCAAAGGAATGACGCGCAGCACCGAACCCGTCACGGCGGTCATGGTCAGGGACTTCAGAATGTCGCGTCGCGAGATGGACATTACAGGTTGCCTTTCTTTGCTTGGTCAAGCAGGTACTCCGACGCGCGCCAGGTAAGCGCCATGATGGTAAGGGTGGGATTCTTGTCGGCATTGGTGACGAAGGTCGCGCCGTCGGTTACGAAGAGATTCTTCACATCGTGCGCCTGGCAGTATCCGTTCAGCGCCGAGGTTGCCGGGCGATTTCCCATGCGCACCGTTCCGACTTCGTGAATTATCACCCCGCCGTCGGCGATTCCGAAGGGATGGTCGGCCCCACGTTGGACCGGAGGCATGTAAGTTCCGCCTGCGGTTTCCACGATCTCGCGGTAAGTTTCCTGCATGTCTCTGGCCATCCTCAGTTCGTTGTCGCCCCACTTCCAGTGAAAACGGAGCACCGGGATTCCCCACTGATCGACCACATTGGGATCGATTTCGCAGTAGCAGTTTTCGTTGGGAATCATCTCGCCGCGGCCGGCAAAGCCGATGTAGGTGCCGTATTTCTTCTTGCACTCGCGCTTGAGCGAAACTCCGTATCCTTCAACCTCATCGCACAACTCGTCGTAGTCGCCGACCCCCGGCATGCCGCGTCCGCCTCCGAACTCGGTGTGATAGCCGCGCAGAAATTCGTTCTTGCGATCGAACTTCCACCAGGGCAGATACATGTGCATTCCGCCCACACCGTCGTGATTATGGGCCGGCATGCGCTCCAGTTGCGGAAAGTATCCTCCGCCATCGCTGCCCACGGTATCCATCAAGTTGCGGCCGACGACTCCGGACGAATTCGCTAGACCATCAGGGAAGAGCGTGGACCTGGAATTCAGCAGGAGCCTGGCGGATTCGCACGCGCTGGCAGCTACGATGAAAGCACGCGCGTGAATGCGCCTTTCTTCACGAGTTTCCTTGTCGATGTACGAGACCGCCGCGACTTTGCCATCTTTTCCGACGATCAGTTCCCGAGCCATGGCCCCCGTGATCAGGGTGAAGCGGCCGGTCTTTTCCGCCGGCGGGATCATTACCTGGCTGGAACTGAAATTGGAAGCGGTAATGCAGCCTCGCCCGCATTGCGCGCAATAGTGGCAAGCCGGCCTGCCGTTCAGAGGCTTGGTCAGAATCGCCAGCCTTGACGGGATGCACAGTATATCCAGCTTGTCGCAGGCTTTTTTGATTATGGTTTCAGTGCAACGCGGCTTCGGAGGCGGCAGGAAAATTCCATCGGGGGCGCTCGGGATGTTTTCTTTCGTCCCGAATACTCCGATGTACGCCTCAACTTTGTCGTAGTAGGGCGCTACGTCTTCGTAGCTGATGGGCCAATCGTCGCCGCGGCCGTCATGAGAGCGGACTTTGAAATCGACCGGTGCCATGCGCAGGGCGATGCGTCCCCAGTGGTTGGTGCGGCCGCCGACGATGCGGGAACGAAACCAGCGGAACTTCGATCCCGGAGCGGACACGTACGGCTCGCCCTGGATTTCCCATGCGCCGTTGGGAGCGAGGAACTCGTCGTCGAGTCCCTGACGGGCGCGGCCGCCGACTCCGGCGCCACGATGAGGCAAGTCGTAGGGCCAGACATGCTCTTTGTAATCGCGAGCGGGAATTACAGGAGGGCCGGCTTCCAGCAGCGCGACGCTCAGCCCGCCTTCGCTAAGCACCTTGGCTGCGGTGCCTCCCGCCCCTCCCGAGCCAATGATGCAGACATCATAGGTTTTTGGAGAACGCCGAACCTGCATGAACCCCGATCTTCCCCCCAGAAGAATGGCCGCCGCCGAAGCGGCGGCACCCTGCTCGTTAACTCCAGCGCAAGTTTTCCAGATACTGATAGCTCTTGGTGATGCTCTCGATCGGCTGCTTGGGATGATCGTGCTCGACGATGTAGTGCTTGATTCCAGCCTGCTGAGCGTGCGCGAAGATCCGTTTCCAATCGATGATGCCGCTGCCCACTTCGGTCAGGTCCACGGTGTCGCCGTAATTCTGCGCGCCCCCGCTGGTGATCTTGGGCTTCGTCTTCAGATCCTTCACGTGCACGAGCGGGAATCGTCCTGGATACTTTTCAAAGTACTTGACCGGATCCGCGCCCGCCGCCACAGCCCAGCATAGATCCATCTCCATCTTCACCAGATCCGGATTGCAGTCCTTAAGCAACTCGTCATATGGCAGCTTGCCATTGGTGGGAAGGAACTCGAACCAGTGGTTGTGATATCCGAACTGCATACCCGCTTTCTTGGTCTGCTCGCCGCATTTGTTGAATTTGTCCGAAGCCTGCTTCCAGATGTCAGGAGATTTGCGAAGCTCTTCAGGAATCCACGGGCAGATGATGTAATCCATGCCGACTGTCTTGGAGAATTCGATGACGGAGGGGAATTTTTCGTCCAATTCGTCATATTGCACGTGGGTCGAAGGCGCAGTCAGGCCATTCTTTTGCAGGACGTCCTTGACCTGCTGGGCGGTGTGGCCGAAGTAACCTGCGAATTCCACCTCTTTGTAGCCGACCTGCGCGACTTTCGCGATGGTGCCGTCGAAATCTTCTTTCATCAAGTCGCGCACCGTGTAGAGTTGCACGCCGATCTTGTTGATCTTGTGCTCGCCGGCTGCCCATCCGAAGCGACTGCTGAAGAGGGTAGCTGCGCTAATCGTCGCTGCGGTTTCCAGAAATTTGCGGCGGTTCATGGCATGGAAACTCATGATTGCTTCCTCCAAAGGGGGTCCGCGGGAGCGGAAATCAAATCCGGGAGCATTATACGCGGTCGACGAAAACCGCGTAGTAAAACGTTATTGTAGATCGTGGAGGCACCTTCGGGGGCGCGGAAAAAAGGGACGCCGGAGCGTCCCTCTGCCAAAAATCCCGCCCGCTAGGGCTGCTGCACTTGAAGATTGTTGGTGACCTCGAAGGTACCCGGAACGGACTTGGCGCGAATGCCGACCAGGTCCTTGTCAGCTTGGCTGTCCACCACGCCTTCCAAGGTCACGCGCCCGTTCTTCACGATAATCCGGATGGGCTTCTGCACGCCCATCTCGTACTTTTGTAACGATGGATATTGGTAAATAGCGCGGAACAGCGCGATCCGGATGGCATCGTCCTGCGACGAAGGCGGTAGTACCTCAATCTGGTTGTCTACGTGATCGACGCCTTCAATGTGTTTGATCGCATTCTCCGCATCGGACTTCAGCGTGGGCCGCACTACCTGGCCCAGCAGGGTCACGGTTCCCCCTTGAATCTTGTACGCGATATTATCGAAAACACCGAAATACGGCAGCATCAAGAGTTCGTGGCGAACTTCGCGGGCTATTCTATCCTCTGATTTGTTCGAGGTGGCGTTCTGCGCGACGGCAGTCCACGCCATTACAGAAAACAAACTTACAACGGTGACTAACAACCTCAATTTCATTCTCATTCTCCTTACGGATCCCCGTTCAGGAGAAGTGGATGCAATCTAAGCTCATACAGTTGGAAAAACAGGCCCACGAGTCGCCGCAGAATTGATGTAGGGTTCCAACATTACAGCGATATGTGTATGCGATTAGTCCGGCAAACGCAGCGACAACGTGAGTTGCTTACGATTGGAAAGCAGATGGATGTCAGCACACGAGTGCAATACCCAATCAGTCCCAGATTGCCGCAGGACTGCAGCTTCAACCGTGGTTGTGAAGGCGATCACCTTTGCGCCTGCCGCTTTGCCGGAGCGAACGCCTGCCGGAACGTCTTCCACCACCACACAATCCGAGGGCGAGAACCCCAGCTTGGATGCGCCTTTCAAATAAGGATCGGGATGCGGCTTCCCGTTGGTGATGTCATTCGATGTAACCAGTTTCCTGGGAAGCGGAAGACCGGCTGCCCGGATGCGAACTTCCGCCAATGCGCGCGTGCAGGAGGTCACGATTGTCCAGCGATCGTCAGGCAGGCTGGACAGCAACTCCAACGCGCCGGGCAGGGGAACAACGCCTTCCAGGTCCTCGATTTCGCGCCGCTCCACCTCTCGATTTTCAGCGTCGTGGTCGGCGTCAGGAAGAAATTCCTTGACCGTTGTTAAGCTGGGCCTTCCATGCGCTCGCGCAACCACTTCCTCCGGCTTGAACCCACGCTCGATCGCCCAGCGGCTCCACACGCGCGCAACCGCCGGCGTGGAGTTGATAAGAACTCCATCCATGTCGAACAGCAGAGCCTCACATTGAACTTGGATCATGGCTTTGAATTCTGCTTAGCAGCGATTCTAAACCAGCAATCTCCCGGCCATGGGG
This sequence comes from Candidatus Sulfotelmatobacter sp., assembly GCA_036376495.1. Taxonomy (GTDB): domain Bacteria; phylum Acidobacteriota; class Terriglobia; order Terriglobales; family Acidobacteriaceae; genus Sulfotelmatobacter. Next base: position 52,226 of record DASVAE010000062.1, on the reverse strand, counting down.
ATGCTTGGCCGCATAAGAAAGGAAGTCGGCTCGCCGGCAGAGAGGACTCGCACCGACGTCGAGAGATACTTTGACTGGGACAACTGGCGACAGTTGTCCCATGTCGTGTTAGGACTGGACGATCTTTTCCAGCGCCGGACGATTGCGAATCAGCAGCGTCGAGCCTTTGAGTTGCAGCAACTGCTTCTTCTTGAATTCGGAAAACAGGCGGCTCACGGTTTCGCGCGTGGTCCCGATGATCTCCGCAATTTCTTCGTGGGTCAGCGTAAGCTTGACCGGCGAGGAACCATCGTTCTGTGTTGTCTTCGTGGACCAGGACAGCAGGAGCTTGGCAAACTTTTCCGACGGCGAGGTCGCCAGACCCAACGTGCGGATCTCCTCATAGGCGGTGTAATAGTTTCGGCTCAGCTGTTCCGCTACCCGTAACGCAACCTCCCCGTGCTCCTTCAGGAACTGCAGCAAAGATTCACGAGGAATGAAGTTTGCCTGCCCCGGCTCCATCATCTCCGCCGAAACTTCGTACGGACGGCTCGAAATCACCGAATTCAGGCCCAGCACATCGCCCGCATCGGAAAGCTTGGTGATAATGGTCTTGCCTTCCCGAGACGAGGTTGAGAGTTTCGCTTTCCCGGCACAGAGCACAAACACTCCGCGCGGCTGCTGCCCTTCAATGAAGAGCATTGCGCCCTTGGGATAGACGGCGGTCGATTTAATGTCATTCAGACGTTGCCCGGCTTGCACTGAAAGGTTACAAAATATGTGCTCTTCACGAACCGGACAGGTGAGGCAATTATCAAGAATATTTAGGCCGTAAGGGGCGCGCATGGAAGCAGCACCTCCTTTTCACTCGAATTGTAGCATCGGAAAATTGCTTGTGATCACCATCACCGGTGCTCGTGATCGCGGTCATAGTGTGATCACAGACACACGAGGGAAACTCTGCAATGATGGGGGATGTGTCTGGGTTCATCTTCGTTTACCCTCCGCGCTTTGCTTGTGAAAAAATGGCGCAATCTCAATTCGCGGGAGACAGTGCGTGAGTCAGTTGTCGAGCGCCTCAGCTAAACCATTGTCAGCATTACTCGGAACCAAGGCGAACCCGCGGCCGGGATTGGAATCGCTGTTCCTGCCTCGCAGCATCGCGGTGATCGGCGCTACCGAGAGGGCCGGGACTGTGGGCCGCAGCGTAACTGCCAATCTGATCCAAAGTAACTTCCCAAAAAAAATATTTGTTGTGAGTCCAAAGCACGAGCAAGTTTTGGGAATCAGGACTCACCGGCAAATTCGGGACATCCCCGACGCCATTGATCTTGCCCTGGTGATGACACCGGCGCAAACCGTACCGCAAATCATCGGGGAGTGTGTGGACGCCGGAGTTAAGTCGGCGGTGGTAATCTCTGCCGGCTTCCGCGAGCAGGGGCCGGGCGGCGCTGCCCTGGAAGAACAAATAAGAACTCACCTGCGCCGAGGATCCCTGCGGCTGCTGGGGCCCAACTGCATGGGATTCATGAATCCCACCATCGATCTCAACGCTACCTTCGCCAAAAGCATTTCTCAAAAAGGCAGCGTGGCTTTCTTGAGCCAGAGCGGGGCGTTGCAGACCGCGATTCTGGACTGGAGCGAAAAGGAACAGGTAGGCTTCAGCGCGATCGTCTCCACAGGCTCGATGCTCGATATCGGCTGGGGCGATCTCATTTACCACTTCGGCGATGATCCGCATACCAGAAGCATTCTGATCTACATGGAGTCGGTCGGCGATGCCCGCTCCTTCCTTGCCGCGGCTCGCGAGATTGCATTGGCAAAACCGATAATCGTGATCAAGACCGGGCGCTCCGAAGCGGCATCGCGCGCCGCGGCTTCCCATACCGGAGCACTAACGGGCAGCGATGAAGTTCTCGAAGCCGCGTTCCGGCGTTGCGGTGTATTGCGCGTGCAGAACATCGCCGACCTCTTTTATATGGCCGAGGTGTTAAGCAAGCAGCCCCGCCCCCGCGGGCCTCACCTCAGCATCGTCACCAACGCGGGCGGTCCCGGCGTGCTGGCAACTGACGCACTCATGGCGACGAGCGGAGAACTGACCGTGCTCTCGCCCGACACCATTCACAGCCTCGACGATTTTCTTTCTCCCAACTGGAGTCGCAGCAACCCCGTGGATGTGCTGGCCGACGCCGATGCAGAGCGCTACGTGAAAGCCGTCGACATCGTCTCAAAGGATGCCGCAGGCGATGGATTGCTCGCCATCATTGCGCCGCAAGGTCTCGCGGACCCGACGCAAGTGGCAAGGCAAATGGGCCAGTTTGCCCACAGCACTAGCAAACCGATTATCGCCAGTTGGATGGGAGGAGAAGGAGTTGCTGAAGGTACGGCGATCCTCAACGCGGCGGGGATTCCGACATTTTCCTATCCCGATACCGCCGCCCGCGCGTTCACCTACATGTGGCGCTACACCTACAATCTGCGCGGCCTCTATGAAACTCCCGCGCTGATTGAAGGCCCGGACTTCTCCGACGAGGCACGCATCAAGGCGGAAGATATCCTGAACTCCGTGCGTGACTCCGGCCGCACCATGCTCAACGAATTTGAATCAAAGCAGGTTTTGGCAGCCTATGGAATCCAAGTCGTCGATACGCGTATCGCGGAAAATGAAGCCGACGCAGTTGCGTGCTCCCGAAGCATTGGCTATCCCGTTGTTTTGAAGCTGCTCTCCAACACCATTTCTCACAAAACGGACGTTGACGGCGTGCATCTGCGATTGCAGGATGCGGATCAAGTCAGGACGGCATTCCGCGCCATCCACCAATCGGTCAGCCGGAAAGCAGGCCCCGAACACTTCGCCGGCGTGACGGTGCAACCCATGATTCGCCGTGACGGATACGAACTCATCCTGGGCAGCAGCATCGATCCCCAGTTTGGCCCGGTGATCCTGTTCGGCTCCGGAGGAGTAATGGTCGAAGTCTATGGCGACCATGCGCTGGCGTTGCCGCCGCTAAACACAACCCTCGCCCACCGCATGATGGAGCAGACAAGAATCTTCTCCGCGCTGAAAGGAGTTCGCGGCAGGAAACCGGTGAACCTGCCGGCTCTCGAGCAGATACTGGTCCGCTTCAGCCAACTGGTGCTGGAATTGCCCTGGATCAAGGAAATCGATATCAACCCGCTGCTTGCAACATCCGAGCGGTTGCTCGCGCTGGATGCACGGATTGTTGTCCACGAAAAGTCGGTGCGGCCGGATGAGTTGCCCCGGCCCTCAATCCGTCCTTACCCGTCACAGTACGTCCACCAGTGGCAATTCAAGGACGGGACCGCGGTGACGATCCGTCCCATTCGACCCGAAGACGAGCCCCTTATGGTGCAGTTTCACACCACGCTTTCGGAACGCAGCGTGTATCTTCGCTACTTTTGTTCACTGAGCCTGAGCACGCGAGTGGAGCACGAGCGGCTCGTGCGCATCTGCTTCGCCAGCTATGATCGCGGATTTGCTTTGGTCGCGGAGCACAAAAATGCTGAGAGTGGCCAGCCGGAGGTTCTGGGCGTCGGCCGTTTCAGTGCCGTCACTGCATCGGAAGCGGAAGCTGCGGTCCTGGTCTCAGATCAATGGCAGGGCCGGGGATTGGGCACCGAACTGCTTGCGAGCGTGACTCGCGTCGCCCAGAGGGAGAAATTCAAAAAACTGTCCGGCGAAATTCTGCGTGACAATCTCGCCACGCAGGCAATCTTCAAGAAGGTAGGGTTCAAGCTCCAGGCGATGGAGGATCCGTCGTCCGTTTGCGCCGTTCTGAAGCTGTAGACCCGCTTATGCGATCGATGCCGGCTTGGTGATTTCGAGCTGGGGTTCGAACTTCAGCGTAGTTCCCATGGCTCTCGAAACCAAGCAAAGCTTCTCCGCGCGCTTCAATAACTCCAATGCCTTGTCCCGTTCGTCGGTTGAGGCGATCTTCAGGTTCGGGCGGACAGTAATTTGGGCAAAGCTGTAACCGGATTCCGCTTTGCGCACGGTTCCGCTGGCTTCCACTTGCAGATCGGTGAAGTCAAACTGCGCCCCGCCCGCAATCGCCCGCACCGTGGTGGTGTAGCATCCGGCAATCGCGGCGAGCAGCAACTCCTCGGGGGTCCATCGCCCCTCCAGTCCGCCGAATTCGGTTGGCGCGGTGAAATGGATGGCATTGGGCGCGGAATCCGACTTCGCCAGGCCCGTTCGCCCCGAAGTCCACCACGCTGCTACTCGGTATGCATGCTCTTCGCTCATAATTCCTCACGTCTGCTTGGATTTTTGTAGGCTGCACAGCCCGACGGCAGATGAATCCCGAAATACAGCTTTTTGTTACGCACTGCAGTTGTCTCTATGCCACGCCTTTTTTGCCAGAAATACCGCGCTCGCGCTCGATTCTTTCAATCTGGGCACGCAGCCAACTGGCGAGCGCCTCCTCAATCTCGATCTGGTTGCCGGTGCGGTAGAGGTCATCGAGACTCTGTCCGTCTTTCGTGAGCGGAATGAATCGGCAAGGCACAGAATCGCCGCGTTGCTCCTGAGGCACAAATTGCGCCAGCAGACAGCTCTCACACGGGTAGGGATGAGAGGCATCGGAAAAATTCGGACAGATGGGAGAGTCCTCGAAAATTGCTGGGGCTCGCCACGGCGAACGCGGAAAGCGCCCATAACCTCCATCCATGAGGAAGTTCAGTTCGAACTTCAGAATCTCCAGAATGTCGCGACCGTCTTGGGCCATAGGTCACCTCAATTGAACGTCAGGATGCCAGAAGGCATCGGGAAACACTGTGCATTTCGTCACCGGGAATGGTGATTCTGATCACAACGGAGTGGAGCGGCTTCGGGCCGGGAACGTCTAATTCCTCCAATTCCAAGGTGCTCCGGCGAAAAACCGTGTGAGGCTAGTCACAGGGAGTCGTGACCGATGACACCACAAGGCGGATCGGATACAGCAGGATAGATGGAGACGGCACGCACTGCCGAGGCAGTCAGTGCAAAGTCACGGCCCACGAACGCATACTCCGTCCTGTGTCACAGCTCGACGTGATTCGAATCACAATTCTGGGCAACGCAAAACGGGTGACCGCGGCCGAGACACAGCTCATCGTGGCTTGAACTTCGAAATGAGGGTGGAGCGCCGAAAGCAAAGAAGCTACGAGCGAAGGGCGAACAGCTAACCGCTAGGAGCCAGGTTCGTACTCACACGATGGCTCCGCGGCGAACAGATCGCCGGTCACGGCGTAGGCGCGGGCTCGTGACCCGCCACAAATCGTGCGCACGGGGCAGCGTCCGCACTTCCCTTTCAGCCGTGATACGTCTCGTAACGAGGTGAACAGCGGAGAGTCGCTGTACACCTCCGAAAGCGCGTGCCGGGTGACATTGCCAGCAGACACCTGCAGGAAGCGGCTGGGGTACACCTCACCTTTGTAGTCCACAAAGACCGATCCACGGCTGTCGTTTACGCCCTTGGGCGCGCAACGGACTGCGTCCAGGTCGAGAAAACGCGTCTTGGTCTCGCGCGCCCGCTGCTGCAGAAGATAGCGTTGGTAGTGTTGCCCCTCCGTAGTTTTCACCTGGAAGTGAACCCGGCCAGATCCCTGATAGAGCTTGGCGAAAACCTGCTCCGTTTCTTCCGCACTGAGCATTTCTGCGCGATCTTCCTGGTTGGAGGGAACGAAAAAGAATACGTTCCAGGCCGCCACGTCCAGCCGCGTGAGCAACTCGAACATGGGATCGATATCCTGCAGGTTCCTGCGCTCTACGATGGTGTTGATGTGCACCGGAAGTTGCACTTCATGGCAGGTTTCGATGATCTCCAGGGTGCGCCGGTAGCGGTCGCGGATGCCCCAGCGAGCATCATGCAACTCGGCGGTTGACCCGTGCAGCCAGAGCCCAACCCGCATGAGCCCAACTTCTTTCAGGTCCACGATCACCGTGCCATCCAGCTTCGGCGTTGGCAGCAACGTGAGCGAAGTGCGCACCGACCGCCTGGAGGCGAACTCGATCACCGGAAACAAATCAGAGCGGCACAGCGGATCTCCGCCCGTAAGCGCGAGCAAAGGCACGCGCATGGCAGCAATATCTTCGATGAGGTGAAAGGCCTCGGCGGTCGAAACTTGAGCGCGCTCGCGCCAATTGCGCTTGGCCGGCCGGGACGACACAGCTTTCCATTTGCACTCGCGCGTCATTTCCCACGTGACTTGCGACGGACGCAGTCTGAATCCAGCGCTGATGGCTTGCGAACTGCTGGCTCCCTCTGCCGAGGAGGAGCGGCCGTTCCCATTCCCCTGTGCGGGCTCACCCGGCGGATATTCGAACAGCAACATAGCCCGATGCTAGGTTTGGGGCACGTCTCCAACAGTGCGTCCCCGCACCCCCCAGAGTGATAAACATCACAAACCACAGAAGAAAGCCCTGTGATTGATGTCACAGGGCCGCGTGATGTCTGCCATAGGGTTCATCGCACCCCCATGCGAACCTAGCACTGCGAGTCGTTTCAGGGTGCAGGACCAAAGCTCGATAGAGGGCGATCCCGAGAATGGGATTCCAGCCAGCAGTCGCCGGGCAATGCCTGCTCTGTGATATCGTGCGAACGAAAATTCTTCCTCAGGAGGAAGGCAACACATGAATCACTCTTTTCGTATGGGGTTAGTCGCTCTACTGGCTGGTGGAATGATCGCTGTCTGCAGCTCTCCAGTTGTGGCCCAGGATGCAGCCGCCACGTACAAGGCGAAATGCGCCATGTGCCATGGACCGGACGGCAAAGGGGGCAAGATGGGTACCCGTGATTTCGCTTCTCCCGAAGTTCAGAAGGAAAGCGATGCGGATCTCGCCGGCATCATTACCAATGGCAAAGGCAAGATGCCGAAGTACGGCGAGAAATTGAAAGAGAACGAGATCAAGGATCTGGTGACTTATATCCGTGGTCTGGCAAAGAAGTAGCTCTTAGGAGTGCGGCCTCAAAGGGGCCGCACGGAGAATTTCCAATTCTGAAAGATTGGCGGGTGAGGGAATGTCCATGCGAATCATACGGAGCCTTTTTGCGCCTGGAGTCATCCTCACCCTTCTCTTAGCCAGCACTTCCCTTTCCGCAGGCAGCAAAAAAGATCCTCCCAAACCGACCGTGGAGGAGTGCCTCGCCTGCCACAGTGATGCCAGCCTGACTCATGCAGTCAACGGCAAACAGGTGAGCCTGCACGTCGATCCGGAAGCCTTCAAGAATTCCATCCACGGGAGCATGTTTACCTGCGTGGACTGCCACGCAGATGTGAAGAGCGCGGCGCACGAAACCACTCCCCAAAAAATTACCTGCGCCACTTGCCACGCCGACCAGCAAGCCGCTTACGATCGCAGCCACCACGCCAAAGCCGTGGCCAACGGAAACAACAACGCTGCGACCTGCGTAGATTGTCATGGCAGCCCGCACGAACTGCTGCCCGCGTCCGATCCGAAATCGCGCGTAAGTCACGCCAACATTCCTGCCACTTGCGGGGCGTGCCACGGCCAGAAACTTGTCATGGCCGATGGCGGCCAGAGCGCGCATATGGTCGCCTCTTACGGGCAGAGCGTTCACGGACATGCGGTGGCCAATGGCTCAGCCAAAGCCGCGGTCTGCACCGATTGCCACGGCTCTCACGAGATCCTGGATGCTAAGGATTCGAAGTCCCCCATTTTCAAATTCAATGTGCCGCAAACCTGCGGCAAGTGCCACGACAGCATCGCCAAAGAGTTCCAATGGAGCATCCACGGTACGGCCCTGGCCCAGGGAAATTGGCAGGCTCCAGCGTGCACCGATTGCCACGGCATTCACTCCATCAAGGCGCATACGGACCCGAATTCTCCAGTGTCCGCCCAGAACGTTGCCCAGGCTACGTGCGCGCGCTGCCACGAAGGCGTGCGCCTTTCCCAGGAGTTCGGTGTAGCCGGACGCCGCGAGACTACATATCTGGCGAGCTATCACGGGCTGGCCTCGAAACTCGGATCACAAGTCGTGGCCAACTGCGCCAGTTGTCACGGCACGCACAGCATCTTTCCCTCCACCGATCCGCGCTCTACGATTCATCCCAGCCATTTGGCGCAGACCTGCGGCCAATGCCATCCGGGCGTGACGGAGAAGTTCGCCGCCAGCAAAGTGCACGTCGATGCGCCACTCTCGGCCGACGTCGGCAGCAAGGCGGTGCGCTGGATTCGCAAGTTCTATCTGGGCATGATCTTCGCCGTGATCGGCGGCATGCTGCTGCACAACTTCATCATCTGGCGCTCGAAAGTGATCGCCCGCCGCAAACTGCAGCAAACGTTTGTCACCCGCATGCCGCTGCGCTTCCGCATTCAGCACGCGGCGCTGCTGACCAGTTTCTTCCTGCTGGTGCTTACTGGGTTCGCGCTGAAGTTCCCCGATTCCTGGTTCGCTTCCATGCTTACGCTCGGCGAACATATGCGCGGATTGCTGCATCGCATTGCCGCGGTGGTTCTCATTGCCGTCAGCCTGTATCACGTCTTCGATATCGTGATCACCCGTGCCGGCCGGCAGTTGGCACGCGATCTGTTCCCCACGCTCGACGATGTTCGTGGAGCGTGGCAGAACCTCTCCTACTATCTCGGCCTCACTTCGCAGAAGCCGGAATTCGCCCGCTTCAATTACGCGGAGAAAGCCGAATACTGGGCACTGGTCTGGGGAATGTTCGTGATGGCCGGCACTGGTATCATGCTTTGGGCCAAAGTCATTGTGGGGAATCATCTGCCGCGCTGGTGGCTCGACATCGCAACCGCAATTCACCTTTACGAAGCCATCCTGGCCACGCTGGCGATTGTGGTATGGCATTTCTATCAAGTGTTCTTTGACCCAGACGTCTACCCCATGAATTGGGCGTGGTGGGATGGCAAAATGACGCTGCACCACTACCGCGAAGAGCACGGTCTGGATGAAACTCCGGTGCTGGAAATTTCCTCCAGTGCTGAAGCCTCAGAACCCGCTCCGGAAGCGGAACCCGAGACTGTCGAGGTCAAGCATGGACAGTGAGCAAGTCTCTTCTTCTGAGCCCGAGCCTAGACACGGATTGCGCATGCTGCTGCGCAATCCTGTCAGTCTGGCTGGAATCGCGTTGGCCCTGGTCAGCCTGGCGAATATTTTCCTGTTCGTCCTCATCGATCTGATCGCGACCAAGCCCAGCCCTTACATTGGCATCCTGGCGTACATGGTCTCGCCGGCATTCTTTGGTTTGGGACTGCTGCTGATTCTGGTTGGCGTCCTGATTGAGCGCCGAAAGAAGGTCGCACGCACCGAGTTTTACCCGATCATCGATCTGAATGATCGAGCCCAGCGCAGCGCGGTCATCTCCTTCGTCACCTTCCTGGTCGTGTTCGTCCTGGTAAGTTCCGCGGGCAGCTACAAAGCCTACGAGTTCACCGAGTCGGTGGCTTTTTGCGGACAGTTGTGCCACACCGTAATGAGCCCGGAGTACACCGCCTATTCCCTCTCGCCTCATGCGCGCGTCGCTTGCGTGGACTGCCATGTTGGAACGGGTGCGACATGGTTCGTGAAATCGAAGCTCTCCGGCACGCGCCAGGTTTTTGCGGCCGCATTCAACACCTTCCCGCGACCCATCCCCAACCCGGTTCACAACTTGCGCCCGGCGCAGGATACGTGCGAACAGTGCCACTGGCCCAAAAAGTTCTATGGCGGCCAGATGAAAGTATTCACCCACTTCTCCAATGACGAGAAGAACACCATGCGCCAGGTTCGCCTGCTGATCAAGACAGGCGGAGGCGACCCCGCCACCGGCGCTCCTGAGGGGATCCACTGGCATATGAACATCGGTAACAAAATCGACTACGTTGCCGCCGACGATAAGCGCCAGGTCATTCCCTACGTACACGTCCGCGACCTGCAAGGCCGAGTTACCGAGTACTACGCAAAAGATTCCACCTTGACCAAAGATCAACTCGCCAAGGCTCCGCGTCATTCCATGGATTGCGTGGATTGCCACAATCGCCCCACCCACATCTATGTGGCTCCCGACCAGGCCGTGGATCAGGCGTTGTCGGCGCACCGGCTGGATACCTCTCTACCCTTCATAAAGCAGCAAGGGGTGACGGTTCTAACCGCGAATTACGCGACCACCGATGCCGCCCTGCAGGGCATCGCCAAGGGCATCGATGACTTTTACGAGAGCAAGTACCCGGACGTTGCGAAGACCAAGCAACTCCAAATCCGCAACGCGGTCACCGAACTTCAGCAAATCTTCCAGCACACCCAGTTTCCCGAAATGAAGGTGAATTGGCAGACCCATCCCAACAACCTGGGGCATTATTACTTCAACGGCTGCTTCCGCTGCCATGATGGCCAACATGTGAGCAACGATGGCCGAGTCATCAGCAAGGAATGTAATCAGTGCCACACGCTAATGACCGAATCGCAAGGCGCTTCCGCCGTTCCTACGGCGGGTCCACCCATGTTCCAGCATCCGGTGGATATCGGCGATCTGACGCAGGTTACTTGCGCCGACTGCCACACCGGAGGAGTCGGGCCATAGCGTCCTTCTCAGGTCACTTTGAGGCTTTCTCTTCGCTCTTAGCGAATGAAAGGTTCTGGAGGGTGTGCATCTTTAAGGCGGGACGGAACAAATCGAGCATAAGGTCCTGCTCCGCCTCGCTCACGAATTCCACATCGTAGGTCTCTCCTACCGTAACCGTGAGTTGTGCCTTTGCCGGATGCACATCGGAGAGGGGGAGGTCAGCGCCATCTTTGGCAATCACGGTCCATTCGCCAACTCCCTGAGCATTCCGCAGCAAGATCTGCATCCCCTGATTATTAGTCGAGATGTTGATGAAACGAAAGCGATACTTCTTACCCGTCTCCAGCTTTAAATTTTTGGGCGCCGGGGTTCCGTTAATCAAGACCAATTCGCCCAATTCCCCAAAATCGCCGATGCTGAATACGAATGAAAGGTCCGATGCCGAATCATAATTCTCGCCCTCAGGCAGCACCAGCAGCGGACCGTACAATCCGTTCGTAAGCTGCGACGCATCGTGCCAGTGCGTGTGGTAAATGAAGGTGCCCGCGCGCGGCGGTGTCATGCGCGCGACGAAGGATGTTCCGGGAGCAATCGAGGGCGTGATCTGCTTGTCTGCGCCGCTCCATCCCGGAACGCCATCGTAGTAGCTCTCCAATTCAAGTCCGTGCCAGTGAATCGCCGTTGGATCTTTCAGCCGGTTGATCACTTCAATCTCAACCGGCTCGCCGCGCCTGAGTATGATCGGTGGGCCGATCAGTCCCGGCTCAGTTGCAGTGGATGCACTTGCCGCCGCATCGCGCAACTGAATCGCGTAGAGCGGTGGGCCGGGCCGTTGGCTAATCTCCAGCTGCAGCTTGCGTTGGGGATGCCACTCCGCGAGCGTACGCTCTTCGCTGATTCCAGGCACGGTGATTCCTAATACCAATTGCCCCATCCCGGCTCGGTCCGCCATCGAAACGTGCTCATTCATTGGATCCGCCGCATTTCCAATCTCCAATCCCGGCACCGGCGGCACCACGGGCGGGTTCATGTGCTGCAACATGTGGCAATGAAATAACCATTGTCCCGGCCGCTCCGGCGACCAGCTCATGTCGAAGGTCTCGCCCTGCGCAATGCGCTGCGTTACAACCCGGGGACGCGATTCACCTTGGTACCTTTGCACCCGCCCGCCACGGTTGAAGGCATCCACCCTGTAATAGAAGCCGTGCAGATGCATCGCGTGGGGCTCGTTCGTGGCATTGATCCAGCGCCAATGCACCAGCTCTCCGGCCTGATAACGAAACCGCCGCGTATACGGCCACGACTTGCCGTTGATGGTGGCCAGGGTCTGCCTCGCATTCGCGCCCGGACGCTCCGACATCATCTCCATCACAAAAATCTCGTCCTTGGGGACGCTCGCGCTCGGATCGACCACCATCGCACCGGTGAGCTCAGCATCGATCCCATGCCGGAGTTTTACGTCATCCACCGTCGTCGATCCCCAGTAGAAGAACAGTCCTGGCGTGGTCACTTTGAACTCCACCTGCGTCGAGCTTGTGGGCGCAACACGCACCATGGCATCCGCGCCAGAATCCGCCAGGCCATGCACAGTCACGGGCACCGTCAGCTCATTGCGCAGTGAAACTCGAACCTCGGTACCCTGCGGCACTCGGATCAGCGGACCCGGATTCTGCAGCGAGCCACCCGCTTCCCCAAAGGCATACACCGATAAACGCATCCCGGTTTCAGACTCTGGATGCCAATCACCTTTGGCAATCTTCAGCTCAACGCTCAAAACTCCGTCACGCAGAATACCGGCCGGCTGGTGATTCTCGTTGGTCTGGATCGGCGGAAGCGATTCGGTTGCGAATGCAAAGGTGACCCATGCGACGCAGATCAAGAATGCGACTGCGCCGCGTCTACGACAAAACTTCATGCTGAACCCCTACGGAAGGTGGGCAGGATTTTACATCAACTTCCGCTTGCCAAAGTCCCGGATCATTCCAAAAAATGATTTCCCCAAAACCACTGAAAGACAATGCCTTCTCGCTCCTCTGTGATCCTGATCACACCCCCCTGTGAACCCACGTCCCGACATCCACATAGCCTCTCCTTATTCTGATTGCATCGCAGGCGCCCCGGCTGGTGCCGTGAGATTCGCGAATGGGGGATTACATGAAACGCAAGTTCAAGACCATGGACGCCAATGAGGCGGTCGCGCACGTTGCTTATCGCGTCAACGAGGTGATCGCGATCTATCCCATCACGCCGTCCTCGCCGATGGGGGAGTGGGCGGACCAGTGGGCATCCGAGAAGGTCCCCAACATCTGGGGCAGCATCCCTCATGTAGTCGAAATGCAGAGCGAAGGTGGCGCTGCCGGAGCGGTTCATGGCGCGCTTCAGACCGGCTCTCTCTCGACTACTTTCACGGCCTCGCAAGGGTTGCTCCTCATGATCCCGAACATGAACAAGATTGCCGGCGAGCTGACCCCGGCGGCCTTCCACGTCACGGCCCGCACGATCGCATCGCACGCGCTCTCTATCTTCGGGGATCACTCCGACGTGATGCTCTGCCGTTCCACAGGCTGGGCGATGCTCTGCTCCAACTCCGTGCAGGAAGCCGAGGATTTAGCGTTGATCGCGCACGCGGCGTCGCTCGAAACGCGCATTCCCTTCCTCCACTTCTTCGACGGCTTCCGCACCTCGCACGAAGTGAACAAGATTGAGATGCTCACCGAAGACGACATGCGCGCCCTGATCAACATGGACCGCGTCATCGAGCATCGCCAGCGCGCCCTCTCCCCCGATCATCCCGTGTTGCGCGGCACCGCACAGAATCCCGACGTGTTCTTCCAGATTCGCGAGACCGCCAACCGCTATTACGATGACTGCCCTGCCAAGGTGCAGGCGGTCATGAACAAATTTGCGGAAGTAGTAGGGCGCGGCTACAAGCTTTTCGATTACGTCGGCGCGCCCGATGCCGAGCGCGTGATCGTGGTGATGGGCTCCGGCGCCGAAGTTGTCGACGAGACCGTCGCTTACCTTAATGCGCACGGAGAGAAAGTTGGGCTGCTGAAAGTCCGCTTGTATCGCCCGTTCTGCGTAAAGTCGTTCCTGGAAGCCCTCCCCAAGACGGTTCGCGAAATCGCAGTCCTGGATCGCACTAAAGAATCGGGAGCGATCGCCGAGCCCCTGTATCTGGACGTAGTAAACGCATTGCACGAATCCGCACGTGTAGCCCCGGACGCCCTCGTCCGGGGCGCGGACGCAGTCCGCGTGGTAGGCGGCCGCTACGGCCTCTCGTCCAAAGAATTCACCCCGGCCATGGTGAAAGCTGTGTACGACAACCTGAGCAGGTCCGAACCAAAAGATCATTTCACCGTCGGCATCAACGACGACGTCACCCACACCAGTCTCGATTATGACGCGAGTTTCTCGACGGAACCCGACAGCGTAGTGCGCGCCATGTTCTACGGTCTGGGCGCAGACGGCACCGTCGGCGCAAACAAGAATTCCATCAAGATCATCGGAGAGAATACCGAAAACTACGCGCAAGGATACTTCGTTTATGACTCGAAGAAATCCGGTGCGATGACTGTCTCCCACCTGCGCTTCGGACCTCAGCCGATCAAATCCAGCTATCTGGTTTCGAAAGCAAACTTTGTCGCCTGTCACCAATGGATATTCCTCGAGCGCTACGACATGCTCACCTCGCTGGTCGAAGGCGGAGTATTCCTGGTGAACAGCCCGTTCGGGCCCGATGAAATTTGGGAGCACCTGCCGCGCGAAGTGCAGACGCAGCTGATCGCAAAAAAAGCGAGATTCTACGTCATCGACGCCTACCAGGTCGCCCGAGATACCGGAATGGGCTCGCGCATGAATACCATCATGCAGGTGTGCTTTTTCGCCATCTCGAAAGTCCTGCCGCGCGACGAAGCCATCGAGGCCATCCGCGAGTCGATCCGCCACACCTACGGACGCAAGGGCGAAGACGTGGTCGCGAAGAACATGAAGGCGGTGGACGAAACCCTCGCCCATCTTCATGAGGTGAAGATTCCCGCGGGCGCGACCAGCAAGAGTGAAATTCCCGCGGCATTCCCCGGCGCGCCGAAATTCGAGCACGACGTCCTGGGCGCGATCTATGCGGGTAAAGGCGACGACCTCCCGGTCAGCGCGTTCTCCTGCGATGGCACCTTTCCTACAGGCACGGCCAAGTGGGAGAAACGCAACCTGGCGCTCGAGATTCCCGCATGGGATTCGAAGATCTGCATCCAGTGCGGGAAGTGCGCCATGGTTTGCCCCCACGCCGTGATCCGCATCAAGGTGTACGACAGCAAGGAACTGGAAGGCGCACCCAAGACTTTCAAATCCTGCGATGCCCGCGACAAGGAATGGGCGGGCATGAAGTACACCATCCAGGTCGCGCCTGAAGATTGCACCGGATGCGGCGTCTGCGTGGACATCTGCCCGGTGAAGAACAAGCAGGAGACGCGGCTGAAAGCCATCAACATGGTGCCGCAGCCGCCGCTGCGCGCACCAGAAACCGAGAACTGGGAATTTTTCCTGAACATTCCGGAACTCGACCGACGGAAGATTAAGGTCGGCACCATCCGGCAGCAGCAAGTGCAGGAGCCTCTGTTCGAGTTCTCCGGCGCCTGCTCCGGTTGCGGCGAAACTCCTTACCTGAAGCTGGTCTCGCAACTTTTCGGCGATCGCGCCGTGGTGGCCAATGCAACAGGTTGCTCCTCCATCTATGGCGGCAACTTGCCGACGACTCCATGGAGCAAGAACGCCGACGGCCGCGGTCCGGCATGGTCGAACTCTCTGTTTGAAGATAATGCTGAATTCGGTCTGGGCTTCCGCGTCTCCATCGATAAGCAGACAGAATTCGCTCAGGAGCTTCTGCGGCGCTTGAGCGGCAAAATCGGCGAAGAACTTGCCAAGGCAATCTTGGAGGCCAAGCAAAAAGATGAGGCCGATATCTACGATCAACGCCTGCGGGTTGATCTCCTGAAGAGAAAGCTGGATGACCTCGCCAGTTCAGAAGCAAAGCAACTGCTCTCGGTAGCCGACATGCTGGTGAAGAAGAGCGTCTGGATCGTGGGCGGCGACGGCTGGGCCTATGACATCGGGTACGGCGGCCTCGATCACGTCATGGCCAGCGGACGCAATGTCAACGTCCTGGTGCTCGACACCGAGGTGTATTCCAACACCGGCGGGCAGGCTTCGAAGTCCACGCCACGCGCGGCGGTTGCGAAATTCGCCGCCGGCGGCAAGCCCGGGCCGAAGAAGGATCTCGGCATGATGGCCATGACTTATGGCAACGTCTACGTGGCCAGCGTGGCCATGGGCGCGAAAGATGAACACACGCTCAAGGCCTTTCTTGAAGCCGAAGCCTATGACGGGCCGAGCATCATCATTGCGTACTCGCATTGCATCGCTCACGGCATCGATATGACCACCGCGATGAGCGATCAGAAGGTCGCAGTAGACTCCGGACAGTGGCTGCTCTATCGCTATAGCCCCGAGCGCGCGACTGCCGGGGAGAATCCGCTCACGCTCGATTCCCGCGCCCCCACGCGCAAGGTGCAGGATTTCCTGCTGCAGCAGACGCGTTTCAAGATGCTCACCAAGAGCAAGCCGGAAGACGCAGACCGCCTCTGGAAGCTGGCGCAACAGGACGTCGAAGCCCGCTACCGTATGTACGAGTACATGGCCACCCGCAAGATGCAAGCTGCGGCTCCGGCCAAGGAAGAAGAGTCAACCGAGAAGCCCGCCCCGGCTGCGCAAAAGCCGGTGCCTACGGGAGCGCGCTAGCAGCGCGAGGAGGAATCATGATCGATCTCAGCACCAGTTACCTCGGGCTGAACCTGGCTACACCGCTGGTTGCCTCGGCCTCGCCGCTATCGCGCGATCTGGATGGCGTTCGCCGGCTGGAGGATGCCGGCGCCTCCGCCGTGGTGCTCTATTCGTTGTTTGAAGAGCAACTGCGGCAGGAAGAAGTAGACCTCGACTACCACCTGCATGCGGGCACGGAGAGCTTCGCGGAATCCATCACTTTCTTTCCCCAGGCCAGTGAGTTCCACACCGGGCCGGAGGGATACCTCAAGCACATTCGCAAGTGCAAAGCAGCGGTGAAGATTCCGATCATCGCCAGCCTGAACGGATCGACGCTCGGAGGCTGGACGAAATTCGCCGCCGAGATCGAGAAGGCTGGCGCGGACGCGATCGAGTGCAACATCTATTCCATCGCCACTGATCCCATGCAGAGCGGCGCGGACATTGAAAAAATGTATCTGGAGATTGTGCAGGCCGTGAAGGCGACGGTCACGATTCCAGTGGCGGTGAAGCTGAGCCCATTCTTCAGCAATCTGGCGAACATGGCGCAGCGTTTAGATCAGGCCGGCGCGGATGCTCTGGTGCTGTTCAACCGCTTCTACCAGCCGGACATCAATCTCGAAGAGCTTGAGATCCAGCCGAACGTGCTGCTGAGCACACCGCAATCGCTACGACTGCCCCTGACCTGGATTGGCATCCTATTCGGCCGCGTAAAGGCGAACCTGGCGGCTACGGGCGGCGTTCACAATGCGGAAGATGTGGTGAAGTTGCTGATGGTGGGCGCCGATGTCACGATGCTGTGCTCGTCGTTGATGCGGCATGGCATCAACCACGTTCGCCACGTGCAGCGCGAACTGCGCGACTGGATGGAAGAGCACGAGTACGAATCCGTCCGGCAGATGCAAGGCAGCATGAGCCAGCAAAAGTGCCCCGATCCCGCGGCGTTCGAACGTGCCCAGTACATGCGCGCGGTCAAAGGCATGCAACACATTCACACAGCAGGATGGCGATGATGGCAGCAAAGAGTGAGGTAAGACCGGACACGGAGTGGAGACAGGCGGCCGAGGCTGAGGAATCGGCCATGGAGAAAGCGCGTCGCGAGCGCAACCGCGCATTGATCGTCCCGCGTGAGCATGGCGCCTGGGGACTGCTACTGGTTCCCATGGTCACGGCAGCAGGAGTGGCATTCCGCCAAAGCCCGAATGTGTTCCCGTTTGTCCTGCTGTTGACGGCAGCCCTGGCATTGTTCTGGCTGAGAACTCCCTTGGAAAGCCTGCTGGGCATTTCGGCGATACGCGCCGAAACTAAAGAGGAGCGCAGTTCAGTCGCCTTCGTAGTTCTATATCTCGTGATCGTCGCCGGGCTGGCATCGAGCATGCTGTTGTGGGCGGGGCAGAATCCTCTCCTCTGGTTGATTGGCGGAGCGGCGGGCGTCGCGTTTGTGGCGCAGGCAATGCTCCGCAAGTTGGGCCGCCGCACGCGCATGCTTTCCGAAATTGTCGGCACGATTGGGCTCACCGCCTCGGCGCCGGCGGTGTATTACGTGGTCACGGGCAAATTTGGCATCACGGCATGGACGCTGTGGCTGGCAAACCTTACCTTCGCAGGCAATCAGATCCACTACGTGCAGATCAGAATTCATACGGCCAAGCTCGTCGGTGTACACGCCAAGCTCTCGCGCGCCTGGACCTTCGCGCTCGGACAGTTGGCAATGGCGGCGGTGCTGGCGGTGACGTGCTGGGTCGGGTGGATGCCTTGGCTCGTGCTGCTGGCCTTTATTCCGCTTCTGCTGCGCGGCTTCTACTACTTCGTGCAGAAACCTGCGCCGTTGCGCGTCCGGCGGCTGGGCTGGAATGAACTTGCCCAGGCGATCGTCTTCTGCGTCTTATTCATCACAACTTTTGCATTTAGCGCCTAGCGACTACTACGGCGGGTAACTCCTTCGTTTTCAGCGGAGCTACGGTGACAAGTGTTCCTTGAGGAAAGTTTTCATGTACGGTTTTGTGCGTACATCAAACGAAGGCCGACCGTGAAAAACCGGCTCCTGCGTCGCTTTCCACGATCCAGGGCGGACGAGGCGACCGCGCCTACACGAGCTCAGGGCACAATGACCGCGGCACCGTCGATGGCATCATTCTTTACTGCCATTAGGGCTTCGTTGGCCTGATCCAGGGAGAAGACTGTCACTTTGGGCCGGAGACCAATGTCTGCCGCCAGTGCCAGGAAGTCGCGGGCGTCTGCGCGGGTCATGTTGGCGACGCTGCGCAACTGGCGCTCTCCCCAGAGCAGGCGGTCGTAATCGAACTCGGGCATGCGGTCCAGGTGAATGGCGTTAATGGCGACCACGCCACCTTTGCGAAGGCTGGCGAGGGCCGCAAGGACTACGTCTCCACTGGGCGCAAAGGTCAAAGCGCGATCCAGATCCACGGGGGGTTTCTCGATTTCGCTTCCGATCCAATTCGCACCCAGCGATTCTGCCAAAGCGCGATGAGACTCCCCTCTGGTCGAGACATATACCTCACATTTCCACGCCTGCAGCACGGCAATGGCGAGATGCGCCGAGGCTCCAAAGCCAAACAGGCCTACCCGCTCGCCAGGTTGCACTCCGGCGACACGCAAACTGCGAAAGCCGATGATGCCGGCGCACAGCAAGGGCGCCGCGTGCAAGTCATCGAGCGCGGGGGGAAGCGGAAAGACAAAATCGTTTCGAGCAAAGGCGTACTCAGCGTAACCGCCGGCTGTGGTGTAACCGGTGAATGTGGGTGAGTCGCAGAGATTTTCCATTCCGCGCATGCAGTAAGGACAAGTGCCATCGGTTCCGCCGAGCCATGAAACGCCCACCCGCGAGCCCACGGCGAGGCCATCCACGGCACCATCGATCACTTCGCCCACGATCTGGTGGCCGGGGATGAGGCGCAATTGCTTGGGTGGCAATTCGCCTTCGGCGATGTGGAGATCGGTACGGCAGACGCCACAGGCGCGCACGCGGAGCAGGACATGTCCTGACCGCAGCCGCGGGTTGGCGACATCGCTGATCTGCAACGGAAATTGGTCTATAGGCTGTGGAGAGGACAGGATGGCGGCTTTCATGGGGGAGTCTTGCCGCCGTTATGATGCCAGAGTTGTTGCTGATGTTTCCATCTCCATTGGTACGCAAACCGGGAGAGGAAACCTGGAATCCAATGCGTGCGATATTACGTCTGACATCGCGGTGATTCCATGGCGCTTCGCGCGACCCCGGACGGGGCGTCCGGGGCTACACTTTCGCTTCGTGCGATATTTTCGCTTCACGCTCTTTTCCTACTTGGGTGACAGTTCCAGAGTGAGCACTTCGAAGGGGCGCAGATGGAATGCATGTGGGGCAGCCGCGGAGATCGAAACTATAGGGTCGCTGCCCCACGGATCGCGTGCGGTGAATTGCTTGGCACTCGCGGCAGGCAATTCCAATAAGACGGCTAATTTTGCGGTGAACTGCTGAGGATGATCGCTGGGATTTCGCAGCGTTAGAATCGCTTTGTCAGCAGACCATGCTGCCCAGCCATACACCTGCAATTGGGCCGGGTCGCCGCCGATCCAGTGCGAGTCCTTGAGAACTCCAGCATTGGCGCGCGACCACTTGGCCGATTGCGCCAGCACGTCCCAATCCTGCTGAGAAAGAAGCGTCGGGGTGACGTACATCTCCTGCAACTGGGTTCCGGAGCCGAAGTAGGAATGGACCTCATCGGCAAAGTCGTGGCCGGGATCGTCGCCGAGCCGCTCGGCATAGCGCGCGAAAATCAGGCCGTGCAACATCAGCGAATTAATGGGGAACAACGGACCTTGCAGCACGATGCCACGATAAATCTGTGAGTCGCGATAGGTGATCCAGCGCTGGCGATTGGAACCGATGCCGGCGAAGCTGTGATCTTCGCCTCCGCGCCAGATTGAGTCGGCGTAGAGCAACCAGAACGGCGAGGGATAGATCCCGGTAGTCAAGTTGATGTAGATGTCGGGCTTCTTGTGGCGCAATTCGCCGATCAGATGAATGGCGGCGTCAAAGTCACTGTCGAACTCACTGCCCTGGATCACCTGGTTGGCATTGCCCGTGCCATCGAACTTGAATTGGTTCACGCCATACTTATCGATCATCTCCATGCAGGTGTCGCGAAAGTAGCGATAGTACTTTGGACCGGAGAGAGCCAGGCCGCCTTCATTGGTTTCGAAGCCTTGCGCGCGGGCTGAGGCCAAGCGCTTCTCCTTCGGTCCGTCGTAACCGCCCCAAGGAGATAGCCAGATGCCCGGAGCGGCATCGTACTTGGCGGCCTCCTCGGTAACTTTTGTGAGGCCCTGGGGAAAGCCGGGATTGAATTTCCAAAGCGTGCTGGGGTCGTCCCAGCCATCGTCGAACATGAAACTGTCCAGTTTGACGCCGCGCTTTCTGGTGAGTTCCTCGCCGAAGGCATGCACGACCGACACAGCATCGTGCTCGCTGTAGCGATCGAAGAATCCCAGGTCGTACCAGGAGTTGTAATGCAAAAAAGTACGATAAGGATGCGCGCGCTCCAGTTCGATGTATTTGGAGAAATCGCGGCGCAACTGGCCAGGATGAGCCGCGCCCAGCACCGCGGAATAGGTCACGCTCTGTCCGGCTTGCACCGGCAGTTCGCGGGAGAGCCAGCAGGAGGCACGATCCTCGTGAACGCGGCATTGCGAGAGAGGATGCTCGAATCCGACGAACCACGTGCCCGCGGTGACGGGTGATCCCTTGGCGGGACCCGACAGTTGCGCTCCGGGCAGAGCCAGATCGATGAGATGAATTTCCGAGAGAGCCAAAGATTGTTGGCCAGTGTGGATCGTAACTTCCTGCCGGATGTAATTGGTGCCGTTGCGCAGGATGGCTTTCCAGGCGATGTGGGCACCCGCAACGTCTTGAAACTCGATGCGGGCTTGGCGGCCGGCAATGCGAGCAGCAGCCCGGGAGGAGTTCGGTTGCGGATCGAGTTCCTCGACGACAGGCGGAGCGAGCATTTTGAGGCCGGTGGAACTGAGGATTGAACCTTCTTTAGGCAGCAGTTCGAAAACAGGAGCGTCGGAGGTAAGAGTCGCGTTGGTGAATCCGTTCTTAAAGCTTCGCCAGCGCAGGCCGCCGTCGCGAACCGACCAGGTAGCGGAAATTGCATCATTGGCCAGGGTGAACTGGTCAGGAGGTGCCCCGGCCTGCGCGAAGCAAAATGGGGAAGTAAATATAAAGGTTGCGAGCCATCCCGCCGTTGTATGAAGGCGACGGGGGGAGAGAGGGCTGGTTGTGGCCATGAGGTGGTTCAAGATTACGATACGCAAGCTGGCGAAATAAGAAGAAAGGAGTCGAAAGTTGCAGGAAATTGGAGCGGAATTGCAGGCCACGGCTGTCTCCAAGAATTCGGTTTTGCTGCGATTTGACTTGACTTCCGCCACAAACGAAAGTAATAGTGTTTACTCGTAACAATATGAAAGCGCAAGGGGGCCTTGCTATGCGTGTTAACCGTTTCTCTTCATTCTTCATTGCCTTCTCATTCATCTTCTGCCTAATGGCTGCAATGTGCGCTTACGGGCAAGCCAGCTATACGGCGCAAATACGGGGAGTGGTGAAAGACGCCAGCGGCGCCCTGGTGCCGCAGGCGACAATCACCATCACCAATAACGGCACTGGGATCAGCACCACGGCGCATACGGACAACAATGGGATGTACATCCTTACGGGCCTGCGTCCGGCGGTGTACACGATCCGCGCAGAGGGTACGGGATTTCGTGCGTCGGAACAAAACAATGTCGTGCTGCAGGTGGACCAGCAGACAAGTATCGACTTCACGCTGCATCCGCTGGGCGTGATTACGACAGTGGAGGTGACGGAAGCGGCACCCCTGCTCGACACGGAAAGCGCGGCGATCGGTACCGATGTGACCAATCAGTATGTGCGCGACATTCCGCTGTACGGCCGCAACCCGTTTGCGCTGGTCTTTCTCGCAGGCGGAGTGACGGAGACCACTGGTTCCGACCTCGGCTATCCCGCGGGCACGAACTTTGTCTCCAACGGCCAACGTAACGCGACCGCCCAGATTACTCTCGACGGCAGTCCTCTCAGCGCGCCGGAACAAGGCGAAGGTGGGAACTCTAACGTCTACTATCAACCCTCGGTGGAAATCGTGCAGGAGTTCAAGGTCCAGAACAACAGCTTTTCGGCCGAGTTTGGGAACAATGGCGGCACCATCGTCAACATGGTGCTGAAGCAAGGTTCGAATGCATTTCATGGCAGCGGCTGGTGGTACGGACAAAGATCGAACTTTGATGCCCGCGATTTCTTCAATACCGGCGAAAAGCCTGACCATGTGCGAGATCAATATGGGTTCGCGGTCGGGGGCCCAATCATCAAGAACAAGACATTTTTCTTTGTGGATTTCGAAAAGATTCGCCAACAAGACCCGACCAATCTGGAAGGCATCGTTCCTACTGCCCTAGAGCGCACGGGTGACTTCTCGCAAAGTCCGGCAAACTCTAACGGAATCTTCAATCCGTTCGAATGCGTTCCATCTCCCAACCCCGGAGAGAGCTGCACCCGCAATCCGTTCCCGGGGAACAAGATTCCCGCCCTCGACATCAACCCGATCGGGCAGGCGATTCTGAATCTCTACCCCACGCCAAATGTACCGGGCGCGGTGTTTCCAAATCCTAACTGGCGCAAGGTGATCATTGGGGTGGACCCAGCCTGGCAGTTCGACGTCAAGTTGGATCATCAGTTCACCACCAATCACAGAATTGGCGGACGGTACAGCCGCCACCACGACCAAGCGACCGCCCCCACCGTACTCGGGAACGACGGGGATGGGTATATCTACCTGACGAACGTGCAGAACGGTGGCTTGGAGTACGACTGGTCCATCACTCCGACCGCGCTGTTAACCAACCGCTTTAGCGTGGACCGCGTGCACGCTCCCGGCATAAGCAACAATTACCCGACCCTCAGCGACGTAGGGCTGTCTCAAGAGTTGGCTGCCAACGGGCTTAACCGCATGGCGACCATCGGAGTCGATGACCCGTTTACGTCTCTGTTTAACCAATGCTGCGTCGATACGCATTTTGCACACACGCTATACAGTTACTCTTCTGGCTTGCAATGGGTAAAGGGAAGGCACTCGATCAAAATCGGGGGCGAGCAGCGCATCTTCTTCAACAACTTCTGGCAACCGGATAATCCCACCGGTATTTTCAACTTTTCACGCGATGTCACCACCTCACAGCCGAATAATGGATTGGGGGATAACAGTGAGGGCAATCCATTCGCCACGATCCTGCTTGGGTACCCACATGACGCCTCGCTGCACATAGTGCCAGCAGTGGCCGACAAGTCAAAAGAGACTGCGTTTTACGTGCAGGACGACTGGAAGGTTACGCCCCGGCTCACTGTCAATATTGGCTTGCGCTATGAATGGAGCACTCCCTACAGCGAACGGTACAATCGGCTTCAGTTCAACGATTTCAGCGGAGACACGGGAATCAGCATCCCGGTAGCTCGCGATGCCAGCGGACAATTTCCACAGTTCGGACAGATTGGCGAGATCAAAGGGGTGTCGATATTTCCAACGTCCGGCCACCGCAACGCCCCGGTAGACCGAAACAATTGGGCTCCGCGTCTGGGGTTCGCGTATCAGATCGGGTCCAATACGGTGCTGCGCGGCGGTGCGGGAGTGTTCTATGGAATGAACGTAGCTACCAATTTTCAGTACGCCGGCCCTGCATTCGCAAAAACGGCCCAGATGTATTTCACCAAGGACAATTTCCAAACCCAGTTCGCGACGCTGGCTGACCCGTTTCCATCGCCCGCACCGGGGGTACCGGGACTGGCACCTCCGCAAGGGACCAAGTACGGGAAGCTGGCGCAGTGGGGCTTCGGGAACTCCAGCGACCTGGATACGGGGACGGCACGTAATGCGGAGATCTATCAGTGGAACCTCGGCGTTCAGCACTTGTTCCCTGGGCAAATTGTCATTGGGGTTGATTACTCTGCTAACCGCAGCACACACCTGCCGTGGGCGGGCGCCAACGTTTCAACCCGCAACCGCAACTTTATTTCATCCTCCGTACGCAATGCCCTGGTAAACACCCTGAATCCAACGCACGATCCTGGCAGCTCAGCGGTTTCGGATTATCTCAATGCAGAAGTGGCGAATCCGTTCCAGTGCTTCTTCACGACCGGGGCGGCGCTAACCGGGTCCTGGTGTCCGTCCAGCCCGATATTTAGTGCGGCCGATGTGGCCGATTCCCGTTATGTCGACGACACCATCCCGCAACAACTGCTGCTCGAACCGTACCCGCAATTTGATGGAGGCTTTGAAGGACTTCCCAAGCTGATTGCCACCTCGTGGTACAACTCGCTACAAATCCGGTTTCAGAAGCGAGCCAGCCATTACATCAGCTTCGAAGGCAACTACACCTTCTCCAAGTCTACGGATGACTCCTCTGCAGGACGGAACGCCTGGCTGGGGAACCTCCAATACGACAACCCGCAGGTGCTTGACAATCTCAAAGCCGAGCATGCGCTCAGCTCAAACGACACGCCTCACCGGTTGACTGCAGCCATCATCTTCGACCTTCCTTTCGGAAGAGATCGCTGGATTGGGCGCGGCATGAATCCCGTACTGGACGCCATTGTCGGAGGCTGGGCACTGAACAATGTGGTTACTCTGCAATCCGGGCAACCATTGGGTCTCTACAATTCCGCCGGTCTGCTGGTCGACGGGAATCAACGTCCGAACGTGACGTGCTCCCAACTTTCCACCGGGCTGAGCTATCGCGATGCCGCCATTACAGGAGGGAGTGTGATCAATCAGGATTGTTTTGGCGATCCTGGTGACAATATTCCCGGCGATGCGCCGCGTCACTTCTCCAATCTACGTGGCGATGGTATCCGTAATCTCGATACGTCGCTCTCCAAAGAATTCAAGATTCACGAAACTAAGCTGCTCCAGGTGCGGGCAGAAATGTTCAATGCCTTTAATCATCAGCGCTTTGCCTTTCCGGATTTAGGGTCGGGGGATGGCGCGTTGGGAACCGTCACCTCGACAACCAACAACTTCCGGAGAATGCAGTTCGGCGCGCGGTTCCAGTTCTAGGCCGCAGCTTGGCGTAGCGGATGGGACAGCCGAGGCGGCTGTCCCTACATGCCAGGAAAATTCGATCAAGAGGAATCATGAAACGATATTTCGTTGTTGCATTTGTGTGCCTGCTGTTCTTCGCGATCTGTCTAACCGCAGCTCCTGAGCAGCACCAGCAGGACTGGAGCAACTACGTTCGCATTGGGGCTTACGGGCTGAAGGGCGGAGATGCGCAACAGATCGTGGACAAAGCGCAGGCCAGCGGCGTTGCCGGGATCGAGGTGGACAACGATATTCCGGGCCGGTATGAGAGCTTCCTGCATCCGGAGGCGAAGCTGAAGGCGATCCACGATGTCGCCGAGGCGGCGCACAAAGTTGGGAACCATGCGTTCGTCTATATCGCGGGAACGGAGTGCATTACCGCGCACGGGGATCAAGTTCCTCACACGATGGCCAAGGATCATCCTGACTGGCTGCAGCGGAAGATTACCGGCGAGGCGGCAATTTTCGGCGGGGGTACGGCGTTCTGGATTGCCAAAGGAGATGAAGATGTATGGGTCAGTCCTTATGCTCCGGAGTGGCGCAAGATCTACATGGAGCGGGTGCGGCAGATTGCGCAGACGGGGATTGATGGGATCTACATCGACATCCCGTACTGGATGACTCACTTTGAAGGCTGGGAAAATTCCTGGGCTAGTTTCGATGATTACACGGTGGCAGCTTTCAAACAGCAGACGGGGCTCGATGCCAAGCATGATGTGAAGGTGGGCGACTTTTCTGATCCGGGATTCCGAAAATGGGTGGACTTTCGGATTCAGACCTTTACCGATTTTCTGCATGAGATCGACCAGACGGCCAAGGCAGTGAACCCGCAGATCAAGACCATTCCGGAAATCTATCCCGGCATCGAGGAAGAAGCGGTGCGTGTTGGGGCCGATGTCTACAGCCTTTATCCAGTGGTCGATGCGATTGCTCACGAGTACGAGTTCGGCAGTAGCGGTCACATGGCGTCAGAGCGCAAGCCGCTGGACTGGTTTCGCTACCAGGTGGGCATGCATTCGTTCCGCGCCTTTGCCCAGGGAAAGCCAACTTGGATTCTGAACTACTCCTGGGATGGCGACAAGACGGTGGACAAGCGGGAGGCGATGAAGAATCTGGCGATGTCGCAGGTCATGGCGGGGGCGAATTTCTGGGATGCTCCCGGGCATTCGATGGCGGGATCGAATGATTTGCCGACTCGCAAAGTGATCTTTGACTGGATTCGCGCGCATGAGAAGACTTTCTATCTGCCCCGCAGTCCGATTGATCCTATCGGCGTTTATTTTTCGCCGGAGACACGAAACTACTATGCGAACGAGTTCATTGCTTCGTACCGGGGAATTCTGAT
Organism: Candidatus Sulfotelmatobacter sp.; assembly: GCA_036376495.1. Taxonomy (GTDB): domain Bacteria; phylum Acidobacteriota; class Terriglobia; order Terriglobales; family Acidobacteriaceae; genus Sulfotelmatobacter. Next base: position 25,412 of record DASVAE010000062.1, on the reverse strand, counting down.
TCTGCTGATGCAGAAGCATCTTGAATTTCAGGTGCTCACGCCGCGCACGCTGCAAGGGTTTCACGGTCGAACGCTGGTTTTGCCGGATGTGCGCGCTCTAAGTTCTGCGGAGAACGATTGGCTGAAACAGTTTGAGGAAGGCGGAGGACGGATCATCATCAGCGGTACAGACACGACCGAAGTCGGGGAATCGCACAACGTGGTCAGACTTGCTGACGATCCGGGAAAGTCTTACAACACGCGCATGGAAAAGGATTTCGAACACACATCCCCCGAGGCGGAGCAATCATTCTTGAAGGCTCTCGTAGGCGGGGATTCGGTGCAGGTGAAAGCCGGGCCGCAGGTGGCCACGTCGATTGCGCGGACAACGGATGGACACGTGAATGTCTATTTCGCCAACTTCGCCGGACTGACAGCGGGCAAGAATCCGGTGCAGACGCCGCAGACGGGAGTCGAGGTCACGCTTGCATCCAAATCGCAGGGGCGCGGATTCTTCCTGCCATTTCTGGGAGAGACGCAGGCGGTGAAGGGAGTCCAACACGGGGACTCGGTCACATTCGCGCTACCCGCAATCACGAAAGGCGCGGTGTTTTGGTACGAAGAGCAGTAGACGGGCAGGGGTCAGGGCTCAGGGTCAGGCGCCGGGCTGCCAGGCTTTGGAGCGGGAAACCGCTTCGTCCCAGCGCTCGCGTAGAGCTCGGGCCTGTGACGACGGGAGGTTGGGCTCGAAGCGGCGATCTTTCTTGCCGGAATCAAGGTCGGTATAAGACCAGAATCCGACGGCGCGGGCTGCGAGCATGGCTGCTCCCAGAGCTGTAGTCTCGGTGACCGCAGGACGGACTACCGGCACGCCTAGGATATCAGCCTGGAACTGCATCAAGCTGTCATTGGCGGCGGCGCCACCATCCACTCGCAATTCCTGCACCGGATTGCCGGAATCGCCCTGCATGGCATCGAGCAGATCGGCGACTTGATAAGCAATACTTTCGACGGCGGCGCGGGCGAGGTGACCGGCGGTAGAACCGCGAGTCAGGCCGAAGATCGATCCGCGGGCGTAGGAGTCCCAGTGCGGGGCGCCCAGACCTACGAAGGCCGGGACAAAGTAAACTCCTCCATTGTCGGGCACAGATTTTGCGAGGGCCTCGACTTCTTCTGACTTTCGAATCAGGCCGAGGCCATCGCGCAACCATTGCACTACTGCGCCGCCTATGAAGACACTGCCTTCCAACGCATACTCGGTGGTGGCGGAAATGGTCCATGCGACAGTCGTCACCAGGCGATTGGAGGACGGGACGGCACGCGTGCCGGTGTTCTGCAGCATGAAGCAGCCCGTGCCATACGTGTTTTTGGTCATGCCAGATTGGTAGCATCGCTGGCCATAGAGAGCGGCTTGCTGATCTCCGGCGATCCCGGCGATGCTAATTCCGTTGAGGCCCTCGATGCCACTCACCTCCGCATAGATTTCGCTGGACGAGCGAACTTGCGGAAGCACGGACCGGGGAATATCGAACACCTTTAAGAGTTCCTCATCCCAAGCGCGGGCGTGAATATTGAACAGCATGGTGCGAGAGGCGTTGCTGATATCGGTGGCGTGGACCCGCCCTTGGGTCAGCTTGTAGACCAGCCACGTGTCGACTGTTCCGAAGGCCAGCTTGCCAGCTTCCGCGAGCTTGCGGGCGCCGGGGACATTGTCGAGCATCCAGGAGATTTTGCTGGCGGAGAAATAGGAATCGATCAGAAGGCCCGTGCGCTGCTGAATGGGCTCGCCATGGCCCGCGTTGCGCAAGCGCTCGCAGAAATCGGCGGTGCGGCGATCCTGCCAGACAATCGCGTTGTGAATGGGCTGTCCGGTGTCGCGGTTCCACAGGAGCGTGGTCTCGCGCTGGTTGGCTATGCCGATGCCCGCTATGTCTTTGGCGCTGGCACCTGCTTTCTCAAGAGCGTCACGAGCGACAGCGATTTGCGAAGAAACAATGTGCACGGGATTGTGCTCAACCCATCCGGGCTGGGGAAAGATTTGCTCGAACTCGCGTTGGGCAACGGTGCGGATGGCGCCAGCTTCATCGAACAACAGGGCGCGAGAGCTGGTGGTGCCCTGATCCAGTGCCAAGATGTATTTCACGCATCCCCCTTGACGATTTCGGCAGAGACGTTGAGAACAACATCTCTTCGAAGGTAACGGCGAATCCCGAAATCGTAGAGTGCAGCTCCAGCCAAGCCGCCCAGCAAGGGAGCTACTACAGGGATCCACCATACGTGAGTGCCGTCGGTCATGCCGTTGTTCTTGAATCCCGCAATGACCGCGAAGAGGCGCGGGCCAAAATCGCGGGCGGGGTTGATGGCGTATCCGTGCATTCCGCCGAAGCTCATGCCGATGGCGACCACCACCAATCCGATCATGGCGGGCGTGAGGTTTGCGCCGGGCGGCATATTAAATTCGTCGATGATGGCGAAGATCAGGAGTACCAGCAAGCCAGTGCCGACGAACTGGTCGAGGAATCCCGCCTGCGGCAATCCGGCAAAAGCGGGGAAGGTGGTGAATACGCCCGCCGTTTTTTCCAGGTTGGGATCGACTTGCACGAAAGCCGGATGATAGTTCCAAAACACGACAGCGGCAGCGGCGAAAGCTCCCGCGGTTTGCGACAGGGAATACGGAATTACTTTTGGCCAGGGAAATTTTCGAAATATCGCAAAAGCCAGGGTCACCGCGGGATTGAGGTGGGCTCCCGAGACTTTTCCGGCAATATAAATTCCCATCGTGACCCCAAGTCCCCAACCTAGAGTGATGTTCGTGAACCCGCCATGAATGGTCTCGCCCGGATTGTGCGTGGGGAACAGCACCACCATTGCCACGACGCCTGTGCCGAACAGAATTAAGACGAATGTACCCAGGAACTCTGCGATGAGTTCCGCCCCCAGCGTTGGTTTCGAGTTCATTCCTTCTCCCGTGCGGAAAATGGCACTCTGCACCGCGCAGTAGTCTACCAAGCCCGGAGCGAGCGCGGGCAGTTTTCAAACCCGCAGCGAAATCGGCAAGACTTCGAAAAGTTACGTAAATATGAGGTACTGCCCTTGACATTTGGGGGAAGGCCCGTAAGATAACAACATAATTATTCATTTTTGTGAATAATTATTCATTATGAATAAAAGCTTGCGACAGCGCGCGGTTCTGGATGTCCTGAAGCACGGATCGGTAGCCAGCCAGGAGGACCTGCAAAGGCACCTGCGGCGGCGCGGATTCAAGGTGGGACAGGCCACGCTCTCGCGCGACATCCGTGATCTGAATCTCAGCAAAACAGCGCACGGATATGCCCTCCCCCAGGGCGAAAACGGCGCGGGAGTGGCGTTGCCGCCAGTGTCGCGACTGGTTCGCGAGTTCGTGCTGGATATCCGCTCGGCACAGAATCTGCTGGTCATCAAGACGATTGTGGGCAGCGCGCAGCCGGTGGCCGCGGCGCTGGATGAAGCGGATTGGCCGGAGATGGTCGGCACCATCGCGGGAGACGACACAATCCTGATCGTCTGCCCGGATAAAGATCAGGCGCGCGCGCTCGCCGGCCGTATCGAGGAAATGCTGGGGTGATGCCTGGGAAACTCATGACTGCGGTTCTGGGGGCGACGGGCTATTCCGGGCTGGAATTGACGCGAATTCTCATGCGCCATGCACAGCTGGAGAAGCCTGTGCTGCTGCGTCGCCCTTCGCAGGATGGCGGCCCGACGGATCTGGCCGAGGTCTTCCCTGCCCTGTGCGGAAACGGCGGCTACCCGCTCCAGTCGCTCTCATGGGCCAGCCTGAAACAACAAGGAGTGCGGTTGCTGTTTCTGGCAACGCCGCATGAAATATCGCGTTCGCTGGTACCTGAAGCTATTGCGCAGGGCCTGCGAGTCATCGATCTGAGCGGGGCGTGGCGCTTGAAGGACGAGCAGCACCGGGCCATTTATGGATTTCAAGACTCGGATGCGTTAGGTGCGGCGGAACTCACGGACCGGGCGGTGTACGGCTTGCCGGAGCTTAACGCGGACCGGATTGCAAATGCCGATCTGATTGCGAATCCCGGATGCTATGCCACCTCCGTCATTCTATCGCTTGCGCCGCTGGTGAAAGCCGGAGTGGTGGATCGCAGCCGGGGAATCATTGCCGATTCGAAGTCGGGCGTATCCGGCGCGGGAAAAGAGCCGACGTCGAAAACGCATTTCGTGTCGGTGGCTGACAATTTTTCCGCGTACTCGGTGTTCAACCATCGCCACCTCGGAGAAATCGTAGAGCAACTTGGATTGGATGGGCCGGAACTGACATTCACGCCGCACTTGCTGCCGATTCCGCGCGGGATTCTCTCCACCGTTTACGTTCAGCTCAACCGGACCATGACGCCGCTGGAAGTGGAAGCCTGCTATCGCAATTTCTATTCCGGCAAGCGGTGGGTGCGGATCTTCGCCACCCCGAAGCTGCCGCAGGTGCAGTTCTCCTTGCACACGAACTACTGCGATCTGGGATTCTGCCTGGCGGACGACGGGCGGCGATTGGTGCTGATCTCGTGCATCGATAACCTGCTCAAGGGCGCGGCCGGGCAAGCGGTGCAGAACATGAATCTGATGTACGGGTGGGGCGAGGAAGAAGGACTGCAGTGACGATCGTGATCAAAATCGGAGGCGCAGCTCTGGAAGACGGCGCAACCCTGCGCAAGTGCGCGCGCGCCATCGCGGAACTGGCGCAGGACGGCCATCGCGTGGCGGTTGTTCATGGGGGCGGCACCGCGCTGACGCGGGTGCTCAAGCAACTCGGAAAGCAGAGTCAGTTTGTGAGCGGGCTGCGGGTCACTGACGCTGAAACACGGGACGTGGCACTGATGGTGCTGGGGGGAATGGTCAACAAGAAACTCGTCGCCGCTATCCAGGCTGCGGGCATGCCTGCAGTTGGATTCTGCGGCGGAGATGGCATGACGTTTCGCGCCCGGCGGAAGCAGGTACAAGGCAACGATGTGGGATTCGTGGGTGAAATCTGTTTTGCGGAACCGTGCTGGATTGAAGCTCTCTGGCAGCAAGGCGGCATTCCAGTGCTCGCGTCACTCGCGCTCGGTGCGGATGGCGAATACTACAACGTGAACGCCGACGAAATGGCTGCTGCTTGTGCAGCAGCATGTCACGCGAACACGCTGATCTTTCTCACCGACGTACCTGGGGTCAAGGACGCGTCCGGCACGGTGATTCCCTGGTTAAGCACAAAACAGGCTCAGGATCTTGCTGCTGGATCGATCATCAGCGGGGGCATGCTGCCGAAGCTGGCGGCGTGCACGCAAGCGTTGAAGCAGGGAGTGGGGCGGGTGCGGATTTTGCCCGCGGCGGAAGCAGAGGCGCTCCCACAATTTTATCTGACTAAGTTGAATTGCGGAACGGAAGTGACTTGCGCGTGAGCTTTCGGAATCGCAGTTAGCAACTGTCGAGCTTCGCTCGACTGGACAGCCGAGACGGCTGTCCCTGTATGAAGAAAGAGGAGAAACGTTGAACACTCAATTACACAATCGAACACCGCTGGGACCGGAGACCGTTCCCGGCATCTTCTGGTGTTCAGATCTGATCTCTACGCGGGATCTCGGCCCGGAGGGCGTGCATGCCGTTTTGCATCTGGCGGAACTGATGAAGGCGCGACCATCGGTATTTCAGCGGGCGCTTGCGGGCAAGCAGATGGTGATGTTCTTCGAGAAACCCTCGCTACGAACGCGGATCACGTTTGAATCCGGCATGATCAGCCTCGGCGGCAGCGCCATGTTCGTGGACCAGTCGCGCAGCAAACTGGATGCGCGCGAGAAACTGAGCGACATCGCGCAGAACCTGGAGCGGTGGATCGATGTCATCGTGCTGCGCACGTTTGCGCACGAGACGATCGAAGGCATGGCACGCCACGCATCGGTACCGGTGATCAATGCGCTGAGCGATCTGGAGCATCCCTGCCAGGCTCTGGCTGACTATCTCACGCTGCAGGAACGTTTCGGCGATCTGAAAAAGATCACGCTGGCATATGTGGGAGATGGCAACAACGTGGCGCATTCGCTGCTGCTGACGTGCGCCTGCTTGGGCTCGTCAATCCGCATTGCGACCCCGAAAGGCTACGGCTGTAATCCGCAGATTGTTGCCGACGCAAAGAAGGTGGCAAAGCAGACCGGCGCGCAACTCGACTTTCTGACTGATCCCCAGCCTGCGGTCGCGGGGGCTGACGCGATCTATACGGACGCGTGGGCCAGCATGGGGCAGGAGCACGAGGCGAAACAACGGGCTGACATTTTTCAACCTTATCAGGTCAACAAGAAACTGATGGCCGGAGCCGCGACTCATGCGCTGTTCATGCACTGCCTGCCGGCGCATCGCGGCGAAGAAGTCACAGACGAGATCATGGATTCGGAGAACTCCGCGATCTTCGATCAGGCGGAAAACCGGCTGCACGTTCAAAAATCTATCCTCTACTTATTGCTGGGGGGCGCGGTTCGCCTGCCCATAAGGAGCGCTCATGCCTGAGAAAGTCGTTCTTGCGTATTCCGGTGGACTTGACACCTCCATCATCATTCCTTGGCTCAAGGAAAACTATTCTTATGAAGTCATCGCAATGGTGGGCGATGTGGGCCAGGGGGATGACATCGAAGCCGTCGTCGAGAAGGCTTATGCGACCGGCGCCAGCAAAGTGATTGTCGAAGATCTGCGGGAAGAGTTCCTGACGGGATATGTGTTCCCTGCCCTGAAGGCGGGTGCGGTTTATGAACACAAGTATTTGCTGGGCACTTCCCTGGCGCGCCCGGTGATTGCCAAGCACCAGGTAGAAGTAGCGCTGCGCGAGAGTGCGACGGCGGTGGCTCATGGTTGCACGGGCAAGGGAAACGATCAGGTGCGGTTCGAACTGACATACCAGGCGCTGGCTCCAGAGTTGAAGATCATTGCGCCGTGGCGCGAATGGACGTTGAAGTCGCGCGAGGATTGCCTCGATTACGCCGAGCAGCACGGCATTCCTGTGGCAGCGAGTCGCGAAAAAATTCACAGCCGCGACCGGAATCTATGGCACATCAGCCATGAAGGAGGAGAACTGGAGGATGCCGCCAACGGGCCGCTTCCCACGACGTGGCAGATTACGCGCTCCCCGAAAGACGCTCCGGATCAGGAAGAAGAGGTGCGAATCGGATTTGCGCAGGGCGTTCCTACCTCGGTGAATGGGATGGAAATGGATCCCATATCGCTGCTGGAATTATTGAATGAAATCGGCGCACGGAACGCGGTGGGGAGAATCGACCTGGTGGAGAACCGCTTCGTGGGAATTAAGTCGCGAGGATGTTACGAGACTCCCGGCGGCACTCTGCTGATCACCGCGCACCGCGAACTGGAAGCACTTTGCCTGGAGCGCGATGTCGCCCACTACAAGCAGCACATTGGCCTGAAATATGCGGAACTGGTGTACTTCGGCCTGTGGTTCACGCCCTTACGCGAAGCGCTGGACGCGTTTGTGAATGAGACCCAGAAAAATATGACCGGAACGGTAACGCTCTCTCTCTACAAAGGAAACGTTTCCATTGTGAGCCGCGAATCGGAGCACTCGCTGTACCGGACCGATCTGTCGTCGTTCACGATGGACGACAGCTACGACCAGAAAGACGCCGCCGGATTCATTCGAATCCTGGGGCTGCCTTCGCGGTCGCGGGCTCGCGCCCGCGTCGAGGTCGCACGATGAAGATGTGGTCGGGCAGATTCCGGCAGGCTCTGGATGCGGATTTTGAGCGCTGGCAGCGGTCATTTGAATTCGATCGCCGCCTGCTGCGCTACGAAATTACGGCCAGCGAAGCGCATGCGCATGCCTTGAAAAACGCCGGGATCATTTCTGGCGACGAACTGATCAGCATCGTGCAGGGCTTGCAGCAGATCCTGCAACGCGCTTCGGCTTCGCCGGAATTCCTGCGGGACGAAGAAGCGGAAGATGTGCACCATTTCGTCGAAAAGCAACTGGCGGCCCTGATCGGCGATGCGGGATACAAGCTGCACAGCGGCCGCAGCCGTAACGAACAAATCGCGACCGATTTGCGGCTGTACGTCAGGGCCGCGATTGATGAGTTGCGGAATCAACTGGCGGAACTCTGCGCAGTGTTTGTGGAGCGGGCTGAAACGGCGAGCGACGCGGCTTTGCCGGCATACACTCACCTGCAGCGGGCGGAACCGGTCCTGCTGGCGCACTGGCTGCTGGCGTATGTGGAGATGTTTCTGCGCGATGCTGACCGGCTCATGGATTGCCGCAAGCGGCTGAACGTGTGCCCTCTTGGCTCGGGTGCGGTGGCAGGAGCAACTTTGCCACTCGACCGAATGCTGATGGCGAGTCAGCTGGGATTCACTGCACCGACAGCCAACAGCATCGATGCCACGAGCGATCGGGATTTTGTGGTCGAGTTCGTGAGTGTCCTATCGCAGCTTGCTTTGCATTTGAGCCGCTGGGCTGAGGAGATGATTCTTTTCTCCACGCAGGAATACGGATTCATCAGCTTGCCGGAAGCATATTCGACGGGCAGCAGCGCGATGCCACAGAAGAAGAATCCGGACCTGCTGGAACTGGTGCGGGGAAAGAGCGGGCGAGTTCTGGGGCACGTGACCGCACTGATGGTGTCGATCAAGGGCTTGCCTCTCGCTTACAACAAGGATCTGCAGGAAACGCAGGAGCCGCTGTTCGGCAGCGCGGATACGGTCCTCGAGATACTGCCGCTGGTGACAGGGTGGATGAAGTCGGTGGAATTCAATTACGAGCGGATGCAGTCAGCCGCAGATTCTGGATTCATGAATGCCTGGGCCGCGGCGACGTATTTGGTCAAACGCGGCATCCCATCCCGCCTGGCGCATGAGCGCGTGGGCAAGGCGGTGCAGCTTTGCTTGGAGCGCGGATGCGAACTGCGCGATCTGCCACTGGCAGAGCTTCAATCACTCAGTCCAGCGTTCGGCGAGGACTTTTTTGGATCGCTGTCCCTTTCCTCTGTGCTCGCGATGCATGACGTAAGGGGAGGAACGGCTCCCGTCCAAGTCAAACAGGCAATTGCAGCTGCAAGAAAATCCATCGAGTCGCTTCGCGAGGAGGTCCATGCGCACGCGTAAAGCAATCCTTCCCGACGCCAAGCACATTCACGAACTCATCGCGGCGTACTCCGGTGATGGCACGCTGCTGCCGCGCACGCTGCCGGAGATCTGCGAAAACGTGAGGGATTTCGCAGTCCTTGAAGAGGACGGAAAAATCATTGGCTGCGGCGCCCTGCATCTTTACGGAACGCATCTGGCGGAGATCCGTTCCATAACGGTCGCTCCTTGGGCTCAAGGAAAGGGCGGCGGTGGACGGCTGGTGAAAGCGCTCATGGCAGAAGCCAGGCGGCACCAGGTGGACTGCATCTGCCTGTTTACTCGCAAGCCGGACTTTTTCGCGGGACAGGGGTTTTCCGTGGCCCAGCGCGAGGATTTACCGGACAAGATTTACAAGGATTGCCATGCCTGCCCGCGATTTCATTGCTGTGACGAGGTGGCGATGGTGCGGGGCCAAATACCCAAGTTTGCGATACTGCCCGAACCCGCAGACTGGCTGGTGAAATTGCAAAGCTGGGCTCCGAACACGGAAGCGCAAGCTAACTCAGGCTGAGTTCTTGCGCGCCGTTATCGGCATAGCAGGGGTAAATTTGCGGGGTGATGCCGGTGGCCTGGCAATAGCGTTGGGCAATTTGAGAGGAGAAGTCTGCGGCATTCTCTTCCCGCACCAGATTGACGGTGCAACCGCCAAAGCCGCCGCCAGTCATGCGTCCGCCGATAAAGCCCGGCAGTCCTTCCGCCGCAGCCACCATGGCATCGAGTTCGCGGCAGCTTACTTGGTAGAGGTCGCGCAAGCTCTCATGCGACTCCCGCATTAACTTCCCCATGCGCGCAAGATCACCTTCCGCCAGAGCGCGGGCAGCATCCAGAGTGCGCTGATTCTCCCGGATGACGTGCGTACAGCGCTTGCGAATCGTGAGAGAAAGATCGCCGCCGATCCGCTCCAGCATTTCAGAGGAGACGTCCCGTAGAGCGCGGATGCGCGGGTCGGCTTTGGCGAAGTAACGAACGCCTTCTTCGCATTCCGCGCGCCTCTGGTTGTAGGCGCCGGTGGCCAAATCGTGTTTGACCATGGTATTGCAGACTACGAGTTCGATGCCGACGGGAATATGGGCAAACTGAAACTCCAGCGAGCGGCAGTCCAGAAGGAGAGCGTGTCCTGCCTTCCCCATACAGGAGACAAATTGATCCATGATCCCGACCCGGGCGCCGACGTATTCGTTTTCTGCCTGGCGGCAGACTTTGGCGATTTCTGGAAGTGAGAATCGTTTACTGTCGAGACTGATAAAGGCGAGAGCGGAAGCCACTTCAATAGAAGCAGAGGAGCTCAGCCCTGATCCGATGGGCACATTTCCGTGCACCAGCAGATTCGCTCCGTGCAAATCACTTCCATGCTGGCGCAGGATGAGTGCGACGCCCAGCACATAGTCCCGCCACGTACCGGTGCGCTGGGAAGGCAGACGATCGACATCGAACTCGAGATCTCCGGGAAACTGGTTGGATTGAATGAGCAGCTTGCGGTCCTTCCGGGGAGCAATCGCGACCAAGCTGGAAAACTCAACGGCGGCGGGCATCACGAAACCTTCGTTGTAATCGGTGTGCTCGCCGATCAGGTTCACGCGGCCAGGCGCGCGGAAAATCCTGGGCGTATTCCCAAAGCGCTCCTCGAACTGCTGGGCAAGTTCGCGCAAGTTTACCAATCTGGTTTTCCCCTTAAGCGCTTAACCGACGGAAACTACTGGTCCTGCGATTCACGATCGAATACCCCAGCAAAACGGATCTCGTGGGTCAAGGACCAGTTCGGCTTCTGAGTTTATGAAAGCCGAACCCTTGATGCTGGGATATATCTTGCCATCACGCATTGAAATAGTACCTTCAAACACGGTACCGACGATGCTCTCCTGTTTCCATACCTGGCCCTCGCGAATCTTACCATCGGCATACAGGCAGGCGAGCTTGGCGCTGGTGCCGGTGCCACAGGGAGATCGATCATAAGCTTTCCCGGGGCATAGAACGAAATTCTTGCTGTCGATTCCCGCTACGTCGGACGGGGCATAGAGTTCAATGTGATCGATCTCCTGGCCGTTCTCTCCCGTAATCCCCTGGTCGCGGAGAGCGCGTCGGAGGGCCCAGGTGAAGTTGGTCAGTTCCTCGATGCTGTCAAGCGCGAGCGTCATCGAGTGCTCGCGGACCAGGTAGAACCAGTTCCCTCCCCAAGCGACGTCACCGTGCACAGTTCCGTATCCCGGGACGGTGACGGGAACGTTGGCTGCGAAACGATAGCTCGCAACATTATTGACGGTAACCTGTCCGTCGTCGTGCAGGACTGCGGTCACGGTGCCGACCGGAGTCTCGATCCGATGCGTTCCGGGCCCAATCCGTCCCATGAAACGCAGCGTTGCGATCAGGCCGATGGTTCCATGCCCACACATCCCCAAATAACCCACGTTGTTGAAGTAGATGACGCCAGCAGCACAACCTGGATCGACTGGTTCGCATAACAGCGCACCTACAATAACATCAGAGCCGCGCGGCTCGTTGACGATCGCCGAGCGGAAGCGATCGTGGTCGGCGCAGAGACGCTGAACCCTCTCCGCCAGGCTTCCTTTGCCAAGGTCGGGTCCGCCGCTCACCACCAGGCGAGTCGGTTCGCCGGCGGTGTGCGAGTCGATCACACGCACGCGTTGAGCTTGGCTTGTGTTCACCGGAACCAGGTTCCCCTTGGACCAGCAATTCGAAACGATGTCATTGATTGTACGAATTTTGCTGCGCTCTGTGGGATTGGGAAACGGATTGTTTTACCGGAATTAGGGCAGTCGAACTGGGATTGCGGAACTGGTTCGCGGAGCTTACTGCCTGGCTTCGCCGGTGGGACCGAAAGTTATCCCCGCCATGGGTTTGCCCGAAGCCAAGCTCGCACGGATTGCTGATCGGTTGGGACCTGCCTGTTCGATCGCGGCCAATAAGCAGGCCAGCGCCTTTTCCAGTTGGGTATCGTCGGGTAAGCGGAAAATCCAAGGAATATTCGTGGATGTGAGTGCGTGATCGGATGAGATTGCTACCACGGGGATGAAAGACTTGACGGCAATCTGCTCGGCCAAGTGGCTCGAAGGCCGATCGAGCGCAACGAGAGCCATGGCGTTCTCCTCGTAGACCGCTTTGACCAGGTCACTCGACGCTTTGCCCCATGAACTGTCTGATGGGATGGCTAGCAGTGAATAATGCTCGCCATGCGCGTTTACTTTGGAAAGATAATGTTGGGCCTCTGGCGATCTGACTACCTTCTCTGCCTGTGGACCAAAGATTCCGATTTTCCGGTCGGCGGCACTGTTGGTGGGCGTGGGCGGCCCGGAATACTGCACCCCGTCTTCCCCAACTTGCGCGTATGGTTTTTCCATGGTGATCCGGCGGTATGAAATCTGTCCATTCCGGACGTGCGCCAGAAAGAGTGGCGCGATGTTCTTGCAGTTAGGGTCGAACACCATGTCAGCCGTCACGCCCTTATAACTGGTCAATCCGGTGAGCGCGTCCCGAATGCGGCCCCGGTTCAGCCCAGCGCGGCAGATTGCGTCCAGCAGGATTCGCATCTGATCGTACGCCAGCGCAGCGAAGTGGTCGGGCTTCTCGTAGTAGCGAGCCTGATAGCGGGCCACGAAATCAATCCAGCGTAGATCCTTGCGTCCGGGATCGAAAGGATAGACGGCTTCAAAATTCTCCGCCGCAGGCCCTGCGAGCTTAATCAGTTCGTCGCCGATAGTTCGGTGGCTGCCGAAGACACGCTGCTTCATGCCCAATTCCTGCATCTGGCGCAAGATCATTGCGGTCTGCTCGATATCGGTCCAGAGCACGATGGCATCGACACGGGAGTCTTCGATGACCTGCAACTGATGGCGAAAGTCGGTGTCCGCTTTCAGAAATTTCTGCTCGATGACCACCGGATGGCCGAGCCGACGGGAAGCGTCGCGAAACTTGATCACTCCAAACCGGCCATAGCGATCGTTTACCCGTAAGAGCGCAACTCGCTTCAGGCCGAGTTCGCTGTAGATATGACGGGCCAGGGTGTAGCCTTGCACTCGATCGTCCTGAAGGTCGGTGAAGTACCAGGGAATGATGGTCTCGGGAATGGTGGGATCCGTGGAGGCGCTGTTGACGATTGGCGTTTCGGCCTTCAAGGTCAGACGCAGAGCGATGTGGGTAGATTCCGAACTAATGGAACCAAAGATGGCCCAAACCTTATCCTCATAGATCATGCGGACGGCATCATTCGAGGCCGCTCCCCAAATGGTGGAATCTTTCGAGGCTCCAGCGACGGATGAACTGCTGTTCTGCCAGTTATCGTAGTCGTTGTGAGTGATCAGACGGAAAGGTTTGCCACCATAGGCGCCCGCGGCATTGGCTTCGTCAATGGCCATCTGCGCGCCATTGAGCATGTGCGCGCCCCGGATCTGATCGGGGTGATCGTAGAGCGGAGCCAGGAATCCGATGCGAATTTCGCTGAGGCTGTTCAGGTCAGGATCTGAAATATCGCGTGCCGCGCCGTTGTATTCAATTAAATCCTGATAGTACTCGTGATACGGCGTGGTGAATTTGGAGAACGGCCGCAGGTCCTCGGGAGCTCCGGTGTAAGGCTTCAGCGAGCGAGGGCCCGGCGGGCCGGGAGGATTCTTGCCGCAGGCACACGCCGGCGTATCTTGAGCCCCGGCCGCGCAAGCCAGCGCGACAGTGATTACAGCTACGCATACGAAGCGCATGGAGCGACTCCTTCCTTCATTCTTCCGGCGTTTCGCGGCGGAACATGGCGATGGCTTCGATTTCGATCAGAAGATCGGGACGGCAAAGGATCGCCTGGATTCCGGTGGACGCGGGGAGCGGATCCAGTTCTTCCTCTTTGAAAAACGCGGTGCGTTCTTCGTTGAAGGCCTGATAGTCGCGCTCGATGTCGCGCAGGTAGCAGGTGGTGCGAACGATATCGTGCCAGGTCGCACCTTCGGACTGCAGCAGCTTCGTAATGTTCTGGTACGTACGCCGAAGTTGCGCCCGGAAATCGCCGACGTGGACCGTGCGTCCTTCTTCGTCGATGCTGGCGGTGCCTGAAATGAGAAGAACGGTTAGCCCATTCAGGTCGATCCGCATGCCTCGGGAAAAGGCGCTGCCATAGTCGTACGCTTCGTTCAGCGTCGAATGATTTGTCATCGCCCGTTTCACGACGGGCGCTGTTGCTACTTCTGCGAGTAGTTCCTGAACATTCATAACGTGCCCCTGAGATTAGCGTTCCTTCTTTTCCTTGCTGCCGAAGATTCGTGCGAGATTCACCGATTCCTTCTGCCGAACACCGTGGCTTAGACCGTGCGCCGTTGCGACCCAGAGATCGTCACCCTGGAAATCGACTGCCAGAATGTAGTTATGCGATGGAGCGCTGTGGACGGGTATGTTCTTCACATTTCCATCGCTATCGCGCACCAACATTTCGGGCTTATGCGTATCGAGAGCGGGACGGTACACGGCCCAATTGGCACCGTCGTAATACGCCAGGCCCTTATCCGTCGAGAACCAGGCGCGATTGGCGTCGAGTCCTTTGACTTGGCTGAGGAAATTGCTGGGGAGGCCGCTGTCTTTCTGCAGGAAGTTATGCCAGTAGCGGCCGTCATAGCGACTGGCGCCGAAATACGTAGCCACCCAGAGGATCTTGTCCACGTAGCTGACGGATGTGGTGATCTCGTGAATCAATCCCTGATCTTTCATGACCACCATTTCTGTCTCGCCGTCAGGGTCGTTGTAGTCTTTCCACCGCTCGGTGGCCTGGTCGTACTCCAGCACGCCTCCACCCCACACGGCGATATAGACCTTGTCCTCGGCTGCGCTCACGGCGTAATTCCAGATCTCGAACATGGGGGTGTTGCGCTCGTTGAAGAGTGACCACTGGCCGGTGCGGAGGTTGAGGCGGCTGGCTCCAGCTGCGGTTGCGGTCCAGACGTAATCGCCCTGGACGGCGACTCCGTACACGATATCGTTACTCAATCCGGAGTTCAGTTGAGTGTAGGTGTCGATGCGACCGGCAGAGATGCGGCTGAGGCCGCCCATGGTGCCGACCCAGAGATCACCCGTGTGCTTGTCAAGCGCCAGCGAGAGCACCGCCTGATGCGCCAGCCCATCTGCCGGGCGGAAGATTTTCCAGGTGCCGTTCTCGTAGAGGCCCAAACCATTGTCGGTACCGGCCCATATGCGTTGGCCATTCACCAGCACGCAGTACACGTGGTTGTCGGGGAGGCCGTTGGAGGTGGTGAAGTTCTCCCAACGGAAGGTGGGGAGGTCCTGGGCGAAGGCGCGCGAGGCAAAGATTGCGAGAATCGCAAACAGCAAACAGCCTCTCGAAGTGGATGTTCGGTGGCACTTCATAGTCGAGCTTCGCTGGACCGGACAGTCGACGGCGGCTGTCCCTGTACGATTCAGATCGTTCATTCGGGTCTTCATAACGTCTTCAGGTACTCAATCAAGTCGTTCAATTCATCTTTGGTTAAGTCGTTAGTTACACCATGGGTGTCTTTGGGATTGAATACGGTCCAGATTTCTTCCAGGGAGCGGGCCGAGCCGTCATGTAGATAGGGCGCGGAATAGGCGACGTTGGGCAACTGGGGCACGTCGATGATGGGTGAGCGATCGCTTGCTTTCCCTGACCCAATGTCGAACTGCTTCTGGTTGGTGTATTTGGGACCGCTATGGCAATAGCCACACTGGTTGGTTTCGGCGATGTCCGTACCCTGCTTTGACTTGGTCCGCTCGAAGATGGCTTTGCCGCGCTCCTGAGCCGGGGTCAAGTCGTCATTCGGCACGCGGTAACGATTCGGGCGATACGGCAGTGAGTAAACAAAGGTGACCAAGTCGGTGAGCTGCTGAGAATTGAAGCTTTGCGAGCGGAAGAAATACTTTTCGGTGCGGGGACCGCACTCGGTGGGCATATCCGGGTTGCCGCCGTTCCACTTGAACGGCTCCGTTCCTGCAAGATTCTCCAGCGAGCGGTTATCGACGATATCTTTGCCGAAGCCATCCGGCTCAAGGTCCCACTCGAGACCGTCAATCGTTGCGTCAATGTGGCAATTGGAACAGCCGAAGCCACCCTGAAAGGCAAACTCCGCGGTGTAGAACAACCGTTCACCGCGGCGGAGGGCGTTGACCTCCTTCGGGCCGCCCAGCTCGAAGGTCGAGATCACTTTCTCGGAATTGGTGTCGATAACCGAGATGGTGTCATCCAGGCGATTGGCGACGTATAAACGTTTTCCGTCGGGCGAGAGCGCGAGTCCGCGCGGATTATGGCCGACGGGAATTCTCGAGGAAACGTAATCTGCCGATGCGGAGAGATCATTGACAAAGGGTTGACGACGCGTGCGCACGGTCTGGAGCAGGCTCCGGACATCGATTACGGTAACGCTCTGAGCTCCCGCGGTGGTCAGGAACAACTTCGACTTGTCTGGCGCAATCGCCACCGCCCAGGGCAGGGCATAGTAGCGATCCAGTTCATCCAGAGGAATCTGGACCATGCCGCCCACATCAGATCCAAATAAACTGAGGGAATCGCCGAAGACCCAGCCGTGCTCCACGTGCGCGAGCGGAATCAGATTCTTCGGCCTAAGCTGAGCCACTACGGAGAGCTTGCCATCCGCAGAGGTGGTCAGATGGAAGGCGCCCGCCACATTGTGCAGGGGCTTGCGTTCGACAACGGTTTGTGTGGCTGCATCAATAACGGTGATCTCTGATTGGGGCTGGCTGCGGAATGCGCCGGGATTGGGATACACGTGCGTGCAGTAGATAAATTTTCCGTCAGGAGACAAAGAGAGATAGCTAGCCCCTTTTCCGGCCAGAAGGCGCTTGGTTTCCTGGCCGGTTTTGAAATCGATCACGGAGATGTCGTTGCTGAGCCGGTTGGCGACGTAAAGGGCGTTGGCTCTGGAGTCAAAGATGACCCCGCTGGGCTCGAAGCCGGTGGGCAGAGTTCGAACGACTTGCAGGGTGGTAGTGTCGATGACGGAGACGGTGTCGGACCAGGCGTTGGTGATGAATAGAATCTTGGAGTCGGCCGAGAGGGCAATGGCGCGCGGTACATGGCCCACAAGGATGGATTTGACGAGTCTGCCGGACGCGGCCTCCACCACTCTCACCTCGTCACTGTCCTGGCAGACTACGTAGAGCAGGCGGCCTTCCGGTGAAACGGCAATTTCCAGCGGAGACAGGTAACGTTGTTTGGGAGGGAGTGAACTTTGATTCGGAGCAGGGCGGGCGGCAATTGCGAGCAGAGCCACTGCGATGACACCAGCAACCCGAGGGAGCAGCGTGAATCCGCGCACTGGAGTGCCTGTCGTGCGTGTCTGCTGGCCGGAGCCGATATCCTGACCATGCGGCTCGCAGCAAGCGCTATCGAGCTTCTCAAGCCTGGACAGCCGATTTCGCCTGTCCCTACATGTTGCGCGTATCGCGCCAACCAACGACTTTGGCCGCAGCGCCATCTACGGTTCCTCCACCGTGAGCACACGATCTGCGACCAGATTCTCCAATACCTGCTCTTGCCCGCTGGGCCAGCGGATGGTCAATCTATCGATTTTGCCCGCGGCGCCCAGCCCGAAGTGAATTCGGCCATCGTCCTGCGAGAGGTATCCTGAACCGGCAGTGCGTTCCGCCACTTGCTTGCGCCTTCCAGAAACCAATTCCAGATGCGCACCGATCCCGTCTCGATTGCTCTTCTTTCCTTTCAATTTCACCGTGAGCCAGTGATTGCTGCTCTGGGTTACGTTGTGCAGCAAAGTGGCCGGAGCGCCCAGGTTCACCACAAAAGCATCTATCTTGCCGTCGTTGTCGTAGTCGGCAAAGCACGCGCCACGGGAGACTGTCTTGGCCTCGAGCACCGCGCCGGCTTGGCGGGAGACATCGACGAACTTTCCATTCCCTAAACCCCGAAACAGAGACTGCTCCTGGGGCACAAGGTGGACCAGCCCGCCGTGAAAAATCATGATGTCGAGGGCGCCATCGTTATCAAAGTCGTACACACCGCTTCCCCAGCTGGTGTACTGTGCGTTCGCCTGGGAAATTCCGGAAGCCGGGCCGATGTCTTCGAAGCCGTTCGCCCCCGCATTGCGCATCAGGCGGTTGTATTTGGAGTCGGTCACAAACAGATCAAGGCGGGAGTCACCATCGACGTCCGCAAACACCGGGCCCATGGCGGACGTACTCTCACCGTTCTGTCCGTAAGCGACCCCGAGATCGCCCGCGACTTCCTGAAACGTTCCATCATGCTTATTGTGGAACAGGAAGTTCTCGGTCTTATCGTTGGAGACATAGATGTCGGGATATCCGTCGCCGTCATAGTCGGCGGCAGTCGCACCCATGGTGCGGCCCTTGTACGCGCCGATTCCGGATTTGGCGGTGATATCCGTGAAGGTGCCGTTGCAGTTGTTGTGATACAGGCGGTTGGTATCGCCGGCGTAGTCCAGAGGACCGGGATAATTGTCGGCCGGGTAAAAATTGCGATACTTGGGATCGAACTTCACATACCGTCCCACGAACAGGTCCACGCAGCCGTCGCGATCGTAATCGAGCCAGGTGGAACTGATCGACCAGCCCTCCACATCGATTCCGGACTTGGCGGTCACGTCGGTGAACGTGCCGTTACCATCATTGTGGTAGAGGATCGCCCTTCCATAGCTGGTGACGAAAAGATCCACGAATCCATCGTTGTCGTAGTCGGCTGCAATTGCGGCGGTGCCGAAGACATTGGCCGCGACTCCGGCCTGGTCGGTCACATCCGTGAAGGTTCCGTCGCCATTGTTCCGATACAAATGATTGTGCGGAGGAGAAACGGGCAGCTGCTTCAGCGGATACGGATGGATTCCCTCTCCCAGAGGCTTGCCACTAGCTATGTAGAGATCGGGAAATCCATCATTATTGAAGTCGAACCAGACACACCCGGAGCCTGTGCTTTCGAGCAGCGATCCGAGTTTTTGCGCGCCAAAGCTATGCGTGAACTGGATGAGCGATTTGGCGGTGGCATCCTCAAAGCGAAGGGAGTTGGAGGGCGGCGCTTGCGCCCGCAGGAAGGAGGACAGCAGCAGCAGAATGAAGGCTTGCAATTTCAAAACTAATGTCCTCCCGAAGCATTTTGCGCAGTACCGGTCAGGTCAGCCGGAGTGGTGGATTTCAGCAGAACCGCCGGAACCGCATTCTCAGGAGCCGTTTCGGGCCCCGCGTGACAACCGACGCAACCACGCTGCTCGCCTCCTCGCATCCAGAAGAACCCAGACTCCCGCTTCAGTGTCTTGCCTGAGGCGTCCAGTAGTTCGATCTGCAACGGCTGATCACCAGGAACCTGCACGAAAAACGATCCATCGCTTTCCACCCCGGCCGTGCCCAGCAACCTCGCGCTATTGTTCTCGTCCCGCGTGTACACGCGGATCGAATGGATCGATCCAGCCGCGAACGCGTACTTCGAGGTGTAGGCATTCAGGCAAAGCAGATTCGCATTCGCCCAATCGTGCAAACCTGAGGGATGACGGTTGGGGACAGCACGCGCGGCAATCAAAGCGGGCTGCAGAACGTTTGCACCCTCCTCCATGAGGGCGGATTCCATGCGCCCACTGCCCTGCTGCCAGCGCATGATGCGAAAAGTTGAATTCGAATCGGGCCGCCAGGAAAGCATCCATTCGCTTTTTGTGGTCTCGGTAAAATCTCCTGCAAATTCCCCGGCCGGAGCGTCCACAGGCATGCCCTGTGCCCGGGCTGACGTGAATCGCCCCAAGCCTTTCGCAGCCACAAAAACAAGATCGCCAGAACTGTCCTGCTTTGCCGAATGCCGCACGCTGCCGTGATCGCAACGGTATGACTCCACGCCGCTGCCATCGGAATAGACTGTGTAGATTTCCGGAGCCTCCCCGATGCCTAAGGGATTCCCCGCGGAGAAGACGATCCGTCCATCGTGAAGAATGTCGCTGGGAATAGCGCTGGCGGGGATATGAGTGAGGGCCAGCGGCTTGCCGCCGCTCAGATCCTGGGCGTCGATTGCAAATCGCCCATGAGTTTTTTGCGCGTATACGATCCGATCATCGGGAAGATAGAAGGGACGAATGCAGTCTTCGGTGCCTGTAGTGATCCGGCGTGGAGGCCCGCCCTGCAAGGACAGTTCCCATATCTGCCAGGGATCCGCGCGACGCGCCTTGCCGGCAAACAGCACGCGTTGCCCGTCGAAGGAAACTACGGGATCTGCGGACGAAACAAAATCGCCGAGCAGCGGGCGTTCCCCCTTGGCATCTTTGATGAAGAGTGCGGCACCCTTTGGGAACCGCTCCTCGCCTCGCATCCAGGCCAATGGCTCGTAAACTTTAGCGACCGTGTAAATGAATGATGGATCAGGGTTCGTGCTGGCAGGTTCCGACTGGAGATGGGCAGGTCCGGTCGCGAGAAGAAAGAGACACAAGGCTGTGATGGCGCGCAGCAGCACTAATCGGCTCCTCCTGCTGCGAGGAGTTGAGGACGAAGCTGGCGCGCTTCCTGCTGCAGTTCCAAATAGGGCTGCAGATCGCGCATCATGCGGCGAAATTCACCAAATCTCAGGGATTGATCGCCATCGCTCATCGCCTGCTCAGGGCAGGGATGCACTTCGACGAGCAGTCCATCGCCACCGACCACAATCGCCGCCCGCGCGAGCACCGGAACCAGGCTGCGCACGCCTGCCGCATGACTCGGATCCACAATCACGGGCAAATGCGACACGGCCTTCAACACCGGCACGGCTGCAATGTCGAGCGTGTTACGGGTCGCAGTCTCAAAGGTGCGAATGCCACGCTCGCACAGGATTACGTCGGGATTGCCCGCCATGACGATGACCTGGGCGGAACGCATCAATTCCTCAATGGTGGCCGTCATTCCGCGCTTCAGCAGAACGGGCCGCCCGCATTGGCCGAGAGCCTCAAGCAGCGCGTAGTTCTCCATGCTGCGCGTGCCCACCTGCATGATGTCGGCATATTCGGCGATGAGTTCGACATCTTCTTCGCTCATCACTTCCGTGATGATCGCGAGTCCAGTCTCTTCGCGTGCCTTGCGCAACAGCTTGAGCCCTTCCACTCCCAAGCCTTGAAAGGCATACGGACTCGATCGCGGCTTGTAGGCTCCGCCCCGTAAAATGCAGGCACCAGCCCGGGCAACCGCTTCGGCGGTTTGAAGTAATTGCGTCTCGGACTCCACCGCGCAGGGTCCCGCCATGACAACGAAGTCATCGCCACCAATCTCAACATCACGCACGCGCACCACGGTGCGCGAGCACCTGTCGGTCTTCGCGACCAGATCGAAACAGGAGAACTGTCCATTCCACTTAGGGTTCATGGCCGGCGCCATTCTAGTAAGCCATTTATTCGCAATCACTAATCGGAATCCGCTAGAACACGCAACGGCA
This sequence comes from Candidatus Sulfotelmatobacter sp., assembly GCA_036376495.1. Lineage (GTDB taxonomy): Bacteria > Acidobacteriota > Terriglobia > Terriglobales > Acidobacteriaceae > Sulfotelmatobacter. The sequence continues at coordinate 3,895 of DASVAE010000062.1, read as the reverse complement.
GCGGATAAAGCAGGAGCAGATGCGCCCTAAGTTCTTTCTAATGACGAAGTGAGCGAGGGCGTGTGATTTGAATCACGGTTGTACGAGACGGCACGCACAGGCGCACTCTTTGCTTGGACTCTCTCCCGATTTTCAGAACTAGATTTTGGACTGCTGAACGTGCTCGCACGGAGGTTGCGTCGGGATCTCCTACAAGTCGCGTTGGAAATTCCGACACATACCGGCTCGAAATTCTGCCAAGTCATTGATTTCATATGGTGGCCGTTAACGTGCATTTGTACGAATGCCGACCGTCTTGATCGGCGAGGAGGTCACCTCGTATGGCTGGAGAAGATTGGACTATGTGGCTCAACATCACAAATTTCGCGCTGGGACTTGTGACCTTAATCGCGTTGCTGGTTGTGTTCTTTGCGGTGGGCTGGGACTTGCTAGTTCGCAAGGTTGGAAAAGCACCCACGGTCAACCTCAACAACATCGATGCCGACCTGAAAGCGCTTTTGCAGGGAGGTTCGCATAGCTTCTCCGTCCCCGAGTTTGGCTTGACGATGGCGGATGGCGGCGAGCGCATCGAAGCGTCGAAAAACAAGACGACGAAGAAGCCGCAGGAGTAATGCCATGCCCTGCCCGTTCTTGCGAGAAGGCCGAGCGCGATATTGCCATGCAGCCCCGGTGCGCAAACTGATTCTCGACGGGCCGGGAGCTAGCGAGGGCGGCCGCTGTGCCTCACCCCGATATCTGGAGTGCGAACTGGCGGCCAAGAGCAAGACGCCGCGCGATCGCTGTCCTCATCTGGAAGACATTCGGGTGCAGTACTGCGGCGTCTCTCCGATTCCGAAATTGGTGCCGTTCAGCGATTCGGAATTATCGAACTGCGCCAGCAACACTTATCGTTACTGCGATTCGTACTTGCAACTCGCACAACCGCACTCCACCACGCCGCCCAGCACACTGCTTTATAGCCAGAATCATCTCTGGCTGGATGCGGAAGAATCCGGTCTGTGTCATATCGGCGTGGACGGATTCGTGGCTGACATAGCGGGCACGGTGGATGGAGTTACATTCGTCTCGTCACGCGGCACGCACTGCCCTGCGCTGGCGCTCACGGTCCATGGAGTGGAGTGGCCGATCAGTTTTCCCAATCCAGTGATGATTCAGAAGATTAACAGCCGGGTGCGGAGTGATCCCGCCCGTCTAACCGCGGACCCTTATGGAGCAGGCTGGCTGTTTGAAGGTTGGGAAGTTCCCGGACGTACGCGCGCGGGCCTTATTTTCGGTCCGCAAGCGGCCGCGTGGCAGTCGCAGGAACGGGAACGCCTGGCCCACGAAATTCACGAGGCACACGCTCCCGGTTGCGACGGGGGTATGCCGGTCCGGGGAGTTGCACGACTACTGTCGCGGCAAGACCTGGTGTGCCTGTTCCAGCATTTCTTTTCCCGGACGGATTGGAGTGTCGAGCGGTGAGCAAATGGCGCAGCAGCTTCGTTTTTGCTTTTGGTCTCACGGTAGCACTGTTGGTGGGATGGGTCGTTTTTCCGCGCGTGCTCTATTCCCACAAACCTCAGCCGCTCGACTTTCTGCATAAGACACACGCAGAAAAATCCGGGTTGGCCGACTGCGCCGAGTGCCACACCATCCGCGAAGACGGGACTTTTGCCGGACTTCCGGCCATGGAGAAATGTGCGGGATGTCATTCGGAGCGGGTGGGCGAGAGCAGGGCCGAAGCCATTCTGGTAGACAGCTATATCAAGCCCGGGCATGACACCCCCTGGCTGGTTTATGCGCGGCAGCCCGCGAATGTATGGTTCTCGCATGCCATCCATGTGAAACGCGCCAATCTTTCCTGCACGGAATGTCACTCCAACTACGGCGACTCGGATCGCGTTCGCTTGTACCAAGTGAACCGGATCAGCGGGTACAGCCGCGACATCTGGGGAACTTCCATGTCGCGCTTGCGGCGCGCTCCGCATGAAGGCATGAAAATGAGCGACTGCGAGAACTGTCACAAGCAGCGCAATGTGGAAGCGGGTTGTCTGGGATGCCATCAATGAAGGGAAAGCAATGAAGGTTACTCGGCGAGATTTGCTGGTATGGAGCGCGGGAGCCGCGGCAGGCCTGCTCGCAACGCCGGTCCCCTGGAAAATATTGGATGATGTTTCGATATGGAGCCAGAACTGGCCGTGGATTCCGCAACCAGCTCGCGGTCCGGTGGAGGTGAAGCAATCGTTCTGTACTTTGTGCCCCAACGGCTGCGGACTTCGGGTTCGCATGGCAGCAGGATGGGCGGTGGGCATCGCGGGATCGAGCACACATCCGATTAGCCGAGGCGCGTTGTGCCCGTTGGCATTTGCCGCACATCAATTGAATTGGCATCCGCAGCGGCTTCGGAGCGTTCGACATGGCTCCAACCGATCAACTTGGGCGGATGCACAGGCCGCGTTTGCCAAGGCCAGCAAGGAAGGACCGGTTGTAGTGATCGACGGTTATCCGGGGCGCGCTGCATCGTCGGTTCTGGAAACCTTCGCCGAGAAGCAAGGCGGCAGCTATCGTGTGGTGCCTACGGCGGAACTCCGGGCGCTGGCTCCCTACGAGCGATGGACCGGGATTCCAGCCGCTTCCCTGGGATACGATTTCGAGAACGCCCGAACGATCCTCAGTTTCGGCACGCCCTTGCTGGATGGCTGGGGAACTCCCGGCCGATTCACCCGACTCTGGGCCGAACGCGCCGCCGGGTTGAGCGATCCGCAACTTCGGCTGATTCAGATCGATTCCTCCCTGTCGCGAACGGCGGCGCGCGCATGGCAGTGGATAGAGATTCGGCAACGGTCCGAATCCGCTTTGGCTTCGGGATTGGCTTGTGCGCTGCACGAACAGAACCTGGTTCCGGCGCACAGCCCAGTCCCGTCGATGACGCTGGCGGAATCGTCCGCCCTGACAGGGATCAGCGTCGAGCGCATCCGCGAACTTGCACGCACAATGGTCGCGAAAACACCGGCGCTGGTGATCGCGCGCGATGACGATCCCGCAATTGCCGCTCTGAATGTGCTGTTGGGCTCGCTGGGCAAGCGGGGCGGGATCTTGCGGCATTCTGAACGAGTCCGGGCTTATGTCGCGGCTGAAAGAGAGATCGGAGATGCGCGCGCCGTCCTGATTGACGCCAGCGTGCCTTGGGACTTCGTTCCGCAAGTCGATGCCGAGGTATTCCGCTTCGGCGCGTGGGACGGAGGCGCTACCAAAGCAGACTGGCTGCTTCCCGCTCCCGGGTTCCTGGAAGACTTGACGGATCTTCCGACCGCCCCAGGCTGCTCGGCACAAGCCTACGGTGTCGCGCCAGCCCTGATGAAAGCAACGGCCGAGTTCCAGAGTGCCGCGCAATTTCTGTGCAGCCTCGATGGGACCCTCCCCACGACGGCAAAGATCATTGATAGCCGTTGCGAAGATATGTTCCGGCGGCGTGAGGGCAGCGTCTATGCGCAGGAAATTGCCGAGATGGCCAAGTTCAGTTCTGTCCAGAGTTTCAAGGAGCAATTGTGGAAAGGGGCAGTCTGGGCAGGCGAACTATCGCTGAGCAAAGATTTCATTTGCCAGATAAAGGAATCGTCGACGCCGACCCGCGCCCTGTCGGGTAACAGTTGGGCCACAGAGTGGAGCGGCCCAGTAATGCCTCCACTCGCGTCCAAGCTCTACCAGGAATCCGGGTTGCGAGAATCGCCCTCCAGGAGGAATGCATGAGCGCACGCTACGGGATGGTCATCGATGTCGACCGCTGCACCGGCTGCGGGTCCTGCATGATGGCCTGTGCTGCCGAAAACAATGTTCCCGCGCTTCCGCAAGCCAGCAGTCGCACCGGGCTCACTCCCCTTCTCGTCCGCAAAGTCTCGAATGGAAATAAGCGCGA
>DASVAE010000061.1:0-21361 GCA_036376495.1 Candidatus Sulfotelmatobacter sp. | reverse complement strand
AAAGAAGAGCACTGGAAGAAGTGGATCGGACTGTACAACCAGAAGATGCTTTCCAAGGGCGAGTTTCTTGATCTCTACACGTACGGCTACGACGTCCCAGAAGGGTACGCCATCGCGAAGGACGGCAAAATGTACTACGCGTTCTTTGTCGAACCGGGGAAGCCCTTCTCAGGAGAGGTGGAGCTGCGCGGTTTGAAGCGAGGGTCGTATGAGGTGGTCGACTATGCCGACGGGAAATCCTACGGCACCGTGCAGGCGGAGCAGGGGAAAGCTCCGCGGCTGAAGGCCGAGATCAAGGATCACCTGCTGCTGGAGGTGAGCGGGAAATAGATCCTATCGTTCAGCGCGCTTGGGTCCGCTTCGTGTGATTTGCGAGAAAGTCGGCCCGGTGCTGAGCGTCCCGAAATGCTTCCGTTCCTCCGGGACGTGTTGTGGAGAGTGCGCCTGCCAGGTTGCCGCTCCCGAGGCACGCCGTGATATCTGCGCCTTTCACCCACTCATGCAAGAAGCCGGCGTCGAAGCTGTCGCCGGCTCCTACCGGGTCTACGGCTTCGACGATTCTCGCGGGACTGGTAAATCTCTCTTTGCCCCGCTGAGCGATGGCTCCCTGGCGACCCATCTTCACCACCAGCAATGGGACCCGAGCAGAGAGTTCGTGGATCGCGGTTTGCAGATCATGTGTGCGTGCGGCTTTGCAGGCTTCGCGCTCATTGGGCAGGAATACGTCGACATACTGCAGAACATCTGTCAGATTGCCTTCCCAGCGGTCCTCAGGATCGTCATTCGTGTCCAGCGAGATGGTCAGGCCTTTGGACTTCAAGAGCTGGAACAATTCGCTTACTCTGGGTAGCAACGCTCGCTGCAGGTAATACGACGAGAAATGGAAGTGGCGGGAGTCGCACAAATAGTCGAGATCCAGGTCTTCCAACCTCAGTTCGGCGATCGTTCCGGCATAGGTGAGAATATTGCGCCATGACTGGTGATGCAGGATTACGGTCAGGCCGGTAGTAATCGCTCCTGGAACGTGGCGTACGTGGGAGGTGTCAACTCCTCCCTGTTGCAGGCGTTCGAGCGCGATCGCTCCGAGTGGGTCATCGCCGATACGGGATTGAAAGCCTACGCGACTGCCGAGGGCGGAGAGATTATGGGCCACGATGGCGGACGAGGAGCCTAGCGTGAGCATCATGCGGTCGGCGAGAAGCTCGCGTTCGGGCTGGAGCTGCTCGGGCAGGCCGTAGAGGATGAGGTCGAGATTCAGTTCGCCGGCGATGGTGATGTCGAAACGGGGCATAGTCTTGGGCCGCAGCAGCGGATAGTTTTATAGGGATCGTTCGACTCCGTTCACGATTTCTTAAACTAGATGTCTACACCAGAGTAACTTCAATTCCCGCCTGCTTCAGGGAGCGCACATCGGACTTGGGAGCCCCGCGGTCGGTGATCACTTCGTGGAGTGACGAGGTGGGAGCGATCAGGGACAGGCTGCGGCGGCCGAACTTGCTGGCGTCGCAGACTGCTACCGTCTGGCGCGCAATTTCAACCATCACGCGATTTACTTTCGCTTCCAGGAGATTTGGAGTGCTCAGGCCGAAGTGAACGTCGAATCCATCCACGCCGAGAAACAGGATGTCTGCGCTCAAGCGGCGCAGAGTCTCTTCGGCAATAGGGCCGACGAGAGAGAAAGAATTCTTGCGCAAGGTGCCGCCGGTGAGAATCACTTCCACGGCGGTTCCCGTGAGTTCGGCGGCGATGTTTACGGCATTGGTGATGATGGTGAGAGTCTGAAATTTCCTAAGGGCGCGGGCGATCGCCGTGGTGGTGGTTCCGGAATCGAGAATTAGGACCTGGCCTTCTTTGACCTTTTCGACGGCGCATTCGGCGATGCGCATTTTTTCCTGGTGGTGCAGCTTCTCTTTCTCGCGCAGCGTGGGATCTTCCAGCGCGCCCTCGCGGGAGGGGAGAGCTCCGCCATGGGTGCGGTGCACCAGGCCGTGCGCGTGCAGGATCTCGAGATCCTTGCGAATCGTAACCTGCGAAGTTTCGAATTGGCTGGCCAGTTCGGTGACTAGCACCCGGCCCTGATGAGTGAGGAGGTCGAGAATGGCGCGTCGGCGTTCTTCGTTGAGCACGGTATGTGAGCTGCCGCTTCGAGATTAGCGAGGACAACGGCCGTGGCGGCAGGATTTCTTTTTATAACGAATTGTTTCGTTTGTCCATAAGAAACGAGGAGCTTGTCAGATGGCCGCAACGATAGCAAGCAACCTTCCGTCCGTTCGGGGCTGACCGTCTTTATTCGCGCAAGTGCCCACGGCTTGCGCCGTGGGCTGCATTCTTTCAATGCTTCGCGGCTGGACGGGAGAGACGAAGGAGCGCGTTGATGTTCACCCTCACGTTCAGGACGCGGTAGTGGCAAAGTGTGGGAGGGTAGCGGTTTTGCGCAATGGCTCTGCCAAGCCACGCATGACTCTCTCGAACCCTTCGAAATCCAGCGACTGGGGGCCGTCGGACAAGGCGCGTTCCGGGCAGGGATGGACTTCGATGATCAATCCATCCGCACCTACCGCGACCGCTGCACGGGAGACCGAGGCGATGAGACTCTGCTTGCCAGTTCCGTGGGAGGGGTCGGCGACGACGGGCAGATGAGAAAGATCGCGAGCCAGCGCCACGGCGGCGAGGTCGAAGGTATTGCGCATTTCGCTTTCGAAGGTCTTGATGCCGCGCTCGCACAGGACAACGTTTCGGTTGCCGCCCGATAGTAGATACTCGGCAGCGAGAAGCCATTCCTTCACCGTAGCTGAGGGTCCGCGTTTGAGGAGGACCGGTTTGTTGCTGGTTGCGAGGCGCCGCAGGAGCGCAAAATTCTGCATATTGCGCGCGCCCACCTGCAGCATGTCGGCATGCTCAGAGATGACATCGATGTCCTCGGTGCTCATCACCTCGGTAACGATGGGCAGGCCGGTTTCTTTCTTCGCCTCGCTCAGAATCTTCAATGCCTCAATGCCAAGTCCCTGAAAATCATAGGGAGAGGTGCGCGGCTTGTAGGCGCCGCCGCGAAGCATTGAGGCGCCGGCACGCTTCACGGCATGGGCAGTCTGGAGCAACTGTTCGCGGGATTCCACGGAACACGGACCAGCGATGACCACGACGTCCGGGCCCCCGATCTGAACGCCATCGATCTGCACAATCGTCCGTTCGGGATGCACCTGCTTGCTGACGAGTTTGAAAGGTTGCGCGATAGCGACGACATTATCCACGCCGGGAGCGACTTGCAGGGCTTCAATCTCGTGACGTCGGCCGCTGCCGACGGCGGCCACGATGGTGCGCTCGGTGCCTCGGGTGACGTGGGGATTGTATCCGGCTTCACGAATTCTATCGATCACGTGCGTGATCTGTTCCTCCGTGGCTTTCTCTGACATGTTGACGATCATGAGCTGGGATCTCCTTTGGATGTGATTGGAAAACAAAAGCCGCGATCGTTGGATCGCGGCTGACAGCTAAGCTTGTTTGAGGTGGCCGTTAGAGGCTCATCTTTCCTCCAAGCTGCGCTGCAGCCGCACGCCAGGTAAATCGGTAATACACGGCAAAAGCGAAGCGTGGAGCAAATCTTGTCATAGGATCTCTTCTGGCTATGTAAGCGACTACAAACCTAGCCTTACTGCAGCGAACTGGCAACGCTGGAGAATGCATTATTCGAATTCGAACCAATCAAGCGAACCGTTCCGACTACCAGAACCAGGATCACGGCGAGCATGACGGCATACTCGGCGATATCCTGTCCTTGTTCATCGGACCAAAGCATGCGAATGAGTTGGGACATTGTGTTCTCCTCCGGGCCACTGTGACTTGTTGAGAGGTGGAGCGAAAAACTAGTGGAGACATGATGCACGCGGCCCACTCAGGTTGTCAAATAGTAACTACAGAAATTTTGTCCGGGGCTAATGGGCGGAAGTGGGCGCTGGTTGCGGGATTTGGGCGGCAGCGGCCGGCGGTTGTGGGAGCAAATCCTGGGCCGAGTGCTGAGCCACCTGCAGAATCCGGTTCGGCAAAATGCCGAGGTAGAGTGTCGCAAGAATACTCACCGCCAATGCGGTCGCGAGGCCGAAAGAAACGGGGTTGACCGGCACCTCCTTGCGCGATTCACGCATGTACATCACGACAATGATCCGGAGATAGTAATAAGCGCCGATCGCGCTGTTGACCACGCCGATCAGTGTGAGCCAGACGAGGTTCGCGCGCAGGGCGGCGCTGAACACGTAGAACTTGGCGAAGAAGCCGCCGGTGATCGGAATTCCGATCAGCGATAACAGGAAAATCGTTAAGGTGGCAGCCAGCAGCGGGGAGGAGCGGGCCAGGCCTTCATAGTCTTCCAAGTTAACGTAGCGCTCGCCAGAATTCGCGAAGTGGCTGACGACCGCGAAGGCGCCGACATTCATGGCGGCGTAGGCAGCGGTGTAGAACATGGCGGCGGAAATGCCCGCCGCCCAATTCTCCGGCGTGGTCATCGCGAAGGCGACGAGCAGGTATCCGGCGTGGGCTATCGACGAATAGGCGAGCAGGCGCTTGACATTGCTTTGCACCAGGGCCCCGATGTTGCCCAGAGTCATGGAGAGCGCCGCGGCGACCCAGAGAAACCAGAAGCGTCCAGGAGCATTGATGGCAAATACTACCCGGAGCAGGACGGCGAAGGCGGCGGCCTTGGGCGCAGTGGACATGAACCCCACGACCGGGGCGGGAGCTCCTTCATAAACGTCGGGCGTCCAGATATGGAAAGGGGCGATGGCAACTTTGAATCCCAGGCCGACGAACATCATGGCCATCGCCGCATAAACGAGCAGGCCAACGTTTCCGGACTGCAATTTCTGGGAAATTATGTCGATGTTTGTAGAGCCGGTCCCGCCGAACATGAGCGCTACGCCATACAGAAAGAATGCGGTGGCGAAAGAGCCGAGCAGGAAGTACTTCAGCGATGACTCGCTGCTGGACGCTTCGTGGCGGCGGAATCCAGCCAGGATGTAGGTGGAGATGGAAGAAATCTCAAGACCGATGAATATCATCACCAGCTCGACAGCCGACGCCATCAACGCCATTCCGACTACGCTGAACAGGATTAGCGCGTAGTATTCGCCGGCGCGGATGCGCTGCACGGCCATGTATTCGAAAGAACTCAGAATGACGACGGCGGCGATCGCGATTACGAGAAAAGTAAAGAAGATGCTGAAGCTGTCCACGCGCACGATGCTGGAGAAGGCGATGCCGGGAGATTGCGCCATGTACCAGGTGGAGAGCAGCGCTGTGATAGTTCCAATGAAGCCGATGTAACCCAGCGTCTTCTGACTTTTCCCTTCATCCACCAGCGGATCCAGGACCATTACCAGAATGCCGAAAAGCGAGAGAACGAGCTCGGGCAAGATGCGGACGTAATCGACGGATTGCGGGATTGCCTGCATTTGCGCAAGGAGCAGGGTCATTGCACCACCACCTTGCTGACCAGCTGAGCGAATGGGGTGAGTGCAGCCTGCACCGCGGGATCGATCGCAGCCAGCCACATAATAGGAGCAACGCCCATCACCAAAGCTGCGACGGCACAGGACCAGATCGCGGCTTTCTCAAATCCGAGCAGATCGCTAACCGCATTGTTCACGGGGTGAGTTACTTTGCCGTAGAAGACGCGCTGAAACATCCAGAGCAGGTAGCAGGCACTCCAGATTACTCCCGTAGCCGCCAGAACTCCGTAAAGCGGCTTCGCCTGGAAAGCGCCGGATAATACCAGGAATTCGCCCACGAATCCGTTTAGTAGCGGCAGGCCAACCGATGCAAGCACGATGAAGAGGAAGGAAGCTGCGTACACCGGCATGGGCGATGCGAGGCCGCCAAACTCGGAGATCTCATAGGTGTGGCGCCGCTCGTGCAGAACTCCAGCGAGCATAAACAGGCCGCCGGTGGAGACACCGTGCGCCAGCATCACGAACATGGCGCCGTTGAGGCCCGCGGTGGTGAAGCTGAAGATGCCCAGCACAACAAATCCAAGATGGCTGACTGAGGAGTAGGCAATCAGCTTCTTCATGTTGGGTTGCACCATCGCAACCAGCGCGCCGTAAATGATTCCGATCAGCGCCAGTGCGATGATCCAAGGCGCGTTGCTGCGGGCTTGGTCCGGGAATAAGCCGAGATTGAAGCGCAGCATGCCGTATGTGCCCATCTTCAGCAGAACTCCGGCGAGCAGAACGGATCCCGCCGTGGGTGCCTCGACGTGTGCGTCAGGCAACCAGGTGTGGAACGGGAATAGCGGAACTTTGACCGCGAAGGCTATGAAGAATCCCAGAAAGAGCCACTGTGCGGCGGCAGGGAAGTTTGGGACCCGATGATTGGCAATGGCGTCGCGGATGGTGACGAAATCGAAGCTGTGGGTTTGCGCGTAGAGCCAGAGGATTGCCGCCAGCATGAAGACGGAGGCAATCATGGTGTACATAAAGAATTTCACGGCCGCGTAGACTTTGCGTTCGTGGCCGAAAATGCCGATTAGCAGCGCCATGGGAATCAGCGTTGCTTCCCAGAAGAAATAGAAGAGGAAAAGGTCGAGTGAAGTGAAGACGCCGATGAGAGCGGTTTCGAGGATCAGAAGAAGTATAAAAAATTCCTTCACGCGATCATGTACCGATTTCCACGAAATCAGGACGCAGAGCGGCGTGAGGAATGTGGTGAGTACTACGAGCCACACCGAGATCCCGTCGATCCCCATGTGGTAGTGGATGTTCGGACTGGAGATCCAGGGCTTGTCGATTTCGAACTGGAAGCCGGGCTGGCCGCGGTGCAAATGAACTGGCAGATGCAGGGAGAGTCCGAACGCGAGCAGGGACACCACCAGGGAAAAGATGCGGATGTCGCGATCACGGCGGGGAAGCAGGACCAGCAGGAGCGCTCCCGCGAGCGGAACGAATGTAACCAGCGTCAGGATGTAAGGGCTGAGGTGGTCGGTGTTCATCGCGCCACGCCCCACCAAATCATGTAGGCAATCAACACGGCAGAACCGGCGGCCACCCAACCGGCGTAGGAGCGCAGATTGCCGGATTGCATGTGCCGGACTTCGTCAGAAACGTGGCGAGCGCCGTCGGCCGCATTATTCACCGTGTCGTCGATGACTTTGCGATCCACGCCTTGCCAAAGAATGCTCGTAGATCCATTGACTAAAGGTTTGACGATCAAGGACGCGTAAATCTCATCGACGTAATACTTGTGACACACGACATCGTATAGACCTGCAATTCTCTGCACGATCCTGTGGGGCAAATCAGGACTGCGGTAGTAGAGCAGCCAGGCGAGAGCGAGGCCAAGAAAAGCGGCTGCAACGGAGATTCCCGTGAACATCAATTCTTTGGACGCGGATTCCTTGGGCTCGGTGCCCTCCGTGGTTTGTTCCGTCGCGCCTTTTTCGCCCATCTGGGTCTGTGCGCTTTCCGGGGGCAGAGTGGAGCGGAAGACGGGACCCAGGAAGTGATCGAAATGATTATTCCCGCCGAGCGATCCGGGAACGCCAACATATCCGCCGATCACCGACAAGACAGCGAGGATTGCCAGCGGGATGACCATCACTTTCGGACTCTCGTGCACTCCCCCGTGACCATGTCCGGCGTGGGTATCGTGCGCGGGTGCGCCGTGTCCCGCCGCTTCGCCACGGTATTCGCCGAAGAAGGTCATGAACCAGAGGCGGAACATGTAGAACGAGGTGATGAATGCGGTAACGACTCCCACCAGCCAATAGGCCCAGCTTGCCTGATAGGCGCGCCACAGGATTTCATCTTTGCTGAAAAAGCCTGCCAAGCCTGGGATTCCAGCTATGGCCAAGGTTGCCGCAGTCATCGTCCAGAAGGTCCAGGGGAGCTTGGTGCGCAGGCCGCCCATGCGGCGCATGTCCTGCTCGCCGCCGACCGCGTGAATGACAGAACCCGCTGCCAGGAAGAGCAGGCCCTTAAAAAAAGCATGGGTCATGAGGTGGAAGATTCCGGCGGAGAACGCACCTACGCCGCACGCCATGAACATGTAGCCGAGTTGCGAAACGGTGGAGTAAGCGAGAACTTTCTTAATGTCGGTTTGCGCGATGCCGATGGTTGCAGCGAAGAACGCGGTCAGCGTACCGATGACGGCGACTATGGTCAGCGCGATGGGAGCGCGCTCGAAGATTACGTGCGAACGCGAAACCATGTAGACGCCGGCGGTGACCATGGTCGCCGCGTGGATCAATGCGGAGACTGGAGTGGGACCTTCCATGGCATCCGGAAGCCAGACGTATAGCGGAATCTGGGCAGATTTTCCGCAGGCGCCCACTATGAGAAGAATTCCGATCGTGGTCAGCAGTCCGGCCCCGGCCGTCTCGGGCGACATGGGCTTGACCTGATCAAACACTTGCGTGAAGGTGAGCGAGCCGAAGTGCTGGATGAGCAGGAAGAGTCCGATCAGAAATCCAAAGTCGCCGATGCGGTTAACGATAAATGCTTTTTTGCCCGCGGACGCGGCCGAATCTTTTGTGAACCAGAATCCGATCAGAAGATATGAAGCGAGGCCTACGCCTTCCCAGCCGATGAACATCAACAGGTAGTTGTTGGCCAGGACCAGTGTCAACATAAAGAACATGAACAAGTTCAGGTAGCTGAAGAAGCGGTAGTAACCGGGGTCGTCCCACATGTAGCCGACAGAATAGACGTGGATAAGGAATCCGACTCCAGTGACGACCAGCAGCATCACTAACGAAAGTTGATCGAGGTAGAAGGCGAAGTCGGCCGAGAAATTGCCGGACCGAATCCAATGCGCCAGGTATTCCTGATAGGGAAGTTCCAGAGATGAAAATCGGAATGCGACGCCCAGGGCCCAGGCGAAAGCCGCGCCAGAGAAGAACAGTCCGACAATGGTCACCGCTTGTCGGGAAGATTTCTTTCCGAAAAAGCCGTTGACCGCAGCGCCTGCCAGCGGCAGGATCGGAATCAACCAGAGTTTGAGGTCGGGATTCATAATTTGAGCAAGTTCACCTGGTCGACGTTGAGCGTTTCGCGGGTTCGGTATACGGCGATGATAATGGCCAGGCCGACCGCGGCTTCAGCAGCGGCGACAACCATTACGAAGAAAACAAAAACCTGTCCGGCCAATTGATGCCAGTGCGCCGCGAAGGCAACGAAGGATAAGTTCACCCCGTTCAGCATCAGCTCAATCGACATGAAGATGGTGATGATGTTGCGCTTGATAAGGAAGCCGCAGACACCGCAGGCAAACAGGATGCCGCTCAGGACGAGATAGTAAGAAATTGGGACCATTTAGTCTTGCACCTTCTTTGCCGGTGTGCTGCCGGGTACAGGTGGCTTGCTGGCCAGGACCACGGAGCCCATGATGGCGATCAGGATCAGGATCGAAGTAACTTCAAAGGGCAGCAGGAATTCGTGGAAGAGCAGTTGGCCGATGACATTGGGAGCGCCCGGCAGAGGTCCGACCGCAACGTCGCCGGTACCCGAGTGCTTCAAGACCACCCACGCAATCAGAAGGCTACCCAGCAACATCCCGGGGATGCCGAACACGATGGCGACGCGGCTGCCCTTGGTTTGTTCTTCGACTCCGGCATTGAGAAGCATGATGACGAAGACGAACAGAACCATAATGGCGCCGGCGTAAACGATGACCTGCACGGCGGCGACAAACTCCGCGCCGAGGAGCATGTATTCGCCCGCGAGGGCGGCCATCACCGCGATCAGCGAGAGAGCGGCATTGATCGGATGCCGCTGGACCAGCAGATTGATAGCGCCTGCGGCGGCCACGGCTCCGAAAGCCAGGAACAGAATTAGATGAATGCTTACCATAATTCTCACTTGCCAGTTCTCAGAAACCAGATCTCAGTTGTCAGTTCTCAGAAATTAAAACGCACATTCTCAGCTGGTCACGGTACTCGAAATTAAAAACTGAGAACTGACACCTAAGAACCGAGAACTGAGAACTTTTCTTACCACGCCACTCCGATGGCCGTGGCGATCAAGTTCGCCAGCGCCACGGGGAGCAGGAACTTCCAGCCGAATGCCATTAGCTGGTCATAACGGAAGCGGGGCAACGTGCCGCGCACCCAGATATACAAAAAGAGAAAACAGAAAACTTTGGCGATGAACCAGAACACGGGAAGAATGGCCTGCAGCACTGGAGGGCCGAAAAGCGGGCCGTTCCAGCCGCCAAGAAACATGAGCGTGGCGAGGCATCCGACGGTGATCATGTTGGCGTATTCCGCCATGAAGAACATGGCGAATTTCATGGCGCTGTATTCGGTGTGGTATCCGGCCACGAGTTCGGTTTCGGCCTCCGGAAGATCGAAGGGGATGCGGTTCGTCTCGGCGTAGGCCGCCATCAGGTAGCAGAAGAATCCGATGATTTGGCCGTGAAAGATATTCCAGTTGGGGATGAATCCCCAGAAATGTCCTTGCTGCGCATGCACGATATCGCGCAGGCTGAAGCTGCCTGCCATGATCAGCACGCCCACCAGCGACAGCCCGAGCGAAATTTCGTAGCTCACCATCTGAGCGCTGGCGCGAAGTCCGCCGAGGAGGGAATATTTGTTGTTCGACGACCAGCCGGCTAGCGCCACGCCATAGACGCCGATCGAGGTCACGCCAAGGATCAGCAGCAGCCCGGTGTTCACGTCAGTCGTGATCTGCAGCGGAATGACATAGCCGCCGATGACCACGTCATTACCGAATGGGATCACCGAAATCGAGGTCAGCGCGAACACAACCGCGATCAGCGGGGCCGCAAGGAACAGCGGCTTGTAGACGTGCGGAGGAGTCAGATCCTCTTTAAACAGGAATTTTAGGCCGTCGGCCGCAGGCTGCAGAAGGCCGAAGGGTCCGACGCGCGTAGGGCCCCAGCGATTCTGCATGTGGCCCACGACTTTGCGCTCGAGCCAAACCGTGTAAGCCACAGAAGTGAGCAGCACAAACAGCACGATGGCTGATTTGATGACCGACGCCAGGATGTAAAGACCGATTGGCAACGTGCAGCTTCCTCTCTCGACGCTTCACAACTTCGACAACTACGGCTGAAAAGTGATCTGGTCTGCCGCGACCTCGGCAGGTTTTATTTCGTGATTTTCAATGACCGAGTGCAACGCATGGGAGTAGCGGCCCAACGTGCCCGAGGTAAACAGGCTGTCGTTGGAGGGGGCGATTAATTCAGGCCTATGCGCCAAGCCCGGGCCGCTTTTCTCTAGCGAGGTATGCTCGCTGTTGCCCGCAAAAAGATTGGAGCGCGAAATGTCGTATCCCGGGACCAGGCGCTGGATTTCGTCGAGAATCGCCATGGGATCTAACGGGCTGAGCTTGGGTTCGAGGCCCTGGTTTTCGAGCCAGACGGCATGACGATCGGCTTCGCCGGATTGCGCGCCGCGCGATTGTCCCATATCGGCGCGAACGCCAGGACCGCCGAAGGGAACCAGTTTGCGAACATCCTGTCCCATGGCGTCGGCGATGCGCACGATCATTTCGAAATCCGGTTTAGTTCCGGAAACTTCTCCTGCTTTCTTCAGCAACTGTAGGTCGCCGCAAGTATTGGTGAACGTGCCGGTTTTCTCGTAGGCATTCGCCGCGGGCAAGACAACATCGGCCATCTGCGCGGTCTCGGTGAGGAACATATCCTGCACCACGACGAAAGTCTTCGAGAACACGAAGGGATCGACTTTCAATCGGGCGATAGGATTCGAGCCAATGACGTACAGAGCCTTGAGCTTATCCGCCTTGGCGGCTTCAATCATGCCGGGAAGATCGAGGCCGGCACTCTGCGGAATCTCTCCCCACTCCTGATGGAATTCGGTGTTGCCGGTGTTTGCGTGGTAGCCCGGAAGCAGATCGGGATAGAGTCCCATGTCGGCAGCGCCGCGAGAGTTGGCGTAATCGCCGAGGCAGACGAATGTCGCGCCAGGAATTGAAGAACCGAAGGTAACCAGGCCTGCTATGTCGTTGCCCCGAATCTCGGAACCGAAAATGACGACGAGATTCTGCTCGCTGCGGAGTTTGTCGCGGAGGGCGATCCACGAATCTCTGCTGGATCCGAGCGCCTCGGACGCCGCATCGTTGCCGCCCAGGAAAGCGGCCAGCTTGCCTTCTGCTCCTGCTGGAATCTGCGTGAAGGTTGTGGCCTGACGGCGCAGCTTGATGTCCTGCGAGTTGATGACGTGCAGCCTGGCGCGATGCAAACGAACATTGTTGCGAATTTGCCATGCGAGCAACGGGTGCTGGTTCGTGGGATCGTCGCCGATCAACAGAATCGCCGGCGCGGTGAAGACGTCGACCATGCTGGCGCTTGCGTTGGCTTTGCCGCGAAGCGCAGCGGCGAAAGCAGGGAAGTCGGTTGTGCGGTGATGATCGACGTTGTTGGTCTTGAGCACCTTGCGGGCGAATTTCGACAGCAGGTACGCTTCTTCGTTGGTGGTGCGGTTGGAGCCGATCACCCCGATTGCGGAGCCGCCATCTTTTTCGCGAACTTCGGCGAATGTCTTGCCGACCAGTTCGAAAGCGTCCTCCCATGTGGCGGGAGTGAGCTTGCCATTCTTGCGAATCAGAGGCTGCGTAATGCGTTCGTCGCTGCTGGCGAAGTCAAAGGCGTACCGCCCTTTAATGCAGAGGAAGTCGCCATTGGTACCGCTCTTGTCGCGATTGTCCCCACGAACAATCTCCATCCCGGTATCGGACCGGCGCACGCCCAGGGTGGTCTTGCAGCCGTCGCCGCAGTGGGTGCAGATCGTGCCGACGTGGTTCATCTCCCAGGGACGCGTCTTGTAACGGTATGCGCCCGAAGTGAGGGCGCCGACCGGGCAGATGTCGATACACATGCCGCACTCTTCGCAATCGAGGTGATCTTCTTTGTTGGGTGAGATGAGGGACCCGACGCCGCGGTTCTGGACCCCGAGAGCCCAGACGTCCATACCCTCACCGCAGACACGCACGCAGCGATAGCAGAGAATGCAGCGCGGGCGGTCAAAAAAGACGATAGGCGACCACTGCTGCTCGTCTTTGTGATTCTTGGCGTCGATGAACTTCGATTCCGCGGCGCCGTAAGAGAACGTCATGTCCTGCAGTTCGCATTCGCCGCCGGCGTCGCACACCGGACAATCCAGCGGATGATTGGCGAGCAGCATCTCCAGCATGGACTTGCGAGCTTGTTTGATCTCCGGACTGTCGGTGGTGACGGTCATGCCTTCGCTGATCACCGTAGTGCACGCGGTTTGCAGCTTGGGCATCTTCTCAATTTTCACGAGGCACATGCGGCAGGCGCCCTGCAAAGACAGATTGGGGTAGTAGCAGAAGGAGGGCACTTCGATGCCCACGCTCTTGCAGGCTTCAATGAGCAAGGTGCCGGATGGAGCGGTTAACTTCTTGCCGTCGACTGTGAGATTTACATCAGGCATTTTGTAATTGAGTAATTGTGTAATTTAGTAATTGGATAATTGAGAACACTCTATACGAGCGACCTCTTCGCGGTTTGCCGTGACGCCGTCACAATTGCTGTCAATTCTTTTGCTTCTTTCAGCAAGTCTGCTGTCATCTCCGCCTTCACGACCCCAGACTCGGCAAGTAATTCCAGCCACAGAACGCACTCATCTGCCTCCTCAGCGACTACCCCAATCCGCGCAACAAATTCTGATTTCGAACGTGCACGGCAAACCGCTCGATAATTCGCGGCAACTGATGTTCCACATCTCAACAACTGCTTTCCAAGCACCTGCGTGTCGGTCCGGTATGGCAACGAGCGAAACAGACGAATAATCCGAAGAGCAAATGCTTTACCGATCGCGAAGCTCCTGGGGTCGCGAAGTCATGGTTTTCAATTACTCAATTACTAAATTTCCCAATTACTCAATCTCTTTAGTGCGTCAGCACCGGAACTTCTTCAGCCGCGCCTTTCTTCTCGTAGGGGCACGGCCTTCCTTCCAGGTGGTCTTCAAATTCTTTTCTGAACTTTTTCACGAAGGCGATAGTCGGCATCGCCGCGGCGTCGCCTAGCGGGCAGAAGGTGCGGCCCAGCATGTTTTCTGCGAGGTACTGCATGTTGTCGATGTCTTTCTTGACTCCGCCACCATTGTGGAAGCGGATCAGCGTCTTCTTTAGCCAGTCCGTGCCTTCGCGGCAGGGAATGCACCATCCGCAACTTTCATGCTGGTAGAACTTCATCGTGCGCAGGGCGAATTTCACAATGCACTGGGCGTCGTCGACGATTACGACACCGCCGGAGCCCAGCATCGATCCGGCTTTCATCAGCGTGTCGAAATCCATGGCTACATCGATTTCGTCTGGGGTCAGGCAGGGGCACGAGGACCCGCCGGGAACAACCGTTTTCAACTTGCGGCCATTGGGAATTCCGCCGCCCACATCGTAGATCATCTTTTTCAGGTTATAGCCCATAGGCAGCTCGTAAACGCCGGGCTTGGCGATATTGCCGCTCAAGCAGAACAGGCGCGTGCCGCCGTTTTTGGGCGTGCCCAGCTTGGCGTACCACTCGGCGCCCCCGAGGATAATGTGCGGCACGTTAGCCAGCGTTTCCGCATTGTTTATGACGGTAGGTCCCCCCCACAGTCCCACCACGGCAGGGAAGGGAGGCCGAATGCGAGGAACGCCGCGCTTGC
The DNA here is from genome assembly GCA_036376495.1 of Candidatus Sulfotelmatobacter sp. Taxonomy (GTDB): domain Bacteria; phylum Acidobacteriota; class Terriglobia; order Terriglobales; family Acidobacteriaceae; genus Sulfotelmatobacter. Next base: position 6,726 of record DASVAE010000061.1, on the reverse strand, counting down.
CTTCGAGCGATTCCATCAGCGCGGACTCTTCGCCCACCTCGTAAGCTCCGGCGCCGCCGTGCCAGTACACATCGAAGTCGCGTCCGCTGCCGAAGATGTTCTTGCCCAGAAACCCCTTAGCGTAGGCGTCTTTGATCGCGTTCTGCATGATGTTCGACAGATAGCGATACTCGCCGCGGATGTAGATGTATCCGCTCTTCGACCCCACAGCGAGGCCGGCGATCATCACGCCTTCAATTACTGAGTGGGGATCATGCTCGAAGATCAGGCGATCCTTGCAGGTGCCGGGCTCGCTCTCGTCCCCGTTGCAAAGAACATATTTGGGCTTCACCGATTGCTTGGGGACAAACGACCACTTCATCCCGGTGGAGAATCCGGCGCCGCCGCGCCCGCGAAGCCCGGAGTTCTTGACCTCGTTGATGATGGCGTCAGGCTCCATGGCGAGCGCTTTCTGCACGGCCTTGTAGCCATCGAGTTCGAGGTAGCGATTGATATCAGTCGCACCCTGGCCGAAGCGCCGGGAGACGACTCTTACCTCGTCGGGATGGGGGACCAAGTCAGCCATGAAAATTGAGTAATTTTTGCATGTAGTAATTCAGTAATTGAAAAACCTCGCCGGTGAAGACGCCGCGTCGACTTACGAAGGTCTTGAATTGCTCAGTTACTCAATTACGGAATTACCGAATTCCTTTAATGCATTGCCTTCTTCCTGTACTCGTCCAAAACCTTGTCCATCTTCTCCGGGGTGAGGTTTTCATGGAAATCGTAGTTGACCTGGGCGGCTGGGGCCCAGCTGCAGGCTCCGATGCACTCGACCTCTTCCAGGGTGAACATGCCGTCGGGAGTGGTCTGCTTGTTCGCGACTCCTAGTTTTTTGGCGCAATGATGCAGGATTTCTTCTCCGCCGCGAACCATGCAGCTGATGTTGGTGCAAACCTGCACATTGAACTTTCCCCGCGGCTTGGTGGTCAGCATAGAGTAGTAGCTGATCACGTTACGAACTTCCAGGTCGGTCAAGTCCAGGCGCGAAGCGATTTCGGCGATCACCTCGTCGGAGAGGAATCCGACCTCATCCTGGGCATACAGCAGCGTAGGCACCAGCGCCGAGCGTTTGGTCGGATAGTGCGGGACCATCTCGGCGAATCGGGTCTCGAATTCTTCGGAAAAGCGCATAATCAATTTTGTAATTTCGTCATCGAGTCATTCGTAATCTGAATGCTGCTGCAACTGCTCGCTTCAAATTACAAACTTACCCGCTTACCAAATTCCAAATTTCCTACCGGTCAATTTCCCCAAGCACGATGTCAATCGATCCAATGGCCGCCACCACGTCGGCTAGCAGCTTGCCTTCGCACATGGTCGGGAGGGTCTGCAGGTTCGCAAAACAGGCTCCCCGCATGTGCACACGGTAGGGCTTGCTGGTACCGTCGCTTACTACGTAATACCCCATTTCTCCGCGAGGCGATTCGACTGCCTGATAGACCTCGCCCGCCGGTACCGCAAAGCCTTCCGTAATAATCTTAAAGTGATAGATGAGAGACTCCATCTGGGTCTTCATCTTTTCGCGCTCGGGTAGCACGATTCCAGGCGCGTCAGCTTTGACCGGGCCGTCAGGCATTCCGTCCAGCGCCTGGCGTACGATACCGATCGACTCTCGCAGTTCCTGCACGCGGCACATGTAACGTGCATAGACATCGCCGTCCTGCAAGACGGGCACTCGGAACTGGAATTTCTCGTAACTTGAATACGGCATATCGCGCCGCAAATCGAAGTCCACGCCGCTGCCGCGCAGGGTCGGCCCTGTGCCGCCAAAAGCCAAGCAATCTTCGGCGCTGATCCTGGCCACTCCCTTGGTGCGCATCATCCAGATCGGATTCGAGGTCAACAGGTTCTCGTACTCGTCGACCCGCTCGGGGAAGTAGCCGGCAAAGTGCCGCACGCGGTCGAAGAAGCCCAAAGGCGGTTCTAACGCGAGTCCCCCGATGCGGAAGTAGGACGTCATCATGCGCTGTCCGCTAACCATCTCAAAAAGCTTCAGGATGTCTTCGCGCTCGCGGAAGCAGTAGAGAAAGACCGTCATCGCGCCGATATCAAGTGCGTGCGTACCCAGCCAGACCAGGTGCGAGTTGATGCGGGTAAGTTCGTTCAGCAGCACGCGCATCCATTGCGCTTTGGGCGGAATCTCGAGCCCCAATAACTTCTCAACCGCCAGGCAGTAGCAAAGATTGTTGGTCAACGGGCAGAGATAATCGATGCGATCCGTGAGCGGCACCACCTGCTGGTAAAACTTGGCTTCGCAGGTCTTTTCAATGCCCGTATGCAGATACCCGATGTCGGGCATCATGCGCACCACAGTCTCCCCGTCAATTTCCAGCAATACACGGAGCACTCCGTGCGTCGACGGATGCTGCGGACCCATGTTCAGGATCATCGTGCGATCCTGGCCGGGCTCTAAAACTGGTGTGGGTGCAAGGTGAGCCATCTAGCGATAACCCTCCACCGGATAATCTTTGCGGAGAGGGTAGCCTTCCCAATCTTCGGGCATGAGGATACGCCTTAAGTACGGATGGCCAGTGAAACGGATGCCGAACAGGTCGAATACTTCGCGCTCGAAATAATTTGCCCCAGGCCAGATGGAGGTAATCGACTCGACGGCGGGACTGGAGCTGTTCAACTTAATCTTTAAGCGTACCCGTTCTTTATTAGAAATCGAAAGCAGATGGTAGACCAGTTCGAATCGCGGCTCCGCAGGGTACCAATCTACGCAAGTCAGGTCGGAGAAGACGTTGAACGGGCAGACGGAATCTTCTTTTAGTAGGGCGCAAGCTTCGCGGATGACAGATTGCTCTACGATGATCGACATCTCATCGCGGTCGAACTTCACACCTTCTACAATCTGTGGCTTCCAGGCGAGCAGCCGCGAGATGGCGGGGTGATTCTTGAGTTGCTCCAAATCGGTGATGGGGGGAGCCAGGGGCATTACGGTCGTTCCCCTCCTGTCAAGGCCTGTCGGGGATTGGTTTCACCCCAATCCAGCACACCCTTCTTCCAAACGTAGAAGAATCCCACCAGGAAAATTCCGATATAGACCAGCATCTCCCAGAGTCCGAAGCGTTTGAGGTCACGAAGGATGATGGCCCAAGGATAGATGAAGACGGCCTCAACATCGAACAGAATGAACAGCATGGCGACCAAGTAGAACTTCACGGAGAAGCGCTGGCGCGCATCGCCCACCGGTACCATGCCAGATTCATAAGGCATGAGCTTGGCGCGGGTCGGTCTGCGTACCCCAATGAGCCAGGAAAGGGAGATAATCGCGACCGCAATACCGCCTGCCATAATCATGTGGATGAGAAACGGGAGGTAGCGTGCGAAGTAATTGTCTGGCATAGGAAGAGGTATATATAATTCGCGCCAAGAGATTGCTTAAACGTTCTAGATTATGGGGTTACACTCGCGAGTGTCAAGCGAGCCCAGCCAGATTCTGCGGAAAAAAGGAGAAGGAAATTTTGTAGTTTTGTAATCGGGTAATTTCGCAACTTGAGCCGGCACCGCCGGGTTTTGAATTTTCAAATTACCCGATAACAAAATTACCAAATTACAAAATGAACTTATGGTTTTCGGCTTCAACACCGACGTAAAGCATCAGGACACGATCTACCACGTGCAGAGCGAGGCGCGCGAGGCGGATCTCCTGCTGCAGACTCAAGTCTTCGTCCGCGGCCGGTGCATTGGAAAACGGGCGAAGTCCTACGCCAGCAAAGCGGCCGAGCCGGGATTCGGTGACGCGCAGAAGGAGCACGAATTGCGCGAGCAGCATCGGCTAGTGCTGGATGCGATCCGGGAAGGGAAGCTGGACAGTGTTCTGGATAAGGCCGAGCCTGAGAACCTAGCAGGCACAAAAGAATTAGACGTGCAGTGGCTCAATGCCGAGTCGGTGCATGCGGAGCGTAATCTCACGATGCAGTTGAAGGTAACGGAAGGCGGGAGCGCAGCTTCCGGAGCGCGGCTCACGTTCCGCTTCGCGCGTCCGAACGCCGCGCCATTTTATACGCAAGCCCTGACCGACTCCGGCGGCGCTGCGGAGATTAACATCGAGGTTGAGGAATCCGGTCTGCCGGACGCCTCTTTGCTGGTGCAGGCCAACTTCGAAGGACGCACGACTACGCGCAAATTCGTGCTGCGCAAGGCGGACCAGCCGCAGGTTTAAAATACCTGTGCCGGCCCAGGAATGCGTCACCTTCTTCGATGAAACTTCAAATCAATGGGGAGGAGCGGGAGTTTGCCAACGCCGCCGTTCCCTTTACCCTCGCTGCCCTGATCGAAACTCTTGGCATGAAGCCTGACCGGGTTGCGGTGGAGTTAAACCGCGATATCGTTTCGCGTGCTCGCTGGGCAGAGACAGCTCTCAACGAAGGGGACAGGCTCGAGGTTGTGCAGTTCGTTGGGGGCGGACTAAATCTCCTCTATCATCCCGGGCCTGCGTCATCCTGAGCCTCTGTCATCCTCCGCCTCTGTCCTCATGAGTTTCTCTCATCATAAATTCTGTCATCCTGAGCGGAGAGGGTGGTCGGCGTAGCCGACCACTCTCGCAGTCGAAGGATCCCTATCGGTACATGTCACTCTCGTTCTTTCCGAAGGGAACTCTGTTAGTCACCCCTCTCGCAGCAATTCAGTGCTTGATTCACAGGCGTCCTGCCTACAATGACGGAAACATTTGCACATTTTTAGTTGCAGTCTGGCAGCGCGGAACTTGCTGTCACGGTGCCAGCGAGCAGGCGAATACTTCGGTAACTCGCCCGATTACGGCGAGCGTGCTAGAAACGCTTAGTAGCAAGCATCTGGGCCCGCAGCGCGAGAAAGATTCGGGGAGGAACACATGGTCGGTGAACTGGACGTCCTGAATGAATGGATTCCGGAACAGATGCAGCCGGGTACCGTCTTTGTGCTCGAAAACGCCGGAGAAATTGGCGAGAAGGAAGATCCCTACTGGGCCGTGCTGTCCTGCCCATCCTGCGGGATGCTGGGCTTGATCACGCGCAAGCAGATCAACGGGCTGATTCCGGTGATTTGCGGCTCGGAACAGTGCTCAGCGCAATTTTTTATTCGGGACGCCGAAGTGGTAGTGCGCAAGCCTTTCTAGTTGCCTGCCACCCGAGAATGCTCACGCCTGAGCCTGCACAGGTTCGGCCATGAGTTGGTTGAATACCGTCAGATCGATATTTCCTCCGCTTACCACGCAGACAACTTTTCCTGAACCGCACTTCCCGCTGAGTCCCGCCGCCACCGCGCAGGCGGCTGCTCCTTCCGAGATAATGTGATTCCGTTCGGCAACGATCTTCATCGCGCGGCGGACCTCTTCCAGCGTGACTACGATCGAGCCAACAAGCAGATGGTGTGCGATCGCCCACATGCGCGGGAAGACGGATTTTCCGCCGCATCCGTCCACGAAGCTCGCTCTCCAGGCGGGAAATTTCTGGGGCGATTCGGCGGCGAAGGACGCCGCCAGAGGAGCGGCTGTTTCGGGTTCAGCCGCGAATACCCTGGCTTTGCTGCTTTGCTCCCTTAACGCGGCAGAGATGCCGCAAGATAAGCCTCCGCCTCCGAAGCCCGCGACAACAGCATCGACTTCCGGGAGATCCTCCAGAATTTCGAGGCCACAAGAAGCATTGCCGGCGATGAACTCATCGTCTTCGAACGGATGCACGAATGCCCCCGTCATTGCCGTATGCGACCGGGCCCCAAGCGCCTTCCAGCATTCGTCATACGAGGTCTGCACGATTTCTGCGCCCAGGCGACGAATGGCATCCAGCTTGGCGGCAGGCGCGGTGTCCATTGTGAGTACTTTGCAGGGGACGCCAGCTTTTCTCGCTGCCAGGGCCACTCCCTGCGCTGCATTGCCGGCGCTGACGGTCCAAACGCCCCTGTGCCGCTCGTTTTCGGGTAGGAGCCGGACCGCGTTGTAGGCCCCGCGAATCTTGAATGCGCCGATCGGCTGCAAGCATTCCAGCTTCAGGTAAATTTCCGCAGGGCCGTCATAGTTCAGGCGTACTAGCGGAGTGCGAATGGCGGCTTCATAGACATGCTTGCGGGCATCCTCGATCATGCCCGCGGGAATCTGGCGCACACGGGTGGGGCTCTCGAGCGCTGGCTGGTCAGTCGGCATGCAGAATCATGGTACTGACGACGGCTACCTGAATCAACCCGCCCGGGCCGTTCAGCTATAAGCAGGCATGGTCAGCAAGTACGCGGTTTTACGGCTCCAAGTTCCACGGGAACCTGCTCGACGATCTCAATTCCGAAGCCTTCGAGCGCTGCCACTCTCTTGGGACGATTGGTCAGCAGGCGAATCCGGCGAAGATTGAGGTCGGAGAGGATTTGCGCGCCGATGCCGATCTCGCGCTGCACGTGCTTCTCGGAATTGTCGTACAACGACGTGAGTGTTCGACCGCCATGGAAACTCAGTGCCGTGCGTTCCGCAAGTTTTTCGACCGAAAATCCCTGTGAAGTCTGGTGCAGGTAGATCAAGGCTCCCAAGCCTTCCTGCGCAATGCGGCGCATCGAGCCTTCAAGCGTTGTTCGACATTGGCAGCCGGTCGCGCCGAAGACGTCTCCCATCAGGCAGTGGGCGTGCATCCGAACCAGCACCGGAACGTCGCTGTGCTCGATGTCACCGCGGATCAGGGCAACGTGCGACTCGCCGCCGTCGACTTCGCTGGAATAAGC
>DASVAE010000060.1:0-58512 GCA_036376495.1 Candidatus Sulfotelmatobacter sp. | reverse complement strand
TGCAGAACGGTGCTGATGCTGCGGTTCAGAGCCTTCGCCGATTCAAGATCCTGCCCGAATGGCTTCTCAATAACCACGCGGCGCCACTGGCCGTCATGCTGCTGCGTCAATCCGGCGGTTCCTAGTTGCTGAACCACTGCCCCGAAGAATTTGGGAGCAACGGCAAGGTAGAAGAGATAGTTCCCCTGCGTATGAAACTCGAGATCCACTTGGGCGAGCCGCTGGCGAAGGCGCGAGAACAAGCTGGAATCGGCAAAATCGCCCCGCTCATAAAACAGCCGATCGCGCAGCCACTTGCGTGACTCCATATCGTCGGAGGGCAGAAACTGGCTGACCTGATCGCGAAAGGCGTCGAGACTCAGATCGTCGACCGAAACCCCCATCAGCGCGAAATCGTTGGGCAGCAATTTCGCCCGCACCAGGTTGAACAGCGCGGGCACCAGCTTGCGTTTCGTGAGATCCCCGGCCGCACCAAATAGCACGAACACGCACGGGCCAGCCGCCTTGCCCGCCATCTCCAATTCGAGAGCCTGTTTCGGAACTACCGTCTCCACCACGTTTCTGCACCCACAGAAAAACTAGTTCGGAGATTCTAGGCCAACTGGAGAACAATTTCTAACCAGCAATCAGATCCGTCGCGCTCAAAAACATGAGAATCACAGTTGACACGGGAAAAATGCACGGGGTTAGCAATGGTAGGCGCGGCAGGAATCGAACCTGCAACCCTCGGATTAGAAATCCGATGCTCTATCCTTTTGAGCTACGCGCCCCTGGATCAGGCAACCGCAACTTCAACAATGGGTTCCAGCCAGTCAGTCCTATGGGGCACGACCAGTGAAGTGCCTGCACAGCCTCAGTATCGCACAGCCTCTGCACGGCGGCGAGTCCATGCGGCCGTGGCAATTGGGCGTGTTAGACCGTTCGCGCGACGTAATTCGGTATCCACGACCTTGCCCAAATCGGTGCCAGCAAGTCGCCGCTGACCGATTGCTCGCACACAAATAGCCAACCCAGACGTGCAGCCCAATTCAGGACAAATCGTCCGAACTGTATGTGCAAGTGTGCCTGACATCACTGCAAACAGAGTTCGAGCGGAAGATGCTTAATTTCGAACCGGTCACGATCACATTACTTTGCATTACGGCCGTACCGTCGCTTGTCAAACGTTTTCGGGTTAGCTTTAAAGTACACATGCGTTCAAAGATTTGAACACTTAGTAACAAGGTACGCCAGGCAACGCGGGGAACTTACATTGATTCATAGCAAGGGTAAACTCATACGAATCGCGCCCTTCGACCCAGACGTTGTGATCGGGCACGGGCGGTTCGAGCCCTATTTTTAAGTCGAACTTTGTCCCTCGTCATACATCTTCCTGGCGTTTTCTTGTAAAGTGTCGAGCCGCAGGGGGCGGGTCATGTTTGCTTGGGGGCGGGTCCCTACTCTCGTTGCTGTGCTGTGTTTCGCCTTTTCCGGACTTCCGGGAACTGCGCGAGCACAGGAATCTGCTGGTACGCACAGTCCGCACGGGAGTCTGAATGTTCCCTGCCAGAACTGTCACACTTCGGAGGGATGGAGGCCGATCCGCGCGGTCCCTGAATTCGATCACAATCAGACCCGATACCCTTTACGCGGCATGCACCAGGGAGTCACTTGCATCCAGTGCCACGTGAAGCCAGTTTTCACAAATGTGGGACAACGATGCCAGGACTGCCACGCGGACATTCACCGGCGGCAGCTGGGGGCGAACTGCGAACAGTGCCACACCGTGCGCGGCTGGCAAGTCTCAATTCGTCAGATCGAGCAGCACAATAACCGCTTTCCGCTGACCGGAGCGCACGCGGTTGTCGACTGCGATGCCTGCCACAAGGGTGCTGCCACCAGCCAGTTCCAGACGATGTCCACGGCTTGCTCTTCCTGCCACGTGGCTGATTTCCAGGCAGCCCGCTCTCCCAACCACGTCGCCGCCAACTTTCCCACAACCTGCGACAGCTGTCACGGAACCGACAACTGGCTGAACGCCAAGTTCGATCACGGCTCCGTCGGATTTCCCCTGACAGCAGGCCACGCCGTGCCGCCGCGCCAGTGCGCCGATTGCCATATCAACAACAACTACAACCTCACCAGCACGGCTTGCGTGAATTGCCATCTCAAGGATTATCAGGCCACGACCAGTCCGAATCACGTCTCTGCTGCCTTCTCACAGACTTGTAATCTCTGCCACAACACGACCTCATGGGCCAATGCCTCGTTCAACCATTCACTAACTGCGTTCCCCTTGACGGGAATGCACACCGTCCCTCCGCGGCAGTGCACCGATTGCCACGTCAACAATAACTACAACTTGAACAGCACGGCTTGCGTGACGTGTCACCTGAAGGATTACCAGGGTACGACAAATCCGAATCACGCCACGTCGAATTTCCCGCAGGCCTGCGCCTCCTGTCACAACACGACCTCCTGGCTGAATGCGACCTTCAACCATAGCAGCACTGGATTCTCGCTGACTGGATCACACACTGTACCGCCCCGTCAGTGCACGGATTGCCACATCAACAACAACTACAACCTGACTAGCACTGCGTGTTACTCATGCCACCAGAAAGATTATGCTGGCGCTACGACTCCGGTTCCCCATACCGGTTTTCCGACTACCTGCGAAAGCTGCCACGATACGGTGCTCTGGTCTCATGGCAAGTTTAACCACTCGGCCACTGGTTTCCCGCTGACCGGATCGCACACCGTACCGCCGCGGCAGTGCACGGATTGCCACATCAACAACAACTACAACCTGACTAGCACTGCGTGTTACTCGTGCCACCAGAAGGATTACCTGGCGACAAATGATCCCGCCCACGCAGCCGCCGGCTTTCCCACAACGTGCGCGGTGTGTCATGACACGGTGACCTGGACGGATTCCACGTTTAATCACAACAACACCGCTTTTCCGCTGACCGGATCGCACGTGGTGCCCCCGCGCAAATGCGCAGACTGCCATGTAAACAACAACTACACGACTTTGCCGACCGCCTGCATCGGCTGCCATCAGACGGATTACAACAACAGCTCAAACCCCGGCCACGCCGCGCAGCCGCAGTTCTTCCCCACTACCTGTCAGAACTGCCACAACACGAGTGCCTGGTCGAATGCGACGTTTAACCACGCGCAATACACGCCTTTTCCAACCAGTCACGGCAATGCGAATAACGTTTGCGCTACCTGCCACATCAACTCGAATAACTACGCCATCTTCCAGTGCACCGGCTGTCATGGCGGGAACAATGCCGCCAACTTTAGTCACGAGAGGGTACCGGGTTATGTGTACAACAGCATCAACTGTTACCAGTGCCATCAAAGCGGACGAAGTGGTGGGTAGTAGTTTCGGTCCCGCAATGCCGGATATTAGACTACCCGGACGGATCGAAGCGCTTCGCCCTCAGGCCTCTTCCTGAGAAGAAGGGGCCGCCTGGAATTGCCGCGCCCACACGTAATAGATCGGAACACCCGTAAGAATCAGCCCCAAGCCCGCGAGCGACGGCACCGGCCGGGTCACGATCATGTTGCCCAGAAACCATGCTGTGATCAGCAGAAACAGAATCGGCGTCACTGGGTACCCCCACATGCGGTAAGGACGAATCAGGCCGGGCCGCTTGATCCGCAGAAGAATCACTCCCGCCACCATGAAGCCATATGAGAGCCAGATGGCGAACATCGCGTAATCCAGCAACGACTCATAAGAGCCGCTGACCAGCAACACCGCCGCCCAGGCGCCTTGCGCGACGATCGCGAATCCAGGCGTCCGATGCTTGGGGTGTACGTCCGCAAACTTCCTGAAAAACAGCCCATCGCGCGCCTGCGCGAAATAAATCCGTGGACTGGTGAGAAAGCAGCCATTCAGCGTCCCGATTATGGATATCAGAATGATGACCGAAACCAGCACTCCTCCGGGGTGTCCCATCACCCGCTCGGCGACGCTCGCCCCCACGTGTTCGCTCGCCGCGATTTCGGGAATGGAAAGCACCCGCATATACGCAATATTCGCCAGCACGTAAACGGCCGTGCAAGCCGCCGATCCAATCGCCAGCGCCCATAGAATGTTGCGCCTTGGATTTCGAATCTCGCCCGCCACAAAGCTGAGCTGCACCCATCCGTCACACGCCAGCACGCACGCGATCAACGCTACGCCGAAATGACTAATGGAGAATCCGCCGACGAAGCTCACGGGGGCTTCCACCGAACCGCCTCGCCAGAGCAGCGCGGCGCCGATGAGCAGCAGCAGACCCGCTACCTTGGCTAGGGTAAAAACTTTCTGCACCAGCGCCCCGGCGTTCACTCCCCAGTAATTGATCGCCGTAAACAGGGCGAGCGCTCCCAGCCCCAGGCACTTCGCCGCGCCGCTCGACATCGGTACAAAGTAGGACACGTACAGCGTCATGGTCACGGCTAGCCAGGCGACTTGAGCCGTGCGCGCCACGGCAAACATCGACCAGCCGCAGAGAAATCCGATGAGCGGTCCGTACATTTCCCGCAGGAACACGTATTGTCCGCCTGTCGCCGGAAACGCGGTGCCAAGTTCCGCGCAGGCTAGCGCGCCGAAGAACGAGATCACGCCCGCGAACACCCAGACTCCCAGAATCCGTCCGGGAGATTGCAGTTCCCGCGCCACCAGGTTCGGCACCAGGAAAATTCCCGCACCGATAATGATTCCAACCACGATCGACAGTGCATCTAGAAAGCCCAACCGGCGCGGCAATTCCGCGCTGCCTTGGGCGTAGATCGCTGTCAGTTGTTCCCCAGTCACCATGGGGCTGAAAAGTATCATCTCCTCGCACATGGGTCAACGCGTGCGCGAACGAAGCAGTTGACACGCGGACGCCGAACCGTGCAAACTCGCCGCGCTCCTCTACCGTGGACAAGGATGCGCATGAAGATTAGTCTCTCGATTCTTGTGATCGCCGCTGTCTCGTCGCTTACTGCACAGACAGCTACCTCCCCGGGCAAGCGCCTGCTTGCCGACAAAGATTTGTTTGAGTTCGTCTGGGTGGCCGACCCAGAGCTCTCGCCTGATGGAACCCAGGTGGCATTCACCCGTGTGAATTGCGACCAGAAGCGTACTGGATATGAAACATCGATCTGGCTCGCATTCATGAATGGAAAACACGCTCCTATGCGCATGACCAATGGAAAGCACGATGCGCAACCCCGGTGGTCCCCTGACGGTAAGTATCTGGTCTTTGTCCGCGCCGGCGAGAAGGATGAGGCCGGGAAGCCCAAGCCCAGTCAACTGGCCCTCCTTTCCCTTAGCGGAGGAGAAGCCCGCGCCATTACCGACTTGCCGAAAGGCGCATCGGGTGCCGTTTGGTCACCGGACAGCAAGCGCGTTGCTTTTGTGAGCGACACCACCCCGGAGGACATTCAGAAAGCCGAGCGCAAGAAGAAAGCTGATCGCAACGATGAAGACGAACATGAATCCGATGTCCATGTCATCAGCCGAGCGATTTATCGCGATAACGATGAGGGCTACCTTGATCTGAAGCGCCACAGCCACATCTGGGTGCTTGCGTTGGGCGACGCCGGCCAGGAACCCGGTAAACCCGTGCAGATCACCGCCGGCAATTACGATGAAGGAGATCTTGTCTGGAGCAACGACGGTACCGGCATCTATTTCCTCACCCGGCGCGTGGACGAGCCTTACTACGAACTCCCAGCCACAGATATTTATTCGGTTCCATCCGGCGGAGGCGACGCGGAGAAACTTGCTACGGTTCCGATGTATGTTGGGAACCTCACGTTGAGTCCTGATGGCCGCCAGCTTGCGTTTCATGGCTCCGTCTCGCAGCCGGTTCGCTCCTACTCCCAACCCGATCTGTGGGTCATGGATGCGGTGAAAGATGCGAAACCGAAAAACCTGACCGCCGACTATGACTTCGATATGGGCAGCTCGGTTTTCGGTGATAATGCTGCCCCTCGCGGAGGGCACGCACGGTCACTTTCCTGGTCAGGCGACGGCCGCTGGTTGTTCGACACCGTCGAAAAGCAAGGACGGACTCCTTTGGTGCGCGTCGATGCGCAGAACGGAAAAGTCACTGAGGTCACGCACGGCGATCAGGCAGTGCTCGATTTTTCCGTGAATTCTAACGGCGCCATGGTCAGCCTCATCTCTACTCCGGTAGAGATTGGCGACCTGTTCACTGTTTCAGCGGACGGCACACAAACGCGCATCACCGATTTCAATCAGAAGCTGTGGTCGCAACTCAATCTGACTTCGCCTGAGGAGATCAACTACACCAGCTTCGATGGCAAGCCGATCCAGGGTTGGATTCAGAAGCCGCCAGACTTTGATCCCCATAAGAAATATCCGCTCATTCTCAACATTCACGGAGGACCCCACGCTGCTTACGGCTGGGTTTTTGACCACGAGTTTCAGTGGATGGCCGCCAAGGGCTATGTGGTTCTCTACCCCAATCCGCGAGGCTCCACCAGCTACGGACAGGATTTCGGCAATATCATCCAGTATCACTATCCCGGGGACGATTACCGCGATCTGATGGCCGGAGTGGACGAACTGCTCAAACGTGGCTACATAGACGAGAAGAAACTCGGGGTCACTGGCGGCAGTGGTGGCGGAGTACTCACGGACTGGACCATAACCCACACCGATCGCTTTGAGGCCGCAGTATCGCAGCGCGATATATCCAATTGGGCCTCCTGGTGGTACACGGCGGATTTCACTCTCTTCCAGCCCAACTGGTTCAAAGCTCCTCCCTTCGAAGATCTGCAGGACTACAACAACCGCTCATCCATCACCTTCGTGAAGAACATCCACACGCCGGTCTTGTTCGTACTCGGGCAAGCCGACTATCGCACTCCGCCCGACTCCGGCGGCGAGCAATTGTTCCGCGCTCTCAAATATCTGAAGCGTCCGACCGCGATGGTCGTCTTTCCGCGCGAGAGTCATGAACTCTCTCGCTCCGGCGAACCCTGGCATCGGATCGAGCGTCTCGATCACATCGTAGGCTGGTTCGACAAGTGGATGATGGGCGTGCCTCACCCGGAGTACGACATCAATCCGCCGACCGTCACCACCGCAGGCTCAAGCCACTAATCGGGATCCAGCCGATGTGTCTATGTAGGGACAGCCGGCCTCGGATGTCCAGCCGGGCGAGCCCGGCGGGGAAGCAAACATCGGGATCATGCCGCCGAAGTTCGCTCTCAATCGGCGAATGCCGTCCGGAGCTTAAACGACCCTCACTGCGTCGCCTGAGCCCACTCCTGCTCCCCGCGCGCGAGAACTGGCCCGCGATCTTCGGGCAATATCCAGCGCTGCTGAATCAAATCGTCCACCGCTTTCGCGTAACGACCCATGTACTCTTCACGACTGCCGTAGCGCTCTTCGATTGAACGCCGCGGGTCGCCGCTCTTTTGCCGTTCCGATGTGGTCTTGGGAAACGGAATATACGAATCCTCGAATGACACCCGCTGATCGGGAGCCCCGATCGAAGCATCCCGTAAATTCCAACTCGCGTAAGTCGCCAAAGGCACGCTCATCTCCGGCAGTCGCACCCCGTCGCGCTCGTTCCCATCCGCATCTACTTGCGGCACCAGAACTGGGAAGGCCTCGCCAACTTTCGGAGGCTGGATGCTGAGAATCCCATCGCGCCAGTTCGGGCCGAAATCCAGCCGGTAAGCCGCATTGGCTTCGTGCGGCTTCTGCACCCCGGGAAGCCGGGGAAAGGCATAGTCATGCAACGGCACCAACGTCCCATCGTCAATCTGAGGATAACTGCTGGCTGGAGGAGGCGTGCCGCTTCGTACCCAGGCATCCATGTTCGCGACCATGGCGCGCCAAAAGTATCGGATGGCGAGTGGCGATTCCGGTTGCTGTCCCAGCAGATCTCCTTGCCCTTTCGCCGGAGGCCACGGGCCCGGGAAATGCTGCTCGCCAGTGAAATGATAGATGCGCACGCTGTCTGAACTCGGCGCGTCGTGCTTCCCGTCAGCAGAGACGTGAATCAGCGCGCACGCACGGCCCCAGTATTCATACGACGTATTGGAGAAGAATATCTTTGGCACAACCTTGTCGGCTACCGCTCGATCGAGCAGCCCGCCAGTCTCTCCCGTGGCCGGATCTTTTTCGGACAGATCGGTAAAAGGAAAAATGTCAGTCGGAAAAAATACGGACGACGTCGGTTGAGCATCACGGGAGGGCTGCGCGAAGCGATAGTTAAAATCGCCCCGCCCCGCGCCGGCTACGTGTGCCAGAACGCCATCGAGCGCGATCTTGCCGTCTTCATCAGCATTGAAGCCTTGGTAAAGGAAGTCGCGCAGGAAACGCCCGTTCTGCGAAATGCCTTCGGCATAGACACGTTCCACATGCGTGACCGAATCGGGAGCATGTTTCGCGTACGAAGCGAAATCGCGCATGGCCGCAAAACTAAGCCCCGCAACCACGGGATCGGACACAACATAAACGTACTCGTAAAGTTTGCCGGGCTGGAAATCTCCGTTGAGATGTATGTGACGATCGCTTGCGGTGATCTTTCCATCGACGGTGTGAGCAAATTGCCATTGCGAGCGCGGAATCACAACGCGCGGCGCCTCGCGCGAGTCTCGAACCGTGAGCACGTTGCGCGAATCCTCTGGCGCGGACACCGGGGATTCCGTGCCTCCAATGTTGCCGATTATCAAGTGCCCCAACGGAATCTCCGGCATGGCTTTGGAAAGCATTAGATCTCCGCGTAGCAACCCGGTGATGGTCTTGCCATGCTCCTTCGCGATCGGAGCATAGAGCCTCAGGGCGTCTCCACCGGCCGCATCCCATTGCCATCCCAGGCTTGCAAATGTGAAGCCATGACGCAATAGCCATCCATCGCCCGCATCCCTTGCCGCATCCCAATCCCCTCCATCGATCAGACTCAGAATTCGGCTGTGCCCGCGATTCGGATTCTCCAGCAGCATCGCCCCATTGCCCTTGTGCTGATCCTTGGGGCGGATCGCAACGAAATCAGCGGAAAATTCCACTTCGCCATTCTTCAGATTGACAGCCTTGTCGAGATCAACGATGCGGCGGTTGTGCGGATTGGCCACCGGAACTGCGAAGTACGCTCGACCCACAATCCGTTCGTAGACTCCGGCATCGCCAAAGCGTGTTCCATTCAGCAGGTCAGCGCGCGATGTGAGCTCTACGCGAACGACGCGTGCGTTCACCGATGTCAAGCTCAGAAGAAGAAACAGGAGAGAAGAAACTGTGCGCTGCGGGCGTCGCATGCCCGGAAGGATAGCACGCAGCGCTCCGATGAGAAATTAAAGGGCGGCGGCCGCGTGCACCAATCGTTCCGACACTACTTCTACTTCCACGAAATCTTCCACAGGGCGTCGTCTCAATCGGCTCAGGATGTATCCCAACAGCGGCCGGTCTCCTCGCCGAATTTGCTGGAACTCCACCCCCATTCCTGCATTGCTGACCAGATTCTTGACCTGCGCCTTAAGAGCGAGTGTCACATCGAAAACGTTAAGCGTCAGCCGAAAGTCCGTGCCCGGATCCAGCAGTTGACCAGCGGAGATGCGCGCTCCTAACTCGGAAATCTGATCGACGATGCCGGACGCGTGTTGCACGCCTTCGATCACTTCGGCCTGACCTTCCACGTGGAACCGGGGCCGCCTTCGCCGGTTCGTTTGCTCGGCCGTAATCAGGCGTCCAAAGTGGCGCCGGTTCACGCCGTCCGAGTCAAGCGGTTGGTACTGTTCTTCTGCCTGGCGCAATTCCTCTTCCCATGGCGCTCTGCCATCGACACATCGCACGGCAAACTGCCCACGTAGATCCGAGGTCGGGTCCGCCACCCAGGTCACCTGGCAAATGGCCCTGTTCCTGCCGCGCTCCAGCATCAGCAGATCCCCCAGCTGGGGAGCCCGGGAACCGACCAGGCGCGCTCCTTGGGAATCGACGTCATACGTGCAGGCCGTCTCGGTGGCGGCACGATTAGTTTGGCCAAGCAGGCTCCAGCGCAGCGGCAGAGCCAGATGCGCCGTCTTTTCTCCGGGATTTAATTCCGTACTCATTACCTGTACTGATCTGCTGCGTTAAGGTCACATTAGCAGTACATGGCCAGCTGGACAATCGGCCCTTCGTAACCAAAACACGGTTACTAATTAGCGTTACCAAGGCATAGTAGCCAGCTCCGAAATAATCATTCGAATCTTCGCTTGCAGGATTCGCTCCGGTCGGTGAAGATGGAAACAACTCCAGGTTCTGGCATGAAGCCCTCCGTTCTCAAAGCTCCTACCGCACGACCCTTGTCTCCATCCGCTGCCAAGCTGCGGCTGCTGAAGAAGTTGCGCTGCACGTTGCGCTTTGAGAAAAAGGCTTGGGAATCAGGTGCGCGCCTGGTTGCGGGCGTGGACGAAGTAGGGCGCGGTTCATTATTCGGTTGCGTTGTGGCTGGGGCGGTGATCCTCGACCCGGCATACCGCATCCGCGGTCTCAGGGATTCCAAGTTGCTGCTGCCGGAAAGAAGGGAAGTGCTGGCACAACGAATCCGGGAGCACTGTATCGCCTGGGCAGTTGCCGCGGTCGACGTTGCCCGCATCGATCAGATCAACATCTACCATGCATCGCGCGCGGCCATGCGCGAGGCCGTGATGCGCCTTGCTCCTGCCGCCGATCACCTGCTAATTGACGCGGTGAAGATCGACTGTGACCTGCCGCAGAAGCCCATCATCCACGGAGACGCTTTGTCCGCGTCTATCGCGGCCGCCTCTATTCTGGCCAAGGTTGAACGCGATCGCATCATGTGCGAGTGGGATGCGGTATTTCCTGCATATGGATTGGCCTCCCACAAGGGGTACAGTACGCCTAAGCATCTGACAGCCCTGCGAGAGCTAGGCCCCACGCCGCTTCATCGCCAGTCCTTTGCCCCGGTGTGGCAGAATCCAGTGCCTCAGGAGGCGTTTGCTTTTATGGACGACGAAATTGCCGAACTTACGGATGCTGTGGGGGGTGTACCAGAAGATCTGGCGGGGTGACGGCTGGGATATGGCAAGAGTGTTCCTTCAGGAACATTCCGACGCACAAAGATGTACATACAATTACAAAGCTGTACATACAAATGCGGGTACAAGGATAGGATGACGCGAAGACAGAGACTTGAACGCAATGATGCGGCGGTCCGCGGGCAATCGAAGCGCGCCCGAGCTTCCACCAGTCGCCCGAAGAACTCCGGCGCGGGCACGGGAACTGGACGGCGCAAGGCCCTCACGCTGCAAGCCTCCGCTGAGGAATCCAATAAGAAGTCGTTTTCAATCCAGAACATGGATCTCTACCGGCCACTCAAAAAGCCGGTCACGCTGAGGCTCGATGCCGACGTACTGGCCTGGTTCAAGAAGGACGGAAGCCGTTACCAGACGCGGATTAACCGCGCGCTACGCAAAGTCATGGAACGCGAAATGAAGGAGAAATAAACCTGGTACGTCTGAGCTATTGCTTTTCTGTGGTTTTCGTGACGAGTTGATTCAGCAGTTCGGTGTTCTTCTCGAGTGCGTGCTGCAGGATTTCCGCCTGCTGCTTCGCAATCGGCCAGTCCTGCTTCTCTAAGGCCTCAGCCAGTCCGGGCAATTCCAGGTGGGCGTAAGTGAAACGCGCGCCATAGAGGATGTGCTTGAACCATGGACGCCCCGGAATGCCATCGGGATTGAGCCAGTTGCGCTCGACTTGCATCATGCCGCGATTCAGTTCTGAAGCCAGCCTGGGATCGATCTTCCCGGAAGCGAGAGTAGTGCTGAGTTTTTCGTCGAGGCGCTTGCCGGCAGCCTCGAAGTCGTCAATCTGCTTCCGCACCGCGCTCAGATCCAACTGCGCCATGTTCTTGCCGTTGGTCAGTTCGTCCAGAAACTGGCGCACGTTGCCGGCGTAGGTTGCAAAGTCAAAGGGCAACAGATCGGCGTTGGCCAGGCGGAGCGAGGTGACTCCCCAGACCTGCGACATCAGTGTGTGATACCGGTAGCCGGGATCGCCGAAGTGATTCATCCAATAGAAGTCGTCGTATGCGGAGTGATAGACGCCGTAGTCGCCGTCAAACTGCAATCCGATCACCGGCATGCCAATGAAGTTGAGGAAGACGGTGTGATCGGAGCCGCTGCCGATGCGCGTATCCGCCAGCGTGGTTGATGCCACGCCGGAGTCATTCATTTGGCTCGACTGCTTGCGTTCTGCGCGTTCGCGCTCGATGGTAGCTTTCCACGCGTCATGGAGAGTTTTGCCCGAGGGATCCTCCAGAGTTTGCGCGGTCTCGGCCAACATGGGCGCTAAGGATGCGACCGCCTGCCCGTGGAAGTTGGGCCCCGATGCCGCTTCATCGACATTAATATAAGCCACCGCTTTCGACCTAAGCTCGTCGGCGAATTGCTCTCCCCACTCCGTCGAGCCCGTCAAGCCCACCTCTTCGCCGTCCCAACTACAGATCACCATGGTCCGGCGGGGACGAATGCCACGTTTTTTCAGGTCGCCCAGAGCGCGCGTGAGCTCCATCATGGACGCGGTGCCGCTGGAGGGATCAACTCCTCCGAAGACCCAAGCGTCGCGGTGATTGCCGAGCACTACCCATTGGTCGGGCAACTCCGACCCGCGAATGCGCCCTTCCACAACGTAATAGGGCTGTATGCCGTTCTCCATTTGGATTTTCAAATGCGCTTGTACCTCTTCGCCGCCGAGATGGTATTGGAAGGGCAAGCCTCCCTGCCAACTCTCAGGTGCCACAGGACCGCGCATATTCTCCAGCAGCGGCTTGGCATCGTGCCAGGAGAGCGGGAGCGCCATGATCTTCGGTGCAGACATCGCATCTTCGATGCGGATGCGCTCGGCCCCAGGAATCGACGCCCATCCCGGCGTGAGCGGATCGCCCGGCACCATGAAGTCGTAGGTGATCGCGCCTCTCTGAATGTGATATTCGGGTCCCCAAGGACCGTCGGGATCAACCTTGCCTTGCCTGTAGCCGTCTTCGGCGGGATCGCTGTAAATAAGGATCGCCGCCGCCCCCTCGCGCTGCGCCGTCAGCGCTTTGAATCCGCGATAGCTGTAGGGATTTGAGTAGCGCACCAGGACGATCTTGCCTTTCACGGTGATGCCGTTTTTCCGCAGCAGATCGTAGTCTTCGGGATTGCCGCTGTGCCCGTACACCAGGGGCGCCGTCACCTCGCCCGAGATCGACATGCCGAGCCATGCCGTGCTAATCGCTGGATTTTTCGAATCTGCATCGCTCTCGATCGGAGTTTCGCGGAGCAGCGCCTGATAGTGTGTGGGCGCGATCATCTCCAGCGACGCGCTCTTCGGATTCGTTCCGTAGACGTCATAACGCCGGATGACCACGTCTTCGAGTCCCTGCTTCTTCCACTCGTCGCGAATGTATTCGGCCAATTCGTTGTTGCGCTTGGACCCTGCTACGTGCGGTGCCTGGGTGAAGATTCGATGCTGCCGGCGTTCCTCATCCGGGTTGGGGATGGCTTTGAACTTGCTTTCGATTTCGCGTTCCCGAGCGGCAGATGATGGACTGAATCCGAGGATGGTTTGAGCGTTGGCGGAAGGAAGAAGCAGCAGAGCGACTAGGGCGCAACGGAGCAGGCTCATGGGCGCCTGAGATTGTAACTCAGGGCCAGTTGGCTAACCCTGGCCCCGCAGGCGCCAAAAGCTATTTCGCTCTCAGAATCTCGCCGAGTAGGTCGGGTTTTGATTCATCTCGCACCAGGTGCGGATACATCTCCCCGCCGTGATAGTCGAGCTTGTATGTCTTGTAGTAATCGGTATTCTCTATCAGCAGATCGATACTCTCGCTACCGCCTTTGGCGGCTTTGATCGCATCCCGCAGGACCTCAGCAGTGAACCGGCGACCATTCACTGCCACCAGTTTCATTCCCGGACCGATGCCGGCCTTGGCTGCGACCTCATCTTCGACCGTATCGTTTATGCCGCCGTCGTCGCGTAACGAGAGCCCGAGCGCGAGCCCGGCAGGAACGATGTGATACATGCTCGCCATGCCACTCAGCATCTCGGAAGGCGTGTCGTTGTAGATCACCTTCCATCCGCTGCCGTCGATGCCGCCGAGAGGCGCGCCCGGACCGTGGTTTGTGAGGCGGTCGGTCCAGAACCCGCGCCAGTTATAAGAAACAACCTGATTGAGTGCGTTCACCACGTCATCGAAATCGTAGGTCTTCAGCGCAGGCCCGGTGCTGGGAGCACCATGGAAGTGCTGGCAGAAATCGTCAATTGATTTCTTACCCTTGCTTTGCTGCCGGATAATCACGTCCACCCACAACCAGTTCAAGGTGTCTTCGCTGTAGAAATCCGTGCCTCGCCGCCAGGAGTACCAAGACGGTGGAGCGAAATAAAGCTCCGGGGCGGCGTCAGCCGTGTCCTGCAGATTGCGCCACCTCCGCCCGGGAAGATGATCCAGTTGTGCGGCGGTAACCGCGAGATCGTCGCGATCCTGCTCGGCGGTGAGCAGCCCGCTGCGCGCTGTAAGCACAAATCCCAAGTAGTTCGTCAGCCCCTCATAGACCCATAGCAGATCGTCCTGCATGGGCTGTTGGTAGTCCGGAGTCGCGAGATCGTAAGGACGGCGATATTTCCCATTCCAGCTATGAACGTACTCGTGAGGCAGCAAGCTAGCCGAAAGTTTGCGGGAGGTATCGTCCACCAGCGCGCGTTCGTCCACGCGGCTGTCGTCGGATTCGTGATGCTCAAGCCCGAAGTGTGCCACGTGATCGCTCAAGGTGTAGAGAAAATGGTAATCGCGATAATGATGCGCGCCGAAAAGTTTCTGTGCCTGATCGACCAGGCTCTTGTAATGGTCCCAGACTTCGGCGGGAGCATCCAGCGCGGCGGCGCTGTCAGCCGCAATATCCATTTCTGTCAGAGGATCTTGCGCCAGTGGAACTACTTTCAGGAATTCTCCTGTGATGACTGGTGAGTCGACCAGCGTCGTGAGGGAAGCTGTTTTGAAATGAATTTCGTTTCCACCTTCGCTGGCAATCCGAAGCGGTGTGCCAAATTTCCATCCCTCCGGAATTTTCAATGATGCGGTGTAATTGATCTCATCGGCCTTCCATCCTCTTGGATACAGCAGAACCTGGTTCCAACTGATAATTGCCAGCTTGTCGGTAGCCGACGATCCCGCCGAAAAACCGCCTTCGAACTGTGCGGGAGAGAGAAAGTCGAGCTCGGCCTCGACTTCACTGACCCCTGTGGGAATATCCACATGAATGGTGAATCCATCCTGCAAATCGCGCCGCCACTTGAGCGGCTGCCCATTTCCCTTGAAAAACAGCCCGGCAAGGTCGACGACCGGGCCGTCGGGAGCGTGCTCGCCAGGAATCCACTTCGGGTAGTACAGCGTGAGGTCACCGGCGCTGGCTGGGATCTTCAGGGAAGCGTGGAAAATCTTCCTGGGAGCATGCGTCGCATCGACAGAAATTGTGATCGTCGGTGCGGCGCACCAGCCAAGAGCGGAAAGAAACAGGACAAAAACGATCGCCAGGTGTTTTGCCAATCTCATTTATGCGGACTCCCGGATGTGTGCGATGAAATGAACCCAATGGGTACGGCAGACGCCTAGAAATATAGCAGTGGCGAGTGGAGGCGTACAGGTGCTCGCGCTCAGGAGCGTGCTTCCCGGAGTGTGCGGACTGATATCATTCCGCTGCATGACGCGTCGCGGAAAATTCATCACCTTCGAGGGCCTAGACGGAAGCGGCAAGAGCACGCAAATGCGCAAGCTGGCGGCGGCGCTGCGCGAGGCCGGACACAAAGTCGTTGAAACACGCGAGCCTGGAGGCACGGCGACAGGAGAGAAGATCCGCAAAGTGCTACTAGATTCCGGCACCACCGCTCTCGACGCTCGCGCTGAAATGGCACTGATGTTTGCCTCGCGTGCGCAACACATCGCCGAAGTGATTGAGCCCGGGCTGGCGTCGGGCAGCATCGTGCTTTGTGATCGTTTTACCGACTCCACCGAGGCCTACCAGGGGAGCGGACGCCGGCTCGGAAGCGAAGCTGTCCGCGCACTGCATCGGGTGCTGTGTGGCAACCTGCAACCCGACCTAACGCTGCTTCTGGATTCGGATCCGCATGCCAGCCTGCAACGCGCGCGTCGACGAAATGAGCGTACTTCGAAGAATGCGGCGCGCGGGCACGATGAGAACCGCTTCGAGCAGGAGACACGCGCCTTCTTCGCGCGAGTGCGCGAAGGCTTCGCCACTATCGCAAAACGCGAACCCTCGCGTGTGGTCACGGTGGACGCGCGCGGAACACCCAGTCAGACCCATGTAAGAATCATGGAGGTTGTGCGTCGTAAGGTTAGGCTGTAGCGCGGGCAGTTCGGCTGATTTAGGGCTGCTTACCCATATAGTCCTGGCGGGTGATCCCCAAGCGCTGCATCTTTGACTGCAGGGTTGTGCGCTTCAGGCCTAAGCGGATGGCAGCGCCGTTCGGGCCGGAGAT
The DNA here is from genome assembly GCA_036376495.1 of Candidatus Sulfotelmatobacter sp. GTDB lineage: Bacteria > Acidobacteriota > Terriglobia > Terriglobales > Acidobacteriaceae > Sulfotelmatobacter. Next base: position 42,029 of record DASVAE010000060.1, on the reverse strand, counting down.
CTTCCCGCGCGTCTCTCGCAGCACTCGAACAATGTGCTGGCGATCGGCATAATCCAGATTTTGATTGGGTACGTCGGAGTCTTCGGGTGAGTCCAGCGAACGCAACTCAGATACCGGTATGCGCAAAACCGGTCCTTCGCTCAAAATGACCGATCGTTCCATCAGGTTTTCCAGTTCGCGAACGTTTCCAGGCCAGTGCCAGTGCAGAAGCGCGTCCATAGCGCCCGGGGGAATGGATTCGATGTGGCGATCCATGCGGACACTGATTTGGCGCACGAAGTAACGCACCAGCAGAGGAATATCTTCTTTCCTTTGGCGCAGCGGTGGCACAAGGATCGGGAATACGCTTAAGCGGTAATATAGATCGCTGCGAAACTGATTCTGCGCAATCCTCTCCGCCAGATTGCGATTGGTGGCTGCAACCACGCGCATGTCCACCTTGATCGTCCGGTTACTACCCAGGCGTTCAAATTCTTGATCCTGCAGCACACGGAGCAACTTGGGTTGCAGTTCGAGCGGGATTTCGCCGATTTCATCAAGGAACAGAGTTCCTCCGTTGGCAAGTTCCATGCGGCCGATCTTTTGGCTGATCGCTCCTGTGAAAGCTCCCTTCTCGTGCCCGAAGAGCTCACTTTCCAGCAGACCTGTAGGGATCGCGGCACAGTTGATCCTTATGAAAGGAGCATCCTTACGCTGGCTCAAGCGATGAATGGCTCGCGCGATCAACTCTTTTCCGGTGCCGGTTTCACCCTGGATGAGCACTGTGGCGCCGCTTGCCGCCACCGTGAGCACTTGCTGAAGCACCTGTGTTAGTGCTGGACTGTCGCCCACAAGTTCCGTGAAGTGCCCCTGGTACTCGATTTCGCCCTCAAGATATTTGCGTTCTTCGCCGAGGCGTTGCTGCAGTAACTTGATTTCAGATGCAGCAAGATGATTTTGCATGGCCAGGCTAAGCTGGCTAGACACTTGGGTCAGCGGAACCATGTCGTCGGAAACGAAGGCATGGGGGCGCGTACTTCCGAGAACCAGGACGCCCAGAGGTCCCTGGGGCCGCGTCATCGGAAGGCAACACACAGATTGCAGGCCCTCGGCTAAGAGACTCCGAGCGATGCTACTGTCGAGCGTCTCTAATTCCTTCCGGGAGAGAACCATCCCAACACCTGCGTCCAGCGCTTGTTTCGCTGGATTTCCTTTTCCGCTCACTGGACTCTGGGCCAGCAATCCCTTGCTGAGGGGAAAGTCCAAAGCATGGCGCACGAGGTTGTCATTCTCGGTGTCATAGAGGAGGAAAGCGGCCATCTCCTGCCGCAAAACCCGGCGTAGATAAGCCGAGATTCGGGGGAACAGGAACGCTATATCCCAGTTGGATGACAAGAGATTGTTGATGTCGGCGAGAACGTGGAGCCAGTTCATTTCCTTGTGTAGTTTGCCGTTCAGTTCTTCAACTGCTCTGGCAAGCTTCTTCTCCTCCGTGAGGTCGCTTGCCACAATGCCAACGCGTGCGTTGCCTTCGTCCTGCCTGATCGGAAACAAATGCAGCCGCCATTGGACTTCCGTTCTTCTGATCGGATGCATGGCACGGATCTCGGCATTCAGAATCGGCTGGCCCTCCACCCGAGCTCGACGCACGCAATGCTCGAGTTCCTGTGCAATGGATCCGAGAACGTGGGTGAGTGTCTTGCCGAAGTGCTCGGATGCCGGCACTCCACTCATTACCGCAAATTCGTGGTTTACCCAGACGAAGCGTCCTTCTGCGTCCAGGATGCAAATCGCAGCGGACGAACTATAAGCTGCAAAGAGTTTGCTTTCTGTCAATTCTGAGGGCTGCGCGTTCGGCCCCCCCGAGCCTAAGGTCTCATCCGGCATGATGCAGTACCTCGCCACACTTCCCGCCATGACCGTGGGCCGTGAATGGCGAAAGCAGGCCTGAATGAGACCACGGTCTCTTTGGATTGCAGGAGTCTTTACGACATGGGATGGTCAGACAGTGTCGACCGAAGGAACCAGGGAGGTTTGCGTGCGGGGCAAACAACAGATCCACGAGAGAGAACTCCGACTGCGCCCCCCCTCAAAGGCGTGGATTCGTTCGCCGGGATTATAGCCCGATTGTTAGTTGCACTACCATTTTTTTTGCTCCCTCGCCAGTCGCGGTGTAGGGAGCTGCGATAATAATGAAAATGGCTCGCGGCTGGGAAAGCAAATCCATCGAGGCGCAACAGGCAGAGGCCAGCGACAAACCCGCAAGCGGGCGCTTGCGGCTGAGCCGGGAAGAGGCTGCAAATCACCGTCAAAGAGAAATTCTGCGTTTGTCGCGGCAGCAGATTGCCCAGCAACTTGCGACCGTTCAGAACCCACACCATCGCAGGATGCTGGAAGACGCACTGGCCGAACTGGATCGGAAGTTGAGCCAGTGATGAACGGTGTTTTGCCTCGACTAGTGCCGCTGCTAAGGTAATCTTCGGTTCCACTACCCTCACGTATAATGTCGGCTTATGACTGCATATGTCTACGTTTCACTGAAGAAAAGTGTGCTGGATCCGCAAGGCAAGACGATTCATGGCGCGCTGAAAAAAATGGGCTACAAGGGCTTAGAGGGAGTGCGCCAAGGCAAGTACTTTGAGCTCACGCTGGACGGTGGGCTATCGCGTGAAGAGGCGCAGTCGGAAGTCGAACGCATTGCGCGAGAAGTTCTGACTAATCCAGTCATTGAAGATTTCCGATTCTCCCTGGCTGAGTAAGTCATCGAGGCTATTTCATGTGTGGCATTGTCGGGTATGTAGGCAAGAAAAGTGTTGTGCCCGTGATTCTCGAGGGTTTGCGACGACTCGAATATCGTGGGTACGACTCCGCTGGAATAGCGGTTTGCGGCAATGGTGAGGGGCTGCGACTGCGGCGTGCCGAGGGCAAACTGCGAAATCTGGAAGAGTCGGTCCGGCAGAAGCCGATCCAGGGTACATACGGTATCGGTCACACCCGCTGGGCCACGCATGGCCGCCCTACCGAAGAGAATGCGCATCCCCACCGGGACTGCACCGGGAAGATCGTCGTCGTACACAATGGCATTGTCGAGAACTATCTCAGCCTGAAGAAGAAGCTGATCGAGGAAGGGCACAAGTTTACTACCGAAACAGATACGGAGATCATCGCGCACCTGGTGGAGAAATACTGCGCCCCCACTCTAAATGGGCGGCCTTCTCTGGAACAAGCGGTGCGCATGACAGTCAAGCAGTTGAGCGGAGTCTTTGCCCTGGCGGTGATCTCGAGCGATGACCCTGACAAAATTGTGGCGGCACGCAACGGTCCTCCGGCGGTGATTGGTTTGGGCAATGGCGAGTACTTTGTTGCCTCGGATGTCACCGCCATCCTGCATCACACCCGGGACATCTTCTTTCTCGCCGATGGCGACATGGCTGTCGTAACGCCCGACGGCGTGCAACTCACGGATTTTGACGGCAATGCGGTTTCGCGACAGCTGCAGCGCGTGACCTGGGATCCGATCCAGGCGGAAAAGGGCGGTTTCAAGCACTTCATGCTCAAGGAAATTCACGAGCAGCCGCGCGCCGTCCGTGACACTACTTTAGGGCGGGTGTCCCAGGCTACGGGTCACATTTTTTTGGACGAGATGAAGATCAGCGAGGACGAATTCCGCGCCGCAAAAAAGATCAACATCATTGCCTGCGGGACCAGTTGGCACGCCGGACAGGCGGGGAAATTCATGATCGAGTCGCTCGCCCGAGTACCGGTCGAGGTGGACTATGCCAGCGAGTGGCGCTACCGGAATCCGATCGTGGACCCCGACACGATCACTCTGGTGATTTCTCAGTCGGGAGAAACGGCCGACACCATTGCCGCGCAACGTGAGGCCAAGGTAAAAGGCTCCAAGACCCTGGCGATCTGCAACGTCGTGGGATCGATGATTACGCGCGAAGCCGCGGGCACCATCTACACTCATGCGGGGCCGGAAATCGGCGTTGCTTCCACCAAGGCGTTTACCGGACAACTTACTGCGCTCTACATATTTGCCATGTACCTGGCGCAGGTGCGTAGCGTCATGAAGCCGGAGCAGGCACGATCAGCAATGCTGGAACTGACTCGCATTCCAGCCAAGCTTGAACACCTCCTTTCGCAGGATGAAGCGTGCGACGATCTTGCCAAGCGCTATCAGAAAGTCCACGACTTCCTGTTCCTCGGGCGCGGCATTCACTACCCCATTGCACTGGAAGGCGCATTGAAGCTGAAAGAGATTTCCTACATCCACGCTGAAGGTTATCCCGCGGGCGAGATGAAGCATGGGCCAAACGCTCTGATTGACGAGAATCTGCCGGTGGTGGTGATTGCGACCCGGGACCAGAGTGATCCTGATTCCGTGTTGCGGTATGAAAAGACTATTTCCAACCTGAAGGAAGTGAAGGCACGGTCGGGGGTGGTCATCGCCTTAGCTACCGAAGGGGACGAAGAAATCAGGGAATCCGCGGACCACGTCCTGTTTATCCCGCCGGCGCCCGAGGAACTGTCGCCTATCCTGGAGATTGTTCCGCTGCAACTGCTGGCGTATCACATCGCCGTACGGCGCGGTTGCGACGTAGACCAGCCCAGGAATCTCGCTAAGTCCGTGACTGTCGAGTAGGCCTTACAGTACGGCTTCAAAGTCTGTGCATGGGAAGTCGTCGCCTTTAAAGAGCAGCGGTTCATCTAAATCTTTCGCCAAAGCGTAGGCGAAACAGTCCCCAAAATTGAGACCGGCTTTGTGCCAGCCTTTGCCAAAATCGCGGTATGCTTGGCGCGCGATTTTCGCCTGTCTTGGAGTGACTACCACTTTTTCGGCTCTGGCAGGAATTGCGACGCGTTCCACCGCAACCCGGACGGTGGGCAAAGGGTACCTCGCGGCGGGGCCGCACGCCTAGTGCGCCCGCGAGCGCCGGCGCGAGTCGTCGAGCAAAGGGCCTGAAGAAAGATCAGAGCGCATCCATTGCGCGCCTCGCGCAACCCCTGACGAGGCGTCCGGGGCTACACGATCTCTTGGAACGTGTACTCGTGCTGGCCGTCGCGGATGATCAGCACTCGCTTGCCCTCCCGTTCTCCGACCACAAATTCGAATCCATCCGTTCCCGGATCAATGGTGATGAATGAAGTCGTGCCATCGTCGTTCTTGCGGGAGGCTACCTGGCTCTTCCATTCGCCTGCATCGAATGTCGTGGATCCGTTCTCGGTCGAGATACGAAGATCACCGAGTTCCTTGCTGGAATAGTGTTTGGCCAAACCAGAGACCACGTCGGCCGCAGCGGGAACGACTAGGCGTTCGCGCTCTTTTGCAATCTGCGCTTTGTGCGCTGCTGCTCGCGACGCGACGTCCGCGATGGCTTCCGGTTTTCCATCGAACAGAATTTCAAGCAAGCGGCGCTCCAATGGGCCTTCGAGTAGTCCTCCGGTATCGGAGTTGGTGAGAATGACAGCTCCGATCCCGAAATCAGGGAGCAGATACCAGTTACTCTTGAAGCCCGACATGCTGCCGCCATGGCTCACGATAGGAATGCCGTACTTGCGATCCACTTCGAGCCCCATGCCATATGAGGCATCTTCTCCCACTGCAATTTGAGGCGCGCGTCGTGCGAGTAAGTTCTCCGGGGAGACTAGTTGTTTGCCGCTCGGCAGTTTGCCTTGCGTGGACTCGAGCTGCACGTAGCGCATGAGATCGGCAGCCGAAGTCCACACTCCGCCTGCGGGGCGGGCCGGCAGGATCGAGTAATTGATGTCCATGCTGGCTACGCGGGTGTTGCCATCAACGTCGTCCCCATGGGGGCTGGCGTGGTTTCCCGCGAGCGCTTTGGCATAATCGAACGTCGTAGACTTCATCCCCAGCGGATTAAAGATTTTTTCCTGCATTGCATTGTCGTAAGCAGTGCCAAGGTCGCGATCGGGATGCACCAGGTGCCCGCCAATGTAACCTGCTGCCGTAGCCATGAGATTGCTGTACTGGAAAACCTCGCCAAACTTGCTGGTGGGCTGCATGGTTCCGAGCAGTTTCAACTCGGAGTCGGGCGTAGCGTTTTTGTATTCGAACAGCCACTCCAGATCCTGACGCGGCAATCCGGTGCAGGCGCAAATCAAATTCTTGACCAGAACCCTTTTCGTAGTATCGGCATCTCCGAGCTTGAACGCGGGATAGACCTCCACGACCGGCTGGTCCCAGCGAAGCTTCTTTTCATCTACCAGTTCCGCCAACAACAGCGTCGTCATGCCTTTTGTGTTCGAGGCGGCCATGAACAAGGTATTCTGATCCACCTTGTCGGGTTTCCCGAGTTCGCGTACTCCCAAGCCGCCTTCGTACACAATCTTTCCGTGGTCCATGATCGCGAGGGAGACTCCGGGCACGCCCAGTTGCTGCATCGAGTTCTGCACAAATTCTTTGATCTGCGCGATGCGAAAGGCATCGAGGGGATGCGGTTGATGGCCGGCAAAGATCTCGCGCTGGTAGCCTTTGGGCCGGATACTTCCAAAGACCAGGTTGATGGGCGCCGAGCGCTTCTCGACTGTCGGCTCAGTTCCCTCGAGAATAAGAACGGTCCAGGCTGTTCCCGCGCGCAGAGCCAGAGCTTCTACGACTGCGCGTTCATTGGGGGAAGTCTCGTAATCGAAGACCTCGCGCTCTTCCCATCCTTCATGCGGCGGCCGCGGAGTGATTAACTTCAGCGGACGCTTGAACTCCGGCTTATAAGCCGCCCACGCGGATTCAACTGCGGCTTTTGCATTCCCGGCTGGTGCATCGAAGATGACGACGCGAGTGTCAGGCTCGGGCGGTTGCAAGATCGCAAGATGCGTTCCGCTGGCGATAGACCATCCGGACGGAACGGTGAAAGTCGCTCCGCCCGGTGTGGTGCGGGCCGAGTCCGCGGAGACGCGCTCTGGCTCGGCTTGTTGACGCTTGGCCACTGGCGGCTCTGGTTGCGCTGCCAGCATTGTTGAAGTCATGAACAGGATTAGAGCAAGGCGGAAGAGAACAGGTCGATGAAGCGACATGCTGCACCTCGGAAGAAATGGAAGGAAAGCGGCATCCACGATACCTCAGCGAGAAATCCTTGTAAAACAACGGCTCCTGTAGAGGTGGACCAATCGGGCTCACCCGCCAAGCGCAACAACGAGGGCACTGCCACATAATAATTTCGCCAATTTCGCCGTCTATCTGTTTGTCCTCATCGCGCGCTTTGCGCGCGACCCCTCGCATGGGATCTTGTGATCTCTCACCGGGCACTGAGGAGTTGTTTAATTCTCAACAGCACTGCGGCCAATACGACGAGAGCAAGACCCCAGGCAGCAAACGCGGTTTCTATCACCCAAGCAGGAGCCGCGCCGACACGGCGCAGCAGACATGGAAAGAAATTCCACGTAGTGATGTGCACGTAGTCCCATGCGTCCTGATGCATGGCTTCGGTGTCCAAACCCCACGCGGCCATCTTGCCCAGTGCGAAGGCAACGATATTCTTAAAGCGCAGTGCGATGACAAATGTCGGGTGCCCTAGCGTTTCCATTTGGTAGATCTCCAGAGGCAGCCAGAACATCAGCGATGCGATTTGAATCAACAGGCTCGCCGCAATCAGCAAGGCCGCTGATGCGCGCGTCCACAGAGCCAATTCCGCCTTGTAGCGCAGCAGCAGAGGAATGCTGAGGAGCGCGACCATTTCTACCGCCGTCGAGACGTAACGATCACCCCACGCGAAATCTCCCGCCCAGTATGTGTAACGGGCGTAAAAGCAGATGTAACCGACAAGCAGAAGAAGAGTGGTCACAGCGTAGGCACGGACCTCGGCTGTCATACGCTTCCACAGCAACACGAACAGCAGTAAGGCCAGGATCAGCAGCGGGTCAAAAAGAAAAATCGACTTTTCTGGCTTGAAAAGGGCGCCGAGAACGCCTTCGTGGAGCGGAGTGCTCCAGGGGAAATTTGCGGGCAGGCTGGGGTCTTGCATGCGCGATTCCCGAGCAAAAATGGGAATGTAAGTCTGGGTCCACGACCCGAAGCGATACCAACTGTAGAAACGCTCCACCAGCCCGAAAAAAATGTACACGGGGACGGCCACCCTGCAATAGGCAATGGCCTGCGACCACAGTTCGCGTTTACGGCCTCCCTCGAACCAGACCAACATCAGCAGGAAGATGCCGGCAGCCATGATGTCCAGGGCCGTTGTCACCCGCGTCAGTAGGTTCAATCCCAACGCGGCTGATCCAATCCACAGCGCTCGCTGACTCTGCGTCCGCAACCACTCGTACTGGAACGAGATTCCCACGAGGGTTAGCAGCATGATGTAGTTGTTCTCCTGCATGTTCTGTGTGTAATGCAGATGGGTGGTGCAGAACAGCAGGGCCAGCACACCCCACACGGACTCGCGCACTTCGAAGCGCAGTTGCCGGAGCAGGCGAAACGAAATTAGTGCGGTGAGCACAATCACCAAGATATTTGTGCTGCAACTCACGAGGATGCTGCGCACTGCGGGATCGTCCTGGTACCCGGCAAAGATGTGCCAGTGAGCGATCCAGGTGGCGATCACATCTGCGGGCAACATGAGCAATGACTGCCCGATGCCGTACCAGCTATAGATGTGGCCATTCCGCCCGTGGAGTCCGAACTCGGGATACTCATTGGGAAAAACTTGGGGCTGGGAAGTCCACAGCCAGTGCGTGGTCTGCAGCCGATGCATCGTGTCGGCCGTTCCCAGTTCCCCGGATTGCACTACGAATGCAAGCAGTCCGGCGGTGAACATCAAGAGGATGACAGGATCGTTCAGCCACCGGCGGAGGCGAGAGGTCATCGCTGAGAATGGTAATACACTCCCACCTGGGCGAAGGAACCTGGAGCGAATCGCGATGAGGACTCACGGAGTCGCATGCGCCATAACTATTCCTTTGAGGGGTCTCATGCTGGCCACTCAGATATCGACGGGTAGGCGGGAGCAGGGGAAATCTGATGCGAATCGCGGGACTAAATTCGCGACCACGTTTCCCATTCCCAGCGCTAGACTGATTGAGAATAGCCATGGTGTTCTATTCATTGGGTGGAACTCAAGTTCGTGACTCAGACCGTTTCTGCTCCAGTGCGCGTACTGCTAGGGTGGGGGTTCTACCGTTCGCCGGGTGGACAGGCGTGGTGGAAACTCGATATGGACTAGATTGCCCCCTCCCGACCCTGGACAATTCAGCAAATGGATAACTCACCAGGTTTCGCTGGCGCGAGCTTTCGGCGGCGATCCAAGTCGCGCTTCGGATGTCTTGGCTGCCTGGGGCAAACCATCATACTTGTCGCACTTGGTTGCGTGGTCTTTGCAGCCATTATCGCCGTCTTTGCTCCCTGGGGTTACTATCTCGGGGGCAAGTTTCACTGGCTTCCTCAGTGGCAAGGGGTGGGTACGATGCACGCCAAGAGCGGGAAGTACGTGGTCTACGTGTACCTCTATCCCACGTCCGCGAAACAGAGGATCGTGCCAGAATCAGCCTTAACAGGGCAGGCCTATCTCTGTTCCCCACGGCACGAAATCTTCCGAATGACGCTGGGCGGCAGCATGCGTCGCGGCCTGAACCTCAATACGGATGGAGAGAAGATCGGATTGTATATGCACTACCGGCCAGTATTCGCGTTTGGCCAGGGATACGACCACAGACCAAGGCTCGAATTGCGCGGACACTGGCAAAATCCCAACCTCGTCATGGATGACCACAGCAGCATCCAGCGCAACTTTGAACCCGATGGGAGTGTTTATCGCGGTGGTGGTAAGGAGCGGCCCTACATGGGAGAGATCCTTTCCGTCACTCTTCAGCCCGGTTCGTATTCCGATTTTGAGGCAGCCTGCAAAGCGCCTTAGAACCCTCGCTGCTGCGGGGGTGTAATCCAGAATCCACTGGCGCTTCCTTTTCGAAAATGCCGCAACCTTAAGCATCCATGGGTCATCTAAAACTTGACAATAATCCACTCAAGTTCTAGGATAATGGTCGGCGCAATTGTATATACGTTGATTGCAAAGGACTTAGAGTTTTAGGAGGCAGCAGCCTATGGCAAAGATTATCGGAATTGACCTGGGTACCACCAACTCCTGCGTGGCGGTCATGGAAGGTGGAGAACCCAAGGTCATCGCTAACGAAGAAGGAGGCCGGACCACTCCTTCGGTCGTCGGTTTCACCAAGACCGGCGAACGACTGGTAGGGCAAGTCGCCAAGCGGCAGGCCATTACCAACCCGGAGAATACCGTCTATTCGATCAAGCGGTTTATGGGACGCCGCTACGACGAAGTAACAGAAGAGATCAAAATGGTCCCATACAAGGTCGTCCAGTCTGGGGACCATGTCGCCGTACTGGCGCAGGGTAAAGAGTACACTCCACCCCAGATTTCGGCACTGATTCTGCAGAAGCTGAAGAAGGCGGCTGAAGACTACCTGGGCGAGAAAGTCACGGAAGCCGTCATTACGGTTCCCGCATACTTCAATGATGCGCAACGGCAGGCTACCAAAGATGCCGGACAGATCGCCGGCCTCGAAGTAAAGCGAATCATCAACGAGCCCACGGCCGCGGCACTGGCCTATGGTCTGGATAAAGGCAAGGACGAGACGATCGCCGTGTACGACTTTGGCGGCGGAACGTTTGATATTTCCATCCTCGAAGTCGGCGAAGGCGTGATCGAGGTGAAAGCCACCAATGGTGACACGCACCTGGGCGGCGACAACATCGACCAGCGCCTGGTGGATTGGCTGATCGACGAATTCAAGAAGGATGAGGGTCTCGACTTGCGCGGCAAAGGTAACGAGATGGCTCTGCAGCGACTGCGTGACGCGGCCGAGCGCGCCAAGATCGAGCTCTCGACCACCATGGAGACGGAAATCAATTTGCCGTTCATCACGGCGGATGCCAGCGGTCCCAAGCACTTGGTCAAGAAGTTGACCCGGGCAAAGCTGGAATCGATGATCGAAGACATCATCCAGCGCTCCGTGGGTCCGTGCAAGCAGTGCATGAAAGATGCAGGGGTTGATACCAGCAAGATTAATGAAGTTGTGCTGGTTGGTGGACAGACCCGCATGCCTCGCATTCAGCAGCTCGTGAAAGAGCTCTTCGGACGCGAAGGTCACAAGGGAGTGAACCCGGACGAAGTGGTCGCGGTCGGTGCGGGCATCCAGGGCGGCGTGCTCAAGGGCGAAGTAAAGGATCTGCTCCTGCTCGACGTCACCCCGCTCACTCTGTCGATCGAGACGCTGGGCGGCGTGTCCACACCGATGATCCCGCGCAACACGACGATTCCGACCAAGAAGACGGAGACGTTCTCGACTGCGGCCGATAGCCAGACCTCGGTCGAAGTTCACGTGCTGCAGGGTGAACGTCCCATGGCTTCGCAGAACCGAACTCTGGGCAAATTCCATCTGACTGGAATTCCGCCCGCGCCCCGTGGCGTGCCACAGATCGAAGTGACGTTCGACATCGATGCCAACGGCATTCTGAACGTGACCGCCAAAGACACTGCGACGCAGAAGGACCAGAAGATCACGATCACGTCATCTTCGGGCCTGTCGAAGGACGAGGTCGAGCGCATGGCGAAAGAAGCCGACGCTCACGCGGCCGAAGACAAGGCAGCCCGCGAGTCGATCGAGGCTAAGAACCAGCTCGACACGATGGTTTACAACATCGAGAAGATGCTGCGCGAGCACGGCGATAAGATCTCCGGCTCGGAACGCGGAGATGTCGAAAACGCCCTGGCCGATGCCAAGAAGGCGCTCGAGTCCAACGACAAGGCGCAGATGGACAAGGCGCGCGAAAGCCTGACTTCCGCCTCGCACAAGCTGGCTGAGCAGATGTACAAAGCCGCTCAGCCTGCAGGCGGAGCGCAGGCGGGCCCGGGCGCAGGTCCGAGCGCCGGACCTCAGCCGGGTCCGGATGGCGGGGGCCAGAAGAAAGACGAAGGGGTCATCGACGCCGAGTACGTGGACGTCGAACCGAAGCAGTAAGCGCGAATACGGCCACGGATTTACGCGGATATGCACGGATTGAATCTGTCAAATTCGCTGTAATCCGTGGCAGTTTTTTGGGGGGTGACTTGAATTGAATTTCCAGGTGAATGATCAGACTTATTTTTTGGATCTCGCTGAAGATACGAGACAGTGGTTGGTCTTCGTGGATACGCCCAGCGGCCCCAGAGCCGTTCCGGTCTACGAAGACGCGTCCGATTTCGAGGACGTGAAAGTGGTGGTGGAAGACAGAGAAAAGCGAAAAATTGTGAACTGAAGTTTGCTCATGTGCTGCTATGAAGGGTTTTTGGGTCACAATAAAAATGGGACGTTCCGACATTCTCGACAGCGCACTGGAAGACGAGGAACTCGAGGCGTGGCTGCAAGGGAAACTGGAGCACGCCACGTCGCTGCTCGACGGCGGCGGGAAAGTTCAAGTGGACAGAATCGATCCGCTCCGAGTGGATGTGGCTCTTAACTTTACGGTGCAAGGGAGATCGGTGGTTGAGGTGATGGAACGTTTTCGGGACGACTTCAAGGCTTTGGCGCCCATTACGCAGGGAATCGATATCAGCGAAAGCAAACGGTACAAGCTGGTGTTCCCGAGAGTTAACGGCGAGCAATTTCCAGTGTTCGTGCGCATCGACCCTGACTCGGGGCAACCGATCTACAGCGAGGAGTAAAGCAGCGAATTTTTTCGGCAATGGCAACGACGACCAAAAAAGATTATTACGAGCTCCTGGGGGTGAAGAAGTCCGCCTCCGCCGAGGACATCCGTAAAGCTTTTCGCAAGCTGGCGCGGAAGTATCACCCTGACGTTAACCCCGGAGATAAATCCGCGGAAGAGAAATTCAAGGCGATCTCCGAGGCCAACGACGTTCTCAGCGATCCCAAGAAGCGCAAGATATACGACCAGGTCGGCTTCTACTCCGACAACATCGATCCAGCTACGGCCGAAGCGTATGCCCGGGCGGGCGGTCCCGGCGGAGGATTTGGCGGCGGCTTTCCGCCCGGAGCTCAGTCCGGCGGAGGAGGAAGCCAAGGGGCCCAGTTCGATTTTGGCGGATTCGATTTTTCTGATTTCATCAACAACGCTGGGCGAAACCAGAAATCTTCAGCGGGCACAGGAAGCTTCCGCGATATCTTCTCTTCAATGTTTGGCGGGGGACGCGGCGCCGCGGCGGCCGAACAAGGTCCCGAGCCGGGTACGGATCTCGAATATCAGGTCAACGTGCCTTTCTGGACGGCCATTCGCGGCGGCGTAATGCGGCTTAACATCACAAGGCAAGACGTGTGCTCGACTTGTCGTGGCCAGGGCGCGTTAGAAGCTCCCGGAAAATGTCCGCAGTGCAACGGCACGGGCCAGATCACCCAAACCGGCGGGCGGATGAAGTTCAACGTGCAATGTCCCCGGTGCCATGGCACTGGCAAGAACTTGACCATGTGCCCCACCTGCCATGGCGAAGGGACGATCTCCAATACCGAACCCCTCGAAGTCCGAATCAAAGCAGGGACGCGGGATGGCCAGCGCATTCGGTTGCCAGGGAAAGGCAATGCTGGAGGCCAGGGCGGCACGGCAGGCGATCTCTTTGTGATTATTCGTACGGGAGACCACCCCGTCTTCCACCGCGAGGGGGACGACATCTCTTTGACGGTTCCGGTCAGTGCCACCGAAGCCGCTTTGGGAGGGAAGATCGAGGTGCCCACGATTGATGGCCGGGCGCTGCTGAAGATCCCGCCCGGAACGCAGTCGGGCCAAAAGCTTCGTCTGCGGGAGAAGGGTGTGCCCTCGGCCACGAGAGAAGGGACGCGCGGTGATGAAATCGTCGAGATAACGGTCACGGTCCCCATGCCGCGCGACGAGCGCACCAAGGAACTACTGCGGGAATTGGCAAAGTTGAACCCGGAAGACCCGAGAGCGGATCTCTGGACCAAGGTGTAACTCGGTAGCAGCGCATAGATCGGCGGCTCAGACCCGAAGCGGCAGTTCTTGCGCGGCTTACATCCATTGACGCCTCTGGCCGCATCTCTCTATTCTCATAAAGATCCCATTTCAAGGAAGGTTCATGAGAAGGCTTGCGTTCCTGGTCCTGCTGGCGCTGGAGTTTGCGGTGTGCGGATGTGCGAATAACACTCCATCGACCGTGACCAACACCTCCACCACGGGAAATTGGGAGGCCCAATTGATCAATCCCGGTGGAGGCCAAGCCAGCCTGCTGAATTTCGTGGTTTCCTTCAACGTCACCAATAGCGGTCCACTAAAGATCACCGGATTTGGGTTTTTCAACGACAACACCTGCTTTGCCAAGGATTTGAACAGCCAAACAGAAACCGGCAACGCCTCGTTTACTACCGATTCCACCGGGCACGTGACCGGCACCTTGAGCCTGAAGATCACTTCTTCGACCACGGGCAGCGTGCTGACGCTTACCAGTAATCCGGATGGACTAACGGGGACTTCCAATGGGACGACCACCACCACCGGGACATTGAGTAACGGCGTGGTGGTTGGCACCTGGACGCTAACGCCTGGCGCTACTGCGAGCGCGAAAGGCTGTAACGCGGTGAACGCTCCAGATGCAACTTTCGTGATGTGCCAGAATGCCGCCACTTGCAGCACCGCTGCCGCACTAGCAAGACCGCCCGAGAAGGTCGCGGCCCTCTTCGATCGTCCCCTTTCGTTCTCGCGACCCGCTGCTATACAGTGAGGACATGAAATGCTCGCTTCAGCAGATTGCTGAGGCGCTGGGCATGCGCCTGATCGGCGATTCCAGCCTTCACGTCACGGGAGTAGCCAGCATTGAGTCGGCATCGGCTGACGATCTGGTCTTCGTCGAAGACGAGAAGCACCTGGGGCACGCATTGCAAAGTCGTGCCGGCGCGGTGATTGCGCGGGAGTTCGCGGCAGCAACAGCTTCTTCCAAAGCTCTTCTTCTCACTGATCATCCCAAACTTGCGTTTGCCCGCGCGGCGCGAATGCTGCGCAATCCATTACACCAGCCCGGAACGGGTGCGGTGCACGCCTCCGCCGTGGTCCATGCGTCCGCGGTTCTGGGGGCCGGTGTTTGCGTGGAAGCTCAGGCCGTGATCGGGGAACGCGCGCACATCGGGCGTGACAGCCACCTCGGTGCCGGCTGTGTCGTGGGGACTGGAGTCACGATTGGCATTGAGTGCCAGATTTATTCGAACGTGACCATTTATCCGGGAACGAAACTGGGCGATCGCGTCATTGTGCATGCCGGGGCTGTGCTGGGCAGCGATGGTTTCGGTTACGTTCGGGATAGCAAGACGGGTCATTACGAGAAGTTTCCGCAGGTTGGACGACTGGTCATTGAAGATGATGTGGAAATCGGGGCGAATGCGACCATCGATCGCGGCGCCCTCGATGAGACCCGAATCCGGCGCGGAGCGAAGATCGACAACCTGGTTCACATCGGACACAATTGCCAGATTGGCGAAGACGTCATCATCGCAGCGCAGACGGGCCTTTCCGGCAGCATCGTCATTGAGAATGGAGCGGTACTTGGGGGGCAGGTCGGCATTGGAGAGCATGCTCGCATTGGCGAAGGTGTGATGCTTGGCGGCCAAGGTGGAGTTCTCCCCAATAAAATCTTGCGGGGGAAGGGTATTGTGTTCTGGGGAACTCCGGCGCAGCCACTGCGCCAGTATTTGAAACAGCTGGCGACGGTAGCCCGCCTGGCGAAAAAGGACTAGTTGTGGCTCTGGTTGTGATTGGCGGCCATTCGCGCAATGTTGGCAAGACCAGTGTGGTCGCGGGCCTGATTGCGGCTCTGGCCGAATTGAGATGGACTGCGGTGAAGATCACGCAATATGGCCACGGAATCTGTTCGGCCAACGGAGAAGCGTGCGACTGCGCCACAGCAGACCACTCCTGGGCGATCAGTGAGGAGCGCGACCCCAGCGGCGATTCGGATACCTCGCGCTTCCTCGCGGCCGGAGCGGCACGTGTTTTCTGGGCCCGCACGGAACAGGGGCGTCTGGCCGAAGCCATGCCCAGCTTGCGCCAACGCATGGAGGAAGCGCGCAACGTGATTATCGAGTCGAACAGCATTTTGAAATTCGTGCGGCCTGATCTGTATTTGTCGGTGCTAGATCCGGAGACCGCCGACTTTAAGACCTCCGCGCGCGAATTCCTGGACCGGGCGGACGCGGTGATCTTGCATGAAGTACCGAAGACGGCGTGGGAATCCGTGTCGCTGAAGCCGGTAGCGGGCCGCTTGATGTTCCGAATCAAGCCGCCGAATTACGTCACGCCAGAGATTGTCAACTACGTTCGGGCGAAGCTCACCCGCGCTGCGCTGGTATAGCAGCCGGGGTTGTCATCCTAAGGTCCACGTTTGCTGAGAACTTAGAACTGAGAACTGAGAACCGAGAACTGAGAACTGAGAACTGATTTCCAGATGCTATTCTTGCCTCGTGCGGCAAATCCATTCCAGCGCCTGGGTTCTCGTGTTGCTCTCGGCCGTTCTGCAGGTGCTGATTTTTCCTCTGCCCGGCGTATATATTCTGTGCTGGTTCGCGCTGACTCCGCTCATCATTGCGCTGCTGCGCACTCGTCCTGCAGGGGAGTTGGAAATCGAAGGTTCCCCGCGCCTCCAGCCCGCGACGCCCTTGCAGGGATTTTTTCTAGCTTACGTTTGCGGAATCCTCTGGTACGCCGGCACGTGTTATTGGATTTTTGGCACGATGCGCAATTACGGAGGTCTGAATGGGGCCGCAGCGCTGCTGGTTTTATTCCTGTTCTGCTGCTATCTGGGTCTGTATCACGGGTTCTTCGGACTACTGGTCGCGTTGATGACGCGAAGGCGCAATGAGCAGGCAGCGCTGGTGCTGGCTCCATTCTTGTGGGTAGGAGTAGAGCTCGCGCGGACACGCATCACCGGATTTCCGTGGAACCTGCTGGGCATCGCGCAGGTGGATAATATTGCGTTGTCACGCATCGCCTCCTGGACCGGCGTGTACGGGATCTCCTTCGAAATCCTCTTGGTGAATATCGCGATCGCCGCCGCATTTCTGATTCCGCGCCAAAAACGAAATACGATGCTCATCGCGGGTATCGCGGCAGCGGCCGTTCTGCAGGCCGGACGGCTGGTGGAGCCTCCTCCCGCAGCGGCAGATCGCGCCGCCCTGCTCGTGCAGCAGAATATTCCTGTTTCTGCCGATTGGACTCCGGGATATTACCAGGAGACGCTCAGCGATCTCAGCAAGCTGACCCTGAGCTCCGCACGGAATGCACGATCGAAAATCGATCTGATCGTCTGGCCCGAATCTCCCGCGCCGTTCTTCACCAATGAAGCGCATTTTCGCGAGGCGGTTAGCAGTCTGGCTCGCGAATCCAATGTTCCCCTGGTAACCGGAGCGATCGGCAGCAACGCCGCAAGCGTGAACACCGAGGGTTCTCTATTCAATTCCGCGGTTCTGATTAGTCCGAACGGCGAATGGCAAGGGCGTTACGACAAGTCCCATCTGGTCCCCTTCGGAGAATATTTGCCATTTCCCAGGTTGTTTTCGTTTGCCGGAGGACTGACCAGGGAGGTTGGGCAATTTGAGCATGGGAATTCGCGACTTCCTCTGGATGCGTCCGGCCAGAGACTGGGAACGTTTATCTGTTACGAATCTATTTTTCCCGACGAAGTGCGCCAGTTCGCGAATAACGGCGCGGAGGTATTCGTAAATATTTCGAATGACGGCTGGTATGGCGACAGCGGCGCTTACGCGCAACATTTGAATCAGACTCGAATGCGCGCGGTGGAGAACCAGCGCTGGATTCTGAGCTCGACAGACACCGGCGTTACAGCCTCCATCGACCCGTTTGGGCGCGTGGCCGCGCGTCTTGCTCGGAAGCAGAGAGCCACGCTGGTAGCGCCTTATGCCCTCACTTTCGTCACGACTTTCTACACGCGTCACGGAGATTGGTTCGCTTATGGCTGTGCGATAATTTCGATAGGAGCGCTGCTGGCGCGCTTCGCATCTCCCCACATCCGCAAAAAGGCTGAAGCATCCTCATGAATGCAGAGATCGAACAGGAATACGAGAAGTTGAGCAAGAAAGTCCACGATCTACGGGAGTATCTTTGACGCGGACAAGGTTCGTCCGCAGCTAGCCGATATTGACAAGCAGGCGTCGGATCCGAACCTGTGGTCTAACCCGCAGCGCTCGCAGCAGGTCATGCGCGAGAAGAAGCGACTGGAGCACGTGCTCGCTACCGATGCCGATCTGAGCCGCCGCAGCGATGACATTCATGCATACCTGGACCTCGCCAAAGAGGGCGAGAATGTGGATGCCGATCTGCAGCGCGAGATTTCCTCTCTGCGCGATCTCCTCGATAAACTCGAAACGGAAACGCTGCTCTCAGGGGAGAATGATGCGCGCAACGCGATCGTGACAATTCACCCCGGCGCGGGTGGCACGGAGTCGCAGGATTGGGCCGACATGCTGCTGCGCATGTATTTGCGATGGGCCGAGCGCCAGGGATTCGAAACGGTTCTCTACGATTATCAGCCGGGCGAGGAAGCGGGACTGAAGTCGGCTACATTCGCCGTCAATGGCGAGTATGCCTTTGGACTGCTGCAAAGCGAAATCGGCGTGCATCGCCTGGTGCGCATTTCGCCTTTCGATCAGGCGAAACGGCGGCATACCTCGTTTGCCAGCGTGTACGTCTCCCCTGAGATCGACGACAACATCGATATCGTGATCAAGCCCGAGGAGATCCGCACGGATACGTACCGCTCTAGTGGCAAGGGTGGGCAGCACGTCAATACCACGGATTCCGCCGTGCGCATTACACACATTCCGACCGGGATTGTGGCCAGTTGTCAGAACGAGCGTTCGCAGCACAAAAACCGGGAGCGCGCCATGAGCATGCTTCGCTCCAAGCTTTATGAATTCGAGATGGAGAAGAAGCGGGCAGCTACCAAGAAGATCGAGGATTCGAAACTCGATATTGAATTCGGGTCGCAGATTCGCTCTTATGTGTTGCAGCCTTATCGCATGATCAAGGATCACCGCACTAAGGTCGAGGTGGGCGATGTTGATCGCGTACTCGACGGGGATTTGCAACCATTTATTCGAGCGTATCTGTTGGCACGCCGCGACGAGAAGCCGTGAGAGCCCTGCAGGCAAAACCGCAGAGAGCGCCGACGAAGATTAAGCTAGGGGACCGTTTCTTGCGGGCGTTCGTTTTCGCGGCGGAGAAGCACAAAGGGCAGACTCGCAAGGCATCCAGCATCCCTTACATCGCCCATTTGATGGGCGTGGCCTCGCTGGTGCTCGAAGCTGGTGGGGACGAGGATCTCGCGATCGCCGCTCTGCTACACGATGTGGTCGAGGATTGCGGTGGTGTGCCTATGCTGAAGGAAGTCCGCCGGCGCTTTGGTGCTCGCGTTGCGAAGGTAGTGGACGGATGCACAGACTCCTACACTGATCCCAAACCGCCCTGGCGCGAGCGCAAAGAGAAATATATCGCGCGCTTGCGCGACGAAGGCAAGGACACGCGCCTGGTTTCGGCCGCCGACAAGCTCAACAACGTACGCTCGATCGTCAGTGATTACCGCGCGGTAGGCGAATCCATCTGGTCAAGATTCAACGGCGGACGCGAGGGCACTCTTTGGTACTATCGGATTTTGCGAGACGAATTTCTGAAAGACCGGCCGAACCGTATCACGCGAGATTTGGCCCTCGCGGTTCACGAACTCGAGTGCATGGCTGGAAGCGATACGGAAGGTGCAGATTGATGATCCCGGCAGTCGAGGTGTGAAGCTATGGCGCGCATGATTGACCAAATCCGCGCTTCCAAGTTGCCCTCCAACATGATGCAGTTCGCGGCGCGCGGGGCTTTGCAGGTGCCCGCGGCCGAGAATATCGAAATCCTGGTCTATCTCGCCAAATACAACAAAGTCTTTGGCGAGTTGGCGCGCATGACCTTGGCCGGCTGGGATGAGAAAGCCTGCCTGGCGGCCGTGGCCGATCCTCAGACGCCACCGGAAGTGCTCAACTACTTCATCTCGTCGGATAATCTTCGGCCCACACTGTTGCCGGCGCTTCTGGAGAATCCTTCGATTCGCGAAGAACAGATCGCAAGGTTAGCGAATTCATCACTGCGCGACATTATCGAGATTATGCTGAAGAGCCCGCGTGTAAGGTCTTCCAGGGTTGTTGTTGCGGCGCTCAAATCTAACCCTAGTCTCAAGCGGGAAGAAGCTGCAGAATTGGACAAGTTGGTGGCAGCCACCTCGCCAGCCCTCGTGCCTGCTGCTGTCGCCAGTTCGTCCGGTTCCGGGAGCGGTACGGAAAGAAGCGTAGCAGGCTGCGCCTCTACACCCGAAGCGATCGAGCAAGCGCAGGGCTCGCAGGAACCGGACAGTTGCAACAGCCCGGATGCCACGTTCGGAGTGGAAGACGAAAGTGTATTCGCTTACTTGCAGGAACACGCGGACGACATCGCAGCGGAAGGCGAAAAGCCCTTCCAGGCGATCGGCGGAATGGTCGATGTGCTCTTGGGAGAATCGACCGGCGAAGAAGAGATATATGCAGAGGAACCGGCGCTGGAGTCGCGAGCGCCCGCGTTCGCCGCAACGCCTGCTCGAGCTCCCATAGTGGCGAAACCTCCGGCTGCGCCCAAGCGTGAGAACACCTTCCAGAAGATTAACTCTCTCGATGTAAAGGGCCGCATTCAGCTGGCCTTGAAAGGTAACAAGGAAGAGCGCTCCATCCTGATCCGTGATGGGACCAAGGTAGTGGCACTCGCGGTGCTCGAAGCCCCGAAGCTATCCGATGGCGAGGTGGAAAAATTTGCCAGCCAGAAAAACGTGCTGGAAGCCGTGCTGCGGCAAATCCCGCTGAAGCGCCGCTTCATCAAGAATTACAAAGTTGTGCGAAACCTGGTGGGGAATCCACGTACCCCGCTTGACCTGGGTCTCGGTCTGATGAAGAACCTGCTGACTCAGGATCTGAAGAATCTATCGGCAAACAAAGAAGTCTCGGAAACGATTCGCAAGCTGGCGTTGAAGATGTATAAGCAGAAAGTGGAAGCCGCGAACAAGAAGTGATTCTGGAGGTCCGCTTGGCTTCATTACCCCAATCCGATCTCATTGCCGAGTTGCTTCGGCGATCCAAGACTATTGCTGTCGTCGGACTGTCCTGCAATCCCTTGCGTCCGAGCCATGGCGTTTCTGCGTATATGCAGAGCCACGGGTATCGCATTATCCCGGTGAATCCGCAGATTGAGGAGTGCTTGGGCGAGAAAGCCTATCCCTCACTTCTGGATGTGCCCGAGAAGATCGACATCGTGAATATCTTTCGCCGGCCGGAGTTCGTGGAGGAAGTTGTGGATCAAGCGATTCAGCTCAGAGTGCCTGCGATCTGGATGCAGGAAGACGTCATCCATGAAAAAGCGGCGGAAAAGGCGCGCCAGGCAGGACTCTTCGTCGCCATGGACCTTTGTATTCTCAAGGAACATCGCGCGCGGTGGCGCTAATCAGGGGTTCACGCCGACAAAGACCACGGTAGCATCATCGTGTACGCCGGAACCATTGGCGAACGAGCGTACGTCGTCCAGTATGGTCAGCGCCGAAGCATCCGGATGCACGGCGTGCTCGACCAGCCGGCAAAGTCCGTATTCTTCTTCCTGCGAATCGACTGCTTCGGTGATCCCGTCACTGTAAAAAATCAGCCTGGACCCTTTGGACAACAATATCTGCGTCTCCGAGTAGTCTCCGCAGGCAAGGCCGAGAGGTAATCCGCGCTCAACATCCAAAAATTGTTCACCCTTCTCGTCGATGAGCAGCGGCCGCAGGTGCCCGGCGTTGGCAAATATCACGGTGCGCGAGACTGGATCGAGCACGGCGTAAACCATGGTCACGAACTTGCCGGCCGGAAAATCATTCACCAGGAGCTGGTTCAGCTGGGTCAGTACCTCGCCGGGACTGCAGCAGGCTTCAGCCAGGGAGCGCAGCATTCCGCGGGTCGCCGACATCAGCAGCGCGGCTGCCGTTCCTTTTCCCGACACATCGGCCAGAACGAGTCCCCAGCGCCCGTCGGCAAAGGGAATGAAATCGTACCAGTCCCCGCCTACTGCCCGCGCGGGAACGCTGCGCCCGGAAATTACAAACCCGGGAACGAATGGCGAACTCTTGGGCAGTAAAGCCTCTTGAATGCTGCGAGCTTCTGCGGCGTCGCGATCGAGCGCGACACGTTCAGCTCGTTCTGCCTGGAGGCGCTGCGCGTTGTGTACCGCCACAGAAACATGATCACAGAACGCCTGCAGAATTCTTAATTGCTGCACGGGAAATCCGTCCAACTCTGGATGAGACGCGGTAAACACCCCGACCACGCGCTGGCCCACGCGCAACGGGATCGCGACTTCAGAGAGGGTAGCGTGTCCGCAGCGGATGTAATAGGGATCCTTGCGAACGTCTGGCGCATAGCGCAGTTGGCCTGTAGCCGCGACATGACCTACCATGCCCTCTTGTCCGACCTTTAAGCGGTGTCCTTTGGAATGTAGGTCGCAGCCGCTGACGCCGGCGAGCACCATGTCACCACGTGCTTCATCGTGCAGATAGATGCTGGCTTCCAGACAGCCAAACGGGGGACCGGTAACTTCTGTGACCACGCTGTCAATCAGTTGATCCAAATCGAGAATAGACGAGATTCTCTGGGCAGCTTTTTGCAACCGCTGCAGGTCGGCAACGAGTTCATCGGTAAGGACGCGCGGCGCAACCTCGGCCGTGGCTAAATTAGGAAGTGTAGACATGGCATGGCGCACCAGACTTCGCCCACAGGTTATCAAGATGAGGGCCTGGGTTGCTAAGATTCTTTCTTTTGCTCCCGGTAACCTGCTGATTGTGCGCGGGAATGCAGGCGCTTAATCTCATCCATCCGCTCCCGAATTCGTTTCTCGATGCCTTCATTTGTGGGACGGTAATAAACGCGGTCGCGAAGACTGTCGGGCAAACATTGCATGTCGGCGACCTTGGAGTCGAGGTCGTGCGCATATTGATATCCGCGTCCATAACCCAAGCCTTTCATCAGCTTCGTGGGAGCGTTTCGCAAGTGCAAGGGGACAGCTTCTGCAGCTGTTTGTTCCACGTCCTGCAGGACATCGCCGTAAGCGGTGTACAGGGCATTGGATTTGGGCGCAACCGAGAGATATACGACAGCTTGCGCCAGCGCCAGATTACCCTCTGGCATGCCAATAAAGTCCACGGCATCGCGGGCGGCCATGCACAGGGAGAGCGCGTTGGGATCGGCCAGGCCAATGTCTTCTACGGCCATCCGCACGACACGGCGTGCGATATAAAGAGGATCTTCGCCGGCTTCGAGCATTCGACCCAGCCAATACAGGGCCGCGTCCGGATCGCTGTTGCGCACGGATTTGTGCAGCGCCGAGATCAGGTTGTAGTGCTCTTCGCCAGATTTGTCGTAAAGCAGGATGCGCTTTTGCAGCGCGTCGCGGGCAATCTGGTCGGTGATCTCGCGAACGCCTTCGGAGTTCTTGTGCGCCAGCCCGGCGGCAACCTCGAGCACATTGTAGGCACTGCGCGCATCTCCGCTGGTATAGCTTGCGATGACCTTGAGCACGTCGTCCGAGGCAGCCAGACTCATTTTGCCCAGGCCACGTTCGTTGTCGGCAATCGCTCGCCGTAACAGGAGGACGATCTGCTCTTCCGTAAGCGGCTGCAGAACATAGACCCGGCAGCGGGAAAGCAGAGCGGAGTTGATTTCAAAGGACGGGTTCTCCGTGGTGGCGCCGATCAGGCGAATGTTGCCCTTCTCGACATGCGGCAAGAAGGCATCCTGCTGGGCCTTGTTGAAGCGGTGGATCTCGTCAATGAAAACGATAGTGCGAGTTCCGTACTGGCGAACGCGTTCCGCATCAGCCATCACCTGTTTGATTTCCTTGATACCGGCGAGCACAGCGGAGAACTCGATGAACTCCGCCTTCGTCATACTGGCAATGATCTTGGCGAGCGTGGTTTTGCCGGTGCCGGGTGGTCCCCAGAAGATGAGCGATCCGGAATCGTCGCGCTCAATTTGTACGCGCAGGGGCTTGGCTGGACCGATCAGATGCTCCTGCCCGACATACTCGTCGAGCGTGCGCGGGCGCATGCGGTCGGCCAGCGGGCGAGTCGCGTCGGCGGCACCGGCTGGATTCGGAATGGGTTGAAACAGACTCATGGAATCGAAGTGCACTGGCTCTGAACGGGAACAGGCGTGCCGTATGCAAGCATATAATGCGACGCCGCGAGGCTGTGGCGGTACTGATTCCCGTGAGAACCGACGCGCCGGTAGGAGCCCCCGATTTGAGCCGACAATTTTTTTTGTCGGGCCGTCTTCGCAAAGTATTGCGGATACACGAGTTAACGCCTAAGTACCCCGGCTGGATCCCGGTAAAGTCTTGGAGCCAAATGCTTTACAGGCAAAGTCTTTAAAACAAAGGAGTTATAGGCGGCGCCTAGTGTGGCGTTTTTCTGGTGAAAGCGCAGGCTCGCCAGCCATTTGCTCCGGTGTCCGTGCATGCTCCTAGTGTGCGCTCTCCGTATCGTGAGTAAAGGTTAATCGTCACACCAAATGCGATTTTTGCTGTGGAAAACTGCGGCCGACCCGACGACCGGTGAGGAATGCTCTTGAGTGATATCGCGATGTTAGGGCAACAGCCCAAGATTTTGGAAGTGCTAAGCGGCAATGCTTTAACGGTTATGAGTGAAATGGGGGAGATTACGCCAGTTGAGACTCGGATCCTCCCGCAGATACGGTGTTGAATTATTGAATCTGCGAATTGGATGCAACCGTGGCCTGGCCGTCGACCGATACTATCCGCCTAAGTGGGGATTCGACTGAAACCTGATTCTCGCAATGACAAAGCAGGGTCTAAAATGCGGAGCGGCGAAGAAGAGGAAGAGGAAGAGAGAAACCACCCCTTGCACGTTCTGCAAAGGGTGGTGTGAGCAAGTTTGGCTTAGATCTGAGGCAGGAAACGGCGGCGAGCAAAGCTCCCTACAGCAACCAGGCCGGTGCCCATCAGGCCAAGGGTGGAGGGTTCAGGAACAATACTGCTCGTGGGCGTTGTGCTAGCAAAGCAGGTCGCCCCTTTTGGACACAAATCACTACCGACGTGGACGTTTCCAACCGTGATGCCGGTGGAAATCTCAGCGTCAGTCAGCACGAAAGTGAACGTGCTTACAGTGGCACTGCCGGTTGTGCCGAAGCATGTAAAGACGGATTTATTTCCAATACCGCCGCAGGCACCCAACGACAGTGAGCCCGTGCTGGCATCGGTAATCATGGACGTGCCGTTGACGTTGATATTCCCCGAAAATCCGATGACGGGTCCACCGAGCCTGACTGTGTTCGAGCCTGACATAGTGATGTCAACGCAGACCGAAGTAGCGTCGGCGGTGCAGCCACCTGTTCCACCTTGGGTCAAAGTTAGGGTTCCCACCTGGGTTGAAGCTAGAAATAAGTTGTCAGTGATGCTATCTGCCCACAGGGCTGGCGCCATCGCCAGGGCAGTGACAGCCAGCGCCGAGATCAAGAACTTCTTGTTCCGCACGGCAGTTCTCCTTTACTTTCTTCAGTTTGACTCCGCAGCGACTAAGCCTCAATGCTGGCATTCCTCCCTCCAGCGTTGCATGGCAAAGTAGCATGGACCTTTCCTGCCCCCCATAAGGCAGTTCCTGTAGGATTTCCCGGTCGCGCTGCGGGATCCAAGTCTGTGGATAGGAGATTGTCGTAGACAGGCGTAGCGCTCAAGTCGAATTCTTTCGATTCCGTTCTCATCGAAGCATTCATCCGTTGTTGGAAAGATCGGCTGGGGAATAAGCGCTTATCGGTGCTGAAAACACCGCTGGGGGATAAAGGGTGAATTCAATTGAAATAGCTGACGCGGCCCTAAAGGGCCGCTCTTCCACTCCGTTGACCCAAGCCATTTTCGGGACGTCTCGGGGGCCGGCTTGGAATTTTATGTTGCCGGCGTGCTTGCACTTTCCAGGAAGTGAAGTTCCGGGGCGACTGGTAGAGCGCCGATTTCTGAGGCGTGGCGATAGAACAGCTGCAATCCAGCGACGCATGGCGGGTCGAGACGGTAATGGATGTTTTGTGTGAGATAGGATTGCACCTCTTCTGCGCTCAAGTTCAGCGTCGCCGACCACTCATCCACAATTTTGCCGAGGTTCGCGGGCTCCAATCCATGGTCGCGCGAGTTGCGAAAAATTGCGGGTAAATCGATCATGGGATCGGATTGCTTGAGAGCTTCGCCGCGGACGGCCCAGAATGCAAATACGAATGGCTTTCCAGTAACGCGGATCCACTCTTCCGCCAAGTCCAGCGTGCAATAGCGCGTCCGATCCACCTGCAGCGCAGGATCTCCAATCAGAAGCCCGGCATCATGTGCGGACAACATTTTCTCAATGTCGGGCTGCATGGAGTCATATTGCGGATTGAGCCCCAACCATTGCAGCAGGAGCTTGGCTAATGCAACCGAGGTCATGGACGATTCATCGAGGGCCACGCTTCGAATTTTCTCGACCGGCACTTTGCTGACCAGCAAAATCGAGCGCACGGCCTGTCGCGAGGCAATGGCGACGTCCGGAAGGATTTGAAGACGCGGAATCTGCGTGTAGGCAGCAGCGGGAATAATCCCGATATCGGCGCTGCCGTCGGCCAAAGCTCGCGCACACGCGGAAGGAATTGTGTAGGAAATTTCAAAATGGGAACCGGCGTCGCCGTGCTCGAAATCCCACATTAAAGGGGCAGTATTTAGGTAGGAAATGGCGGAAATACGCAGCTTTCTCATGCTTTCCACAATAGTAACAAAGGGAATGTGACATCTGACCTTGACACCATTCGGGCGCGATCAGTAGAGTCCGCTCGGAGTCACAGTTTGTCGAACGCGTTGGTTTCGCCCGCAAACACTCACCAGCTGGAGTGGGCTGGCCTTCTCCTGACCCCAGGACTGGGCCCGGTGAAGGCCCGGAAGTTAGTCGAGCACTTTGGATCGGCCGAAGCTGTGTTCGCGGCGTCGCTGACCCTGCTCGAAGAGACAGGCATTCAGGCCGTCTCGGCCCAGTCCATCGCAACCGGAAAATCAGCGGAACTGGCGAGGGAAGAGGTGGCGAGAGCCTCTGCTGGCGGCGTATCGCTGGTTTCGCTGGACGATTTTGCGTATCCTCCGCGGCTTAAGGAAATCTACGATCCTCCGCTCATTGTTTATGTGCGAGGAGATCCGCAAGTGTTGATGAAGCCCGGAGTGGCAGTGGTGGGGACGCGCCATCCGACCCCGTATGGTTCGGGAATGGCGGAACGGCTGGCGTGCGATCTTGCCGCCCAAGGGCTGGTGATTATCAGTGGAATGGCGCGCGGGGTGGACAGTGCCGCGCATCGCGGCGCGATTTCCGTCAAGGGCAAAACCGTCGCGGTATTCGGAACCGGCGTGGACGTGATTTATCCAAAGGAGAACTCCCGCCTCTCCGAGCAGATTCTGGGGCTGGGGGGTGCGCTGATTTCCGAGTTTCCCCTTGGCACCTTTGCGGCACCCCAGAATTTCCCGATCCGCAACCGGATTATCAGCGGGATGTCGCTCGGCGTGCTGGTCGTGGAAGCTGCCGAATACTCCGGAACGCGCATCACGGCGCGGATGGCGATCGAGCAGGATCGTGACGTTTTTGCCGTGCCCGGCAACGTCACCAGTAAGAATTCCTGGGGACCGAACACACTGATCAAGCAGGGCGCCAAGCTGGTTGCGACCTGGGAGGACGTGTGGGAGGATCTCCCGGCAGAAGTACGAGTTACACTGAACCCCACTCCCTCACCTGAATCTTCAGGAGCTTCGTCCGCATCTCTATTTCCAGACGACGGGCTTCCTCCTCACGAAAAGCGAATCCTGAGCCTGCTGAAAGCTGACGAGGCCACGCACATCGATGAACTCATCGAGAAGCTGGAATCGCAAATGTCTTCCTCGGAAATCTTCGCCGCGCTGTTCGAGTTGGAGCTAAACGGCAAGGTGCGGCAAATGCCGGGGAAGAATTTTGTGAAGAGCTTTTAGCTAAGAGCAATGAGCGGTGAGCAATGAGCCAGCGAGTTGCACGAGAGGAGGCGTTGTGAAGAACTACAAGGAGTTGATTGTGTGGCAAAAGGCTCACGCGATGACTCTGGCCGTAACGGGGCCACTGGTAGCTTTCCGAGAGAGGACTTTACGGTTTAACTAGTCAACTGAGGCGCTCCGCAGCTTCAATTGGAGCGAACATCGCGGAGGGGTCCGGCAGGCGGTCCAATAATGAGATTTGCCGTTTTTTGCAAAAATAGCTCGAGGCTCAGCGAGTGAAACCGAGTATCACATTCTGCTTGCTCATGATCTCAATTTGTTGGGAGATGCCGATTTTCGCGAGCTATCGCGACAATCCGATGAAGTACAACGAATGCTGACTGCATCGATCCAGAGCTTTCATCCTACAAACAAGGAAAAATTGTAGGAGAAGCGGTCATGTCGTTGAACCGGTGGTTTCGCTCGTGGCTCGTAGCTCATGGCTCGTCGCTTTCTCCCCGTAACTTGTTGCCTCGCGCCCATTCGTGCTAGCTTCAAAACGGAATTCAGCGATTACTGAGGGTACATTGTCAAAAGGTTTAGTCATTGTCGAGTCGCCCGCCAAGGCGAAGACCATCCAGAAATATCTGGGTAAGGGGTTCTCTGTCGAGGCCTCGCTGGGGCATGTCAAAGACCTGCCCAAGAGCACCCTGGGTGTGGACATTAATAATGATTTCGAGACGGATTACATCGTCATCCCCGGCAAAGAAAAGGTCGTGGCCAAGCTGAAAAAGCTGGCCGCCGCGGCCGACGCCATCTATCTGGCGCCTGACCCGGATCGCGAAGGCGAAGCCATCGCCGCGCATCTCGCTTTCGAACTCGACGGAAACGGCGCAAAGAAAAAAAAGGCTAAGAAAGCGAAGAAGAGTGAGGAGGAAGCTCCGCCGCGCATCCAGCGCGTGACCTTCAATGAAATCACCAAGCGCGCCGTCCAAGCCGCTTTCGAGCACCCGCGCGCGATTGATCAGAATTTGGTTGATGCGCAGCAGGCACGCCGTGTTCTCGACCGTCTAGTCGGATATCAGGTTTCCCCGCTGCTCTGGGACAAAGTGCGTCGAGGTCTCTCCGCCGGACGCGTGCAGACGGTGGCGCTGCGTCTGATTGTCGAGCGTGAGCGCGAGATTAAGGCGTTCGAAAAGAAAGAATATTGGACGATTGATGCCCATCTGGCCGCGAGTAAGCCGCCGGCTTTCGACGCGCGATTCGTTGGAAAAGGTGAAGAAAAGGTCGAAGTTGGGAACGGCGAGGAAGCGGAGAAGATCCGCGTCGCCCTGGAAAAAGCCGATTGGGTGGTTCGGAGCGTTGACAAGAAGGAGCGCCGCCGCAATGCCGCGCCTCCTTTCACCACCAGCAAGCTGCAACAGGACGCTTCCCGCAAACTGCGCTTCAGCGTGAAGCGCACCATGATGATCGCGCAGCGCCTGTACGAAGGGGTGGAGCTGGGCGAAGAGGGATCCATCGGCCTCATTACTTATATGCGTACCGACTCGACCCGGGTCGCTCCCGAGGCGATTACCGAGGTGCGCGAATACGTCGGCAAAGAGTACGGGCAGAACTATCTCCCGGAAGCTCCCAACACCTTCAAAGAAAAGAAAGACTCGCAGGGTGCGCACGAAGCCATTCGTCCCACTTCTGCAATGCGCCATCCCGACCAGATCAAGCAATATTTAAAGGAAGACGAGTTCAAGGTGTACAAGCTGATCTGGCAGCGCTTTGTGGCTTCGCAGATCAATCCTGCCGTCTTCGACCAGACCACCGTCGATATCGATGCCAAGAGTGGGAGTGATGCGTTCTGGTTCCGCGTAACGGGATCCGTGCTGAAGTTTGACGGCTTTCTCAGAGTTTATGAAGAGTCCAAAGAAGGCAAGGACGAGGAAGACGAGGAACTGAAACACAAACTGCCCGCGCTCGAGGCGGGACAGAAGCTCACGTTGCGCGAACTGAAGCCGGAGCAGCATTTCACGGAGCCACCGCCGCGTTACAACGAAGCGTCGCTGGTGAAGGAATTGGAAGAGCGCGGTATCGGACGGCCTTCCACGTACGCTGCCATTCTTTCTACGATTCAAGAGCGGCAGTACGTGCAAAAGCTCGGCGGCAAGTTTGTGCCCACGGAAATCGGGCTGGTCGTGACCGATCTGCTCGTCGAAAACTTCCAGGACATCTTCGATGTGCAATACACTGCGCGGCTGGAAGAAGAGCTCGACGAAATTGAAGAAGGAAAAGAGAAGTGGCAAGACGCCATGTCGGACTTCTGGAAGAAATTCCAGAAGGACCTGAAGTATGCCGAAAAGCACATGGAAAACATCAAGCGGATGGAAAAGCCCACCGACGAGAAATGTGAAAAGTGTGGGGCGCCGCTGGTGATCAAATGGGGCAAGCACGGCTCCTTCTACGCCTGCAGCACGTACGATAAAGAAGATCCGAACACCTGCACGTTCACAAAGGAGAATCCGATCAACCTGCCCGATCTGGATTCGGCGGACATGCAGGGGACAACGCAAGAGGAATATTGCGAAAACTGCGGGCGAGTAATGGTGCTCAAGCGCGGAAGGTTCGGCCAGTTCATGGCGTGTACCGGGTATCCCGACTGCAAGACGACGCGCCGCCTGGATCAGGGCAAGAAAGTTCCTGACATCCCGCTGGACGAACTTTGCCCCAAGTGTGGACGCAATATGATGATCCGCCACGGGCGCTACGGCGAGTTCACCACCTGTAGCGGATATCCCGACTGCAAGTACGTGAAGCAGAACTTCATCGGCGTGAAGTGCCCCGAGTGCAAAGACGGAGAGTTAGTAGAAAAGCGAGCGCGAAAGGGCAACACGTTCTACGGATGCGGCAATTATCCGAAGTGCAAGTTCACTTCAGCGCACAAACCAATTCCGGAAAAATGCCCGAGTTGCGGCAGCGAGTACCTGGTGGAAAAGAATCTGAAGGCGGGCCCGGTGATCGCGTGCCCGAACAAGGAATGCGATTACGAGCGGGCCGCGCCACCGCCGCCGGAGCCTCCGGCAACGAACGCACACTCTGCGACGTCCTGAGTTAGCGATGAGCAGTGAGCTATGAGCGATCTGGTATGCTCATTGCTCACAGCTCTTTGCTCATCGCTTAAGGGAGGAACCGCATGGCCAAGAAGCCCACAACAGCCGATGCCCATCTGATTCTGGAACTCTACGACTTGCGCCGTGAGGCCGAAATGCGCAAAGCCCGCGCCTGGTGGGCTGGAGAATTCTTTCCTCAGAATGTAGACGACTTCATGAAAGTGGCCCGCGCGATGGGGACGCCGCAAAACTCCTGGCTGCGGCAGGTGAGCGGCTACTGGGGAATCGTCACATCGTTCGTCAATGCCGGTATCCTGAACGAACATCTCTTCCTGCAGCCGGGCTTCAGCGGGGAACTGTTTCTGATCTACGCCAAGATCCATCCCTTCATCAAAGACGTGCGCAAAGAACTGAATGACCCTAATGTGTTTCTGGAAGTTGAGAAGGCAGTCACTCACACAAAGTGGGGCAGAAAACGCCTCGAATTCATGATCGGGCGCGTGGAGAGCATGCGCCAGCGCGCGGCCGAGGCGAAAAGCAGTTCCTAGCTCATCGCTCACAGCTCATTGCTCCCTCTTCTGTTATCCTAGTCGGCTGTGCGGATGATCTGGTGGTTTTTGATCCTGGGTGTGAGTTCGCTGGTGGTGGTGTGTGTGGCCATCGCGTTGTTCCTGCACCTGCGATCGCACCTGCAGAAGGCTCATGCGTCGCACGACGGACTTCCAGCCGAGGGTGAGGCGCGCCGCCCGATCGATTCCATCGAACGCTGAATCAGCGCTCGTCACAGCGGGAGCCTGATCATGGAAAAAATGGCGATTCATACTCTTCCCGATACACAGGAGCGCTGGCTCGAGGTCCCGCGCCAAGTGGCTCTGGTTGTGGGTGCAACGGTTTTCGTCGCCCTGTGCGCCCGCGTCACAATCCCGTTAATGCCCCTCACTCCCGTGCCTCTCACTGCGCAGAATCTGGGAGTGCTGCTGGTGGGATTGCTCCTCGGAAGCCGGCGCGGCTTTGCCGTCATGATTTTGTACCTGCTCGAAGGCATGTCCGGCTTGCCCGTCTTTAACCCTATGGGCCCGGGGGGAGTCGCCCAGCTATTCGGGGCAACCGGGGGATTCCTTCTGGTTTACCCCTTCGTCGCATTCCTGGCCGGGTACATCTTTGAGCGGGGCACGAAGAGCTTTGCGCGGGCGGCGATCGCCAGTTTAGCGGCGGAGTTTCTTCTGTTCGCCGGAGGCCTGGGGTGGTTGTACGTGTTCACGCATTCGCTGGCGAAAGCCGCGTACTTGGGGCTGTACTGGTTCATTGCCGGAGAAGTACTCAAGGTAATGCTGGCGGCAGGAATCGCAAGCCGCTGGCGACGCGCAAAGATTTAGTTGGTCAGAAATATTCCTACGGTGCGAAGATCACGGACCTGGCAGTGCCGCTCTGCACAGCAATTGACTGCAGCTTCAGCCGCCGAGGTCCCAGGGCCTGAGAAGGTATAGATGACAGCAGTTTCCGAGACCACAAAAGCCGTTGATAACAGCGCAACCGGTCAGCTCCGCGAGATCAAAGTTGCGCACAGCCCCGATTCCGACGACGCGTTCATGTTTTATGGATTAGCGACGCACAAGGTACGCACGCCCGGCCTGCGCTTCACGCACACTTTGTGCGATATCGAGACCCTGAATCAGAAAGCACGCGAAGGCGTATACGACGTGACTGCGATCTCGTTTCATGCCTACCCGTACGTGCAGGACAAATACGCGCTGATGGCATGCGGAGGCAGCGTCGGTGAAGGCTACGGTCCGATGGTCGTGTCTCCGCGTCCATTCACGACCAGCGAAATCAAAGGTAAGCGCATTGCCGTTCCCGGGACGCTGACGACGGCCTATCTTGCGCTACAGTTGTTTGCGCCGGGCATTGAAACCGAAGTGGTCCCGTTCGACCAAATCATTCCGCAGGTGCTGGAAGGGAAGTACGAAGCGGGACTCATCATTCATGAAGGCCAGTTGACGTATGACAAGTCGGGGTTGCACCGCATCGTGGATCTTGGGCGGTGGTGGCAGAAGGTCACGGGACTCCCGCTGCCGCTCGGCGGCAATGCGATCCGCCGCGAGTTGGGGCCACAACTCATGACTACTGTTACGGCCGCCTTGCGCGAAAGTATCCAGTACGGGCTCGAACACCGCGAGGAGGCGCTTTCCTATGCCATGCAGTTCGCGCGCGACCTCGATACCGCCTCCGCCGACAAATTTGTTGGAATGTATGTGAATGAGCGCACCCTGGATTATGGTTCCGACGGCCGCGAGGCAGTGCGCCGCCTGCTCGATATGGGACACAAAGCGGGCGTGATCGGGCCAGAAGCGCGGGTGGATTGGGTGGGGTAGAAGAAGCAATGAGCAATGAGCTATGAGCCATGAGCGAGCTCACGTGAGATAGTCGCGCAGATTCTTGCTCAACGTTAACTGCTCGGGAATCTCACCTTGATCTCACAGACTCTTCTCATCGACGCTGACGACACGCTCTGGCAGAACAATATCTATTTCGAGCGTGCCATCGCACGTTTCATTTCATTCCTCAATCATCACGAGTTCACGGCGGAGCAGGTGCGCGAAGTGTTGAATGAGGTCGAGCGTGAGTGCATTGTGAAACACGGTTATGGGTTGCAGAGTTTCGCGCACGCTCTAGTGGACACGTTCGAGAGGCTCAGTCCGGTTCCCGTGAGTCCCGAAGCCGATGCTCAAGTCCGCGGGATTGCGAGCACGATTGAGAATCACGCGATCGAATTCCTGCCAGAAGTCCCGCAAACGCTGGAATATCTTGCCGGCCGTCATCGGCTGATTCTGGTGACCAAGGGCGCGATGCTTGAGCAGACGGGTAAGATCGATCGCTCTGGACTGAAAGAATATTTTGCCGCAACAGAGGTCGTGGCTGAGAAGCACGCCCACATCTACGAACACCTCGCCGAGAAATACCAGTGCAGGCGTGAGTCAACGTGGATGATCGGGAATAGTCCCAAGTCCGACATCAACCCTGCGCTCGCCGCAGGACTCCATGCAGTGTTCATCCCTCATGGTGATACTTGGATTCTGGAACACGAGGAAGTGAATCCGGCGCCGTCGAGTCAGAAGCTTCTGATCGTGGGGGGATTTGCGGAACTTCGCGAGCACTTCTAGATCTTACGTTCGAGTTGCCGCTTGTAACCTGTCCGCTATGGGCGGCGCCGAGAATGCGAACTCGTTTTTGAATCTGCTGCAATCGAGCAAGCGCGGGTTTCCCTTGGCATAGGTGTTGCCCAGGGCGACACGAATGTTGGGATTCAACGATTCCAGCTTCTCCTTCAGTTCGTTGAGTATCCAGCATTCGCACGGCGCGTTGTAGATCGCGTAGCGCGTCGAAGGCGCGTTAACGAGTGCCAAGAGCGCTCTGGCAACATCATCCACATGAATCAGCAGAACTCGCTCGGAACCGACATACGGAAGCGTGAGATCCGAGGGAAGCTGGGTTTGCAGGAACTCAAACATTTCGCTCCTCCATGCGGAAGTATTCGAGCGGGCGCCGGGGCCAATGACGCGGCCAATTCGCAAACTCACAAACTCTGTCGCTCGGGAGTCGGTAAAAGCCTGGCCCAATTGCTCGACATACAGTTTCGCCGCGCCATAGACGTCCTCCGGTGCAGCGCGGTCGGCTTCCGAAACGACATAATCGGGAGAGCAACTCCCGTAGATACTTAACGAACTGCCAAACACGAAACGTGCGACGGCGAAACGCCGAGCCAAGGCAAGCAGGTTCACACTTCCAACGACGTTCACCCTTGTGGCACGGACGGGGTCTCGTTGAGCTGCGGTCGGCAGAACCGCCGCAAGATGAACGATCTTGCCGATATCGTACTCCCGAAATAGTTTCTCCATCTGTTGCTGATCAGTGATATCGCAGAGAACCTTCGTTGCGGTTGATTGTCGTTCCTCCCCTGTTGGTTTGCTCGAATCCAATGCGATCACGGGCTGATCGGAGCGCTCCAGTAGGCGCACGAGTGCGCGGCCTAGAAAGCCCTCTGCTCCGGTCACGAGCACCGAATTTCGCACCTGTTTTTGCACAACGTCAAAGAGAATCAGCGAAGGTACCTTGTTTTCATCTTCGTCACTACCGCATCAAAGTCACCAACAAGCGTCTATCGCGCGGGTGTAATACCGCATGGTACGCTCAAGTTGCTCTGCGATCTGGCTCCCACTTCGCCAGTGGCGATACAGACCAACAATTTACGTCGGCTGTTGCACACAGTCGAGGCGCTTTCAGAACTCGGTCCCGCGCTCACGGCGGAGCGCGAGTTCTCGGAAACCTCGCGGCTGATGCTGTCTGCTGTCATGGAAGCAGCGGGCGCCCGCGAAGGCGTGCTGTTTCTGTTTAGCGACAAGCCCGACATGCTGAGCTCCGTGTCAGCGTTGGGATTCGCCTTGATGCCGGATCCGGCCTTCATTCCTCTCCTTCCTAAACACGTGCACGCACTGGTCGCGGCCCGTGGACCCGTCGTTCTCAATTCGTCTACGTATTCAGTTTTTATGAGTTCGAACGGGAACGTAGCCCCGGAGCTCTTTAAATGCCTGGCGCCGCTCAAGGCGGGCGGACGCCTGGCCGGAGTGATTGCTCTGGGCCGCAGGCCGGGCGATTCCCTCTATGAAGACAATGAACTGGATGCGCTGGAACTGCTGTGCACATACGTTGCCCTCGCCGTACAGAACCATGCGCTGACTCAGACAATCGCGCAGCGGGTTTCGGAAAATCTGAAGCTAATGGCTTCGCTGCACGGTTTTTACGATAATGCCCTGGAAGCCTTCGCTACCGCGATTGACGTGAAACACGTCAACATTCACGGGCACTCGCTGCGAGTGGGGCGCTACGCCGCAGCCATAGGGGATGCCATGGGGATGGAGTCCAGTGAAGTCGCGGCCCTGCGCAGCGCCGGATATCTGCATGACATCGGAAAGGTCGCAGTGGATCGCAGGCTGTTCGGAAAGCCGGGGGCCCTCGACCCGGAAGAGTTTCGCGAGATGGCCGATCACACTACGGTCGGCCATCAGATCGTCAGCACGGTACAGTTCCCCTGGCCCAGGATTCCGGAAACTGTGCGTTGGCATCACGAGCGCGCTGATGGCTCGGGATATCCCGACAGGCTGATGCAGGAAGATGTTCCGGTGGTGGTGCGGATCGTGGGCGTGGCCGACTCTTTTGACGCCATGACCAGCACGCGCCCCTACCGTGCACCCCTGTCAGTAGGAAGCGCTCTCAGTGATCTGGTACGGCTGGCTCCGGAGAAGTTTGATCCCAATGTTGTGCAGGCGCTTCTAATTCAAGTACGGCGCGATGTGGTGGGCAGCAGTCGTTGCCCACTGCTGGACTCCATGAGCGTGAACATCGCCGCTGCCGACATCGATCATCTCGCCGCTACCCTCCAACACAAAGTCTCACGAGGCAAAGCCTATCTAATGCCTTGACGACGTTGGCAGCAGTGAGGGCTAAGGCTCTTGCGCCGTCAAAGATGCGGCGGCACGTTTTGAAGCGAACCTCGAGACTCGGTCGTGATGGTAGCGCGTGTAGTCGATCCAGGCTTCCGCCGCCATGAAGGTAATCGTAAACCCCAGCCAGAAGGCAATTCCAAAAAATTCGTGCGGCGCGAGGCGGCGGAAGGCAAAGAAGATTCCCACGATGGGGCGGATCGTCGCCACGCCCAACCCGATTCCGAAAGTTCGGATCATCCATTCGCGGTGGCGCTCGATTTCCCTCCTGCGCGCGTAGGTGTAAGCCTTCAGCAGGCAGATCAGGAATGCGATCGCGAACAGAGTGGTGGCTGCCGTTTCGTTCGCTCCTCCGATGTTCATCGCAAAACTCATCACGAGGGCGGATGAGCCGATGATCAGAGCGCAGATGACGAGCAGGGTCCCCATGCGTCGATGGTACTTAAGATTCCTCTGGCGGAATCCGGCGGCAAACTGTAAA
Organism: Candidatus Sulfotelmatobacter sp.; assembly: GCA_036376495.1. Lineage (GTDB taxonomy): Bacteria > Acidobacteriota > Terriglobia > Terriglobales > Acidobacteriaceae > Sulfotelmatobacter. The sequence continues at coordinate 4,937 of DASVAE010000060.1, read as the reverse complement.
GGGGCGAGCCCAAGGAAGAACGCACCGGGCAGAATGTGAATGAACGTCAGGGCCGCCTGCCGGGCGAACCCAGTATCAAGACCGGAACCGACACCAGCGTTGCCGGCGAAACGCTGCGGCCAGAGCAGGGCGAGGCTGCGCCGGGTGACCGCGGCGAGGCCGATCAGCACCAGGAAAACTACTGCAGACCAGAGTAGACGCCTGACGGACTTGGATACGGGCATGGAGGTCCCCATTTTCAGCACAGGGCGCTCACAGGACCACTGGGGAATTCCTCTGCGCCTCTGTGGTGAAGATGTCGTGTGGCACGACCTAAAGCTGTAGACGAGCGTAGCGGATAATTATTGTAGAAAATTCCGAAAAAGATTGGGTTATTGCAGGATCAGATTTCAATCAGCACATCGCCATTTTCGATTTTCAGGGAATACACCTGGATTTTTGCACTCGAACTGTGAGTCGCCTCACCCGTCATCGGATCCCAAGCCCAGGCATGCCAGGGGCACACGATCTTGCCGTTCTCAATCGTTCCCTGGCCCAGCGGCCCGCCGCGATGCAAGCAGACGTTGTCCATCGCGCTGTAAGTGCCGCTTACATTCGCGACGCAAATCTCTTTACCGCCACAGGCGAATTCTTTGGCTTCATTCAGACCCGGCAGATTGGATTCGGCGGTTAGCTTGATAACGTTTGACATCGGTGTGTTCGCCGTTTGCCTGCCGAACTTCGGTGGGCCGGCCAGCCACGAGGCGGTCGCTATATGAGTCTTATCTTGGTTGCAGGGTCTGCGCGATCATTACCTGGCGTTTGAAATTCTCTACCATATTAGGATCCAGCCGGACTTCGGTGGGCTTCCTGGCGATTGTCATGGTATCGATTTTGTCCTGCAGTTTGAGCAGGGCGTAAAACAGGTTTTCCGGGCGCGGAGGACAGCCAGTGACATAGACGTCCACGGGAACGATCTTATCCACGCCTTGCAGCACGGCGTAGGTATTGAACGGGCCGCCTACGGAGGAGCAGGCGCCCATCGAGATGACCCACTTTGGATCCGGCATCTGGTCGTAAATGCGTTTTACGACCGGCGCCATCTTTAGGGTGACCGTGCCGGCGACGATCATGAGATCGCTCTGCCGCGGACTGGGACGGAAGACCTCGGATCCAAAGCGCGCGATATCAAAGCGCGAGGTGGAGGACGCAATCATCTCAATGGCGCAGCAGGCCAAGCCGAAGGTCATTGGCCACACCGCCGATTTACGGGCCCAGTTAAAGACGTAGTCGACCGTGGAAATCAGGAAATTCTTTTCGAACTTGTTTTGCAGCCAACCCATGCAAATACCTCGGAGCTACACTGCAGTCTAGGTAAGCGTTGCGGCGGTGTCAAACTCCAAAGCAGGCGAGATGCGGGCGTAGTGGCCGGGAATGCTGGCTTGAACCGAGCTACTGGACAACTTGAAACTGCATGTTCTCGTCCACCGAGATCTGGGCGGGTGCGCCGGAGTTGTCCTCGCCAGTGCGGCTTGCTATCACGCGAAATCCGCTGCCGCTGGTCTCGATGTCGTAGCTGTACGGAAGGCGCTGCCGGGCAACACTCAACGAGCGGCTGGAGATCAGGTCATCCAGAGAAGCATATTTTCCTTCCAGCGCGAAGTATCCGCGTTCGGCTTGAGCGATGGTCATCAGGTCGGTCCGGACCCCGGTGATGTTGACGGCAGCTTTAGGATTGTTGGTCCCAGTAGCTGCAGACGTGCTCTGCACCTGGCGGGAATAAATGTAAAGGCCTGCGGCCATGACAATGATTACGCTGAGAAAACCGAAAAGGCGACTCATACTGGGATTTCAGTGGGAAAACCGGCGGTCTGCAAGTGACTGGAGGGCAACGACCAGCGCGGCTTGCGATGCGGAGGCTGGCCGTTGCCTGCGACTCGAGGGGCGGAGTGGTGACGCGGAATGTCGCTTACTGGATGGCGCTGCTGACTTGCGAGAAGACGTTGTTAGCGTTCGAACCGATCAGCCGTACCGTGCCCACAACGATCACCAGGATCACCGCCATCATTACGGAATACTCGGCGATATCCTGCCCTTCTTCATCTGACCAAAGATAGCGATATGAATATTTCACTGGTTTCCTCCGTTAAACCGAGCCATGAGCCATCGAGAGCGGAGCCTTCGCGGGTACACTCTGCTGCTCTTGCCCCAATCCCCAACCCTCTTTGTCCTGCGACAACGCCTGCAGTCCGATCTGAAACTCGGTTGTGCCTTGCATCTTCCTGACCCAGACCACTCGAAACTGCGTCTTGCGCTGGCGATAAAAAACCGTAACCTCGTCCTGGAGGTTCAACTCGTGACGGATGCCCCCCAATCGGGCTCCTACTGCAGTCACGTCCAGGGTATGCGCCAGGTCCTCAAAAGCTTTGCCCGCCTTGTCCGTTCCCTTGACCTTAACTGGTAGGACGGCTTTCGTGCGATTTCCCCGGCGCTCGATCATCTGCCCTGTGGTCCCAAGCACATTCGTATCCGACACCTAGTCTGCCTCGCCTGATAGCAATTGGGAATGGCCCCGACGTGTAGGTGTAAGGCACGTAAGTAACCAAGCCCCTCCGCCACCCGGATAGGACGTATATTCAGCCATTTGCAGGCATCTCGAAACTTTTAGCATGCCGCTGTGGTCTAATAATAGACGCACCGTGTGGCGATGAAACTCCCCTTCCAAGTGATTGTGTCGATTGTTTTCGCCTGCCTGGTGGGCGTCTCTTTTGCGGCAAACCCGCCGCATAGCAAGGCTCCTGGGCTGCTGCCCCAGGCCTTCGGCGGATGGCAGATGCAAGGCACTCCGCACAGCAGCAGCGATCCCGCGGTTGCTGACGCCAGCAACGCGCGCATACTGCAGGAATACCGGTTCACAGATGTAGCTTCGGCTACTTACACCCGGGATGACGGCCGCACGCTTAAGATTCGCGCCGCACGTTTCGTCGATGCTTCGGGAGCGTTCGGCGCGTACACGTTTTACTTACGCCCTGATATGAACAAAGAGCAGATCGGGGATCAGGGATCCTCGGTCGGAGATCGCGTTCTTTTCTATCGCGGACAAGTGCTGGTCGATGCGCAATTCAGCAAAGAAACTCCTATGTCCGGTGCGGAATTGCGCGAACTCGCGGGCATGTTGCCCAAGCCCGACGGCAATGCCGGGAATTTACCCTCCTTCATTCAATTCTTTCCCTCGCGTAATTACGTGACCAACACGCAGAAGTACGTTATGGGACCCCTGGCCTTAAATGCGATCTCTTCACCAGTCTCTACCGACCTGGTGGACTTTGGGGCAAGCGCTGAGGCCTCCTTGGCGCGCTACCAGACGCCCAGCGGTGAAGCGACATTGATGCTGATTTCTTATCCCACCCCGCAACTTGCGGCGGAACACTTGCGGCGCATGGATGCCTCGCACCAAGTCGCGAACCAGAACAGCTCCGGCATTTCAGAAGTTGCTGGTTCGGGAAGTTTCTTCGATAAGCGCACGGGGCCAATTGTGGCAATCGCAAGCGGAGGAATTTCCGATAGCGATGCCAAAGCGTTGCTCGGGCGCGTGAACTACGAAGCCAACGTTACTTGGAACACGCCGTCAGAAAACACCGAAGTTCACCAGCTTTACTCGCTGATTCTGAACATCGTGGTGCTGTGCGCGATCCTTGGCGGGCTCGCCATCATCGCCGGAGTCGCGTTTGGGGGCGTCCGCATTTTGGTGAAGAGATTCTTTCCCGACCGGGTTTTTGATCGTCCCGAGCAGATGGAATTCATTTCCCTGCATCTGACCGAGACTGTGGTGAAGGGGGCCGCTACAACTGCCTCCGAGCGAGGCCAGAGGCTGCCTTAGAAACCTTCCTGACCGGGTAAGTACCTTTAGAAAGATCGGCTTACCCCCCACTTCGGCTCGATTTGTCTCATTTTGCAACATTAGTCGAGAGTGTTGACGGACTTTGTAAGCAACTGAAAACAAAGGCGTTTATTTCCTAAAAATCGCTTGACACCCTTGTTTTTGGGCTCATAAGATTTCGGCAGAAAGTTTTGACGGAATTTACAAGCCTCCGTTGGAACTATTCTCCCTTGAAGAAGAGGCCGCCCTGTTGCCGGGTGGCCTTTTCGTTTGCAGTCGTTGTGTAAGATTCCCGGGCACGATTGCGTGCTGACGGAACTCTTGCCGGCAGTCTTCGTACATTGGGAGTGGGGTTTCTCTTAATGGCGCAGAGGTCATCCGCCTGGAGGACGAAAATCATGTTCTGCGATGGATGTGGCGCGACAGTGGTAGCGGGTCAGCGGTTCTGCAGTAACTGCGGCAAGCAGATCGTGGGCCCCGTTTCGTTTGCCCAGCCCCGTCCCGGCCGAGTGCAGGGACACGTTCGCCTGCTCGCGCTGTTTTGGCTGGCATTCTCGGCCTTCAATACCGTCGGGGCGATCGTGCTCTACATCGTGGCGAATACTATCTTTTCGCATATGCACGACTTCGGTGCTCCAGAGGGTCCGGGAACGTTTTTACGCCCGTTGCTGAGCGTCATAGCCATTCTCCTGCTGGCGAAAGCGGCGTTAGGATTCATCGCGGGATGGGGCCTTCTGCAGCACGAGAGTTGGGCAAGGATCCTGGTATTGATCTTGGGATTCATCTCGCTGTTCACCAATATCCCGTTCGGAACCGCGCTAGGTATCTACACCATGTGGGTGCTCCTTTCCTCCGATTCGGAGCGAGAATATGAGGGGTTGGCGACTGCGCGAGCCGCGTGAGCTTGCAGAGGTTAGAGTTTGTGAGCCTGGGACGCGTGCGGACGACCTCCGCGATCGCGTGCTTTACGGTTTCGTACCTGCCATTTAAAATCAAAATCAGGCCGACGTAGCTCAGTTGGTAGAGCAGCCGATTCGTAATCGGCAGGTCACCAGTTCAAGTCTGGTCGTCGGCTCCA
>DASVAE010000059.1:0-48770 GCA_036376495.1 Candidatus Sulfotelmatobacter sp. | reverse complement strand
CTGATACAAAGTTGTGATACGCAAGTCCCGCCATCTGGGTGAAGTAGCTCATCGTCGTTTCGCCGGAATACGCCTGCCAGTTGGTATTCGTGGTAAACGACGCCGCGGTATTAAACGCAAGGTGAGCGGGTGAAACGTCGGGGATCTTCTGGGGATTGAATGGAAGCACGCCCTGGAGCCGTTGCATCCCGTACAGTACGAGCATGGATACAGCGCTGAACAGCAGCATGGCGACCGCGTACTCGGTCCACCGCATCTCGTGCTGCTCGTTCACACCAGTCAGGCGGTAGATGAGACGCTCGACCGGGCGCGCAATGGGATCTAGAAAGGTCTTTTCCCGGCTGAAGACCCGGGCCATGAACACACCGAACGGCTTCGTTATGGCGAGAATGAGCGCCAGAAACAGAGCGATTTGAAACCAGCCATTTGCCGTCACTAGAGCTTCTCCGGCCGCAATAATGCGTAGAGCAGATACAGGGTCAGACAGGCGCTGGCGAAAAGAATGAGGATGGATTCGAAGGCCATAGTTACCTCATGCGATCACAGAAGCGAACGTATCCGATGGCCACCCCGAAAAATGCTATGGTGAGTGCGATAAAGATCAGGTCCTGCATAGTCACTCCGCCTCCCCTTTTCCGGGTATGTGCGTGCCGGGAATTTCTCGGGCGGCCTCAACGCCGGCAAGAATAATGACGAGTGCCGAAGCAAGAGTTCCGAACACAAAACCCTCTCTTACAATCGGAGCTCCGGTAGTCACCAGGAATCGCGTGAACGCTTCCATACAAGCCATTGGAAGGCACGGCGACTAAAAGGCGGATAGAAAGTGCATTAAAAGTTCGTAAACGGAACTATTCGCCAGGCTCAAAGCGGTAGCCGATCCAAGGATCGTTGAGAATGTAGCGGGGATTTTCGGGATCGCGCTCCAGTTTCTTGCGCAGATGATTCACAAATACCCGCACGTATTCAGGCTGCTCAATGCTGTGGGCACCCCACACCGCTGCCAGCAACTTGCGCGTGGTGATAACCTTACGCGGGTGTCGCGCTAGATACACGAGAAGATCGAACTCCTTCGGCGTGAGTCGAACCTCTCGACCCGATACAGTTACGCTGTGGGCGTCGAGATCGATCCGAAAATCGCCGTTCTCGATGAGACTCTGTCCCGCAGAGACTTCCTTCAGCCGTCGCAAGTTTGCTCTAACCCGCGCCATCAGTTCATCGACTGAAAACGGCTTTGTCACGTAATCGTCAGCTCCGGCATCCAGCGCTTCAATTTTCGTCTTTTCCTGGTCTCGCACGGATAGCACGATAATTGGGATTTCGGATTTCTGGCGGATTCGCCGGCACAACTCGACTCCGTCAACATTGGGCATCGCAAGATCCGTCACTACTAAGTCGGCGCGCCAGTCCTTCATCATCTCCAGCGCGCTCTCCCCGTCATGTGCCACGCGCACGTCGTAGCCGTGCGCCGTCAATGCCGTCCGCAACACGCGCGTGATCTGCGGTTCGTCATCAACGGCCAGGATGTGATGGCGTTCTGTCACTTGCTCTGCGTTACGATGTGAACATCCACGGATGGCGCATCGCGCAAGAACCTGTGGATTGCTGACATGTACAGGTAGCGCCTCCAACCGGTCGTTGCCGAATGGCCAAAAACCACCTGAGTCACATGCTTTTCGCGCACGTACTTGGCAACCGTCTCTGACACCTTGTCTCCCTTAAGCTTCACCACCTCCGCCCCGAGGTTCTCCGCAAATTCAATATTGTGTCTTAAGGTCCGCTGGTCCTGGGGATTGCCATCGACTCCGATATCGACGTACAAGACAACAAAATCCGCGCTGATGGCCTGTGCCATCCGCCATCCCCGGGCAATCAGATATTGCGCGGCTGGATTCGAACTGATGCAGACGGCGATGCGCTCACGGACGCCCGGCGGCTCCACGCGTTCTTTTTCAAGGTAGGATTCCAGGTTTCGATCAACCACTTGTGTGACCTGCCGCAATGCCAACTCTCGCAGTGCGATCAGGTTACCGGGCCGGAAGAAGTGCCCGAGCGCGCGTTCTGCACGCTCAAGCGGATAAATGTCGCCCCGCTCCATACGGTGGCGAAGAGCTTCGGGAGTGAGGTCGGCCAGCACAATTTCGTTGACCCGCTGCATCACCCAGTCGGGCACGGTCTCGCGCACGGTCACGCCCGTGATGCTGCGCACCATCGGCGTCATGCTCTCCATGTGTTGGACATTCATCGTCGAGAGTACGTCGATGCCCGCATCGAGGAGGTCGATCACGTCCTCGTATCTCTTGCGGTGTTTGCTGCCTTCCACATTGGTGTGGGCGAGTTCGTCAATAACCGCTACCGCGGGTTTGCGCGCGAGGATGGCGTCAACATCCATCTCTTCGAAGAGAGCTCCTTTATATTCGAGTCGACGTCGGGGTAGGCTTGGTAACTTCGCCACAAGCTCGCCAATGGGCTTTCTTCCATGTGTTTCAACAACGCCGGCAATAACATCTTCTCCACGGCTGTACCTCCGAACCGCCTCGCTCAGCATGCTGTACGTCTTGCCGACTCCTGGAGCGTAGCCTAGAAAAAGTTTGAGCAGCGCCTCCTTCTTTGGAGACGCTTCTTCCAGCCACTGCTCTGGCGTCTTGGTACCCACGGCACTATTGTGAACGAGTGGCGCCCCAATGCAGCAACGTTTATGCAGTTTTTACGCCTTTTCATGGCTGTCGACGCGAATGCAGATGTCTTTGTCGAATAGAATTTGGGGCGTGCCCCGTCCCCTAAAGCGCATGCTGGTTCGGTTTGCCGCTTGCTCGGCGGTCGTAACTGCCATTACGACTGGCTATATCGGCCTTCTGCACGTCAATCCCACGACCGTGGCCTTGACGTTCTTAGTCGCCGTCCTCACAATTGCCGCCGCCTGGGGTCTCAAATATTCGGTATACACGTCACTGATTGCGACGGCGTGCTTCAATTTCTTTTTCCTTCCCCCAGTGCGTACCTGGACAATCTCCGATCCGCAGAACTGGATCGCTCTTGCTGTCTTTCTAATCACCGCGATGATCGCCAGCCAATTGTCTGACAAGGCGAGGCGGCAGGCTGCCGCCGCCGAGAACCGCCGCCTAGAGGTCGAGCGCCTTTACGCTTTCAGCCAGCAACTTCTGATTAAGGACAACATCCTTGAACTCCTGAACGAACTGCCAAAGAAGATTGTCGATGAGTTTTCTGTCTCGGCGGCGGCGATCTTTTTGGCTTCCCGCCAGGCGCTGTACTACTCCGACGTAAGTGCGCACAGCCTACTCTCTGCTGACGAGTTGAAGGCCGTCTTAGCGCGCGGCGAGCCTAGCGTTCACACGGAACGGGAGGTTGCGTTTATTCCCTTACGCATCGGTGTGCGGGCGGTGGGCAGTTTGGGCGTGATCGGCAATATCTCCTATGAGACGTTGGAAGCCATTGGCACCATGGTGGGCATTGCCACCGAACGAGCGGGTGCCGTGGAGAAGCTCTCGCATGCAGAAGCGGCACGAGAAAGTGAAAGTTTGCGGTCGGCACTGCTCGACGCGGTCACCCACGAGTTTCGGACTCCGCTTACCAGTATCAAGGCGGCAGCCTCGATGTTGGCCTCCAATGTTCAACTGGACGATTCCGCGCGCAGGGATCTCGTCGCCGTGGTGGAAGAAGAAGCAGACCGCCTGAACCGGCTGGTGGGCGAAGCCGCTGAAATGGCCCAACTGGATGCGCATCAGGTGCGACTCGACTTTGAGAGCCGGGATATTCGCAGCGCTATCGATGAGGCCTTGAAAGACCTTGGGGCCGTGCTCGACAATCATCACATTGAAGTGGAAGTCGCCCCCGATCTACCTGCGGTGCGCATCGATAAGCAGCGGATTGCCGAAGTTATTCGTCACCTTCTGGAAAACGGCGTCAAGTACTCGCCCCCGAATACTCCGGTACACGTCACCGCGGAACGTACGGGCAAATATGTCACGGTGAGTGTTGCAGACCGCGGCCCCGGGATTGATGACTTTGAGCAGTCGCTGATCTTCGAGAAGTTCTACCGGGGGCGTGGCCACCGATCCATTCAAGGGACGGGCATGGGCCTGCCCATCTCAAGGGCCATTGTCGAGGCACATGGTGGATCGATCGCCATCACCAGCCAGTTGGGAAATGGTTCTGTGTTCTCCTTTACGGTGCCGATCGCCGGCGCAGGAGCTATGGAATAAATCGTATGCGCGATAGATTCTGGCGCCGAATCTGCTCGCGATACGAGCATAAAGTGAGGTTGGGGTCGACCGTATTGGGATGTCGACGCATCTAGGATTGACTATCTTTCCGAAGGGACCCGTGAAGCCCAACCAACTCTAGACTCGAGGCGGCAAACCATTGCCTCGGGGCTTCTGCAACCACACATGCGTCCTAAGCCGGCCCAGGCTCCTCGTTGAAGCTAGCCAACCGCTTTGTAATCCTACAGTTATAACGGCTAATTAAGTCAGTGCTGCCTTTCACGGCAGATATTCGCGCGCCAGCAACCCCCTGATGTCTCACGCAAAAAGTTGCTATAGCAATGCACGTCCTGCAATTCACAGCCATCACTCAGTACATCTACTTACATCTACAGTGGGGCTGAGACACGGACATAGCACCGGCTGCGAAGATCTGTCTTCTTAGACGGTTAAAGTCCACAATTTCGAAGCCTTCCAATCCTGGTTAGAAATAACCGTAAGTATTGCAAGATGCCGCAATTTTTCTCCCGCACCGCCAATTCGCTTGCGCGCCTCTCATTACTGGCAGTTGTCTTGGGGATTGCGCTCATAGCATGGCTCGGAGCAATGATCGTCCGGTCTCCTTACGAAACCCTGCAAGACGTGCCGCGACGCCAGCCGGTGCCCTTCAGCCACGAACATCACGTCGGAGGATTGGGAATTGATTGCCGCTACTGCCACACCACGGTCGAAGAGAGTTCATTTGCCAATATCCCAGCGACCAAGGTTTGCATGAACTGCCATTCGCAAATGTGGGCGGTGGCCCCGATCTTAGAACCGGTGCGCGAGAGTTACCGCAGCGGCAAATCAATCGAATGGACCCGGGTGCACGACCTGCCGCAGTTCGTCTATTTCAATCACAGCATTCACGTAAATAAAGGGATCGGTTGCGAAACCTGTCACGGCCGAGTGGATCGTATGCCGCTGATATGGCAGGCCCAGGATCTCACCATGTCGTGGTGCCTGAACTGCCATCGCGATCCCGGAATGTTTGTTCGCCCGAAAGAAAAAGTCTTCGAGATGGGCTACACACCACCCGCCAACCAGCGCGAGTTTGGAAGAAAACTCGTAAAGGAATACCACATTCAAAGCTTGACCAGTTGCTCGACGTGCCATCGATGAAGACGGAACAAACTCGCGACCTGGTTCCACTGGAAGCACTGACCGACGCGGCAGCGCGGAAGCGCTACTGGCGCAGCTTGGAAGAACTTTCGGACTCGCCGGAGTTTCAGGAACTGCTGCACACCGAGTTTCCACCAAATGCCACGGAGTTCCTGGATGAGGTGAGCCGGCGACGTTTTATTCAGCTGGCTGCGGCCTCTTTCGGCCTCGCAGGTTTAACCGCATGCACACGTCAACCTCCGGAAAAGATTCTGCCTTACGTCAATCCCCCGGAGAACGCGATCCCGGGGCATCCACTCTATTTTGCAACCGCGGTGCCTGTGGCCGGCGTGGCCGAGGGCGTGTTGGTCGAGACCCATCTTGGGCGGCCGACCAAGGTCGAGGGAAACGGCGAGCATCCGGCAAGTCTGGGCGCAACTTCGGTCCATTCGCAAGCCAGTGTTTTGGATTTGTACGATCCGGATCGCGCCAAGGAGATCAGCCATCTCGGCGTCTGGCAGAGTTGGGAAGACTTTCAACTCGCTCTCATGCAGAGCCTCACGCCGCTCCGCTCCGGGAAGGGTGAAAGGTTCAGAATCCTCACGGACACAGTCACCTCGCCTAGTTTGGGCGCTCAGATTCAAGCCGTTCTTGCCATGTTTCCTGGCGCGAAGTGGTATCAGTACGATCCTGCCGGCCGCCACAGTGCACGCGCCGGAGCCCTGACGGCTTTCGGCAGGGACGTCAACACGTATTACCGGTTCGATAAAGCCGATGTTGTCCTGGCCCTGGACTCCGATTTTCTGGCTTGTGGGCCAGGATCTACTCGCTTCGCGCATGATTTTGCGAACCGGCGAGCGGGTGGTGATCGCAGCAACATGAACCGGCTGTATTCGATCGAGAGCAGCATGACTTCCACGGGCGGCAAAGCGGATCACCGGCTTCCGTTGCGCTATGCCGAAATCGAACTATTTGCGCGCGACTTGGCTGCATCGCTGGGAGTAGCAGGTCTCACGACGTCCGGTTCGCAAAATCATCCGGAGTGGATCAGCGCCGTCTCTCGCGATCTGATGGCACACCGCGGAGCGTGCGTGGTAGTTCCGGGCCTTCATCAGTCCCCAGCCGTGCATGCACTCGCGCACGCCATGAATTCGGCTCTGGGCAATGACGGCAAGACTGTGATCTATACCGACCCGCTCGAGGTGCAGAGCACAGATCAGATCGCCTCGTTGCGGGAACTGGTCAACGATATGGATGCCGGTCGCGTCGACGTGCTGCTGACCCTGGGTGGCAACCCCGTGTACAACGCGCCCCAGGATTTTGATTTCCGGGCGCGCCTTCACAAGGTGAAGACCACCATTCGCGTTGGCCTGCACTCCGACGAGACTTCGGTGGAATGCCAGTGGCAAGTGCCCGAAACCCACTTCATGGAAGATTGGGGCGACACCCGCGCCTTCGATGGCACGCTCACCATTCAGCAGCCGCTCATCCTCCCGCTTTACGATTCGACGTCTTCCTTGCGGCTGCTCGATTCGATCTTGAATCCTCCGGGGCGCTCCTCTTATGAGATCGTCCAGAACTACTGGCAGAAGACAAACGGAGCCAATAACTTTGAGCAATGGTGGCGGAAGTCCGTGCATGATGGGCTGATTGCGGATTCAGCCCTGCCTCCTCTCACGCCACAGCTGAAAACGGATTGGGCTCAATCCCTCAGCTCGCCCGGCCAGCAAGGCATTGAACTCGCTTTCCGTCCCGACCCGTATCTCTACGACGGCCGTTATGCCAACAACACTTGGCTGCAGGAACTGCCTCAGCCCATGACCAAACTTACCTGGGACAACGCTGTCCATCTCAGTCCGGCTACAGCCAAGCAATTGAATGTCGGCAACCAGGATCGCGTCGAATTGAATTATCGCGGAAACAAAGTTGAAGCCAGTATCTGGATTTCACCGGGCCAGCCTGAGAATTCCGCCACCATTCATCTGGGCTGGGGGCGCTGGCATTCCGGGCGTGCCGGAAATGGCGCGGGCTTCAATGCCTATGCGTTGCGCCCATCGGATGCCTTGTGGGGCGGTTCCGGACTTCAGATCCGTAGGCTCGACAAGGATTACCCGCTCGCGACCACCCAGTTGCACCAATCCATGGAGGGCCGTGACCTGATCCTCTCCGCGACCGCCGCCGAATACAAGAACAACCCTGATTTCGTATCGCACGAAACCAAGCAACCGCCAAAAGAGCTCACGTTGTATCCGCAGTGGAATTACACGGGGTACGCGTGGGGCATGTCGATCGATCTGACCCGATGCGTCAACTGCAGCGCTTGCGTGGTGGCATGCCAGGCTGAAAACAACATCCCCGTGGTGGGCAAAGAGCAGGTACTTGCGCGCAGGGCGATGCACTGGCTTCGGATCGATACGTACTATGAGGGCGATCCGGCCAACCCGCGCGCTTTTTACCAGCCAGTCCCATGCATGCAGTGCGAGAACGCTCCCTGCGAACTTGTATGCCCGGTACAAGCGACAAATCACAGCAGCGATGGCTTGAACGATATGGTCTACAACCGCTGCGTGGGCACGCGCTACTGCTCGAACAACTGCCCGTACAAAGTGCGGCGCTTCAATTTCTTGCTTTTTCAGGATTGGGTTACCGAGCAGACCAAGCTGCAACGCAATCCCGACGTGACCGTTCGCAGCCGGGGAGTGATGGAGAAGTGCACCTACTGCGTGCAGCGTATCCGGGAGGCCGATATTCAATCGCGAGTTGAAGATCGTTTCATTCGCGACGGCGAAGTCCAGACCGCTTGCCAGCAGGCTTGCCCCACGCGGGCGATTGTCTTCGGTGACATCAACAACCATGACAACGAAGTAGCCAAGCTTAAGTCTCTGAATCTCAACTATGCCTTGTTGGCGGAACTGAATACCCGGCCACGGACAACTTATCTAGCCGAATTGCGCAATCCAAACCCTGAGCTCAAGTCGAACGCATGACGACCGTCGCCGAAAAACAATTACAAACGCCGCGCCGGCCCGAGCCGGGCACATCGTTGCCGGTCATCGCAGGTGCAGAATCATTCGGCACTTTGACGGAGCAGATTACCTCCGTAGTGCTGACGCGCCCTACGCCGCCATTCTGGTATTACACCTTCGCAGTCGGCATGGCAGCGCTGATCATGTTCGTGGTCAGCGTCATCTATCTGTTGTACCGCGGCGTAGGTGTGTTCGGGATTGAGATCCCCGTGGCGTGGAGTTTTGCCATTACGAATTTCGTGTGGTGGATCGGTATCGGGCACGCGGGAACGCTGATCTCGGCGATTCTCCTGCTCCTCAACCAGGGATGGCGCAACTCCATCAATCGCTTCGCCGAAGCGATGACCATTTTTGCCGTGATGTGCGCTGGACTCTTTCCGCTGCTGCACCTTGGGCGCCCGTGGCTGTTTTATTGGCTCCTGCCTTATCCCAACACCATGCATGTGCAACCGCAGTTCCGCAGCCCGCTGGTGTGGGATGTCTTCGCGGTGAGCACGTATGCAACCGTCTCGTTGCTGTTCTGGTACCTGGGGATGGTGCCCGATCTCGCCAGCCTGCGCGACCGTGCGAAGAACCGCTTTGCCTATGGCTTTTACGGAGTGCTCTGCCTCGGATGGCGCGGGGCCTCGCGCCACTGGCGATATCACGAAACGGCATCGTTGCTGCTGGCGGGCCTGGCCACTCCTCTTGTTCTTTCGGTGCACACCGTCGTGAGCTTCGACTTCACCATCGCAATTCTTCCCGGATGGCATTCGACGATCTTCCCACCGTATTTCGTCGCAGGCGCGATCTACTCCGGCTTCGCCATGGTGCTGATTCTCGCGATCCCGCTGCGTAAGGTTTATCACCTCGAGAATCTCGTCACCGAGCGCCACCTGAATAATTGCGCGAAAGTGATGCTCGCTACCGGACTCATTCTCGCCTACACCTACGCAATCGAGCCGTTCACATCGTGGTATAGCGGGGACACCTTTGAAATGGCGGTCGTTCACAACCGGGCTGTCGGACCTCACTCCTGGACTTTCTGGGTGACACTCAGCTGCAACGTCTTCATCCCGCAGCTGCTGTGGTTCCGAAAATGGAGAACGGATCCGAAGCGGCTGTTCCTGGTCTCATTCGTGATCCTCTACGGGATGTGGCTGGAACGGTACATGATCATCATCACGTCTCTGCACCGTGATTTCCTGCCGTCATCGTGGTCGAACTTCATTGCCAGCCCCTGGGATGTCTCGGTCCTGGTCGGGTCCATTGGTTTGTTCGTCGTCTGCTTCCTCTTGTTCGTGCGTTTTCTTCCCATGATTTCAATTTTTGAGATGCGTGAATTGCTGCCCTTTTCGCGGCCGGGCGGAGGCGTTGAGAAATGAGGATTGGAAGCAGCACCGGGCCGCTCTACGCCTACGCAGCGGAGTTCGACGGCCCTACGAAACTGGTGGATGCCGCGCGTGCCGTGCGGGAGGCGGGATACAAACGGTTCGAGGCCTACTCTCCTTACCCGGTCAAGGAACTGGACGAGATTGTTCCCGGCTGGAATCCAGTGCCCGCACTCGTCCTGTTTGCTGGAATCGCCGGGGCGGGTACCGCGTGGATCATGCAGTCGTGGATTGCTATCGTAGATTTTCCCATCAACGTTGGCGGCCGGCCTCTCTATAGCTGGCCGGCTTTCGTGCCAATCACCTTCGAACTCACTGTCTTATTCGCTTCGGCCGCCGCTTTCTTTGGAGCTCTTGGACTTTGCGGATTTCCTCTGCTGCATCATCCCGTCTTCAATCTGAAAGAGTTTGGCAGAGCATCGGACGATCGCTTCTTTCTTTGCATCGAAGCGCGCGATCACAAATTTAATGTACGGAAAACGGCGGAACTGCTGAACGAGTTCGAGCCGCTGGAACTCTGGGAGGTTGGAAAGGATTGATGCCCTGGAGTGCACAGCATCGGTGGCTGGGCGTGCTCTCGTTGACTCTGTCTGCATTGCTTGTGCCCGCGTGCCGGCGTGACATGCAGGACCAACCGAAGTACCTACCGCTGGAAGCGAGCGGCTTCTTTGTCGACGGCCGCTCTGCCCGGCCGATTCCTCCAAACACGATTGCCCGGGGGCACCTAAACGACAATGATCCATTCCATACCGGAGCAGACAACGGCACGTTTCTCAACTCGATTCCCATGCCGATCACCAAAGCCATGCTTGACCGAGGACAGCAGCGTTATGGCATCTACTGCACCCCGTGCCATGGAGAACTGGGCGACGGCAACGGCATGGTGGCACGGCGCGGATTCAAGACTCCCGCGAATTTTCATACCGATCGTCTCCGCCAGGCTCCCCCGGGATACGTGTTTCAGGTTATTTCCAATGGCTATGGCGCCATGCCCGATTACTCCAACCAGATTCCGCATGTCGAGGACCGGTGGGCGATCGTGGCCTACATCCGAGCCCTGCAACTGAGCCGCAACGCAACCGCTTCGGATGTGCCCCCCGAAGAAAGGTCAACACTGGGATTGCAATGAGCAGCGTTCCGATGAATGGCCCAAGCACGAACGGAGGTTTCAGCGTTACCGCGGAACTTGCACACGAGTTGAGGCGCTGGCAAATGCCTGCTTTGCTAGGCGGTGTCTTGCTGCTGATTGCATCCATAGTCGGCGCATTTTTCCGCCCGGATGAATTCTTCCGCTCTTACTTATTTGGATACTTGTTCTGGATCGGCCTGGCGCTCGGTTCCATGGCCATTGTGATGACGCAGTACCTCACGGGTGGCGCCTGGGGCGTGGTGACGCGCAGAACCTTTGAATCGGCAACACGCACTCTGCCCCTGCTGGCGTTGCTTTTCGTGCCGATCGCCATCGGCATCCCTCACCTTTATCACTGGTCCCATCCCGACCTGGTTCGGGCGGACGACATCCTGCGGCATCGGAGTGGCTACATGAATGTGCCCTGGTTTATTGGCCGTGCCGTGGCCTATTTCGTCGTATGGCTCATCTTCGCTTACTTCCTAAATCGATGGTCCCGGGAAGAAGACGAAGCAGGCGGACGGCAGGTGAGGCTCGCCCGCCTCAGCGCTCCGGGTCTGATTCTCTACGTTTTCACAGTTACATTCTCTTCGGTGGACTGGGCGGAATCGCTAGCCGATCACTGGTTCTCCACTATGTGGGGTTTTCTTTTTGTAGCTGGCCAGGGCTTAGCGGCGATGTGTTTTGCCATCGTGATCATTGCGCTGCTCTCCCGGCGGAAGCCTATGGCGGATGCGCTTCGCCCTTCGCATTTTCACGATCTCGGAAAGCTCGTCCTGATGTTCCTCATGCTGTGGGCTTACTTCCAGTTCTCGCAGTTGCTCATCGTGTGGTCGGGAAACCTCTCCAACGAGATTCCCTGGTATATGCCGCGCTTTGCGACCACTTGGCATGGAGTGGGAGCGGCGCTCATCTACGTTCAATTCCTTGTGCCATTCCTGCTCCTGCTGTCCCGGCCGTTGAAACGTAATCGCTGGACTCTGTCCGCCATCGTAATCGCGCTGCTGATGATGCGCGTGGTCGATCTATTCTGGGTCGTCATGCCTCAGTTTCACCTCGAAGGCTTCCACGTAAGCTGGCTTAATTTTTCGGTTCCCCTGGGGCTGGGAGGAATCTGGATCGCAACTTTCCTGTGGCAACTGCAAAAACGGCCGTTGCTGCCGCTGCAAGATCCCAGTCTGGAGCAGGCTTTGCACCATGGCGAATGAGCATACAACCACGAACTCACGTTCCGGCCTGTGGTGGCTCAGCGCAGGCTTCATGGCTCTGGCGTGGTGGGCCGTGGGCGAGAGTTCCAAGGGACCTGAAGATCTCACTCGCCCCAACGTAACTTTTGAACCGACCGATATCAACGCACGATGGGTGGTCGTAGTCGGCGGAGGAGTGCTGGCGTTCGCATTGTTAGTGACCGTAGTTCTTTACCCAGTGTTCGAGCACTTTCTCCACGTGCATGCGGAGAATACTCCTCCAGCGTTACCCGAATTCACGCACGGAGTCGTTCTGCCTCCCGAGCCTCAACTACAGCAACTGCCTCGTCGCGATCTGGGGGAGTACATCGATCAGCAGCAGTTCGAACTTCACCGCTACAACGTAGTGAATCGTCAGACCGGCGCAGTGACAATCCCCATAGAACGCGCCATGGATCTGCTGGTGCAGCGCGGTATACCGCCGCAGAAGGCGCCTCCACCGAACACGTTCTATCAGCCCAGGGCCGGCACACGACTTACTGGTCTCGAAGGCAAAGTGGAGCCACAACCGAGATGAAACAACATTTCATAGTTGCGTTGCTGGTGCTCGCTTCAGGTACTGCGGTACAAGCACGAAACGCACCGCAACGACCGCCAAGTTTGCAGGGTATCGGCATTGAACAGCACCTGAATGCGACCGTTCCTCTCGATACTCCTTTCCGCGACGAGCGGGGATCCGAAGTCCGCCTGGGCAAGTATTTTCAAAGACGTCCCGTTTTGCTGGTTCCGGTGTACTACACGTGCCCCATGCTATGCAGCCAGGTGCTCAGCGGAGTTGTGGCCGGCTTGCGGCCGCTTTCTCTGAAGCCGGGCCGAGATTTCGAGATAGTCGCTTTCAGTTTCAATCCTTCGGAGACCTCGGCCGACGCCACTCGAGAACGCGATCTCTACACCCGGCGATATTCGAGTCGTGCCGGTACCGCGGGATGGCACTTCCTCACCGGCTCTCCTGAATCGATCAAGGCAGTCACGGACGCGATCGGTTTCCACTACCGCTACGACCCCGCGCTGAAGATTTTTGTGCACGGCAGCGGCGTCATGGTTCTCACGACAGAGGGCAAGATCTCTCGTTATCTCTATGGCGTGGAGTATGAGCCAAAAGACCTGAAACTCGGGTTAGTGGAAGCCTCCGACGGGAAGATCGGCTCGCCCGCGGATCAGATTCTACTCTTCTGCTATCACTACGATCCCACGACCGGAAAGTACACCACAACCGTGTTGGGAATCCTGCGGCTTGCAGGTGTGCTGACATTGCTCCTGATGGGTCTAGGTTTCGCGTTTTACTGGCGACTAGAGCGGCGCAAAAACGATGTTCGCGAGGTTGTGCACGGATGATCTCTTGCCTCGCATTGCTGTTCCAAGGCTCGGTCACGCACGAGTACAACCTGTTCTTTTGGGCCATGGTTGCGCTCTGCAGCATCGTCGGTACGGGCATCGCCGCTTTTCTGATTTATTGTGCCTGGCACTACCGTCGCCGGAGCGAGAACGAACTTCCTTCTCAGTTGGCCCGGAACATTCCTGCCGAGGTGACCTGGATCGCTCTGCCTACTTTGTTGTTCATCACGATGTTTGCTTATGGAGTGAAGATTTATTTCGATCTCGAACGCCCCCCGGACAACTCGGAGGACGTTTATGTTGTGGCCAAGCAGTGGATGTGGAAGACGCAGCATCTGGGAGGACAGCGCGAAATCGACACATTGCACGTGCCGGTTGGGCGCGCGATCCGGCTAAACATGATTTCCCAGGACGTGATCCACAGCTTCTTCGTGCCTGCGTTTCGGATCAAACAAGACGTTCTGCCGAGACGTTATACCAGCATCTGGTTCAAAGCCACGGTTCCTGGCACGTACCACCTGTTTTGCGCCGAATATTGCGGCACCGAGCACTCACAGATGATTGGCTGGATTTACGCCATGGACCCGAAAGACTACCAGACCTGGCTGCAGCAGGGCGCTGCAGAGGGCTCACTCGCATCCACGGGAGAAAAGTTGTTCCACCAGTTCGGCTGTGGCAACTGTCATCACTTCAGCGGACACGGGCGTGGACCGAATCTCCGAGGCCTCTACAAGAGGCCGGTTCAACTCACCAGCGGAGAAACCGTTATTGCCGATGAAACCTACATCCGCGAATCGATTCTGCAAGCGAGAGCCAAAATCGTGCAGGGATTCCAACCCATCATGCCGATTTTCCAGGGGCAGCTCAGCGAAGAACAAGTGGCCGCTCTAATCGCCTACATCAAGGCAATCGGCCCCGCGCCCGGAGGCGAAATGCCCTCCGGCCCAGGCGAAGAGATGGGAGACTACGGCGGCATTACACCTGATCTTTCTCATCCCACAGCGCCTGCCACCGCAGAACCTAAACCGGGAGTACGTTAATGGCCACCGTAACTTTAGTCGAGCCCCAATCCGCACCGGCACAGCCTCGCCTCAACTACCTGACGGAAAAGACGGGATTGATGTCATGGCTGTTTACTACTGATCACAAACGCATCGGCCTGCTTTATGTAGTTTCGATTACGTTCTTCTTCTTTTTCGGAGGATTCTTTGCTCTCCTGATGCGGCTGCACTTGCTCCTTCCACAGGGTTGGTTATTCGGCCACGAAACCTACAACAAGTTGTTTACCATGCACGGCATCATCATGGTGTGGTTCTTCCTCATTCCCTCGATTCCCAACACGCTGGGCAACTTTGTGTTGCCCATGATGATCGGAGCAAAAGACCTGGCATTCCCCAAACTCAATCTCCTCAGTTGGTACATTTTCATGCTGGGCGGCATGACCACCCTGTATGCGCTGGTACGGGGCGGAGTGGACACGGGCTGGACCTTCTACACCCCATTCAGCACGAGTTACTCGACTTCATTCGTTATCACCGCCGCCGTGGGAATCCTGATTGCTGGTTTTTCCTCAATCCTTACCGGTCTCAACTTCATTGCAACGGTTCACCGCATGCGCGCGCCCGGGCTGACTTGGTTTCGCCTGCCCATCTTTATATGGTCGACCTATGCCACCAGCCTCATCCTGGTCCTGGCCACCCCGGTTCTAGCCATTACTCTTGCCATGATCGGCATTGAACGAATTTTCCAGGTTGGCATTTTCGATCCTGCCTTAGGTGGCGACCCCGTTTTGTTTCAACACATGTTCTGGTTCTACTCGCATCCTGCGGTCTACATCATGGTGCTTCCCGCGATGGCTGTGGTAAGCGAGATCATCCCCACATTCTCCCGGAAACCGATTTTTGGCTACAAAGCCGTCGCTTTCTCCAGCATGGCGATTGCGATCCTGGGTTTCCTGGTATGGGGGCATCATATGTTTGTGGCCGGCGAGTCCGCCTACGCCGCCATGACCTTCTCCTTTCTGAGCTACATGGTCGCCATACCCTCCGCCATCAAGGTCTTCAACTGGACAGCAACCATGTACCGCGGATCCGTTCAGTTGGACACTCCCATGCTCTACGCGATCGGCTTCGTCGCGTTATTCACCATCGGCGGCATGACAGGACTTTTCCTGGCGGCGCTGGGAATCGATGTACACGTCACCGACACATATTTCGTGATCGCGCACTTCCACTACATCATGGTCGGCGGCACGGTGATGGCGTTTCTGGGTGGTGTCCACTATTGGTGGCCGAAGATCAGCGGCAAAATGTATCCCGAGTTTCTCGCCAAGCTATCCGCTCTAACGGTGTTCCTGGGCTTTAATCTGACATTCTTCCCGCAATTCATTCTGGGCTATATGGGGATGCCACGACGCTACGCGGCTTATCCCCCCGAATTCCAGGTGCTGAATGTTTTGTCCACCGCGGGGGCTTCGATTCTGGGCGTCGGGTATGTAGTGCCCCTCATTTACCTGATCTGGGCCTGGAAATATGGCGAACCCGCTACGGATAACCCCTGGCGCACGACCGGACTGGAATGGAAAACCCCTTCTCCGCCACCGAAACACAATTTCGAACAAACTCCGGTGGTCACCTGGAAGGCCTACGATTTCGAAGCGCAAAAGGAGGAACTGCACCTTGGCTGACCCGATTGCACTAGCATTACGCGAGCAGTTCCACAGCGCGGAGCAGCAGCACGAGACCTCCACGGTTGGAATGTGGATCTTCCTGATCACCGAAGTGATGCTGTTCGGCGGGCTCTTCACCGCATTTTCCGTTTACCGGATGAGCCATCCAGCAGCTTTCGACCAGGGCAGCGCCGACATGGAGTTCTGGATGGGCGCGGTCAATACTGCGGTCCTGATCTGCAGCAGCTTCTGCATGGCCATGGCGGTTCACAGCGCGGAAAAGGGCAAAAACGGCAGGCTCGCCTTGTTTCTGATACTCACTATTCTGATTGGGCTAGTCTTTCTCGGCATCAAGTTCACTGAATATTATCTTCACTACCACGATCAGAAATTGCCCGGGATTTTGTTTCATGACACGAGTCCCGATGCGGCGTACGTGCAGATGTTTTTCGTCTTTTACTTCCTCATGACCGGGCTGCACGCCTTTCACATGATCATTGGCGAGGGGATCCTTTGCGCCACGCTGTTCCGCACCCTGCTCGGATCCTTCTCCGAGCGCTATCACACACCAGTTGAGTTAGCCGGCCTCTATTGGCATTTCGTCGATACTGTGTGGGTGTTCCTGTTTGCCATTTTTTACATTCCGGGAGCACACATGAAATGAGCCAATCGAGCGTTTCCGTAAAAACCTATGCCTTCACGCTGATCGCATTGCTGGCACTGACCCTTCTGACCTCGTTGTTAGGATTGGTGGACCTGGGAAAGTTCAGCTTCATTGCCGGGGTGGCAATTGCCGCCGTCAAAGCGTCACTGATTGCCTGCTTCTTTATGCATGCTCTCTACGAGACGAAGCTGATCCGGGTCATCATGGCAGGAGGCGTGATCTGGTTTCTGGTCATGATCTCCCTGACACTCGGCGACTACCTCACCCGCGGCTGGATGCCCTACCCAGGCAAATAAAGTTCAGGCAGCTGCTTTGCAGACCGCATTAACAGCTGCCCTCCGCCTTAAGCCTAACCGTCCGGGCTAATGGGTTCAATCACCGAACTGACTTTTGCGGACGAATCTACGCTGCGGGGCGAATGTCCTGAACATTGCTGGTTCGGCCACCCACGTTGGCTTTAGCCACGTTCTGTTGGGCGGCCCCTCCCATTGCTGCTAGCCAGCCGAGGAATAGGCACGCGAAACCGATCCAACCCACGTCGGAGAATACCGTCAACATATACGGGCTGTGAGTTCCTCCCGCAAGGCCCGAGCCGCCGGAAAGCGCTGTTCCACCCAGGACCAGCGTAGCGACCACCGCCATCACGGACAACCCGAACATGGTCATGCCCTGCATAATCCTGCTCGTTCGATCGATGGCGTTCGACAGATGTGCCGTGACGCGCCCAGCAACATACATTGCAATGATGGTCAGAATCACCGACCAGAACCCCATTCCTACAGACATTCCGCTGACCGGCTGAGCCGTGTTCGGGTTCGCCGAGCTGGCAAAAATTGCCTCCCCCAGCATGCCGAACACCGACCATATTGCGATAAAACTAAACGTTCCAGCCCAAATAGCACCCCAGCCCGCGCCCCTCCAGGGACTGGCAACCGCCTCATTGCGATACGTAAGATCTGCCATAAATACCTCCATAAGTTATCTCCAAATTTCCCCTACTTATTTGGATGCCCTGACCAGTGCCAAACGATTGACCGCTGCGGCCCAGCGCTCCTTGCACCTGCAACGTCATTTTGAAAGATTGATCGCAAGCGCCCCGCATCGGATCAGGGGAAGGTGTACATCAATAAACTTCATTGGCATCTCCTGGCTCTGTTATTTAATCAATAAATAGGCAGGAAGTTCCGGAGACCCAGGGCTTTTTCGAATTCAGCCGGGCAGCTCATCGCAAGCGTCTGGTAAGTGTCCGAGGGCCGCATCCAGAACGCAAGCTGAGGACCCATGTTGAATCTCGATGCTGTCGCTCAAAAGGTAAGCTCGTCGATGGAGCAATCTCCCTGTGCCGCTTTAAGAGCGGCCAGTCGCGCGGTTACGCAACTCTATGACCTCGTGCTCGCGCCGACGGAACTCAAGGCGACGCAATTCGTTGCCTTGCACGCTATAGACGAAGCGGGCGAGATTGCGCAATGCCAATTCGCGCGCGATCACGCTGTCGCCGTTGAAACACTCTCCCGCCGCTTTAGCGGACTTCGAAGGAAAGGGTACGTTCAGGTCCGGCGAGGCGATCGCCATGGCGAACGCATCTACAGCCTCACCGAACAAGGCCGGCAGGCTCTGCAGAATGCACTACCCTACTGGGAACGCGCCGAAGACAGATTTCGCAGGGCTCTGGGATCGGACGACTGCCACTCGATGCTGTTACTTCTGGATCGCATCCGTGTCGCGGCAGTTCGTGCCGAGGAAATGCGCACGAACAATCATGTGCATGAGCAATCAACGTGATACGCGATTGATTGAGTCTCCTGGTTTGAATTGCCAAAGTGACAGAGCGTGCCCGGCCGACCCATTCGCGAATCCCTGCTTGTGCCACCACCCCGCCACTGCTCCGGCGTTTCCTTCATTTCCTCCAGACATCCCGATTAGCACAAGCCCTGCTACAACCAGGCAGGTGGCGCTCGCCTTCGTCACGAACTGCCATCCCCGGAAATGTTCCTTAAGCCAATCGGGATGCAGCCTCGTCAACACGAGCGCCCCCAGGAAAATTATGACGTACCGCACCCCGGAAATTGCATCCACCAGCGCAGGCTGTCCAAGGCTAATGGCGTAAAAAATCAGAAAAGATCCAACTCCTGAAATGAATCGATTTACAAAGTACCAGAAACGATTACGGGGATTGTCTTGCCCGGATTCAGAAAAGATCTGCCTTCTCCAGGAAGTCCGAACCAGCAAGGCCATCGCGCCCGCAAACGTTCCAACCGTGAACCAGACGTATCCGCTCACGAAATTTGTCTGGTTGTACACAATTTTCTCTAAGACATTGACCAGCCCCAACAGCCCCGCGGCCAGAAGCACAGCGGGTAGCAGCCTTCGCAGGGGAAGTTTCTCCGAGAAGAACATGAGGAACCCTCCGCCGGTCATCAGAGCAAAACCTATTAACTGCATCCCAGTCATTTGCTTCGAAAGCAGGGCCAGGGCGATCAGCGTGGTTGCGACAGGCGAAAAGCCGCCCATGACAGCCAACGTCTCTGACGCTTCGCCACGTTTGAGCGCCTCGTAATAAAAGAACACTCCAACGAGGTGGATCACTCCGGCGCCGAAGGCCAGCGCCGCAACTTTTAACGATGGCGAGTTATACCCGAATGGGACAAGAATTACGCCGAACACACTCATGCTTCCCAGCCAGAACACATAACTGAAAAGGTTTTTGGTCCCGGGATTATTCAGCAGCACTTTATCCCAAACCAGCGATGCCCCGATCAGCGCATGCGCTAGGATTGCCATCAGGACGCCATCCTTCAGCAAAGCAAGCAAGTGGCTCATATTTAACTCGAGCTATTGGCGGAGTGTTCCTGCTCTTGATACTGGTGCTTTTGCCTTCGCCAAATAAGGTACCCGGTCAACAGCAGTCCTCCCGCAATCACCCAACTCGCCTTCTCGATGTAGTCGAGCAAGCTGTCGAATTCATTCGCGAAAGCGTATCCCAGGAAAGACATCGCCGTGGCCCAGGTTCCCGCTCCCAGCAGGTTGAACTTAAAGAACCGTTTCCACTCCATATCCAAACTCCCGGCCATGGGCCCGGCGATGGTTCGCAGCCCGAAAATGAAACGCGAGAAGAAGATGGTTCTGCCTCCGTGCGTCGTGATGAGGTGTCTGGCGGTCCGGACATCTTCATCATCCACATGCAGCAGCTTCTTTGCCCAGCGGATGAACGTCTTCCCAAAGTGCTTCCCTATCCAATATCCGAGGTTGTCGCCCATGGCTGCAGCAACAATCCCGATCGGGATCACAAACTGAATTCGCAGACCAGATTCCTTGTGACTGAGAAAGCTGGCGAACATGAGAAGCGTCTCGCCGGGCAGCGGGAATCCAACGCTCTCCCCGAAGATTCCCAACAGGAGGGCCCAGTACCCCCATGAACTGAGCACCTCTCGAACCGTGTCATAGATCCAATGCATTCCCGCCTTAGATGCCTGTGCCCGGCGCAGGTTTAGCAGCGATGAATTTAAGTCTGAAATGAAGAGTGCTCGGCCTCACGGATGGCGTTGGTACCGGCCGCGCATTTTGTGGAATAGTTCGCGACCCGGGTTGCTACTGCAATAGGAATACGAAATCCGCGAACTCGTCGCCGCAGAGCGCGCTTGCGATTTCCCTCTCCAACCAACCGGTCCCAGTCGCTCGCCATCCAATCGTTACGGAGGCGGGGGTCGTCCAAGGATTCACACCGATTCTGCAACGTCCGTTTCCGCCACTAAGCTCTAAGGAGAACACCATGACAGTTGCGCTCCTGCAAGGAATGAGAGTGGCGATTCTTGCCAGCAATGGTTTCCTCGAATCAGAACTCTTGGAGCCCAAACGGGCTCTCGAGCATGCAGGTGCGGCTACGTTCGTGGTCTCCGCGACCGCGGACAGGGTCCGAGGAAGAACGCAAAGGAATGGTGAGAAGGATGTTCCGGTCGACATTCCCCTGGAAACGGCACACGCCGAAGACTTCCATGCTCTGTTGTTGCCAGGCGGAAGCTCTGATTCATCCGTGAACATCGGGGAAGTACAGTTCATCAGGCATTTCATGAAATCCGGCAAGCCGGTTGCCGCCATTGGTGATGGTTGCGGAATGCTGCTCCAGGCGGGAACGGTGCGCGGATGCACGATGACCTCCGCCCCGTCCCTGAAATCTGAACTGGAGAATGCAGGTGCATGCTGGGTTGATAACGATGTTGTATGTGACGGTAACCTCATCACCAGCCGTACGCCGGATGATCTACCTGCTTTCAATCGCGAAATGATTCGTTCTTTCGCCGCATTTCGCGAGCACTCGACGGCTATGCGAAAGGCGTACTAGCGCCGCCGAAACCGTGCGGTACCAACGCTGGTCGCAAACTACAATACCGCAAGATCTCGACGCCGATAGGTTAGCTCGATGTGCTGCTCTGTCGGTCGTTCAAGAGTGCAGGCCTTTCCGGTTTTTTTGCGTCCCTTCATTGCGTTTCCAGGCAAGCTTGACCCAAAACCACCGCTAATTTCGCCTATAGGGGATAGGACGGAGACGCGGGACTCGCCGGTGGCGGAATACCGCCGGGGGAACCGGCGAGCGCTTCGCGCCTTTTCCGTCCGACTGCCTGGCTTGGAATCGTTTTTACCGGCGCTTTCCGAACTTGTCTGACCCAATTCAACCCCTGATTCCGCCTTTTCTAATAGGGAGGCATTCCGCAGGCAGTCGCGCCGGGGCACAGTCGCGACAACCGACGTGATAGGGCTTGGTGGCGACGTCTGCAGAGTGCCGGTCCCGGAACTCTTCGTCTCAGGAGTGGAAAATGCCTACCCAATTTTCGCATGTGGCGTGTATTTCTTTGTTGATGTCCGTGTCTGTTCTCTCACTGGCTCAACAGAAAGCAGAAGACCTTCACATCAAAAAAAGCATCACCGTCGGCGGAAACTTTATTTCCAGCACCGAGACGTCCCTCAAAGGCGCACGCGAGCGTACTGTCTCTCAGGGGCCGAACGGGAGCTCGATCACCCTTCACCAGTGCGACCTCAAGCGCTCGCTCTCGCTGAACGAGCAGGTCCAAACCTACCTGGTCACGAATGATCCCCAGGATGAAAATGCTGCCAAGGCAGCAGCGCTCGCCACCGGAGCTGCGGTGCCCGAAGCGCAGGGCGGAAAGATTCTCGTGACCACTACGATCACCGATACAGGTGAGCGAAAGACGATGTATGGCTATCAGGCGCGGCATCTCAAGGCCAAGGTCACCCAGGAGCCTTCGGCAGACGCTTGCACCCAGGTGCGCCAGTCATTCGACGTCGACGGCTGGTTTGCCGATATTGGCAAAGAGCAAGCCGCCTGCGCGACCATCGCGCCCCCGGTTCAGCAGGGGAATGGCTGCAGTGACAAGGTAATCTCGCGTCGACTGGGGACGGGCAAGTTGGGTTATCCACTCCAGGAAACCATCAACGTGCCAAGTCCGGATGGCGGCACGATGAGCATAGGCATTATCACTTCGGAACTAACGAAGCAGTCTTTGCCTGCCGAACTATTCGATGTTCCTGCGGGATATCGGCAGGTGAATTCCCTGGCAGAGCTCAACGGCGTATCCCCACAAGCTGCGCCCTCGGGACAGATGTCAGCGGGAATGGCTCCGCCGGCGCCACAAGCATCGCCGCAAGCTGGGGCCCAGGCAAACGCGGCCGCCTTTAAGTCGACCGTGATGCAAGGAATGCTGAATCCTGCGGCCGCCCCGGCAGCAAATGCGAACGCCATGGCCATGATGCAACAGCAGGCAGCCGCGGGACAACGCGCGATGGCTGCTATGGGTGGTATGGGCGGTATGCCGCAGATGATGGGCACCAATCAGCCCACTGGCGCGCCGGTTGCAGCTCCCCAGCCGCTCGGGCCCAAAGCTCCGGGAAAAATTCGCATCGGGGTCGCGCCACCGGAAGCACAGGTTGGTCAAGGCAACAACGCCGGAGCGGACTACAGCACTCCCATTCGCAATGCGGAGGTCGCGTTGATGAGCGGACCTGCGATTGAAGTCGCCGCTCTCGATGCCCATGTTCCCGTCCAACTCCAGGCCGAAGCGCAACAGAAGCAGTGTGACTACATTCTGTTCTCCAGCGTCGCCGTAAAGCACAGCTCCGGCGGCTTCGGGAAGTTTGCAAAATTTGGAGGCATGGCCGCGAGCTTGACTCCAGTGGGGGCGATGGCTGGTGGTATGCGCGGAGCAGCAGCGGCACAGGCAGCCGCGGGCATGGCAGCTTCCCAGGCGGCACAACATCAGGCCATGAGCCAACTCGCTGGCTTCAACGGGCAGATCAAGTCAAAGGATGATGTGACCGTCCAGTACCAATTGGTTATTCCTGGGCAGTCGACCCCTGTCGTACAGAACTCGCTTGCCGGAAAAGCGAAGTCTGACGGCGAAGACGTCTTGACTCCCCTGCTGCAACAAGCGGCCACCACCGTCTTGACTTCCGTCGGTCCGAAGCAGTGAACATTTTGTTTGGGGGAACGCCAGGTACATCACCCGGCTGCGCGGGTTATAGAGTAGACCAGATGGCCTCTGTGACCCGCGCGTTCTTGTTTGTTAGTTGAGCATGGCTACTTTGGTCGACCTTTGCGCCCTGCATTCTGCAAGCTTTTGTGAAACTTCTGCCGGCAGCCGGACTTCTATCATGCTTGTACTGATCCAAGCCGGATTCCGCACTTTGCTCCAAGTGTTCAGGCTCTTCTGATACCACTCTGAGGCAGCATTCCAGTCAGAACTGTTCCTGGCATGCTGCTGGGTTCCTTTTGCCAGCCGCACGGAAACGTCTCCTTCCCCCGTATAGGTCTCGGCCAGAGCATACAGAACCTCTTCGTTGTCCGGATTCGCTTGCAGCAGAGGCTCGAGAATTCCACGGCATTCCTCGAACTGCTTCCTGGCTTCTGTCGGGCTCCCAGACTTCAACAGTGCTTCCGCAAGCCGGTCAGTCGATCCGCAGTAATAGACCTGACTTCGCAAGTCATTTGCCCCTGCAGCGCGGGCCGACGTGATCGCCTCCTTCCCCTCCTCGTACTCAGTCAAGGCATTCGCGTTCTTGCCTTTGCGTTCTAACCCTTCACCCACCCAACCGTGAGCGATGCTCTGATAAATCTTGTACAGCGGTGTGAGGGAAGGCTCGGCATCAATTCTCTCTATGGCTTCGCGCAAGTACTTCAGCCCTTCATCGATTCGGCCGCCTTCCACCAGCGCGTGACCGAGTTGCCCGGTGCTGGTGATAATGAGCTGCTTCACGGTTTGATTGCTCGGGTCGGCTGCGGCCTGACGCAAAACGGCCTCTCGACTTTTGCGGAATCCGGCGACCGCGTCGTCAGTCCTGCCGTCGGCCAGGTAAATGTCGGCAATTTTCCCGTCAGTCACCGCGGCGTTGAGCGCAACGTTGGCACGGGTTCCCTTGGGATCAACCGCACGGAAAAGCGCCGCTCCGCGACGGTAATACTCCAGCGCAGCGCGACGGTCTCCCAGCTTCGACGTTGCATCGCCCAGCAGCAGAATGATGACAGATTCCTGGCCACGAAGCTGGATGCTGTTTGGGTTGACCTGAAGTGCACTATGATCCAGTTCCAGTGCCTTTTGCAAACCGTCAATACCCTCCTTCACCGTCCCGATACTGCCCGTCGCGCCGTTGCCGACATGCAGAAACCCGAGATTCGTATAAGCTCTGGTGTCTTGGGCGAGCACGCGAAAGTTGCCCGGGTCGGCCACCCGCACGCGATCGAGAATGGCGATCGCCCGGTTGTTATAGTCGAGTCCGGATGCGATATTGCCCAGGATCCCGCTCCGAAAATCCGCGAAGTCCAGATAAGCCACCGCCAGTTCCACTTGGTCCTTATTGTTCGTGGGGTTCAGACGGGTCAAGGATTCCCGCAACTCCACTGCCTTCTTCAGGCTGATCGCCGCTCCTTTGATGTCGCCTAGATTGGGATCCAAAGGATCACCCTGCAGGGCACCGACCCGTTCGTATGCCGTCGCCAGTTCCCGCATCAGATCCTGTTCATTTCCCGATTCTTTCGACAGGCTGTCCAGGTACTCCAGGGCTCTTTGCAGAATCAGCTTGCGAGCGGCCGTGGCTCCCGCCAGATCGGCGATGGAATCGTGGACCTCGAAGATCAGCGAATTCGCGAGCTTGCGCACGTCTTTGAACCGGGCTTCGGCCCGGCGGCGGTTTGCCTCGGCGATTCGTGCCTGGCGCGCCGTGGCGATGATCCCGCCCGCAACCGCGACCAGGATGAGTGCAACCGCGGCCACCCCGACCGCGTGTCGACGGACAAATTTGCCCACACGATACGAGACAGAATCGGGAGTCGCAGTGACCGGAAGTTCCTGCAGGTGCCGACGGATATCTTCTACCAGCTGTTCCACGGAGCCGTAGCGTCGGCTCGGCTCTTTGCGCAGCGCTTTCAGAACAATATTGTCGAGATCGCCCTTCAACCGCCGCTGCTGGCGCGTGCATGTCTTCTCTCGTGCCGCTCCATGTGCCTGCGGTGTCACTTCCAGCAGACTCGAGCGCGCAACTGCGACACTAGGTTTTGTCGGTTCCACCTCACAGATCGCCCGCGCGAATTCCAATGGCGTGCGAGTGCTCTCCGGGTAAGGCGAGTACCCGGTGAGCAGCCGATAGAGTACGACTCCCAGCGAGTAGACATCCGTGGCCGTGGTAATCGCCTCACCCCGAACCTGCTCCGGACTCGCGTACTCGGGCGTCATCGGACGCAGTAACGTGGTCTCCGCTTTCGCAGCTGGATCCAGAATCTTGGCAATCCCAAAGTCGAGCAGTTTCGGAATTCCATCTGCCGTCACCAGAATGTTGCTGGGCTTGATGTCGCGATGAATGACCAGCCTCTGATGCGCAAACTGAACCGCGGCACAAACCTGGGTGAAGAGTTTCAGTCGTTCATTGACGGCAAGCTCGTGTTCATCGCAATACTGATCGATGGGTGTCCCCTCGATCAACTCCATGACCAGAAATGGAAGCCTTTCCTGGGTGGTGCCGCCATCGTACAGGCGCGCAATGTTTGGATGATCCAGTGAAGCCAGAATCTGGCGCTCGTGCAGGAACCGCTCAAGCACGGCCGCGGTATCATAGCCGCCGCGCACCAGCTTGATTGCGACTTCCTTCTTATACTGTCCGTCGGCGCGGACTGCCCGGTAAACCTCGCCCATGCCCCCATGACCGATTTCCGCTTCGATCTGGTAGACGCCGATTCGCCGTCCAATCCAAGTAGACCGTAGTCCCGGTTCCCCCAGAGCGCTCTTCAAATCCACTGCCGGGCTGTTCAGAAAAACACTGCCGGCCTTCTCGTGCGATTCCAAAAGAGATTCGACCTCGCTTCGAAGTTCGGGATCGTGCGAACAGATCTTGTCGAGATACACCAAGCGTTCCGCTGGAGGCAGGGCAAGAGCCGCATCCAGCACCTCGCGCACTTCTTGCCATCGTTCCGGTCTCATATGGCGGCGCTCCGGTTGAGTTCTCGATATAGCCAGGCGCGCGCAGTCGTCCAGTCACGTTTTACCGTCGATGCTGAAACCCCTAATACATCAGCAGTGTCTTCAACTGAAAGTCCTCCGAAAAACTTTAACTCCACAATTCGACTCTGCTGCTCATCCATGAGCGCCAGGCTCTTGAGGGCATCGTCCAGTGCAACGATGTCGAAGTCCAGGACCTTGGGCTGTTCCTCAGCGTCTTCCAGAGCAAGTTTGTAGACATCGCCCCCGCGCTTGGAGGCGCGATGGCTGCGTGCATGATCGACCAGAATCTGCCGCATGAGCTGCGCGGCCACAGCGAAGAAATGAGCACGGTTCTGCCATTGCGGCAGCGCCTGTTCGGTCATGCGCACGTAAGCTTCGTGCACCAAGGCGGTGCTTTGCAGCGTGTGATCGGAACGTTCGCCTTGCAGATAGCGGTTGGCGATACGCCTCAGTTCGGTGTACACCAGCGGCATCAGAGAGTCGAGCGCCGCCTTATCTCCACTTCGCCAGCGGACTAATAATTCGGTGACCTGATTAGAGGGCCCGCGTTGCAATGTCTTATCGCCCCAAAGACACACGCGGAGGATGCGTGAGGGCAAAGCATATCCAACCCCTTTTCAGCTGTCAATGGCGGAAATGATTGCAAATGCGCTAGTCCTCGACTTCGGCGGCTCTGCTAACTCTTGGCGTATAACCGACCTGGATGACACCAAACTTGCGAGGCGTTGGCCCCCATGGCCCTTAGTCGGGGGCCTCGCGCGAAAACGCGGCATCAGTGCATGTCGGCCAGCGCTGTCTCCGTTTCTTTCAGTTCTTTCGCCACCACCACCGGGTCTCCGGCTTGAAAGCTGCTGGGGGATGTGTGATTCGGATGTGGAATGCGGCGCCAAGTCTCGAGGCTTTTCTGATAATACGATCTCGCCTCGCTCAAATACGACTTCCGGCGCTCCGCCCTTATGCCGGCGTGTCGCGCCTTTGTCAAGCTCAAGTCCCCCAGCCCGGAGTGAGCGTCCGCAATGGCGTAAAGAGCGTCGAGGTCAGGAGGATCGGTCGCGATCGATGGCTCGGCGATCGTCAGCGCACGATGAAAATAATCGCTCGCTTTCTGATCATGTCCGGCTTTTAATGCTGCCTCGCCTGACTTAACGTCCGCTTCAGCGATGTTGCTGACATTTTTTGCGCCCGTCTTCGATAGCGCTTCGTAGATGGTCCGCCCCTGCTCAATTTGCGTAATTGCCGAGTCCGGATTCCCTGCCCTGGTCAAGATCGTGCCACGTATAACCAGCATGGCAGCGAAAACTCCTCGCTGAAACCCATTCGGCGGGGCCGATACGACCAGCGGTTGCATGATCTCAAGCGCCCGCTTGGAGTACTCCAATGCCCGCGCAATCTGGCCGGCCCTCGCGCAGGTTGCACCGGTGTTCATGTAGGTGATTGCGAATCCCTGCTGCAGCAACACATTTTTGGGGTCGCTGCGCACCAGCTCGTCGTAAATTGCCAGGTCTTTGCTGTTGTTCTTTACTGCGGCCTGATACTCGCCTAAGTCGTCGTGCACGCTAGCGATTTCACCGTAGTCGATAGCAACGCTTCGCTTGAATCGGACATCGCTCGAAAGCTGCGTCAGCCTGCGATCAATTTCCAATTCCTTTTGATAACTCCTGAGAGCCTCAGCCGGATCGGAGGCCTCCAACATGTTGCCCACCGAGCCCAGGTCAGTCGAGTAACCGTGCAACCAGTGAATATCGTTCGGCTTGAGTTTGAGGACTATCTCATTTACGTCCAAGCCGCGCCGATAATCCTGAAGTACTTTCTGCGTGGCTGAAGTATCACCCGGATACCCGATCCTGCCCGAAACTTCATAGTCAAAGGCCAGCTCATACAGAATCTTCAAATCCTCGGCCTTTTCGGTATTCAGCGCCTCGGAGATTGCGATGGCTTTGGCGATGGGCTCACGGGCGGCGCGCGGATCGCCGTTGGCCCATAGTTGGTGGGCGACCAGCCTATATTCCTGCGCCAACGCGATTCGGTCCTGCAAGTCTTTGCTTGCGCGCGCAATTTGCTGGCGAAGTGCAAGCGCCTTCCTGTAACTTGCCAGTGTCCCTTCCGCATCTCCCAAATTGTTCTCGAGATAGTCTCCTTGCACTGAGCCGACTCGCTCATACGCCGAAGCCAGTTCCCGCTGTAAGCCAACATCGCCCGCCGACTCATGGGCCAGCACATTCAGGTATTGCAGAGCGCGGTCCACAATAATCTTGCGGGCAGGGGTCGAGCCGGGCAGGTCCTTGATGGAATCATGAACATCGAAAATAAGAGAATTGGCCAGCGCCCGAACATCGTCAAAACGGCGCTGGGCAACCCGAGCCTCTCGCAGCGTGACGACAATTCCGGCAACCAGCACGATGACAACGACAGTCGCAGCAGCCACGCCTGCTTTGTGCCGAAGCAGGAACTTTGACGAACGGTAGCGCGCCGTATCCTTTCGAGCCAGAACCGGCAGGTCTGTTAGGTGCCGGCGGATGTCCTCCGCGAACTGCTCTACTGAGGCGTAGCGCCTTTGCGGTTCCTTGCGCAATGCGGTCAGAATGATGTTATCCAGATCTCCCCTGAGCTGTTTGCACAGCTTCTCTGATCCGCCTTGTGCCGAATCGTCCGATGCTGTAGTCGCACCGGTGCTTGTGCGTACGGCAATACTCGGTTTTATGGCCTCCGATTCGCACATTGCGCGAATCGCATCCTGCGAAGTGCCTTTGATTTCTCCGTTGGGACTTCGCCCCGTCAGCAACTCATAGAGGACCACGCCAAGAGAATAGACATCGCTGGCTGTGGTGATCGGTTCACCCTTAATCTGTTCGGGGCTCGCGTATTGCGGGGTGAGGACGCGAAAGATCGTGAGCGTAGATTGCAATTGCTCGAGTTCGTTCTGCGCGTCGACAATCTTTGCAATCCCGAAATCTAGCAGCTTCGGAACCCCATCGTCGGGAACCAGAATATTTCCCGGCTTGATGTCCCGATGAATAATAAGATGCTGATGCGCATATTGGACTGCCGAGCAGACTTGTAGAAACAGCCCTAGCCGTTCCGATATGGACAGCTTTCGCGCCTCGCAGTACTCCACCATGGGCTGGCCTGCAATCAACTCCATCACCAGATAAGGCAATCCTTCGCTAGTTGTGCCTCCATCCAGCAGGCGAGCTATGTTCGGATGATCGAGGCTGGCAAGAATCTGTCTCTCATTCTTGAAGCGACTGATGACCGAACCGGAGTCTTGACCGCCGCGGATGACCTTGAGTGCAACTTCTTTGCGGTACTGATCGTCAGCGCGGAAAGCGCGGTATACCTCGCCCATGCCGCCGGCCCCAATCTGCTCGACGATTTGATAGGCCCCGACCCGCCGTCCAATCCAGGGATTGGGTTCATCGGAAAAGAGTGTGGCCGCCGCTACAGCCAAGCCTTCCGCGTTCAGGAAGCGCGAGCCCAGTTCTGGTTCGCGCTGAAGAAGAACTTCGACCTCACGGCGAAGCACCTCGTCCCCCGCACAGCTTTGGTCCAGGTAAGAGCCGCGATCTTCGGGAGTGACCTCCAGGACAGTTCCCAGCAAGCCCTTGATCTTCTCCCAGCGCTCCGGCGTCATAGCTCAGCGCCGTTCGTCATCGCCTGATGTAACCACAGCCGAGCGGTAGCCCACTCGCGCTTGGTTGTGGCGGGAGAAATCTTCACTGCCTCTGCCGTTTCTTCGATCGAAAGTCCTCCGAAGAACCGGAGTTCGACGATCTGGCTCTGCCGCGGATCCAGGTCCGCCAGGCGTTTCATCGCATCATCCAGCGCAAGCAGGTCCAGGCCTTTCTGCGCAATGGAAGAGTCCTCCTCCAAAGCCACCGTCACCGCATTGCCCCCGCGCTTGGCTGCGGAATGCTTGCGCGCATGATCAACGAGAATTTGGCGCATCATCTGCGCCGCCAGCGCAAAGAAGTGAACTCGGTCCTGCCAGTGGATAGAGTCGCGTCGTGCCAGCCGCAGGTATGCCTCATGCACCAGTGCTGTGGGCTGTAAAGTGTGGTTGCCGCGCTGGCCTGCCAGGCACCGGCGGGCAATTCGCCGCAACTCGTCATAGACCAGCGGAACCAATGCATCCCTGGCCGAAGCGTCTCCTCTGCTCCACCGCGCCAGCAGTTCAGTCACAGGATAAGATGGCGACACTGACTCCCCCACATCGGCCAAAAACGCACCTGCGATTCGTCAAGAGTCACGGAGGTCTACTGGCAATTAGCTCGACGCACTCTATAAGCCTATCCGGCGTAGGAGATCCCTGAACCGTGGATCTGACCTCATCGCATCGAACGCTGGCTCACCATGAACGTTGTACAGGAACTCATCGGAATGCGCCGCACAACTCTTCTCAAGTAGACCAAAGGCCCGGTCCTTATCTCCCACACGTGCCAGGGCTATCGCCAATGCGTATGGGTCCGCGTGCTCCGGCTTGGGACCGAACGAGTCCAGGACGCTTAGCCAGTAGCCTTTTGCCCCTGAAGCAGCATACGCTTTGCGGAACCGCGCCACTTGTTTGGCTGCGTTTTCGGGATTTTGCCCCCAAAGCACCGCTTGCTTCTCTCTCTCCTCAATCGCTTTGAGTAGATCGCCTTTCCGTTCATAGGCGGTAAGCAGCATCCAGTGCGCGAGCCCATTGCTCGGTTCCATTAGCAGAACTTTGTTAATCTGCTCAATCGCGGCATCGTATTGGCTTGATTCAAGCAGAGGCGTAGCCGCGAGCCCATTCACCATCAAAGAAAGGGGATCTAATTCTTGAGCGCGTTTCATCTCGGCCAAAGACTCATTGATCCGGCCACGCTGCGCCAAGAACATTCCGTACCATAGATGGGCGGTTACATCATTAGGATTGAGTTCGACCGCTCGCCTGAATTGTGCCTCCGCCGACTTGAAATCCCAATCCAGAGCGTAATTTGCCCAAGCGATTGAATGATGCGCCTGGCTGAGCGTGTCATCGAGCTCAAGCGCTTTACTAGCTGCGATTCTTGCCTTCGGGAGTACATCGGCCGAAGGTAGGATGTTGAGTCCCGCCGCCCAACCGTAAGCCTCAGCTTTGCCGGCATATGCTGGTGCGTACTCCGCATCGAGATGAATGGCTTCATCAAAGTGCCCAATGCCGCTTTGCAACCCTTCCGGCGTCAATTTGCTGGCATCGAAGATCCCTTTGAGATAAGCCTCGTGTGCTTCTGCAAGGACGCGGCGCCCGGTCCACAAATGTTCCTCTTGCGAGGGCATCAACTTAATAGCAATTTGACTCGCAATGTCCTTGGCGACCTCATTCTGCAAGACCAAAACGTCCCGCACATCGCGCTCGTAGCTGTCCGCCCACAAATGCTGGTCGGAATGGCCATCGATGAGCTGTGCGGTAATACGTATA
The DNA here is from genome assembly GCA_036376495.1 of Candidatus Sulfotelmatobacter sp. Taxonomy (GTDB): domain Bacteria; phylum Acidobacteriota; class Terriglobia; order Terriglobales; family Acidobacteriaceae; genus Sulfotelmatobacter. Next base: position 17,049 of record DASVAE010000059.1, on the reverse strand, counting down.
TGGTTCCCCGAACGCAGTACCGTACCCTCGACCACGGCATCCACCTCGCCGAGTTGGCGAGCGATTTCCGGAAGCGAGAGCTTCGTGCCCTTATATCGTTCGACCGATGTATGCGAGATCACCCGCAAGCCGCCGGCCTTGGCAAGGTCAGTGATCAACTCATCCGTCATGCCATCGCTAAAGTACTCCTGGTTCGAATCGTTGGATAGATTGCGCAGGGGGAGGACGGCAAGTGATCGGATCCGACCGGCGCTTCTGCTGCCGACCCGCAAAGTACGGAAAGACCAAATCAGTCCGAGAATCACAAAGAACACAACGGCTGCAGCGGCGTAACCAATTTTCCCTCGCGCGGTTGGCGAACGTGGCGCTTGCAAAGATGGCACAATTTGTGGCCGCGTCGGCTCCAACGGACTCTTCACCGCCGCAATGAACCGATAACCCCGTTTGGGTATGGTCTCAATGAAACGCGGCTGCTCGGGATCATCCTCAAGCACGCTCCTGATTTTGCGAATGGCAAAGTTCAACCCGTGCTCAAAATCCACGTAAGTGCCGGCTCCCCAGACCTGCTCGGATAATTCCTCGCGGGTCACGACTTCCCCCGGCCGGCTAGCCAGAATTGAAAGCACTTTTGTCGGCTGCGGCTGCAGCTTAAGGGCGGTTCCACCTCGGCGGAGCTCGCCAGTGCGACATTCGAGTTCGTAGTCGCCAAAGACCACTATCTCTCGAGGCTCGGCAGATGTAGCCAAACTGCACTCCAGCACGAAAATTGAACCAGCAGGGAGGGAGACACATTATACCTTTCCTAGATGCATTTCCTTTGTAAATAATAGGTTGCGGCTGCTCACCAAAAACTCACCTCCAACTCCCCCTCGGTTCATTGACCAATTCTCGTCAGCGCTGCATTTTCGGAGCGTTCGTGGGAAGCGCCCGGCGATCGTCTCCGATTAAGAATCCGGCTCAGGAAAGCCGCTGGCGCGAACTCATCACAATCAGGAGGGTGTCATGAAATCTGCGAATCCCTACTTCAAACTCGTTCTAAGCGCGGGGCTGTTACTCGCTTCGCTGAACATTCCCGGATTTGCCCAGAATCCGCACTGCACCGCTGTTGGCGGCGCGATCCTGACCAATCTTGGTGGGTTCGGCATAATCGACGGCAGTCCAACAACGCTGGGCGTCGCAACCGGAGATTTGAAGGGCGCGCTCGGGGTACAGATTGTCAGAGCCAGTCCGGATTTCACCAGCATCACCGTGCAGCACCACTGGGTTGCCGATAACGGCGATACCCTGAAGCTCGATCAAGCGACGCTACACGGCGCTTACGTTTCTAAGACACTGCTGGCAGTAACCGAGTACCAAATCCACCTCAGCGGCGGCACCGGCCGCTTTGCCAATGCGACAGGCGACCTGTCGTCCATAGGCGAAGTTGACTTCGCCACCGGTGATACCGTACTGCGCTACAGCGGAAGGATTTGTTACGGCGGCAGCAATTAAGCCAATCCAAAGCCAATCCTTATGGCTTTTGCGCAACCGAATGAACTCTGCGTGAGCCAGTTTTCCTGGATTTCACGTTTAACAGAGCAAAAGGGGAAATGTGGGTTGGGCTCCTTCGGCGACGTGCTCGCTGCTCGCCTGAAATTCACTGGCCCGCAAATCGCCTTTGCCTCCCCAAACACAACCAAGGAGATCCCTATGCCAGCACTCCGCCGATCGGGTTTCATCGCAGCTTTTGCCAGCCTCGCATTTACCTTAGCCGCTCCCGCCCAAGACCTGCATTTCAAGAGAAACATTTCGGTTGGCGGAAACTCCGCATCGAGTTCGGAAGTCTGGGTGAAGGGAGCGCGGGAGCGGACTGTTACGAGCACACCCGCGGGAAATACCATCACCCTGCATCAGTGCGACCTGAAGCGTACGGTCACCATCAACGATCAGGCCCAAACCTATATGTCCCTCGCTGATCCTCAGGATGACTCGGCCGCCAAGGCCGCGGCTATGTTTGGCGCGCCGTCTGCCGGACCAACTTCCGCAGGCACAATCCGGCAAATCGTGACCGTCACCGATACCGGCGAACGCAAGCAGATTTCCGGCTACAACGCGCGCCATTTGAAGATGACGGTCTCGGTGGAGCCCTCCGCCAATGCCTGCACGCAAACCAAGCAGAAATTCGAGATCGACGGCTGGTATGCAGACATTAAGGATCACTCGAACTGTGGCGTCTCCGTGCCGCCGGTCCAGCAGGAGGGCACTTGCTCTGACCGTCTCGTCGTCATTCACAAAGGAACCGGCAAGCCCGGGTATCCGCTGACGCAAAGCATCAACATGCACAACGAAGATTCGACCACGACGAGGATCGAGATCAATGCTTCTGACCTAGACAAGCAAGCCCTGTCCGCTGATCTGTTCGACGTCCCCGCCGGCTATCGCGAGGTCAAGTCCATGGCGGAACTGTACAGTGCCCCCCAAGCGGCAGTCGCGAGTTCTTTTGCATCCCCAGTTCAGCCTGCCACCAATACCGCACCTTCAGGGGCACAGTTCGGTGGCATGAATCCCGGATTCGCCAACCAGGCAATGATGGCGCAGGCTCAGCAAATGGGGGCCATACAACCCGGCGTGCGCGCGCAGTTCCAGGGTGGAGCGTCCGCAATGCCAGGCATGCAAGGTCAGGCCGCAGGCTCTGCGGTTCCTCTTCCTCAGGCGCTTGGACCGAAAGCTCCCGGCAAAATCCGCATTGGCATTGCTCCGGCGCAGGCTCAGTTAGGACAAGGCAACAACGCCCAGGCGGACTACGCGACTCCGATCCGCAACGCAATCGTTTACATGATGAACGGTCCCGCAGTCGAGATCGCTGCGCTCGATGCTCGCATTCCAATCCAGCTTCAGGCTGAAGCACAGCAGAAGCAGTGCGACTACATCTTGCTGTCCAGTGTCACGGTGCAGCACGGTGGCGGCAAATTCGGGAAATTCATGAAAGTAGGCAGCATGGCGTCGAGTGTCACCCCCGTCGGCATGATGGCACATAGCGTTGGCGCCATGGCTGCCAGCCAGGCGGCTGCACAAGCCGCAGCTATGACTGCGCAGCAACAGGCGGTCAGTCAGCTCTCGCAATTCAACGGTCAGATTAAATCGAAAGACGATGTAACCGTTGACTATCAGCTCTACCCAACCGGACAAGCCCAGCCCAAGCTGCAGAATTCGCTCAAGGGCAAGGCCAAGTCCGATGGAGAAGACGTGCTGACACCGCTGATTCAGCAGACAGCGACGGCGATTCTCACTGATGTGACCAAGAAGTAAGTCATGCGATACCCGGGCAAGAGTAAAGCGTCAGCGCAGTTTGTGAATGCCACCAGACATGGGGGATGAAATGCGGTCCAATTTTTGGTTCAGGCTGTGGCCTTTAACACTATGGGTATTCCTGCTGAATCTGCCTGTGTTCGGCCAATTCTCCGAATTGTGGTCGGGACAGGCGCAATGTCAGGTAACCGTGCAGTCCCAAGGCTACATTCATCAGGAGACTCAGACGTGGACGCTTACTGGGGGCGCGCCAACTCAGCAAGGCGCGATGCAAATTTATCCCGCAACTTGGAGTGTAACCGGCCAAGGCAGTGCGCAGCGGCCGCCGCTTCTGGCGCAGTGGGCCAGCAACGTTTCACCCATGAGCGCTCCGCTTAGTATTTTCGTCCGCGCCTCTGACAACAGGCTGATCATCAAAACTTGGCACACGCAGCTAGTCGCAGTCGGCGGGATCAGTGCCGTCCGGCAAATCGGTGCGACCCAGTCGACCACTTCTTCCGCTGCTTATGAGTGGACATTCCCCCAAATCGAGGCCGATCCGACCCAGCAGGCAGTAATTGGTACCGGCGCAATTAACGTTCCGGGAAACGCCACCGCCATTCCCTCTGCAAGCCCGTCGGGAACGGCCAATTGCACTTGGAACTTCAGTAAAGGCGCTGCGTTACAACCTAATCCCGCTATTTCAATGCGCACGAACGCTACGCCGATGCTGACAAACCAATTTGTCACAAATCCCGCTGGCGCCGCCAATGCAGGTGCCGCCGCGGCGCCCGCAACGGCCGGTGCAGGTGGAGCGGCGGCGAGCGCTGGCGTTCAGGGAAACTCGGCGGCGGGCGCACCGACACAAACTAAATTTGCAAGCACCGGACCTTCCGCGGCCGGTGCAGCGCCAGCTGGCGACGTCCTAAGTTCGCCAACGGGAGCAGGGCTGCAGTTCGCCGGCAACCCGTCGGGAGCTGCCGGCGGAGCGGCGGGTTCCGGTGCTGGGTCCGCTCCCAGTTCCGGTGCTGTAGCCGCGAGTGCGGCAGCAGCGCCAGCCAGTTCTATGGCGCCAGCGGCTGGACGTGCCAGTACCCACCTAAGCACCGGTACCGCCAAACCCGCTATCTCCAAGTCGGCTGTCGTGCAACCCCCGCCCCCCGATCTTCTTCCACCGGCTAATTTTGCGGCTAAGAGTATGGCTGATGGTTCGGTTCAATTGCAGTGGCAGTCGGTGACCGGTGCAAGCCAGTACCGCCTCGATGGACCGGGTATTCCATCCTCTGGCTTGTATGTGTCTGGAACTGGCGCCACGAACGCGACCGCACCGCGAGTAGTTGCATCGTTAGCGCCCGCCGGCGTTCCTGGCGCCTCCGCAGTTACAAGAACCGTCATTCAAAAGGTTCCGCTTGGACCGGGTACCTGGCACATCGCCAGCACAGATGCAAGCGGATCATGGAATCCGAAACTCACCGCTAGTGCGACCGCAATCGTGCGTTACGTGCCGTCTCATGCCGGCAAGTGGCTGTCTAAGAACAACGGGATCGGCAGCTCGTCGCAAGCGATGCAGCATTACCTCTCCCTCTGTCCGCAGTGCGTCCCGGGGGCGAGCTTCACTGACGTGCTTACAGCTCTCGGCGTTTCAAGTGATGCCCTCGCCGACGGAAACAACAGTGCCGACGATTGCTTCTACACGTCAGTGTGCACCTGGACTGACCTCCATGCTGCGCGTTATACCAATGCAACTGAATTTGGAACTACCCGCGTAACTCGGTGTTGGGAGGCTCTCCCTGGGAACAACGGTCTGCGGACCTTGTGTTACTCCAACAGCGGGAACCATGGGCTCACCGTGATAGTGAAAGATTCCGGTTCAGCCTGGTTTCTGACGTTTGCCTGGAAGGATAACGCAGGCACTAACTTGCCCAACCCCGCCAAAGAAGTCGTTAATTGGTTTGGCCTCCAGACGCTGGGTGTGCCCCTGCAGTCGAACTACATTCTTACAACCCAAGTGACGCTCGACTCGGAAGGCCCGAAGTATGCACCCCATGCCTGTCTCTCCTGTCATGGCGGAAAGCTTGCCGGCGGTTGGGTGAGCGGAGCCACTTTACTGCCGTTGGACACAGGCTTGCTACGAATCGATGATCGCAGTCCCGGAATGGCAGCAAATTTTGCCGGTGTCAATCAGACAGTCCTGATGCACGGACCGTCACCGGCAGTGAGCCGCTATCTGAACGGACTGTACGGCGGACCGCCGGTTTCTAATTCTTGGGGAGATCTGGACTATGTTCCCCAAGGCTGGAAAGCGCAGTCTGGCTTCTACAAAGCTGCTGTCCGACCGTACTGCATGATGTGCCACCTCGCCACACCGAGCAATCTCGATTTTTCTACCTACGGGAATTTCGCCCAAAACAAAGACCTGATCAATGCCGAGGTTTGCTCCGGGCACACTATGCCTCATGCCGAATACCCTTTCACACAATTCTGGACCAAAGACACCGGACCCATTTTTTTGCCTGGCTATCTCGCAGGCGCGCTTGGAATTACTAGCTGCCAATGATTTCCGCAGCAGTTAGGAGAATGTTGAACTTTCAGCCCAAACTTTTAATTCTGGGATTGCCGCTGATCGTTGGAATGTTAGCTATCTGCGATCCGCATGCTCGTGCCCAAAACCTTCTCTGGGCCGGGCAAGCTCAGTGCCAACTCTCAGTGCAGTCGCCCAGTTACTCCTATCAGGAAGTACAAAACTGGATTCTAAGTGGCACGCCGACCATGCAAGGTGCGATGCAGGTCTATCCCGGAACGTGGAGTGTAACTGGCCAGGGAGTACAGCAAAGCGTCTTGGGATTGCAGACCACTACCATGCAATGGAGCACGACTGTCCCGCCAATGAGCGCGCCGTTGGCGGTTTTCGTGCGGGCTTCCGACAATCAACTCATCATCAAGGCGTGGCACGCCCAACTGCGCGCGGATGGTGCCATTTCTGCATCACGGCAAGTCCTCCTCTCCGGAAAAGCACAGAATCCTTCCCTGCTCAGCTTTCCCGCCTACGAGTGGCAGTTTCCCATCATCCAGGACGCCCCCACAAGCACCAATGTCCGCGGAAGCAGTTCCACTCCGACCACGGCAGGCATCGGTCCAATGCAGCCCGCGGGATTGCAGGCCATGGTTGAGTGCCAATGGCAGTTCACCAAACTCGGTAAGGGTGCGCAGCCGCCAGCTACAGGTGCCTCAGGCACTTTTCTTTCAAATGCGCCCCGACCCGTGAGTGGACTTACTCAAGTTCACGGCAACATGGGCACAGCGCCACCGGCGATTACGAATACAGCTGCCGCGCTGAATCCAAACTCCGCTCTGGTGAGTAAAGCGCCTGGCCAGTCAGCGCTGAACGGCCCACTGGCTTCCGCGCTGGCGCCTTTACCTGCGCCTGCCAGTTTCACCGCCACTCACGTCGGCAATGGTGTCGTGGAATTTGCATGGCAGCCAGTCCCCGGTGCGGCCAAGTATCGGCTGGAAGGAACGGGTATACCGGCTGCGGGATTGTACGTCCCCGCCTCTTCAGGCCCCGGCGGGCAAGGTGTCCCTCCGCCTCCCCCAGCGGTGCAGAATGTTCCGCCGGGTCCGGGAACCTGGCGGATCGCCAGTGTCAATGCCGTCGACAAGTGGGATGCAAATGCGGAAGCCACAGCCTCGGCCATGGTTCGCTATCCGCCGCCCCATTCCCCGCAATGGCTCACAAAGAGTAATGGCGCTGGCAATCCCGCCTCCACCTTGGCGCACTATCTCTCTCTATGTAACCAGTGCGTTCCTGGCGCGAACTTTACAGACATTATGCGGAACGTGGGTCTGTCAATCGATCCGCTGGCCGTTTTCCCCGATGCTGGTGACGGCTGTGGCACCCAGCCATGGTGTGGGGGCTGGGGCTCGGCATGGACCGATGATCAGGCTGCTCGATATACCAACGTCACCGAATTTGAGAACAGTACGCGAGTCACAGGCTGCTGGAACATCGGCCAGCCGAACGGCAGAATCGTCTGCTACACCAAGACCAGCGACCACGGTCTTCAGGTCATCGTTAAGCAAACTGATTTTTCGTGGTATCTGAGCTTTGTTTCTGCCGACCCTGGCTTCGAAGTCTTTGATTGGGTCACTTATGACTCGTGGACAATCGACCATACTCCACTTGGACAGCGACTTACCTCTGCTTACACCCTGACGGACCATGTAAGCTTCGACTCTGAAGGCGCAAAGTACCCGCCCCAGGCCTGCCTTTCCTGTCATGGAGGCAAGCTCACTCCCGGCGGCGTTACTGGCGCGACCCTCTTGCCGATTGATCCGGGCCTGATCCAGCCGGTTTACGGTTTCGACCCAAACGCCGCGCGCAAGGTCAACCAGGCCGTCATGAATGCCCCTCCTTCACCTGCCGTTGCCAAGTACCTGACCGGCCTCTACGGGATGGATGCTCGCGTTGCCACCGGACCTGGCGATCCGAACTATGTGCCACAGTCGTGGAAGCAGCAGGCAAACGTTTACAACACCGCAATCAAGCCGCATTGCATGATGTGTCACCTTGCGACCCCAACCAATCTGGACTTCACAGTTGCAAGCAATTTCTTCCAAAACAAGGATTTGATTTACGCGGCGGTCTGCTCCGCGCACTCCATGCCGCACGCCGAGTCTCCTTACAACGCATTCTGGACCAAGGATACTGGCCCTTTCTTCTTGCCCGGCTGGTTAGCCGGACAACTCGGATATCAAAGCTGTCCTTAGGAACTTACGGAGGAACCGATGACAATCCGCCATCCCGATGCTGTGAAGTGGCTCACCATTCTTGCGGCCTCGACGTTTTCGCTGATGTTTGCGCTCCCGGGATGGTCTCAAGGCCCTCGCATTCCGGGACCGGGCGAAGGCTATCAGCTCAGTCCGCCTAACGACACTCACCAGGATCCCCCTCCGGGTTACGAAGGACGCACGGATTATTCCAGCCGGACCGCAATCGAAACACTCCCGCCACAAATGGCAAGAAGATCGTTTCGCATTTTACTTTGGGCAATCTTGTCCAGACCTGCCCGGATGCGGATGGCACAGTCGAGGGCACGGGTCAGTTTCTTGTGTCCATAGATTACAGCGACACACAACCAGCCAGAACTACTACGCAACACGTAGAAGTGAGTGCTCAAGCCAAGTACAAAGGTCAAGTCGGCGACGCAGAAATGAGGTACCCGTGCCCCTTATCACACATGCCCAACGTCCATGAAGTTGAGATGGTTCGTCGGTCGCGGAAAAAAGATCTGGGCGAGACGAACGCTTGCAACAGGCGGACCACGTCATTCATGAGTCCCCCAATCCTGAGTCAACTCCTTGCACTTTAAACCGTCGCGGTCACAAACTTCACAGCTTACTTCTGTGCAACTCTGCGTTCCCCTGTGGTGACCTGAGCTTGACTAGCGCCATAATTTGAAAGTGGTGTAGCACCTCTTACATGCACTTAGAAAGCGTACTTCAGCGAGAAGGTCGCCACGTTGGCATGGAAATAGCGCGGAGCCGTCGGCCCCACAAACGAACCCTCGCCATACTGGTAATAATTCCATCCCGCGTGCAACGTGAAATTCCTGGCGATTTCCACGTCAATGGCCCCGATCGGTTGCTGGAAGCGTGAGGCCAATGGCCCCAGCGGCTGCAGTGGATCGAGAATCAGCGTCGATCCATTCACGTCGGTGATGCTATATCCGAGCCGTGCAGTGATCCACTGTACAGGCTTGAACGATACGCTGAACTCCCCGAAATGCGTGTGGTTGTTGTAATTGCCGAGAACTTCAAGCAAGGCATCGTCGTAGAGGCAGGTAAACGAACCGCTGGCGGCAGCTGTGCCGATGTAGCAGATATTGCTGTTCTGCAGATACGCCGAATAGTTGTATGCAAGGTCGAAAGAAAATCCCTCTTTCGGCGCGGCCACCGCGTTAAAACCGAAGTTGCGGTTGTGCATGCGGTAAGCGATATCGCTGGTGTTGTTCTTCTGTTCGACGACATTGAAGTTCGCTCCCACGTTCAGCCACGCGCGCGGCGTGTATGTCGCTTGGGCGCGGTAACGTTGCACATGACGGGGCTGAGTTCGCCAGCGGACGTTGTCGGCATATCCATCTTCAACATCCGCATTAATTCGCAGATCTTGCTTAGGACGCAGCCAGATTCCGGCCAGGGCCGTGTGCTCGTTGATGATGACGGGGTCATCCTCGGAATCGAATAAACCGCTGAAGGTGCAACTCCCATCTGGATTAAGCGGCAGTCCAGTGCAGTCCCCGCGATTGGGATTTGGGGAATAGAAAATGTCGGAATTCGCGATGCTGGTCCAGTCATTGTGATCGCGCACGTGCGAGTAGCGGTAGCCGATATTCACTCCTGCGTACTGGCTGGTGTCATATTGGAGTTGCACTTCGTTTTCCTTCGTGTTCTGTCCCAGAAAACGGTTGTAGGTGTTGCTGAGCACGTCCGCGGGAGACGATGTTCCGTGCAATGGCGCGGTGCCGGGCAAAACTGCCGGAGGACCCAGCAGGGAACCCGGCGGAGCTACCGTGCCGGCGTTGAACAATGAGCTTTGCAGCACATCGAAAATGCCGGGCACCTGGTAATTGCGGAAGCGGAACGTGTCCACCAGCCGCAGGCGATCGCTGATGTGGTACGTGGCTCCAAAATTCGTGACGACCGAGATCCAACTTGCCCGCGAGTGGCTTCCCGGAGTGCTGATCTGGCGCTCACCAGTGCGCGTGATGAGCCCATTGAACAGTTCACCCAGAGGGCTCGTGCTCTGCGCGTTGCTGTAGGAAAAGGTCCCGGTCACATCCAGCTTCTTCAGAGATGACGACTGAAAATTCAACTGCTCGGTAGGAATCATGGTGCGAATGCGCTGCACGCGGTGGTACGCGAAGTAGCCATTGCAGACCGGATTGGCGGCGGCCCCTATAATCGGTGTGGCGCACGGGCTGAATCCGTTGAACCACGGCAGCCCGAATTCCACCGGTGTCCCACCCGGAAGAGCCACCGGATTGAACGGCGACAGGAAATCATTGCTGTCTCCCTTCGAATACTGAAGGTTCTCGGTGAAGTTGGCGGTAGTATGGCGGTTCACCTTCCAACTGACCCCGAAGCGATATTGATCGAATGTATTATCCAGCGGCTGGTAGAGCAAGGCGTCCGTCCCGTCGTGAATGCTGCTGAATGACGTGCCTTCCATGCGGTTGCGGCTGTAGTCGAGCAGAATGCTGAAGCGCTGCTGCGGAAAAAGCGTCAACCCAAAATCGTACATGCGCCGGCGATTGTAATAAGCGTGCGGAGAATTGTTTACGTTCACCACAGGCGTTGCCGTGGGAGGATTCAGCGGGTTGGCAAAAAGATCATAGTCGAAAAAGTTATGATCGCGGCGGAAGCTCGCCGTGAAGTTGAACAAACGGTATTTCACCGCGCGCAGGCGAGCGCCATTGCTGGGATCTCCGCCCCACCCAAAGCTGCTGGCGCTCAAACTATCGAACAGTCCATCCTGAGTCAGCGACTGCATCGACAGCGATTGTTCCAGTATCCGCGGCCCCGTCTCTAGGTTCACCAAAGTGTCATACATCGGGACACTACCGGTCAGGTCCGTCACCGGCAAGCCAAGTTCGACAGACTGCTGGATGCGGTACCCGCCCCGCTCGATTCCCTCGGGAGCTTCCTTGGAAGGTATCGGCGACGATACTGGCGACCCATCAGTCATCTGCCCCGGCCCTTGCGCCACCGGCGAAACCGTCAATGTCAGGAACAGCAGCGCGATTCCGAATATGACTGCGAATTTCATTGCTTCACCATCAGGTCGGCCAGAGTTCAGTTCCCTTCCCTTCTCAGCGGAAAAAGAACTCGTCGAAGTTAGAACCGTGAATCTGCGTATGGCACATCGTGCACGCCTGATACTTCGCGTTCTGCGTGTGAAAGCTGGGTATTTGCGGCACGTTGCCACTCGCGGTTGGCGAGTGACATTGCAGGCAGAGCAGGTTCACCTGGCTCACACGCAACAATCGCGGATTCGTTGAGCCGTGCGGAGTGTGGCAACTGGTGCAACCTTCTTGTTTCACCGGAACGTGCTCAAACACAAACGGCCCCATGGTTTCGGTATGGCAATTGGTGCAGACCGGGAACTGGCCTGCCGCGCTGCGCAGTTGCCGTCCAACAAAGCTGCCATGCGGATTGTGGCAATCGCTGCAGGAAATCAGACCTAAATCCACCCGATGCCGGTATGGACGATCGAACTCGGCTTTCTGCGTCGCATGACATCCGTAGCACAGCTGCGTCTGTTGGGTTTTGAGCAAGTGATCGGGCTCCGTGGAATGATGCGGCGAATGGCAGCCCAGGCATCCGACTCCATTCTTCAGGTGAACGGAGCGCATAAAGTTCAGGTTTTCCAGGGTGCTTTCGTGGCACTGCAGGCAGCGCTGGCTGGCCTGCTCGGGGGAGAGTTGCGAGAAACGAACAATCTTTGCCTTATCGCCCCCTCCCTGCACGTGCGCCGATCCGGGCCCGTGGCAGTCTTCGCATCCGTGTTCGCCTCCTTTTAGCAGCGCAAAATGAGGAGTCCCTTCGAAGTGCTTGGAATAGATTTCGTCATGGCAGTTTTTGCAGGTATCCGAACCTACGTAGGTTGCGCCGGGGACGGCGCCAGGCATCTCGGAGTTTTGTTTCGCCGCCTTCTTGCCATGTTCCTGGTGCCTGGCGTTCTGCGCGGCCACATCGGAGGTGGACTTCCCGGCAGCTTTATCGCCATTGTCTGCCAGGAGTGTCTGAATGACCGCAGGCGAACACAACAACAGAAGGGTAACTCTGCAGAAAAGCTTGCCGATCCTCACGAGTCCCTCCCTATCGAATCTGGTTTCAGGAGTGTGACTTGGTTGACGGTTTGCGGCGGTGAACTAGCGTAGCGCTACTCGGATGTCCTGAGCAACCCGCAAGGTCACAAGAGGTTGCGGCAAAAATATTAAAAATGGCTGTCCCCAAATGGAATCAAAGGTCGTCGAACGGGGTTCTCAACTTAGGAGGAATTGCAGATGCGCTACATCAGACTCATCGCAGTACTCGCTGTTCCAGTTCTGTTCGCTTCCCTGGGTTGGGCACAAGAGGGAGAATCCATCTACAAATCGAAGTGCGCAGCCTGTCACGGTTCGACCGCAGACGGAAAGATTGGCCCGTCCTTGAAGACCACCAAACTGAGCGAGGACGACATTGTGCTGCTGCTCACCAAGGGCAACGATGCCCGAAAGATGCCGCACAAAAAAGCGATGTCCAGTTTAACCGATGATCAGGTCAAGGCCGTCGCCCATTATGTTAAGAGCCTCAAGTAGAGCCGTCTCGGAGCTCTGAACATTGCGCCAATGCAGAGAAAGCATTGGGCGCGATTCGTCTTAAGAAGCGTTGCCACTGGCAGCGGCGGCGCGGTCCGCTGCGCCGCCTATCGAACTTCGCCTGAAGCGCTTTTTTACGAGATTTCCGGCATCCTGATCGTGACTGATATTACCCGCATTCCGGGTAGCACTGATGCAACGGAACCCGCTGTTTCATATGAGCCTCAGCACGTTGATAGATGTCTGCAGCGCTCCAACTGGGGTTCTGGATCACCTATTTTGACCGAGAGACAGTTCTCGTCGTGCGCGCTCCGCTGCCATCGAACACCTGGAATTCACGAAGATGAGCGTCCGCTGAACTGGAAAGAATATTGAGACGTATGCGCGATGTGCTCACCGGCGGAAAAATGTCGAGCCGCTTATGACCGATCGCATGCCCCGCCACCACAGGTTTCCATCTCCCGCCGTCCCAAACCTCGATTCGAAACTGCTCGACGCGTTGACCATCGTTTAGCCACTCCATGACGAGCGTGCGGTCAATCTTCACGGGCTGCCGGAAATCAGCTTCCAAGATGGCATGATGCGATCCCGCCGGTGCAGACCAGAAAGTGTCGGGATCGCCGTCGAAAGCGGCGTCCGTGGCGCTGTTCGCTATGTGCTCCTTTGTAATCAGATTCCCGGAATAACGCTGGCGAACGGCCTCCCCGAATTCTTTCAGCCTTCTTACGTCCGCCTCCGGCAATAACCCTCGCTTGTCGGGCGCCAGGCCGAGCATCAACTGGCCGCCGCGGCCGATCGTCTGATCGTAAGTAGAAAGCAAATCTTCCACCGATTTAAGCGTCTCTTCATCATTGGGGTGCCAGAACCAGTGCTCTTTGTGCAGTGGCGTATCAGCTTCGACAGGCCTCCATCGCAAATAACCGTGGCGATCGAGCACATTCCAGTTTTCGTACGGAATCCTCCCGTCCTCGTTCCCTGCCCAGCGAATGTCCCCGTATTCGAACAACGCGGCATCCGCGAAAACCAGCGTGTTCGGTTGCTTTACGCGCAGCGTCTCGATAATTCTCGGGAAATTGTAGACGTGCCCTTCACTGCCGGCGCCATCCAGCCAGAACTCCACCAGGTCTCCGTAGTTGGAGGTAAGCTCGTCCAGTTCAGCCGCGTAATAGTCATCGTAGTCAGCGGAGTTCTTGTAGCGCGGCTCGTGCCGATCCCAGGGCGAGAGATAGATGCCGAATTTCATTCCTAACTTGTGCGCCGCCTCCGAAACGCGCTTGACGACATCACCCTTCCCGTTCTCCCATGGACTGCTTTTCACGCTGTAATCGCTTTGTTTTGTCGGCCACAGGCAGAAGCCATCGTGGTGCTTGGCCACGAGCACAACATACTTCGCGCCCGCCGCCTTCGCCGCGCGCAGCCACTGCTCGGGATCGAGCTGCGTCGGATTGAATACCTGCGGGCTCGCCGTGCCGTCCCCCCACTCGCGGTCCAGATAGGTGTTCGTCCCGAAGTGGATGAGCACCCCAAATTCGAGATCCTGCCATTCCACCTGCTGTGGCGAAGGCTTAATGTCATTGAAATTCTGCGCTGAAGCATACTGGAAGCACAACATCAGCGCGATAACCACCGCGGCGTTCTTGCCGCTCCGTACACCACCGATCAAGAGGAGCCCTCCTGGCATGAAATTAACGTTATCACCAAAGTCGGGCACCATCAGGTCGGGAGAAATGCAGGTTCCAAATTTCTTTCGCCCCGCTATCCCAGGCAATTTGTCTTGCCTATCGCGCACCCAGTACCATGAATTCATGCCCGTCGAAACTCTGTTCCAATCTTCCGCTTCGATTCGCGCCCCTCGTGGCAGCCACATCACCTGCAAAGGCTGGCAACAGGAAGCCGCCATGCGCATGCTCATGAACAATCTCGACGAGGAAGTCGCCGAGCGCCCCAAAGATCTCGTCGTCTATGGCGGAACCGGACGCGCCGCGCGCAGTTGGGAAGCCTATCGCGCCATCCTCGAAACCCTGAAGAAGCTGGAGAACGACGAAACTCTCCTGGTGCAATCGGGCAAGCCAGTCGGAGTCTTCAAGACTCACGACCACGCCCCACGCGTGCTCATCGCCAACTCTAACCTGGTCGGCCATTGGTCGAACTGGGAGAAGTTCAACGAACTGGAGCGCGCCGGCCTGATGATGTACGGCCAAATGACCGCGGGCTCGTGGATCTACATCGGCTCGCAAGGAATCGTCCAAGGGACATTTGAGACGTTTTCTGCCGCGGGCGAGAAGCATTTCGCCGGAGATCTCGCGGGGAAGTTGATCGTCAGCGGCGGCATGGGTGGGATGGGCGGAGCTCAGCCCCTTGCCGCCACCATGACGGGCGCGGCATTTCTCGGCATTGACGTCGATCCCGAACGCATCAAAAAGCGGCTGAAGACCGGATACTGCGACTTCATGGTCTCCACTCTCGATGAGGCCTTGCGCATCCTGAAGAACGCCGTTCGCAAAAAAGAGAATGTCTCCGTCGGCCTGGTCGGCAATTGCGCCGACATCATTCCCGAACTCGCCGAGCGCGGCGTTGTTCCCGACATTCTCACCGACCAGACTTCCGCCCACGACCCTCTGAATGGATACGTGCCCAACGGCATGACCCTCGAACAGGCTCTGGAGTTACGGAAGCGCGATTCGCACGCTTACCAGGAGAAGTCGCTGGACGCGATGGCTCGCCATGTCGAAGGCATGCTGCGTCTGCAAAAAATGGGTTCGGTCACCTTCGACTACGGTAACAACATCCGCACCTTCGCCTTTCAACGCGGCGTAAAGAACGCCTACGAGTTTCCCGGCTTCGTGCCCGCCTATATTCGTCCGTTGTTCTGCGAAGGACGCGGGCCCTTTCGCTGGGTCGCACTTTCCGGCGAGCCCGCAGACATTCATGTCACGGACGAGTTGGTGCTTGAACTATTCCCCGAAAATCGCATTCTGCGCCGCTGGATTGATCTGGCGCGAAAGCGAATCAAGTTCCAGGGATTACCCGCGCGAATATGCTGGCTAGGATACGGGGAACGCGCCCAGTTTGGCTTGGCGATGAACGATCTGGTAAAGAAAGGCAAGATCAAAGCACCCATCGTGATCGGACGCGATCATCTCGACTGCGGCTCCGTTGCCTCTCCCTTCCGCGAAACCGAAGCCATGAAAGACGGCTCCGACGCCGTGGCCGACTGGCCTCTGCTCAATGCCCTGCTGAACACCGCCGCCGGAGCCTCCTGGGTTTCCATTCACAATGGAGGTGGTGTCGGCATCGGCTACTCCCTGCACGCCGGCCAAGTCACCGTCGCCGACGGTTCCGACATGATGGCCAAGCGCATCGAGCGCGTGCTGACCACCGATCCTGGCATGGGAATCATCCGCCACGTGGATGCACGCTATGACGAAGCGAAAGAGTTCGCGAGCAAAAAGGCCGTAAAGATTCCAATGAGCTAAGGCGGTGAATGTAGGGACAGCCGCCTCGGCTGTCCGGCCCGGCGAAGCCGGGCGGGGGCACTCAACACAAAAGTCGAGCTTCGCTCGACCGGACAGCCGAGGCGGCTGTCCCTACATGTTCACCATGAAGATTCGCCGACTGCTAAACTGCGGGGCAGGTGCGCACTCACAAAGCAAGAGTAAACCTCGCTTCTCCCCTGCTCCTGGCCAACATAGGCCAGCTTCTAACCTTGCGCTCAGGTTCTCCCGGCCAGCGGCGCGGGCCTGATCTTAAGGAACTCGGAACCATTCACGCAGGCGCAGTCCTCTGCGTGGGCGGCAAGATTGTTGCGGTGGGCAACACCAAAGATGCGCTCCGCGATCCCTGGCTCAAGAAGAATCGCAAGAGAATCACCGAGATCGACTGTGCCCGTAAAGTTGTCCTTCCCGGTTTCGTCGATTCCCACACCCATCCCGTATTCGTGAATCCGCGCCTGGTCGATTTCGAGAAGCGCATCGAAGGCGCCTCTTACGAACAGATTGCCTCTGCCGGCGGTGGAATTCGCGCCAGTCTGGAACCAGTTCGCAAAGCTCCAAAGAAGCAACTGGTGGAGAAGGTCTTGACCGCGCTCCGCAACATGGCTGCCCACGGGACCACCACCGTCGAAGCCAAGTCCGGGTACGGACTCACCCTGCAATCGGAATTAAACTCACTCGCCGCCATTCGCGATGCGGCTTCTGCCTGGCCCGGAACTGCGGTCGCTACCCTGCTCGGAGCGCATGTGGTCCCCGGGGAATTTCGAAACTGCTCACAAAAGTACATCGAGCTCGTCTGTACAGAGATGATTCCTCGGGCGGCGCGGGAAAAGCTCGCTCAATTCGTGGACGTCTTTTGCGACCAGGGAGCTTTCACGGCGCCGCAAACCGAGCAGATTTTTGCTGCCGCCCAAGCCTACGGTCTCGCGGTT
>DASVAE010000058.1:0-18779 GCA_036376495.1 Candidatus Sulfotelmatobacter sp. | reverse complement strand
ACAGGTTGCGGTAAGAGTCCTGTGGGGCGCTTGGTGGCGTCTGAACTGCGCCGCGAGGGACAAAGAGTTGTAGTGGTGCGCCATCCTATGCCCTACGGCGATCTTGCCGCCCAGGCGGTCCAGCGTTTCGCCGTGATGGAGGATCTGGACAGGCATCAGTGCACGATTGAAGAGCGCGAAGAATACGAGCCGCATCTGCGCGAAGGCACCATCGTCTATGCGGGCGTCGATTATGGCCGCATTCTGAGACAGGCCGAGAAGGAAGCCGACATCGTCCTTTGGGACGGCGGGAACAATGACACGTCCTTTTATGAGTCCGACCTGCAGATCGTAGTAGCGGATCCGCACCGGCCGGGACACGAGCTGGCGTATTACCCCGGAGAGGTGAACCTGCGCCGCGGCGATGTCGTGGTCATCAACAAAGTCGATACGGCAGCCCCGCAAGATGTGGAAACCGTGCGCAAGAACATCCGGGCCAATAACCCCAAGGCTCGCGTGGTCGAAACCGCGTGCCGCGTCACCATCTCCGAGCCGGCACTGGTCAAAGGACGCAGAGTGTTAGTCGTGGAAGATGGGCCCACACTCACCCACGGCGAGATGCCGTACGGAGCGGGAGTCGTTGCGGCGCGTCAGTGTGGAGCTGCGGAACTGGTCGACCCGCGTCCGTATGCTGTGGGCTCGATTCGCTCGACCTACGAGCACTACTCCCACCTGACCAGCCTGCTCCCGGCGATGGGGTACAGCGCTATCCAGCGTCACGAGTTGGAAGAAACCATCAATCGCGTACCCTGCGACCTGGTGCTGGTGGCGACGCCCATCGACCTCGGACATCTAGTGAAGCTGAACAAGCCCAGCCTGCGGGTGACTTATGAAGTGGAAGACGTCACGCATCCCGGGCTGACCGAAATCCTGAGCGAGTTTACCCGGCAAAGAGCCGGAGTGGAGGTCTAGAGCAACGACTCCGCACGCGCTCCAGAGGATGACCGCCATCATTGCAGCCGGACTTGTCGGGGCCGATACCGGAGCCTCTGGATTCTTAACGGCGGCGCCACTCTGCGCTGTCGGGGCATATCTCATGCGCGCCTTTCCACGTCAATTGTCCGTGAGAAAAATCCTGGTCCCGATCCATTCGTCTCAGGGAGGACATCATGCCAGTTAGCAAGCAGCAGGCTCTCGATTACCACAATGGGCCTCGCCCGGGAAAAATTGAAGTCACCCCCACGAAGCCCTGTCGCACGCAACGCGATCTGAGCCTGGCGTACACACCGGGAGTGGCTGAGCCCTGCCTGGAGATTGCGAACAATCCGCAGGATGCCTTCAAGTACACGGGGAAAGGCAATCTGGTGGCAGTTCTGAGCAACGGCACGGCCGTGCTGGGGTTGGGCAACATTGGGGCGCTGGCCGGCAAGCCGGTAATGGAAGGGAAGGCAGTTCTGTTCAAACGTTTTGCCGACGTGGATGTGTTTGATATCGAGGTGAACAGCTACGATCCGGAAGAGATCATCAAGCTGTGCCAGCTGCTGGAGCCGACGTTTGGCGGGATCAATCTGGAAGACATCAAAGCTCCCGATTGTTTCCGGATCGAGGAAGAGCTGCGCCGAACGATGAAGATTCCCGTGTTTCACGATGATCAGCATGGCACCGCGATCATCTCGGGCGCTGCCCTGCTGAATGCTGTGCAAGTTGTGGGCAAAGACATGGGCAAGATTCGGGTAGTGTTCAACGGAGCCGGCGCGGCCGGCATTGCCTGCGCCGAGCACTACGTCCGGCTGGGAGTGAAGCGGGAAAACATCCTGCTCTGCGACACCAAGGGAGTGCTATACCAGGGCCGCAAAGAAGGGATGAACAAATACAAAGAGCGTTTTGCCCAGGATACGCACCTGCGCACGTTAGCAGAAGCGATGGTTGGGGCTGATGTGTTTGCCGGGCTCTCGGTGAAGGGCGCGATCACGCCGGAGATGGTTTGCTCCATGGCGCCGAACCCGATCGTTTTTGCGATGGCGAATCCCGATCCGGAGATTACCTATGAAGATGCCAAGGCCTGCCGTCCTGACGTGATTATCGCTACCGGGCGTTCCGATTATCCCAACCAAGTGAACAATGTGCTCGGCTTCCCGTTCATCTTCCGGGGCGCGCTCGACGTGCGCGCGACTGCGATCAACGAGGAGATGAAACTGGCCGCAACCCATGCCTTGGCGGACCTGGCGAAAGAAGATGTGCCCGATTCTGTTTGCCGCGCTTATGGTGTGCAGCGCCTCCAATTTGGCCGGGAGTATCTGATCCCCAAGCCATTCGATCCCCGTGTGCTGATGTGGGAAGCGTCGGCGGTCGCGGAGGCCGCGATGCGTTCCGGCGTAGCCCAGGAACCGGTGGATCTCACCATATACCGCGCCCAACTGGAACGCAGGCTGGGTAAGGCGTATGAAGTTTCTCGCACCATGATTCACAAGGCGCAAGCGAATCCCAAGCAAGTTGTCTTTCCCGAAGGCGACAACGAGAAGATATTGCGTGCCTGCCATGCCTTAGTGGAAGAGCGCATCGGAAACCCCATCCTGCTCGGGGATGTGCAGAAGATTCAGGAAAAGGCCCGGGAGGTCGGCGCCAGTCTCGAGGGCATGCAGATTGTCGATCCCGCAAGCTCGGAGCACCGCGAGATATACATTCACGAACTATTTCGGTTGCGGCAGCGCCGGGGCGTCACCCTGCAGGAAGCAACTACGCTGATCGACAACCGAAACGTATTCGGCTCGATGATGGTTCACATGGGCGACGCAGACGCGCTGGTTTCCGGGGTCACGCAGCACTTCCCGGATACCATTCGTCCGGCCCTGCAGGTCGTACGCATGCGGGAAGGACTGCATCGCGTTTCGGGGTGCTATGCGGTCATCACGCGCAAAGGGGAGGTCTTCTTCCTGGCCGATACCAGCGTCAACATAGAGCCCACGGCAGAAGATCTGGTCGAAATCGCGCTCTGTACGGCGCATATGGCACGGCGATTCGATCTTGTTCCCCGCGTGGCACTGCTCTCCTTCTCCAGTTTCGGTGCGGTGGATCATCCCATTTGCACGAAGGTGCGCAGAGCCGTGGAATTGATCAAATTTGCCGATCCCACGCTGATCGTGGACGGCGAAATCATGGCGGATGAAGCCCTCTCTCCGGAGATTATCGAACAGCACTATCCTTTTAGTTCGCTGAAGGGCGGGGCCAATGTCCTGATTTTCCCCGATCTGGCTTCGGCGAACATTGCCTGCAAGCTGGCGGCAAAGATAGGTGGCGGAGAGCTGATCGGGCCGATCCTTATGGGCATGAGCCGTCCGGTGCACGTATTACAGCGTACCGCTAGCGTGGAAGAGATCGTAAACGTCGCCGCCATCGCGGTCGTGGATGCGCAGGAAAATGATACCTACACGCATCCGCGAGGCCACGTGGCGCTTGAGCCCGAACTGGTGGGAGAGGACTGAATGGCGGTTTCAAGTTTCGGGTTTCGAGTCTTGGCCCTGAAACTCGAAAATTGAGATTCACTCAGGAGCACGTTGCCGTAGTTTCGCATCTAACGTTCCGCTGGGACCTGGTGTCGAGGAGAATCGAATGTCTACGCTTTGGAAGTCGCGTTACGCGCAGCGCACTCTGGGCATCAAGAGTTCCGCCATCCGGGAGCTTCTCAAAGTTACTCAGAAGCCGGAGATCATCTCTTTTGGCGGCGGCCTCCCCGCCCCCGACGTGTTTCCGGTGCAGCGTTTTAATGAAGCCTGCCACAAAGTCCTGTCTGAACATGGACCGCAAGCCCTTCAGTACGGCACGACGGAAGGTTACCAGCCCTTACGCGAGATGATCGCTCGCAATCTTGCCCGTTACGGCATCGTGGCCAGCGCCGATAACGTGCTGATTACTTCCGGGTCGCAGCAGGCTCTTGATCTGATCGGCAAACTGCTGATCAACCGGGGCGATCGCATCCTGGTCGAAGCGCCCACTTACCTCGGCGCACTGCAGGCATTCAATGTTTATGGAGCTCAGTATGTTTCCGTGCCGGTGGACGAAGATGGACTTCTGACGGAGCAGCTGGATTCCAGCCTGCGAGCCGGTCCGAAGTTTATGTACGTGCTACCCAATTTCCAGAATCCGGCGGGCGTCACGCTGTCGGAGGGCCGCAGGCACCAGCTCATCTTGTTGGCCGATAAGTACGGGATTCCCATCATTGAAGACGATCCTTATGGCCAGTTGCGCTATGAAGGCGAACACATCTCGCCCCTGGTGGTGCTGGATCGCGAGAACGTTCGGCGGGATAACGGGTTCACGCTGGGAAACGTTATCTACCTGAGCACGTTTTCCAAGACACTGGCGCCCGGCATTCGCCTGGCCTGGATCGTGGCTCCGGAAGATGTCATCAGCAAACTGGTTCAACTCAAGCAGGCCGCTGACCTGCATACTTCCACCTTCAATCAATATGTGGCATTCGAAGTTGCGCGAGATGGTTTCCTCGACCAGCATGTCAAGCTGATTCGCCAGGTCTACCGCGAGCGGCGCGATGCCATGCTGCATGCATTGCAGGAGTATTTTCCTTCGGAAGTCACCTGGACTCATCCAAAGGGGGGTCTTTTCTTGTGGGTGACCATGCCTGAAGGAACGGACTCGCAGGCGCTTCTGCGAGCGGCGCTGGCCGAGAACGTAGCCTTCGTTCCCGGGGACAGCTTCTACCCGGCGAATGGCAATGGCTCTGACGGGGGCCGGCACATGCGATTGAACTTCTCCCATTCGCAGCCGGAGCAGATTCGTGAGGGCATCCGTCGGCTCTCGGTCGCGGTGAAAATGCAGCTGCGCAATCACGTGCTTCGCTAAAGTTCAGGCATGCATTGGTCTCGGGGCGGACCAATGGGTCCGCCCCTACGTATTTCATCCATGTGATCGCAATCACATGTTGCCGTGATGCAGGCTATCGCCCGGCAGGTTAGGCCTCGCCACACTTCGGTTAGAGGCCGCGCGGATCGCTCAGTTAAGCCAACCGCGCGCCGGAGGTAGCCCCATGACAGTCACCGTTCTGAGTATCATCATCGCCGTTATTGTATTGGCCTGTGGGCTGTTTGTATTACGGGCGGTGCCGGGGTTGCGTACGTATTTTCGTCTTCGCGGCGACCGCCTCATTACCTGCCCGGAAAGCCACACGGCGGAGGCGGTGCAGGTAGCCGCGGGAGAGGCAGCGTTGGGCACTTTTTTTAACGAGCCCACGCTGCAGCTGAAACAATGCTCGCGCTGGCCCGAGCGTGAAAACTGCGGGCAGGATTGCTTACAGCAAATCGAGGAAGACTCGCAGAACTGCCTCGTGTGGAATATCGTTTCGAAGTGGTACGAGGGCAAGAGCTGCGTGTTCTGCCGCCGGCCGATGGGCGGCCTGCATCAATGGGATCACGCGCCTGCGTTGCTCGGTCCGGATTTCAAAACGACCGAATGGAAAGAGCTAAGCCCGGAAAAGCTGCCGCAGATTTTTTCCACTCACCAGCCGGTCTGCTGGAATTGCCACGTAAGCGAAAGTTTCCGGCGTCTGCACCCGGAACTGGTAACGGACCGGCCAGCCGAGATAGGCCGCAGAGCGTGGTAGAAGTTTCAAGTTTTCGGTTTTCCATTTTCAAGGCGCTGCCGAAGCCCCTCGGCTGCCCCGCCCACTCGAAACCTGAAACTCGAAACTGACTTCTACTGACTCGGGGTGTCCTTGGGTTTACCGGAAAACTTGCGATGAATGTCGGGCCAGAATTCCTTAATCACGATCGTAATCGTGTCGAAGGCCACCTGCGATCCCCACACGTTGGCGGTGTTGGCCAGAGTCCTATCTGACGGGACATAACGCGGGCCGCTGGGGGAACGGAGTACGGTGCTGCGGGGGTGATAGCTGTAGGTGGAAATCGTAGCGGATAAGGCGCTGCCCAGCACCTCCGAATAGTTGAACGCCGTACCGCCCGAATCGGTGCGCGTCAGAAAAATACGGCTTACCGCATAGCCGGCTTTATGCGTGAAGCCTCCCGCCTCCGAGTGATAAAACCTTGGGTCCTGGTGAAGAATGGAAGGCAGAATCGCACTGGTGATGAAGTTCTCGATGGTGCCATCGGCAAAGGAGGTTGCGTAACGTTTTCCGTACGACTCCCAGCCTTGTCCGTAAGCGGGTTCGGCATCGTCCGCCTGATTAATCGCCGATAGAAGTCCATACCAGGGGTACTCGATGTAATCGAAAGCACCTCGCGTGACCACCTTGAATTTCTCTTTGCTGCTTAGAGGGGGAATCTTACCTGTATTCTCCAGGCTGAGAAAGTTGGGGAGGGCATAAAAAAGCCTGTCGTTCGAAGTGCCTTTGGGGGCGGGTTTGCCTGTGCCGTTGGCTTCTTCCGGCTTGCCGGGAGCCTGCTGAGTCTGTTGCTGAACGGAGGGCGAAGATGTTGCCGGCGGTGGTGTAGAATCCTGTGCGCTACCGAGCGGCAGCATGTTCGCCAACAACAGACCGGCGACTGCATAAGCAAAACGTACTTTGGACAAGCATTTCCCCCAGATCAACTTAAACGCACCAACTGTGAAAGTGGTCCTAATTCTAACAATGTTCGGCCAGCTTTACCTCTCCACAACTGGTTACGTCGGTTTAGGAACGTTAAGCAGCGAACTCTCATACGTTCCCTCTTCGAACCCGTCACAAGACTTACATGCGGTTCTCCGCTGCGTGCTGGCCTGTGGCAAGTTAGTATAGGAAGCTACAGTAACGTGAGAGCGAATTCCCATCATCCTATTCGAGGTACGCATGGCAGAACCAAGCTACGAAGAACTAAAAGCTAAGCTGGCTCAACTGGAAAAAGAAGTCGAAATCAAAAGGCGGAGTGGCGATCTGATTTTCAAAGTGGGAGAAAAAGGTGGAGTGAGCGTCTACGGACTCGGCCGCTTCCCAGTGACGCTTTACTACGAACAATGGAATCGTCTGCTGGGGGCAGCTGACGAGATCAAGGCCTTCCTGGAAGAAAACAAGTCCAAGCTCAAACTCAAAGACCAAGCATAGTGCAAGAGGCTGGGGCTTGAGCCTGGCTTGGCCTCTGTTGTTTCCTTCTCCCGCCGCGGGATGAGGTACAATCGCGGGCATCTTGGAGCTGCCCGCCATGCAAGGCTGGCAGATTGGGTGTCGGATGAGCACTGCGGTTGCGCCGCCACGTACGTTTGTAAAGCCGGTGTCCACTCTTCCCGGAAGGCGTTTTGACCACGTCTTTTTCTCCTCGACCGCACTGATGATGCTGGCCACAGTCTTCGTGGGATTCGGCCCCACTTATTACCTGGCCGGCGTCTTCAAGGCACCCCTGCCGAGCACCATCATCCATATTCACGGCGCCGTCTTTTCCAGTTGGATTCTGCTGCTGGTGACGCAAACGTCGCTGGTAGCAACCCATCGGGTGGACATTCATAAGAAGCTTGGTGTTGCCGCATTTCTGTTGGCGTGCAGTATGGTCGTAATTGGGGTCGTGGCGGCGACGGACAGGTTGGCGCGCGGAAGTGTCCCCCCGGGGAACTTGGATCCGTATTTTTTCTACATCATTCCGCTCACCGATATGTTGATCTTCGGTACATTGATCGCATTCGCGTTCCGTTTGCGGTTCGATTCAGCGGCCCACAAGCGCCTCATCTACATTGCCAATACCGCACTGCTGACCGCAGCCGTAGCGCGCTGGCCGTGGCACATCATTCACAGGAACGCGCCACGAGCGGCCATTGCCACCTATGCGTTCTTGCTTCTGTTGCTCGCCTATGATCTCTGGTGCACTCGTAAGGTGCACCGCGCGACGGTCTGGGGCTGCGCGTTTCTGGTCCTTGTGCAGCAAATCAGAATTCCGATTGGAAAGACAGCGGCGTGGCACTCGCTGGCTATGTGGATTCAGCACATCGCGCGCTGAAAGTTGTCCAGATTCCCGTCTGGCGTTTGCTGATCGGATGTTCCAGTGTAAATCGTGATTGCGCGCGGCAGATTTTATTTGTTCATTTTCCCTCCTTGCATTTATTCTGTGGCGTCGTTGTAGCTGTAATCGGCTCCACCCCCTATGTCTGCGAAATGTGCCCATGGTGAGGTTTCTGAGACGCTGGAAAACCCGGATCCTGCTGTTCTTCGCCGTCGTGGGCCCGGGGTTCATCACTGCGAACGTCGACAATGATGCCGGCGGCATCCTGACTTATTCTCAGGCCGGAGCGCAGTTCGGACATCTTCTTCTCTGGACCATGATTCCGATTACGATCGCTCTGATCGTGATTCAGGAGATGTGCGCCCGCATGGGGGCGGTGACCGGCAAAGGGCTTAGCGATCTCATCCGGGAAGAATTCGGGCTGCGCATCACGTTCTTCATGATGCTGGGCATCCTCGTGATTAACTTCGGCAACGTTGTGACCGAATTTATCGGGATCGCCACCAGCCTGGAGCTTTTCGGCCTGGCGCGCATGTACACCGTTCCTGTCTGCGCTGTCATTGTGTGGTTCATTGTCGTAAAAGGTCAATACAAAACGGTGGAGAAAGTTTTCCTGGCGGCTTCTTTCTTCTACGTGACTTATATTCTGGCAGGCATCCTGGCCCATCCCTTCTGGAAAGATGCCACCATCGCAACTTTCAAGCCTCCTGACCCACATGCTTTTCGCGATCAGGCCTACCTGTTCATGGTTATCGGTGTCGTGGGCACTACCATCGCTCCCTGGATGCAGTTTTACCTGCAGTCTTCCATCGTGGAGAAGGGAGTCACCCGCCGGCAGTACCGGGCGTCGATGCTGGATGTTGTGACTGGCTGCATGTTCACCGACGTGGTGGCCTGGTTCATTGTCGTGGCTTGTGCCGCCACTCTGTACATGCATGGCTTCCGGGATATCAAGTATGCTGCCGACGCCGCACAAGCCCTCAAGCCTCTGGCCGGCGATTACGCCTACATCCTGTTTGCCGTGGGCTTGTTCAATGCTTCCCTGTTCGCGGCATCCATTCTGCCGCTCTCCACGGCCTACACTGTTTGCGAAGGGCTGGGTTTTGAGTCTGGAGTCGGCCGGAGGTTCGGGGAGGCGCCATTCTTTTATTGGCTCTATACCTTCCTCATTGCAGCGGGAGGAGCCTTAGTCCTCCTCATCCCCTCGGACCGCCTGGTGAATATCGTTCTCTGGTCGCAGGTACTGAATGGAGTTGTGCTGCCATTTGTGCTTGTGTTCATGCTGCTGCTGATAAACAAGAAGGAACTCATGGGCGATTACACGAACACGCGTCTGTTCAACGCCATCGCATGGGCGACCACGGCCATCGTGGTTGCCTTGTCGCTAGCCTGGATGTATGCGTCTGTATCCGGCAAGGGCGGCTAGTCGGTCAGAGGAGCTTTCCACGTGCCAGATCATCCACCAGGGTCAGGTCGGCTTCGAGAAAGTCGAACTTGGGAAGTTCGGGCGGCTCGGCCCACTGCATATCGCGGAAGATGCGATTTTCCAGCTCTCCTTTGTATTCCCGAACGATGTAGAAGCGCAGCTCCACCATCCCGCCGTTGGGATACTCGTGCTGAATGCGGGCAACTTCGTCCCCAATGGTCGCCAGGATCCCGAGTTCCTCTTCCAGTTCGCGGCGCAAGGCATCACGGGGCTGCTCGCCTTCCTCGATCTTTCCGCCGGGGAATTCCCACTTGAGCGGCATCGTCTGATGGCGTGTACGCTGACACACCAAAAGCTTACCGTCTTGCAGGATGAGGCCCGCCACCACCCGCTTCATGCCTGGAAGGCTTCCATCTTCCGTCCCACCACTTGAGCGCAATATTGCACCAGAGCTTGATGCTCGGGAGTGAAGGCGGCGGGGAAGTGGCTGTCGATATCGAGTTCACCGACGATCTTACCGCATACGAAAACCGGAACTACAATTTCAGATTTGGTTTCCAGCGAACAGGCGAGGTATCGCGGATCTTTATTTACATCGTCCACCACGACCGTCTGCCCGCTGGAAGCTGCTGCACCGCAGATTCCCTGGTTCAAAGGAATGCGCGTGTGCGGCGTCATGGCTCCCTCAAACGCGCCCAGCACAAGTACGGGCGGTTCCGCACCGGGTTCGAGCAGGTAGAAGCCCACCCAGTTGTACTTCAGCATGCGATCATGAAGGAGTTTCACAACGGACTGCATGAGCTCCGCAGCGCTTCGGCTGCGTTCAGCCAAGTCGGTGAGTTCGTTGCGGACTTCTTCAATTCGAGCGGCAACCGCCATGACCGAGATATTACCTCAGAAAATACAATTATCTGCGAAAGGATCAATCCTCTCTTCCTGAGACCGCGGTAATCTGCCGGATTCCTTTGGTCCGAGGAAACACTTCCGGATGAATGGCCCAAGCCAGAGCATCTAGTCCGTCGAGCAGGGCCGGCGCGGGAGTATTCAGAAACTCGTCGCGAATGCAGTACACCCGCCTCCTTGCCGCAGCGGAAGTGGTTTGCCAGCCACGAGCCGCAATTATGTTTTCCAGCGGAACGCGATCTCCGGCTCCGCACCAGGCGGCCACGATGACCTCGGGATTCACATCCAGAACTTCGTTGGCTGAAATGGAGCGGCCGCATTCGCCAACGAATGAACCACCAGCGGCCTCCACCAATTCTGCCACCCACGCTTGCGAGGCGATGATGGGTTTGCCCCATTCTTCACAGAAGACCCTCGGCCTCGACTCGCCGCTCACGCGTTGCCGAACGCCATTGACCCGCGCCTGCATGCCAGCGATCACATGCTCTCCGCGACCGCCTGCACCAATGGCCCCGGCTATCGTCGCGATATCGGTATAGATGTCGACCAGTGTCTTTGGGGCAAGCCCGAGAAAGCGGATTCCAGCCTTCAGAATTTCGACCACCGCTTGTTCTTGATAGGGAACGGAGGCAATGACCAGATCGGGTTTTGCCTGCAGGATCTCCGCAGCATCCGCCGTCCATGAATCAGCGAGGATGACGGGCGCTCGCGCTGCCATTTCGGGCACCACATCCAGGCAGTACCGCGTACACGCCACCACCCGATCCAGTTCTCCAATGGCCTGCAGGGTGACGGTTGCGCTCGGCTGCAGACAGGCGATCCGCTTCGGGTGCTGCGCCAAGGCCATACCGGAATCTTATTCCAATTATTGTACTTACGGGCGCGGTTAAGGTGGATTCCGGCTGCTTTTGGTTGACAACAGCATCTCTGCTCCTTTCATCCAACTCCTATTCCTCAAGCAATACTTTAGGAGGCTGCTTGTACTGGCGACTATCGATCTGGACTCGGGCGGTGCTGGGAGTTTTTTTCATGCTGGTGTTAAGTGCTGCTGCGGCGAGCGCCACTAGTTACACGCTTACCGTGACCGTGAATGGCACCGGCTCGGGAACCGTCACGAGCACCCCGGCCGCGATCAGTTGCAAGCCCACTTGCTCGGCATCGTTCGTGGCCGGAACTCAAGTGAGGCTCTCGGCGAAGCCCGCGAGTGGATCGTACCTGGTCTCGTGGAGCGGAGCCTGCAAGGGAACGAGCCTCGCCTGCACAGTCACCTTGAATAGCAATGTGGCGGTCACCGCAACCTTCAACAAGAACCAGACCGTAAAAGTTCTGAATCACATCATTTTCATGGCGCAGGAAAATCGCGGGCTGGATCATTACTGGGGCGCATTGCGGGAATATTGGCGGCAAAATAAATATACCGACATCTCCTACGATGGATTGCCGCAGTTCAACCCCACCTCGGGTGCTGCCCCACTGTACGGGCCGCCCCCAACCAACCCAGGGTGCGATCCGAACTACCCACCACCGAACGATTGCAAGCTGGATAGCAACAGTCCGAAGATAGCCTCCTATAACCTGGTCACGCAGTGCATCGAAAACCCCAGCCCGTCGTGGAACGAGAGCCACGTACAGTGGAACTACGCGAATCCGATTTCCAGCACGCCTACGTTAGATGGATACGTGTATACGTCGGCTCACGACGGGCGGAATAACAACCCGCCTTATAACGACACCAACGGGATTCGCAGCATGGGTTATTACGACGGTAGCGCGCTGAACTACTACTACTACATGGCGTCGAAGTTCTCGACCTCGGATCGCTGGTTTTCGCCGGTCATGTCCCGAACGCAGCCCAACCGCCACTACATGATGGCGGCTACTTCTCAGGGGTACGCATATCCCATTGGGACCAATAGCAGGGACCAATCGCTACTGACGGCCAAAACCATTTTTCAGGAGTTACAGGCTGCGGGAATCAGCTGGAAGATTTACGTGAATCCAAAGAATACCCCGTGCGCTTCGAATCCCACTGCGCAGTGCCTACTGGCCTATAGCTACATACAGGATTTTCAATGGGGACACACCATTCCAACCAACTATCCCAGCCATCTGGTTCCCATCGCGCAGTACTTCACGGATGTGCAGAACGGGACTTTGCCGCAGGTCGCAATGATTGAATCGGCGGGGCCGGCGGGACTCGACGAGCACGGATCCGATTCGGATCAGTATCCCATCGACATTCAGCTTGGGGCTCAGTACGTGGAATCGCTGATCAATGCGCTGATGAAAAGTAAATCGTGGAAGGATTCCGCATTCATCCTCACCTACGACGAGGCCGGCGGACTCTACGACCACGTCCCGGCGCACACGGCAGTCAGCCCGGATGGCATCAAGCCCGTGGATCTGCAGCCTGGCGATATATGCACGACTACGACCGGCCCCAATTGCAATTTCACATACACCGGTTACCGCGTGCCTCTGCTGGTGGTTTCCCCCTTTGCCAGGAAGCACTACATCAACCACACCGCATCGGATTACACGGCCATCCTAAAGCTGATTGAAACCAGGTTCGGACTGCCGGCGCTTACTAAGCGCGATGCGGCCCAACAGAATATGACCGGCTTCTTTAACTTCAACTTTCCCCCGTGGACAACGCCGCCCACTCCTCCGGCGCAGTACACCGGGGGATCTTGCTATTTGAATCAGTTGCCTTGAGGGGTCTCACGGGAAGGCGAACTTTCCATTTGGGACAGGGCAGTAGATAAGGCATCCAGCGCCAACTGGGCAGCATGCGCAGAGGCCGGCGGCAGGCCGCCCACGGCAGCAATGAGGTCATCTCGTTTCAGGCGCCGCGCTTCCGGCGCAGGTTTACCCCGGGCCAATTCCGTTAACGCCGATCCGCAGGCGATGGCGGGAACGCACCCTTTCGCTTTGAAGCGGATCTCGTCGATTCGATTGGCACGAATCTTGAGGGTCAGGCGAATTACGTCTCCGCACACCGGGTTCTGAATTTCAGCCTCCGCATCCGCATCCGGCAGTTCACCGGCGTTGCGCGGGTTCTGAAAGTGATCGAGCAACTGGGCGGAGTACATTGGATCAATTCTAAAGGCTAGGAGCCGCACTTGCTTCCAGTTCTCGCCACTTCGGCGAGGCGGCGAACTCAGCTGCGCATGGTTCCATCCGGGAAATAAATGGTCCATCCCCGTTCACGTGCGATCGCTTCGAGATCCGGATTCGGATTCACCGCGAACGCATGTTTCGCCATCATCAGCATCTCGGTGTCCCACCGCGAATTGCCGAACGCCGCATCGATTTCTTTATTGACAACTTCCCGCAGCGCCTTCGGTTTGCCGGGCCCGGAAGGGACCCGCACCAGACTCTCGCCCACGAGTTCGCCGTTCATCTGGGCTTTGGCTGCCAGGATCCGATCCGCATCGATTCCAAACTGCTCCAAGCCAGCGCGAATGATCCACTCGTTCGAAGACGAGACCGCCCAGATTTCGCAGCCTTGTTTCTGCAGCCGTCGAACCAAGTCCATCATTTCAGGGAAAATCCGGCCCGGGAATGCGGAGCTCATGAACTCGCGCGCCGCCGTCATCATGGCCGCCTCGGTGAGGCCTTTATGCATGCAGACCATTTCTCCACACATATCCTCTTCGGTGACTTTGCCTGCCTTGTACTGGGCATAACGGTCGCGCATCGCCCGTGCGACCTCCGGGGATACGAGGCCTTTCTGGAGCTCCCAGGCGAAGAAATTCTCACCCGCGTCTCCCGACCACAGGGTGCCGTCGCAATCAAACGCGGCAACGCCAGGCCGGAGCGCCAGCACGAACTGCAGGAAAGTTTCGGTTGTGAGCGGCAGGGATTGCGCGGTATTCATTGCATTTGACAATAACTTGTCCGCGTCTAAATGCGCAATTGGCCGGGAGTCGCTGCGGAATCAGGGTTGCGCGAGCAAGGCCGCGTAGTCTTCGGGAGTATTAATGTTGAGGGCGACAAAAGGATCGCTCACCGGGAGATATTGGATGTGATCCAGGCAGCGATGCTCGACGTCACGCGCATTCCCGCTTGTGGGTTCGCGCAGAAAGCGCTCGATCATCTCTCGCCCCACCACATAAGGATGTCCATGCTTTTGAGCGTACTCGGGCACGACTGCCCAGATCCTCTGCTCCGCTGCTTCGAAGGCTTCGCGCAGCGTTTGAACCGTCGCAATGGCCGCTGGCGGACGGTCGACCAAAGTAATAATCCCGGCATCCCGGCCTCGGTTTAGTACTTCGCGCAGGCCCACTTGCAGGGAACTGAACTGCCCCCGGCTCGGATCGGGATTTATCACGATGAATGCGCCATTGGTGTACGCGACCGGCGCCAGGCTCGCTTCATTGTTTCCCGCAACGATCACCACGAAATCCGTTGCAGCTGACAAGGAGCGAATCGCGGACGAGAGAAATGTCCCCTCCGAAGCTGAACCCTCAGAAGCTGGAGGCCAGGCAAGCAAGGCCTTGTCGCGGCCCATGCGCGAAGACTCACCGGCAGCGAGGATCACTCCAGCAAAGCTCGAGGCGCGCGACATGTTGGGGAACATAGCAGAAAGTGCGGGCAATGTCAGTGCTTGGAGTCAGCCTTCGGTGGCTCCGTCGTCACAGAATTCTCACGCTCCGTATCAGTTTCGTGCTGTTGTGCTTTGAACCAGCTTAGATAGGGGAGGGCAGACGTGGCGTGCCGGCGCAGCGCGATCAATTCGGCGGTGATAGCAACCCCAATCTCCTCGGGGGTGACCGCGCCGATATCCAGCCCGATCGGGGCGTGAACTCGCTCAAACAGGTTTGCGGGGATACCTTCCCCCTGCAGAGCTTTGAAAATCTCAATCACCTTTCTCTTCGATCCAATCATGCCTACATAACGAGCCCGGGTTTGTACGGCCCAGCGCAGAATGCGCATATCATCGCGGTGCCCGCGGGTGACGATTACCACGTAGGCAGACTCGCTGGGATCGAACTTCTTCATCGCCTCGTCGAAATCGAGTGCGTGTACCTCATGAGCGCCCGGGAAGCGCTCCTGGGTGGCATAGGACGAGCGATCATCAACTACAATCACGTCAAATCCGGCGCCTACCGCCGTCCTGCAAACGCTGAGAGCGACGTGACCTGCACCGAATAGGTAAACTACTGCTGGAGGCAAAACCGGCTCCACAAACACCTCCAGAGTCCCGCCACAAACGAGCCCCGTATCGTATCTGGGATCCTGGTTCAAGTCGAACTTTAAGGTTCGGGGCTTCTCGGATTCCATAACTTCTCGGGCTGCCTGCCAGACATCAGCCTCCACGCAACCGCCGCCAATGGTACCTGCAATCGAACCATCGTCTCGCACCAGCATCTTCGCCGTTTTGAAGGAAGGGATCGAACCGCGAACATTCACGATGGTCGCGACCGCTCCACGACGTCCTTGGCGGCGCAGTTCTACGATCTGCTCGTAAATATCCATGACTAGTCTTGATTATCAGTCGGTTAACAGACGGGAGTCAATCGCGAACCGAGAAGCAACGCCGCCGATTCAGTGGCCATCTGTGGTACGGTCGCTGGGTAGGAGATCTCCATGAAAGCCGTTCGCATCCACCAGTTTGGTGGCCCTGAAGTCCTGAAATACGAAGACGTCCCCGATCCGCAGCCCCGGAAAGACCACGTTATGGTGCGAGTCAAGGCATGCTCACTCAATCATCTGGATTTGTGGGTGCGCAAGGGGCTGCCTGGCGTGAAACTGCCGCACATTCTGGGCAGCGATGTGGCTGGAGAGATCGTTGAGATCGGCGAATACGTTACCGGCTTTACGACGGGGCAGCGCGTGCTGGTTGCCCCCATGCATTTCTGTGGATACTGTGCGAACTGCCTGGCGGGGAAGCATAACCAGTGCCCCGAATTCACCGTCCTGGGCAACGCGGTGGATGGCGGCGACTGCGAACTGATTGCCGTACCCGCATCGAACATCATTCCAGTCCCTGACTCGCTGGATTTTAATCAGGCGGCCAGCGTGCCTCTGGTCTTCGTCACGGCGTGGCACATGCTCGTCGGGCTGGCCGGTATCCGGCCGGGACAGACGGTGCTGGTGCTCGGCGGCAGCTCGGGCGTGGGGATCGCAGCCATTCAGATCGCGAAGTTATTTCATTGCCGGGTGATCACCACCGCCGGGGACGAGAAGAAGCTGGAAAAAGCGCATGCGCTCGGCGCTGATCACGGGATTGATCATTACAAGCAGAAGATCTCTGAGGAAGTACGAAAGATCACTAATAAAGCTGGGGTCGACATCGTGGTTGAGCACGTGGGCGTCGCCACCTGGGATGAGAGTATCCGCTCGCTAAAGACTGCGGGAACATTGGTCACGTGCGGTGCCACCACCGGGGCCGAGGTGAAGATTGACCTACGGCATCTGTTTGCGCGTCAATTGCGGCTCCTCGGGTCCTACATGGGAACCATGGCGGAACTCAATGAAGTCCTCGGGCACGTTTTCGCTGGAAGGCTGAAACCGGTGCTGGACCGGGCTTTTCCGCTTCGCGAGATTCGTGCCGCGCACGAATATCTCGAAACCAGCCAGATGTTCGGAAAGGTTGTGGTCAACCCGTAGCCTTTACCATGGCGGGAACAGAGAACGCAGGGCCACATAATCGTGGTTTAGAATAAAAACATCATGGCTCGCGAACTGAATTTTGGTCCTTATGTCGATGTTGAGGGTGGGAAGAAAGTCGTTCGAGACCTGACTTTCGGAAATCCGACCCCGGAAGGCGTGGTCCTGACCACGCTAGATTCTGCGGTGAATTGGATGCGCAAGAGCTCGATCTGGCCAATGACTTTCGGTCTGGCGTGCTGCGCCATTGAGATGATGTCGATGGGCGCGTCACGCTTTGATATTGCGCGCTTCGGCGCCGAAGTATTCCGGCCATCCCCGCGGCAGAGCGACTTGATGATTATTGCCGGTCGCGTCTCCAACAAGATGGCGCCGGTGATACGCCAGCTCTGGGAACAGATGCCTGAACCCAAATGGGTGATGTCGATGGGCGCATGCGCCACCTCGGGGGGTGTGTTCCAGAACTATGCCCTGGTACAGAGCGTGAATCAGGTTATCCCGGTTGACGTCTATGTTCCTGGGTGCCCTCCGCGTCCCGAGCAGCTCATCTACGCCATTACGCTGCTGCAGGAAAAAATCCAAAAGGAACGTGGCACCATCAAGAAAGCTCTCAACCTGCCGTAAAGTTCGCGATGTAACTCTTGCGACGCTTGCCGACGTTCCCAGCCGGAGTAGGAGTCCACGAGAATCAGGGCGATTCTCATGCTCTTTGGCGGCAACTCACTGCCATACCCGGGCATCCTCAATATGCGTATCCTGTGCCGAGTTCCTGGCACAGGAGCTATAATCGAGCCCAGTGGTGGGGTGGTGTATGGGTCACCTTCGCAGTATTCTCTTTCCCGTTTCCTTCGTTACCGTAAGCTTGATCCTGGGGCAGGCTCAACAGGCTCCGGCACCCCAACCGGTTGCTGCATCGGTCCCGCCGCCTTCGGCAACTCTGCAAGCAAAAGCGCCGCCCATTCCTGCCAATGCTCCGCACATGTCAAAGGAGACGCGTTACCAGATCATCCGCGATTTCGAAACGCAGCTGGTGTACTCGCGGACCGCATTTCCCATGGGGAATAAGGGATTAATTCTCCGCAACGGCACCACCACGCCTAACGGACAAGATCTGCAACAGTTATTGGCGTTG
Organism: Candidatus Sulfotelmatobacter sp.; assembly: GCA_036376495.1. GTDB lineage: Bacteria > Acidobacteriota > Terriglobia > Terriglobales > Acidobacteriaceae > Sulfotelmatobacter. The sequence continues at coordinate 790 of DASVAE010000058.1, read as the reverse complement.
TGGGGACCTTCGATTAAGCCCGGGGATCCAGCGCATATTTCGTACATTCGCATCAAGGACAACCACATTCACTTCGACCTGAACGGCGGTCCGATTCATCGCAAGAAATGGTATCAGCGCGTCCAGATCTCAGGGGCTAATGGCACCCCGGTCCCTCTGTCGAAGGATGAAGAGGTAAACAATCCCCACGGCAGCTATCTCGACATTTACTTCGACAAGTACGTTCCGGAGATGAGCGCCGCTCAATTGCGCGATCTGCTGCTGCCGGTACTCGACTTCAACGCCAGGAATAAAGAAGAGGCCTATCTGGACACCGTGCCTCCGAAGGTGAAAGAAGCTATCCAGGCCCACCACGTGCTAGTCGGCATGAATAGTGAGATGGTGATCCACGCCGTCGGCAAGCCGCCAAAAAAAGTACGGGAGCGGGACGGAGACACCGAGTATGAAGAGTGGATCTACGGCGAGCCTCCTCATGATGTCGACTTCGTGCGGTTAGTGGGCGATGAAGTAGTGCGCATCGAGACCATGAAAATTGGCGGCCAGAAGATTCTACGCACGGAGAAAGAAGTCATCCTGAAAAAACCCGATCAGGAGGAAGAGGCAAAGAGAGAACAAGAGCAGGTCCGTCCAGCGAATGCACCCAGCCTCCGGCGGCCCGGAGAAGATGCTGGGGATGCTCCCAAACCCGCAGATGGAATCGCGCCTGCTCCCCCACCCGTAAACGTCCCCCAACCGCAGGGAAGTCCAGGACCGGGGGATAATGTGGCCCGAAAATGATGCTGCAGGCGCG
>DASVAE010000057.1:0-111159 GCA_036376495.1 Candidatus Sulfotelmatobacter sp. | reverse complement strand
TCAGCGGTCAGAGCACGATGAATGGCATTGATGCGCGATGCCAGGGACATCAAGCGGCGCGGATTTGGGCTGTCTAGTACGCTGTTCATTGCACCCCTCCGAAAATTTCATTCACTTTCTCACGGACCTGTTGACTCCGGGACGGCTTCAGGTACCGCATCGTCGATTCCATATCAGAATGGCCGAGCCACTGCTGCACCGTGCGAAGATCAACGCCCGCCCAGAGACACCGGGTCGCAAACGTCGCTCTGAACTTATGCAGCCAGAAGTTTTCAGGGTTCAGTTCCGCGCGCTCGGCAATCGCTTTCAGATCGTCGAGGAAGTTCATCTTCACATTGCAGCCGGAGGTAGGAAAGACCAAGTTGCATCTCTTATCAGAGTTCGCCTTCCACGCCTTCAGGCTCGCCACCAGCTTTCCCGGAATCGGAATCTCTCGCTCCTTGTACGCCTTTGGCGTCCAGCCTCGATCGGGTTTGTGGCTGACGCGAACCGTGGAAGCCTTGAAGTTGATGTCCGCCCAGTAGGTGAACATGACCTCCTGTTCCCTCATACCCGTCATCAGGAAGAACTCGAACCACAACCTCTCCCTTTCATTACAGGCTGCGAACAGCGTCTCTAGCTCGTCGTCCTCGTACGTCTCCGGCTCTTCTTCTGTGTACCGAGGCCAGTCATTTTTTCCTGCTAGACCGCGAATCCCGTTCGCCTTCAGAAAGGTCATCACATTCTCGAATTTGTTGTAGACAGAGCGCGGTGCCTGCTCCTTTTCATCGCGGAGAAAGGCTGCAAACTTGAGCAGGTCTCTGCGGTCAATGTCTTCGAGGTAGAGCTTTGGGCAGGACTCAGTGAAGTAATTCAACGAGGTCGTGTAAGCGGCCAGAGTCTTCGGCTTCTTGGTGAGCTCGGTTTCGTCAAGGAAGTCCGCGACGGCTGCGGCTACTGACCTGTTTCCGTTCTGGCCGTCAGGCACGACAGTGACGCCATTGTTGATGGCGTTCAGTTCCGCTTCCTTTTGAAGGCGACGGGCAGTGGCGGTGGCCGCGTCCTTGCCCACTGAGAGCCGGATAAGACGCTTTCCCTCGTACCAGGAAATGTAGTACGCGCCTTCGGGGTGTCGCTCCTCCCGATCGCCGACTAAGACCAGATCTGGCTTAATTCGCCCGTTGGCAGAGAGCACGACTGGGCAGTAGCGGGGGCCTTTGCTGGTCTGGATTCGTTTGGTGAGGTTGCACTGGCGGTTCACTGGTGATCCTCCACTTTGATATCAGTGTAGATATCACCAGCTTGCAAGTGCTAGATAACTAAGGTAATGGCGGAGAGGGAGGGATTCGAACCCTCGGTACAGGTGTTAGCCCGTACAACGGTTTAGCAAACCGCCGCATTCGGCCACTCTGCCACCTCTCCAAACCGTTTAAAACAAACAACTTGAGTGGTAACCAACAGGCCAACCAACTTTCGTACCATTGCACGATTCATTGCACGATGACATTCTGCACGCATGGGACAGCGTGAGCAGACCGGCCATCTGTACAAAGCTTTTGGTGGTTGGCATATTCGCTATTGGGTAGCATACACCGATCTTCCCGAGGATGAAAAGGAGAAGATCACCTGCAAATGTGACCTAAGCAACAAGCCTCTGCCGAGCAGGGTGCAGAAATCCAAAAGGCTCTGCGATGGGGATGTGAACCGCAAGGCTGCACGTGACCTCGCAGGCAAACGCATGGATGAGGTCAATGGTTATGTGCCGGGTGAAACCATTCCATCTGACCTCACCCTTGGTGCCTATTGGGACAAGCATTACCTGCCGTGGGCAGAAACCAACCTGAAGCCGAGCACCCTGCACGGTTATAAACAAGCATTCAGCCAACACCTCAAACCGAAGTTTGGTAACACTCCCCTCAAAGAAATCAAAACCCCATCAGCAACAAAGTTCCTCGGTCAGCTTGCCGAAGATGAGCAAGGTGAGCGCACCATCACACACGTGAAGTGGATTGCCTCAGGCATCTACAAACACGCGATTGCTACCGGCTTTGCAAAAGACAATCCTTGGCCTGACGCGCAATGCTTGGTTAAAACGCAACCACCTAAAAAGGGTGAAGCGTACACAATTGACGAAGCACTTGCCATGATTGAGGCCGTTGACCGCATTGACGCAAAACTCGCCTTGGCTCTTGCGTGCTTTGTTGGTATGCGAAAAGGCGAAATTCAGGTGTTGCGTTGGGAAGACTTCGTTGGTGATGGGGTTCGCATTGAACGCGCCATGAGCCGCACCGAAGTGCAGGATGAAACGAAGACCGGCAAGGCTCGGATGGGGTTGGTGATTGAGCCGGTCAAAACGTTGCTTGAGGCATGGCGTTCCATGTGGCCCAACAAGCCAACCTCGGGTTGGTTATTCCCCAACGGTGCGAAGAAACCCATGAGCCTTGACAGCATGGCGCAACGGCTCATCATCCCAAAATTGAACAACGGCCTTCGTTGGAAAGGTTGGCACGCAGGCCGCAGAGGTTGCAGCACCATACTTACCGAATTGACCGGTGACGCACTCGCAGCACGCGACATCCTTGGCCACTCAACCACCAAGATCACCGAGCAACATTACATCGCACCCATCCCCGAGGCAGGCAGAAAAGGCATGGCACTGTTGGAAGCACGTGTGAAGCTAATGAGGAAAGGGTAGTTAGGTTTTTACGGTTGCCCTCGCACGCGCAAAATGCTTCAATTTACTAGCGCCAATGGACATAAACAAAGTTGCTCTGATGTTGGCAATTGCCGCGTTGATTTTAGCAATTCCCTTGAGCATTGCTGGCAACCTGCTCACACCGATAGTGCGTGATTGGTATAGCACTTCAAGCTTCAGACGCTTGAATCGACGAATTGAACAACTAACAATCACACTTAAACAATCACAAGCCTCTTGGGTCTTTACACCCGCTGAGTGGGAAATGTATGTTTTGGGTTTTATTAGGAACCAGGTCATCTGTTACGCCCTAGTTGCTGTGATGTATTTGGTGCTGGGGATTTCTAGTGTAGCAGTTGGCATCTACCAACAGACACATCTTGGTTTCAGATTGCGAACATTGCCGAGTTCTGATAGGCAGGTCCTATTAATGGCCACCATCGGAAGTCTGGTAGTGGTGTTAACCATTGTTGTAACAGCACAGCTTGAATGGTTACGCTTCAACAAAAATCGTCGGATGCATACAACCGAAGGCTGGCATCGAATTAAACAAGAAATTGATCGGTTGTGCTTAATCAGATATCAACGTGAGCAGCAATAAACCTCCTAAACTTTGTTGAAAAATACCGTAGTGTCGCATCAGTTATGGTTATTTCCTTGGTTTACTAAGTCACGCCCGACCGAAAGTGACATAGACAAGACCTTGGCAGAACAGCCAAGCTAGCTGCGATGAGGCAGTTGAATCGACCAAGGAGAATCGACAATGCTAGTTGATGTTGAAATCCGCGAAAGACTGAGCCACTACTGCACTGTGACAAAGCAGACGCAAGAGAAAGCCGCAAACGTTGCGTTGCGTGAGATGCTTGCCAGGTGCGAGGAAGACCCGGTGATGAAGGCGAAGATGGACCGCGTGAAGGCCATCAAAGAAGAGTTGGCGAGCCTATGAAGCGACCAACCGCAAAGACGCAAGCACGCAAAGAAGGCAAGAAAGAGCGAGTTAAGAAGTTAGTTGATAACTTACTCGCAGAGCAACGCATGTTTAAAGATAACAAACCCGTTCTGACCTCTCGGACCTTCCCCGGCTCGGCCTCGCTAGAATCGGCTGCTATTGCGACGGCAGGCCATCCTGTGGCATGATCCTGAGGCCGTGATGGGGTTGAGGAAGTCTGACTTCCTAACCAAGCCAACCTCATCACCGGCAGAACATCCCCCTGAGCGTATCAGACGGTTACTCTAACCGTTACACACTCCGAAGGCCTCGCAGGATCAACAACTTACAACCTGCATTGCACATTCATTGCACGAACACCTGGCACTGCTCGGTGATCCTGTGACCTATTGTGAAGTATTCTCAATCACTTGCAGCCAGTGATGGGGATTTGAAGACCATCCTTGTCTGTGCGTCGACACGCTGATTTGCGACCCTCAAGCCCCTTTGAGAGTGTGTCAAATTTGACACAGCGGAATAATGGTGCGGGGTGTTGACGTTTTCCACCCCTAAGGAAGGAAAACGGAAAACATCACCGAGCGATGGGTGCGCTCTCACGGCACCCCATCGTCGCCTCGGTGAGAAAGCAAAATGTTTTCCAAGCTGGAAAACAGAGGAAAACACGGAAAACACGTGAACACGGACTCCTATTTTCTCTTAGGGTGCAATGATTTTCACAAAATCACGGTTTGCTCGGACGCGAACCCGGCAGACATACATATGAGAAGGAACTTCTCTCGACTCAATTTCCTGATTTCAGACTTTTGGTCTGTAACTTGCACTTCATCACCAATATGACCGATTTAGACATCCTTGCTAAGTTCAACGATGAGGAAGAGCCCGAAGTGTGGAAAGAGGATGAGTGTGAGCCACGCACACGGAAGCAACGCACCAATGTAGCCACGGCGACGGCCTCAGAGTTAAAAGAGTGGAATAAGAAGCTTCGGCAAGCCGAGTTACCTGATGCAGATGATGACCCTGACCTCATCACAGGGGCACCTGATCTTGGGAGAATGGCTGCAACTCCTGAAGAGTTGGATGCTGTCGACTTCGGCGACATCTACAACGAGGAAGTTTCAGAGAAGATGGGTTTTGCGCATTCGCGTCGCAGCTATCATGACCGTGTTTCTAACATTGTGTTCAATGCCAGAATGGAAAGAGCAAGGAAGACAGTGCAACCAACCGTCAACACCTGTGGTTATTGTGGTAATGAGTTCGCAGCACGGAAGGGTACAAAGTATTGCTCAAGCAACTGTCGCAAACGTGCCTATGAGTCAAAGAGTGCTGATGTAGTCTAACAACAACTCCAATTGCACAGTTTATAACCCACTCCTAACCGAGTGGGTTTTCTGTTTTGCAATCAAAGTACGAGGTACAAGTTATGAAGATCACAAACATCTATCCCCGAGCCGGAATACCAGTGGGCCAAACAGTTGTTGGTAACGGTGACACCATCGAAGACGTTTTCCATGAGATACGGTCAGCAACGTTCGATGGAGAAGTGGTGGTGCCTGAGACACATCAGTTTGCCATTGAAGAGTTTCATGAGTTGTTGGACCAAGACCGATACGCTAAAGACAACGTGAAGTTCCTGAGGTTCCCACCCATCAAGCAAACGGTTCATGTGCCTGCACAGGGGCCTTATGAGTGGCAACTTGTCAGGGCGAGTGACGGTAAGGTTGAAGGTCAACGGCATGTGCCTGCACAACCGGCAACCACTAAAGAGATTACAAACCAGTGGTATTTGGATTTTGCCACTAAGCAACACGCTCTGCACATTGCATCGAAGCTGCCGCAGTCAACGCAGATCGTGGTCATTTGGGAACCTTACGTTGAGGCCGGTGACTTGGATTACTTGCCTGAGTTTCAGAAGCGTTGGCCTGATGTGGATGTGGTGATCTTCCATCGGGTGTGTGACAAGGTTGGTGTCGTGGTTGAGGGTGATGAGGAAGATTGGCGCAACAGCACCTTCTCAATTTTGGAGTTGCCGAAAGACAGGCCGAAGCACCATGTTGAGTGCCTGATTCCTGAGAAAGCTTTAACCATGGTGCCTGCCCCATCGTACACAGGCAAGACACACCTTTGCATTGAACTAGGGTTGTCGATGGCTTTAGCAACAGACTTCTTGGGCCACTTCAAAGGCCCGAGTGAGCCGGTGCCGGTCATCTACCACGTGCCTGAGTTGCACGCCAGTTTGTTTGGGGACTTCGTGACCCGTTTGAACAGATGGGAAAGGCTGAAGGGCAACGAAGAAATGTTTTTGGTGCGGCCTCTTGAGTTTGATCTGTGGCAGTTGGATTCTCCGCAGATGGTTGAGAGTTCCCGAGGCCGGTATGTGTTCCTTGACACCTTTGGTTATTTCAACGATGGGGATGATTCAACTTCCTACAACCAAGCAATCGAGTTTGCGAAGAAAGTTAACAACCTCATCAGGCAGGGTTGCTTGGGAGTGTGCGGCCTCTACCATCCACCGAAGTATGCAAAGAACAAGAAGGAAACTGGCAACATTCTCACGCTGGAAAATCAGATTCTTGGTTCTGCCGGGTACGGGGGTGTGCTGCGGTCTTGCCTTGCAATGAGGAACCTGCACGAAGACAGCAACAAAGGCTTGTGGGTTTATGTGCAAGGTCTGAAAAACCCGGGCCTCGGTGGTCCATTTCAAATTCAAGGCTTCCCATTGGAGTTGGTTAAGAAACCAGGTGAGAGCAAGTACCTGTCTGAGTTGCTGAAAGGTGACAACAGCAAACAGGATGAGGCTTTGGCGATGTTGAAGGACGGTAAGAGCGTGCGTGCAATCTGCAAGGAACTCAGCATCTCTTCCAAGACCTTCAGCAAATGGAAACAAGAAGTTGTTGATTTTGACTCGGATGAGGTGGCGACCAATGGAACCGATATTCAAGAATGACAACCTGATGTTGCGGTTGAACGTTGTTCACAAGCTTCGTAAGGTGCTTCAACGTGAAGGTTCCGGCTACAAAAACAAACTCTATAGACGCATTGGAGTTGGTTTGACCGAGGCCGATTTTGATTGGTGCGTCAAGATGCTTGAGGTAAGCAATTGCTGCATGGTCACGTGCGGTGACAAAGGGGCGGTAATTCTCTTGTTCAAAGAGGTGCCTGCATGAGTGGGCCGTCACAATACGTGCGTGAGAAGCGTGAGGCAGCATCACAAAGACGTTTGGAACTGGCAAAGTTGTTGCGTGAGAACCCGAAGCTAACCAACATTGCCTTGGCAAAGACTCTTGGGGTAAACCGCGACACCATTGCAGATGACCGGAAGGTGATTATGAAACAACTGCAAATATCAACGCTCACTGAAACCGAGCAGTTACGCAGAGAGATGTGTGACCGGCTTGTTGCTCTCAACGAAGAATTGGAACTTCACCGGAAAGATGGGAGGTTGCCTGTGGGTGTGATTCACGAACAGCACCTCATCAATCGTTCAATCATTGAGTTGCTTGGTGTGAGAAAGCCGGTGGTTGAGAAGCTTGAAGTGTCCAAGCGAACCGTGTCATTCACCACAACCATTGTTGGTACCAAGGATGGTACGAAAAGTGAACCGAAGACCTTTACGCTTGAACAGAAGCAACTGATGCTCAAAGAGCCGGGTCAACACAATGAAAAACCTTGACCCCGATCTGCAACACGTTCTGCAAAAGTTGGGTGCAGGCCTCAAGGCCCGGTGTGAGGCTGACCGGCTTGCGAAGGTTCAAGCCAAACGCGAGCAACAGTTGCTTGACAAACTTGAAACCACACTGGAGTTGATGGGGGATGAGTTGGAAGCGGTGATTCCTCGCACCCATCCAATGTTCAACCTCATTCTGATAGAAGCGGTCACACACAAGGTCATCAGCAGACTTCAGAAAGATGAGTTTCAGTCATACATTGATGAAGGATTTCCGAAAGAGTTTTAGAGGCGACCAAGATTAAGCAACATGGGCCTGAGGGCCGAAGGAGAAACACGTTATGAAGAGTCTAGAAGTTAGGTTCAACGAGGTCCTTGCCGAACTCAAGAAGGCCGATGCCAAGAAGTTCAAAGAGGTGTTTGATGAGTGTCAAACACTCACAACCATCGAAACCAAACTCAACTGCGTTGAGGCTGCGTTGCAGGCTTTGAAGGAATCTGCCGCAGTCAGAAGTGTGACCGGAGTGGTAGACATCAATGAGTCGATGCGTGATTTTGCAAACCTCTTTGGTGTTGAGCCGAGGCAGAAGACAAACAACAAGGAAAGTGCAGCCCCCATCAAGAAGCACAACGGTGCGGCTGACAACGGTGGTACGGTGATCACCGAAGCCAACAAAAACACTTTTGCCAAAGGTGACAAGATCATGGCCGATGGGTTGTTAAAACTCGGCAAGATCACCGAAGCCGAGCACGCAAGGATGCTTGGTAAGCAACCTGCCGAGTATGACAAGTTGACTGAGGCACAGCGTAGAGAGTTTGACTTTGCTCGGCTCATTGGTATCAGTGAGGCCGATGCGTTCAAACTTGCGAAGCTGACAGGCACAAGCCTCAAAGAAGTTTCCCGACGATAGAAGGCAAGGAAATCCACGTCGGGTGATGGGGGTCAAACCAGACCCCCATCAGTGTTTTTAGGTAAACGACATTCACAAAGGATCAAGACCATGGACAAACACGTAGGACTAATGAACGACAGCTATCTCGGCTTGGTGTTCAAGCACAACCTGGCCACACGACCTCAGGATTTTGTAGTCACCGAGGAAGCCGTAAAGCGGATTGAACAGAATCAAGCAACGAGGCGTGCTCAGGAAGATAAAGAGCGTGTGCCTTCGCAAGCGGATCTTCGCAAAGAGTACAACCAACTGCGTCAAAGGTTGTTTGACCTTAACCAGAATGCGAAGTGCTTTGAAATTCGCACCAACGAGGCCGCAGGAAAGATTCGCAACGTTGAACACCAGATCACCGAAGCCCTCAAACAAAAGAAGGCTGCGGCTGATGCAGGCAACCTGCTCGGTGAGCGAAACTTTGAGCACGCAATTCAACGGTTGGAAACAGAGTTGCTTGATGCTCGGCAAGAGTTTGCCAACAACAAACGTTGGTCAGTGCAGGCTGCACGTGTGTTGAAAGCTTTTGACGGTCATGAGCGTATTGCAGAACTCAAAGCGATTTTAGATTCACCCGCGAAAAGCGACAACGAACCGAAGTAGCGTGGTGCAAGTGGCGGTTGGTGACTACACATACTTAACCAACCGAGGGGTGCCGGATCACAACGGCACCCTACCAAAGTTTGCCACGGATGGGTGCAACCCATCGGCAGTTCAACACCGTACCGAGCGGCCTTGTGGCAGGAATCTCGGGCAGGTCTTGCTTGTACCTGTCATAAAAAGCAGCACCGAAACCATAAGGGCCTCACGGTGATGAGGCCCCTTCTATTTGAAAGGGGATTTCATGAAGAGCGATTTTGACCAACGAGCATTCAAACTCATTACCGAGCGTTGTGCAACCAAGATTAGAGAAGCACACCAGGTTGCTGATGAACAACGCAAATACATTGAGTTCATCCGCTCGGAAGTAAACAACGGTGCTGATCTTCAGCAAGCAATTGCCTCTGCTCTTGCAGGTTGGCCTGACCTGAAGTTTCTTGAAGAGGTCACAACCATCATCGAAGAGTCAGGTGCTTATGCAGAGCGTTGAAGCAAAACTCAATGAAGTCATTGAGGAAAACAAACAACTCAAGGAAGCGTTGGCCTTTGCACGTATTGATGGGGCTTGGTGGGAACGTGAAAGCCGCATGAACAACGCGGGATTGACTCACGATGCCAAGACGCGGCTGCACCGGGCATTTGAAAACAGCAAAGACAATGCCGGTCTGAAGGAAGCCATCAACACGGAGAAGAAACGAGGTAGGTAATGAGAACGTTGACTTTCGGTTTGAATGGATTCCGTGCGAGTGTGGCCCTGCCGGATGAGTACTTCGATGAGAGAGGCGTACCGCGTTGGCATCTGCTCAACTCCCACTTCTCTTCAGCAAACATTATTTGGAACAGGGTCATTGGTGGTGTGCAACGTGATGAGCCGGTTGTTAACAATCCACAACCAACCCCCATCACGGAAGAGTTGCAGAAGTTGCGTGAGGTGGTGCGGTTGTTAGAAAAGAAATTCCCCGATGGGGTGTGAGGTGATTTATGGCGCAAGACGTGGGTGATGCAGTTTTACATTTCCTCGGGGATAGTACAGACCTTGATACAAAACTCGACCGGGTTGCCCCTGATACAGAGAGAGCATTTGGTAAGGCCGCAGATGCCGTGGAAGAGGGCACAGGCCGCATGAAGAACTCGTTGGGTGAGGCACGCGGTGAGGCCGCGTTGCTAGGTGAAGCCTTTGGCATTCACCTGCCAAGGCACGTGCGTTCATTCCTCGCAGAGTTGCCGGGTGTGAACCAAGCGTTGTCTGCCGCATTCTCTGCAACTGCCGTGTTGTTTGTTGCCAACGCAGTTGTTGAGTTGTCAAAGAAGCTTTCCGAGGCCGTTGCTGAGTTTGTCTATGCAAACTCGGTGTGGGATGAAGCACAAAAGAGTGTGGTGGGCCTCAACACTGAGTTGATGGGGTTGGAAAAGGAATACGCAGCACTCAAGAAGCAAGCCGATGATTACGGCAAGTCTCAGTTGCAGTTGGCATCTGAGCAACGTGGTGAGGTCAAGCAATCGGTACAACAACTGAACAAAGAGTTGCAGAGCGAAATTGAGCAATTCAAGGCTCTGACCAAAGCTGAGAACGAACACACGAAGACCCGGCTTGGTGCGGTTGCTGCGTGGGATGCGTGGAAAAGTGGCAACCTCGGTGCATTGCAAGCGTTGAAGGCTTTCACGCTTGGCATTGACACCGCGACCTTGCATCAGAAGCAACATGATGAGATTGAAAACAAGATCATCACCACCCATCAGAAGTTGCAGAACGCGCAACAGCAATTGCGTGTGTCAACCAACAACGTTGCCACGGCTCAGGCCGAGTTAAATGCCAAGGGTGCGGCTCTTGACATACAGATTGCCAAGACTGCGAACCAACTCAATGACCTCATCCGTGCAATGAACCGCACGAAGCGTGAAGCGTCTGAGTTGGAAATTGTGACACCGGCTCAAATTCGCAACATCCTGAATGGGATTGCAGCCGCACACAACTTCAGTATTGTTTTGCGTCAAGACCTGTGGCAAGCGTTGCAGGATGCCAAGAAAGCAGAGGATGATTTTGCGAAGTCAGGCATCAACGATGGGGTTGCGCTGAAGCAACTTCAGAAGAACGTTGCAGACGCACAGAAAGCCCTCGACAACTACGGCAAGAGTGTTGACACGTTCAAACTCAGATCACACGGTATGTGGAAAGAGTTTCGTGATGATGCGAAGGCCGGTGCAACAACATTAGACCAAGTGAAGCAAATCGGTGTGACGGCCTTTGATGACATGAGCAAAGGTTTTGAGGCTGCAATACAGAGTGAAGTCTTGGCACAGGGTTCATTTGTTGCGGGTCTTCAGAAAGCAACTGCCTCGGCACTGGCCTCAATCGCTTCACAGGCCATAATCAAGTCGTTGTTTTACACCGCCGAAGGTTTTGCGGCTCTTGCAGGCTTCAACCACACAAGTGCCGGTCAGTACTTCATAGCAGCCGGTGAGATGGCTGCGGTTGGTGCTGCGGCAGGCATTGCCGGTCATGCATTGGCCGGTGGTTCGGGTGGTGGGGGTAATGGTGACACCCGGCAGACTTTTGGAAGTGTAAGCAACACTTCGCAAAACAACAGGTCTGTTCCTCACCTGGCAGAGGGTGGACTCATCACAGGGCCAACCTTGGCTGTGCTCGGTGAAGACCGTAAAAAACCAACTGAAGCTGTCATGAACCTTGATGACCCAAGGGCCATGAAGAAAGTTGGTCAGGCCATTGGTGAGCATGGTGGTGCAAATGCTGTGTTCAACATCAACGGTGGTCTGATTTCTGACAGCAACGTAATCAAACTCATGGGCAAGATGAGCAAGATTGTGTTGCAGGGAAAAGGCCAACTACACGCAAGCAACAGCCTGCGAATCACGAAAAGGAGTGCGTAGCAATGATTACAGCAATTGTTGGTTTGGTGCTCGGCCTGTTCATCGGTTGGTTGCGATTGAGGCAAATGACAAAGAACCTGAGAACATTGATTAAGCAAAACAATCAACTCAGCGAAGCGTTGAACAAAGCAACCGTGCAACAGAGGGTCTTGGCTGCGAGGCTTGAGGCCACGAATGCTGCACTCGCAGAACTTCAGCCTGTTGATTAAAAGATGTGGTACGTGATGGGGTTCCGGTGACCTGACCCCATCACCTCTGCTGACCGGCTCGGTTGCCTACCCATTCATGAACAAACAACCGAGCATTGGTGAACACACGCGGCCTTCACTCTCACGCACACGTTGAGGTGAGGCCGCGTTCACCCGGTCTGCTGAGTAACATCACCTTCGTGATGTTCCCTGCAACAAAAAAATCATGTACGGTCTTGGTGGGCCTGTAGCTTAATTGGCAAAGCTGCACCCCGCGAAGGTCGCAGATGCGGGTTCGAATCCCGTCAGGTCCACCACGGGAAGTTGTTTATTTTTAGGGGTTTGGGGATTCAACGCGGGGATACCCCAAACTGCAATTATAGTGATCTAGTACCAAAGATTTCTTGACACGTTGTTGGTTAAGGCCTAGCATTACATTGATCTTCGCGGGGTGCAGACTTTGCATCCAGATTTGGAGGGGTGATCCTCAGGGGTCGCCCCTCTTGGTTTTTGGCCTCCAAATCCCCGACACGCACAGACCACCACACTCGTGCAATGCCAATTGCACGGTTCATTGCACAATCGACAGACTATGCCCTAAATGTTGGGGCTTTACCACAGAGGTGAGACTGCTAACCTATTGAGCCACAAAGGGGTTTACTCATTAGCAAACCGCCGCATTCGGCCACTCTGCCACCTCTCCGCGACGATTTCCGACAGTTTACCACGTTGCTGACCGCTCCAAGCTCAGCCCTTCAGCCCAGATGGTTCGTTCCTACATCTGGTAGCGACACCCCTCATGAGCCGTCGGGGTGCCGGAAGTTCCGCAAGTTCCGGCGGTTCGCTTTTACTTCACTCTTTGGATGCAACGAGCTTGATCAACCCAAAGCGCTCCGGGACGTGAAAACTGTTGCTCATGGGCGCTTGCCACGCGATCTGATGACGGGCCGAAGGCGGGCCTTGACTGCGAAAGAAGTTGATGCGCAGAGTGTTGCCCGCCGCGGCGGGGTGTTTATCGACCGCGCGATAGGGAATCTTCATGGCACCGTACCAGACGTGAGCCGTAGCGTCGATCCGACCCGAGGCCTCAAATCCTGAGTTCCATTTCCAGCCGTTCTCATCGTGCGGCTTTTCCAGATCGATGTCGAGATCAATCCACTCGCCGCGAGGAGACATCTCAAATTCCTTGTAGTGTCGGATGTGCTCGAAGTCGGAACCAATAAACACTTCCGCAACATCCCAGTTCCAAAGCTCATTCGTTTCTTCCGACGTATTTGGGTTTGGCTTCAGATAAAGTTCTTCGTACGGGCAGACAAAGAGGAAATACAGATTCTGCCGCGTCCAGCGCGAGCGAATCTCGGTACGGTACTTGGGATCGGGTTTGCCATGCGGATTCGAATTTATATAGATCGCCACAGAACCTCGCCAAAACGACGAGTTCACATCAGTGTCGAGAGGCTGGGCGGAAGCGGCCCAGGTACTGCGAATGGTTTCGTCGGCCGCCAAAGCGACGGAGCACGTCAAAAGAAGCAGCAACAAGAGTGAAAGAAATTTATTCATAGTGCGTGCCGGTCGAGTTGATCTACGGCTGGTTCCCTGCCAAGGCTAGGCGGGTAAGGTGATATGTCATCATCTGGTCGGGCTGCAAAAGAGCATCGCGGAATTCCTTGTTTGCCTGCTGGGTATTCCCCAGTTCGAGATGCAGCATGCCAGCATGGTAGAGCCACCGTCCGGTCGCCGAATCGCTTGCGGGATCGTTGCGCACGCGATCGAGTGCCGCTTCCAGTTTCTGTCTCGCCGAACTGTGATCGGCATTAGGAAGCTCTTGCGACGCCTTCCACGACCAAATCTCTTCATTCAGATTCGAGGTCTGAGCCGCTTGTTTGAAATGACTCTGCGCCTTCTGCGGAGAATTACAGGCCTTGTAGGTGGTTCCGAGCAGATAATTAAATCTCGCGGAGTTCAGGAAAGGCTGGAGGCCATCGTGAGTAAAGGGCAAACCCGGTACCGGCTGACCAATATGTTCAGCAATGTTCACCGCCTCTGAGCAATGTGCGTGCCGCACCAATGACAGAGCCCTTTGCAATTCCACTTCCAGCCAGACTTGCCGCACATTAGTGCCGCCCTCCTCGCGTTGAAAGAAGCGATTTTGAAACATGGCTTCAGCTTTGTCGAACTCTCCCGCCTCCGCCAGATTCAGAATCAGTTCGTAGGTCAGGGGGGTGGGCATATGGTACAGATCCGGATAGCGCTGCAGAGCAGCCACTCGCTCTTGCGCTGGCTTCTGCAGAATACTGAGCGTCTGATCAATCCCGCGGTAGAGTTCAAGATTGTGCCCATCGGTGCGCAGGCCCTGCTGGAACACATCAAGGGCTTCTTGCGGTTTGTCTTTGATATGCAGTAAGGCGCGGCCAAGGCTGGCATGCAAGACCGGAATTTGCGGATTCAGTTGGCGTGCCTGTTGCCACTCTGCCAGCGCCTGGTCCGCTAAACCTTTCGAGAAATACAGTGTTCCGATCAGATAATGAGCGCTCGCGTCGCTCGGATTGGACTTCAACGCCGTGCTCAGAACCTCGAGATCCTCGGCGCGACTGGGGAACACGTAATCAGTGGGGAGTTTTGCCGCTCTCCCGAAATCGGCGGAGCCGTGCAGTTGTTTCTGACAATACGCGGCGTAGTAGGCGACCAGTGGGTGCTTGCTGGCAGAGAGTTGCCCAGGCTCGCTTTCATCGCCAGATGCAGGCGGGTAGTCACGCGTCAGCACCTGAAGCGCTTGGGAATACATGCCGAGCCGCATATACTCCGACGCGATATTCAGAACGCGCTGAGTGTCGTTAGCGAGATGTGGGAGATCGGGCTTGCCGATCTGTTCCAGCAGGAAATAGCTGTCGGGAAATCGCGCCACCCATTGCTGGGTCAACTTGCGTGAGTTTTCCTGCTGCCCTTGGGCCTGCAGCACGGCGCTCAACTCTTCGGCGGTGCGAAGATCGTCCGGGGCAGCTTCGCTCGCGAGCCGCAGATAAACCTCCGCCTGCTTCAGATTTCCTTCTCTTGCCGAAAGCTCGCCCAATCGCAATTCGGCCGGAGCGCGGAACGCAGGCAGGCGGGCCGCCGCTTCATACGATGCTTGTGCGTCGCGATTCTCACCCAGACCGTCCTGCGCGAGCCCGAGGTAGTACGCGACTTCACCGTCGGACGTATTCCGGGCGTGTACCGGTTCCAAACTGTCATTCGCTTCCTTAAATCTCAACAATCCGGCAAACAGGCGCCCTGCCGACTTCTGCAATTCGAAGCTGTTTGGATATTTTGTGAGGGCATCCTGATAACTCTGCAGTGCAGCCAGAGGATTGCCATCAAGTTCCTGTTCCTTGCCCAGCTGAAGCCAGTCATCTTCCGTACGGCGATCAGGCGCTGGAATGTGGTACGCCGCTTGGGGCCCGACATGAATTTCCTCAACAGGAGTCCAGTCGTACTGGTCCTCGGTCTGTCGCAAAAGTGGCGCCCCCTCGGTGTCGCGCAGTTCGAAGGTGTATTTTTCTTTCGGATCGGCCTTCGCTATTTCGTGTTTCCAGGTTCTCTGCGGAGCGAGATCGAGCTTTTCTGAGAATGCTTCCCGGTCACCGAGCAAGAAGCGCACCTGTGCGCCCGGGATCGCCTGGTTCACGTTCAATGACGCCAGCAGCGCGTCCCCTTGGCGCCTCAGATAAACCACCCCGGCGAGGTTGGCCCGGGAAATTCCGCCCAGATCGCGCACCGGCATCCAGAATTCAGAGAAACTGATCGTCTGCCGCGGCTCGAGAAAAGCGTAGGTCTCCTGATTCCGGAATAATCCCGCCTGCACTTCGACGTAGGCGCTGTTGTTGTCGGAGAGCGTTTTGCGCCAGTCAAGCCCGTCGGGATCGGTGCCCCACGACCAGATTTTCTTTGCGGGCAATTGCGCGTAATCCGCATAGTGCACGGTTCCAGTATTCGTGTGGGGATGCCAGACGCCCATGAACGGTTCGCGGCTGCCGTGCACGAAAAGCGAGACCGGCCCCTTGGTTTGGTTTTTCACGATGCTGAGATCGGTGCCATCCGCCTCGATCGGCCAAGGCTCAACTTCCCGAAAGCCATGGCTCGCGGTGAAGCGCATGGGATATTGGATTCGCGTGTCATCCCAAACCTGAATCCCGGCATTGTTCCACCAATAAAAACGGTGCCGGACATCGCTGCGATTGTTCAGCTCAACTTTTTCTTCCAGGAGCGTGGAATGCGGTCGCAGAACCAGTTCGACCGACCACTGCATTCCGTAAACCCGGTCAATGTTGCTTACCAGGACGGAAGCGCTGCCGTCCCCATTTGGATGAAATGCGAAGTCGACAGGAGACAGGCTCACCCAATTATGCGAGACCGGAAAATTGAATTCGATACCAAAAGCAGACCAGGCGCCGCGGTATGAAATATTTGCCTTCTTGATGGAAGGATTCGCATAGAACATCGGCTGCCCGCTGATCTTGTCCGTGCACGTGTAAACATGCCCGCCTAGATCCGGCAACACGGAGCACTTCAGGTATTCATTTTCCAGAAACACCGCGCGCCATGCGTGATCATTCCGGCGATCGCTCAAGTTGTCGCGCAGCGTGTAGGGATAATTAAACCGGCCGTTGGCATATTGATCGAATGGAGGATTGGGGTCCGGAGCATCCTCTTCATAGGTAGGCAAGGTCAAAGTGCCTTGCCAGACGCGAACCTGGGCCCAGGCCATGGAAACCGATAGGAGCAACGATGCAAAGACGAGTCTTGATGCAGTCATATCCTCAAGGGTGTCTGAGTAGGTCTCCATTATCTACGCCAGACAGCATGGCTGCCAGAATTATTCAGCGTACAATAGTGCTCCTCACCTTCAATGAGACGATTTTGTCGGGACCTTTCGTTGCTCGTCGCACTCCTCACGCTTAGCGGCGTGATATTACCTGTCGGAGAATCCATTGCGAAGACGGGTGCGCAAAACGAATCTGCGGAGCAGGGAAAGACTCTGCAGTCGAACCAGCGCGGCGACAGTTTCTTCCCCGTCGCTGTCTGGTATAGCGGCGGCAAAGCCCGCGCCCCGATGCTGGAGAGCATTACTGCCGAGTCGCCTGCATTATGGAAACAGGATTTGGAGAAGATCAAGGGCTTGGGCTTTAACACCGTCCGCACCTGGGTGGAGTGGAACGTCGGCGAGCCTGAAGAGGGACAATATCACCTAGAAAATCTCGATCTTCTTTTGCGACTGGCGGATGAAGTTGGTTTACGCGTGATCGTGCAGGTCTATGTTGATTCAGCGCCGGAATGGGTCGGAAAGAAGTATCCGGATGGTCATTACACCGCGCAAGACGGCCAGCAGATTCCCTCGCAGGCAGCGCCCGGATACTGTTTTGATCATCGCGGCGTGCGCCAGGCGGTACTCGGCTTTTTCCAGGAAGTCGCGCGCCATGTGGCCGGCAGTCGCGCGTTCTACGGATGGGATCTATGGAGTGAACCGGCGGCTCTGAACTGGGCTCGCATCGGCTACAAGTCGGAACCGATGTTCTGCTATTGCCCCAGCAGCATGGAGCGCTTTCGAATCTGGCTGAAAGGCAAATACGGAACGCTGGACCGGTTGAACCAGGCCTGGCATCGCACCTTTACGGGTTGGAGTCAGGTCGAGCCTCCGCGTTACGGAACGATCCTGACTTACACCGACTTCATGGATTGGCGGATTTATTACGGCTACAAACTCGCCGAAGATTTGAAGTCGCGAAACGATGCTGTCAAAGCGATCGATCCGCATCACGTGACCACAAGCCATGCGCCCAATCCCTCGCCGCTGGTACGGACCCTGGCGGACCCTTACGATCCTTCCGATGACTATGTAATGAAGAACTCCGTCGATTTCTTCGGTACTAGTTTCTATCCTAAGCTCACGGCCCCGGAGCACAATTGGACGCTCGAGCGCCGCGTGCTCGCCATGGATCTGACCAACAGCATGACGGCGGGCCGCGGCTTTTATGTTGGAGAACTGCAGAGTGGTTACGGGGTTCATGGCACAACGATCGGTACTCCTGTTACTCCGGGCGATCTTGAGTTGTGGACCTGGGGCATGGTCTCGCGTGGCGCGCGAGCCATCAATTATTACGCCTTCTATCCCATGAATGCCGGCTACGAATCCGGCGGCTACGGCATGATCAATCTGGATGGCTCGCTGACCGAGCGCAGCCGCCATGCCGGAGAAATCGCGCAGCGCATCCAGCAGAATGCCGATCTGTTGCTGCAGTCTCATGCCGAGCGGGCGGAAGTTGCCATCGTATTCAGCCCGCTGGTTCCCTTGTTAGGTGGCTACGACGAGGAAGGCAGCCGCAACGCCATTCACGAGGCGGTGGCCGGATACCATCGAATGTTCTTCGAAAGGAATGTTCCCGTCGATGTCCTGAGTTCGCGAGAACTGAATCGCGATGGGCTGAGCCAGTACAAGCTCGTCATCGTGCCTTATCCTCTGATGCTGACCAGTGACGAAGCCAGCGCTTTGCAGGAGTACGTCTCAGGCGGTGGGCATCTTTTTGTGGAGGCCCGCCCGGGTTGGATCGATGAACGCGGCCATGCTGAACCTAAGATTCCAGGCTTCGGATGGGACAAAATATTCGGTCTCCGCGAAAAGCAAATCATCCCCGGCAAAGAATTTGACGTCAGCTGGGCAGACGCGCGCTTCAAAGCGATGAAGTTCCAGGAGCAATTCGAGGTGGAGAATCAATCGGCGCACGCTGTGGCGAAGCTCGCGGACGGAACTCCCATCGCATGGGAAAACCGCTACCAGAAAGGAAGTGCGATCCTATTCGGCAGCTTTGCCGGGCAGCAGAACTATGAGCACCCGGTTGCTATGCATCCGCTCGAACCAGTCCTGACGCAATGGGCGGGAGTAGCGCACCCCAATCTGCATGCCCCTTCGCTCGTCGAGCTTCGCGAAATGCAGTCCGGGAAGGGCAGATTCGTCTTCTTCTTCAATCACTCGGAAAAAGTGGCCGCAGTTAAGTTCAGCCGTGAGTTGGAAAAAGCCCCTTCAGGCATTCGGGAGATCATAACCGATCAGAAGATCACGCCATCACGAAAGAATCTCAGCATCCAAACAGGTGTCCCCCCGCAAAGCGTAGCGATTTACAGAATCGATTATTGATTCAATAACCCCAGGTGCGAGCCTTCCGTGGTCATTTCCATTTTCCGCTTCCCTCGACAATGGTGACGTAGCGGTCGATCGGGAGATCGGTGATACGCTCCACCTTGCCGCTGGGTTGAGGCCATTTGATTTCCACCCAGTCGAGCTTGGTTCGTTTCCCGATGCCCAGCACTATCCTCGGATCATGCGAAGACAGGAAGCTGCCGCCGCCCACTTTCATTCGTTGCTGTTTCAAGTCTCCCGCCTGGTAAGTGATTCGCGCACCAATGGCATCAATATTCGATTTCGTCCCAAGCAGATTGATTCCCAGCCAATGATTCTGAGCCCCAATCGCGTTGCGCAACAGGACTGGCGCGCCATCATTGCAAGCTACGAGAACATCAATGGCACCGTCATTATCGAAATCTCCGATGGCCATGCCGCGAGCGGAGAGCGGTTTCGCGAATGCGGGGCCGCTCTGCGGGCTGACATTCTGGAACTTCTTGCCGTCGTTGTGAAAGAGCAACAGCGGCTCCTGGTATTTCACCTGAGCATGGATGCTTTCGATGATGTCATCCGGATTACCGTTGGCCAGAAACAGATCGAGGGAGCCGTCGTTGTCGTAATCGAAAAACTTCAGCCCCCACCCGCTCATCAGCCGCGTTGCCATTCCGATTCCGGTCGGACCAGCCTGATCGTCAAACGTCTCATCATGGTTGTTCTGGTAGATGGCAAAACGTTCCATGTCGATGTTGGCCACGAACAGGTCCATGAATCCGTCCTGATTGAAGTCGGCGGAATCCAGGCCCATGCCCGAACGAGCGCGGCCTTCTGTGCTGTATGCCACTCCGGCACCGGTGCCAACTTCTTCAAATCGTCCCTTGCCTCGATTCATGAACACAAAGTTTGGAGCCGTGTCGTTGCTGACGAACAGATCCATCAAACCATCGTTGTTGAGATCGGTTGCAACTACTCCCCACGCCTTCCCAGCAACACTGGCAATTTCAGAACTCTTACTCACATCGGTAAACGTCCCGTCACCGTTATTGTGAAACAGCCAACTTGGCATGGACTTGTAGAGCCGTGGAATGCAGTACCCATGCTTGCCCTCCTCACCCGGGCCACAGGATTTGTTGATGGTTTTGGAGAACTCTACAAACTGGCAAACGAATAAGTCGAGCTTGCCGTCGTTGTCATAATCGAACCACACCGCGCTCGAGGACCATCCCGGAGCCGCCACACCGGCCTTCTCCGTCACATCGGTAAACGTCCCATCCCCATTGTTGTGGTAGAGAATGCTTTTTCCGTACTGAGTGACGTAGATATCCGGAAAGCCATCGCCGTCGTAATCGCCGACGGCAACGCCTTGGCCGTACCCGCCGCCGGGCACGCGAGCCTTCTCCGTGACATCGGTAAATGTGCCATCGCGGTTATTGCGGTAAAGTGCATTGCGCAATGGGGGGTTGGGGTCGTAGAAATCGCATCTCCCGCTGTTGACGAGGTAGATGTCCATCCACCCGTCATTGTCGTAATCGAGAAACGCGCAACCTGGACCGGTGGTCTCGGGCAAATACCTTGCCGCCGACTTTCCCGCATTGTGCACCCAACGAATGCCGCTCTTTTCCGGAGGAATCTCATTGAAGGGATAGCTTGGCTCGGGGACCGCGCGAGCGAGGTTCGGAAATCCACCGACGGCGACGACTCCTGCAGCGTTCCTCAGGAATTGGCGGCGGGTGGATCGATACCAGATACGGTTTGCCTGTGCAGAGGGCCTGTTCACTGCTTCTCGGGTCTGGAAAGACTTCAGTTTGGATTCTGTGGCGGGGCGCCTTGCCCTGCGTCGCCTTTTTGGGTCATCTGGCGGTGGATCGCAAATTCTTTGTCCGCCTCTTCCTTTCGCCCAGCGCGCGTGAGTGCAGTCGCAAGGTTGTAATGCGCACCTGGATTGCGCGGCTCCAACTTAACCGCAGCCTGCAGCGGCGGAATTGCTTCAGAAAATCGCTTGGCCGATAAGAATGCACTACCCAGGCCAAGATAGGCATCTCCAAATCCGGAATCCAGTTGAGTGGCTTTCGAGAAATGCTGGATCGCCTCGTCCCACTGGCTGTCCTGGCGTGCCATCTCCCCTAGCACATACTCAGCACCAGCATTGGAGGGATCGATTTTGAGTTCTTCCTGGAACTCCTTCTTAGCTTCCTCTCCCGCGCTCGGTCCGGCATCGGGTTTCGAGAGCAGCAGCCGCCCTAAGAGGAAATGGATCCCCACCTGCTGTGGATCCTGGGCCAGTACTGCCTTGTATTCCTTTTCCGCAGCATCCCATTTTCCCTGCGCTTCCAGCGCTTCAGCATTGAGCTTGCGCGCATCAATGGAATTGGGTGCGGTCATCGCCAATTGCTGAGCGGCTCGAGTCGAAAGATCTGAATAGGTGTGAACCGAAAGGTAAAGAACTTCAGGATCGCCAGGGAATTCGCGATTCAGCATCTGCAAGAAGTCGATAGCTGCGCCGGTTTGGTTAATCAGCATCGCGCAGCGCACACCGGCAAAAGCGGCAGTGCGCTTCATTGCTTTGTCGGGTGCCGATAGCGACGCCTTCTTGAGGGCGGGGACAGCCTCTTCACAGTGACCGCTCTGCGCCAGCTTGATCGCCCGTTGCGGGCTTATAGCGGCCGCTCTGGGTGCCTGACCATGCACTTCGGCAACCGTAAGACAACCTAATAGCAAAATTGAAACCTGCATTTTGAGCATAAAAAAGGGGGCAGATGTTGGAGAACATCTGCCCCAATCATATCAGCGAGCTCAATAATAAAGCTTGAGCGCGAACTGGATGACTCGCGGACTTTCCGAGGAGTTGACAATCCCCATATTACTGCCCAGCGAGGAACTTGGCGTATTGAGGTTGACGTGGTTGAACGCGTTGATGAAGTCGCTTTGGAAACGCAACTTCACTCGCTCCGTGATCTGAAAGCTCTTCTGCAGGCTTAGGTCCAGATCAGCGTAGCCCGGACCAACCACAGGTCCCTGCGCTGGGCAGGTACCGAAGACGTTGGCTGGATCGGAGTACGGGGTGGGATCGAACCACTGGTAGCCAATGAATGCTCCGCTACTGGGATCAAAGGCAGGCTTGCGCCCAAAGGTTCTGCCAGCCCCTGCGTTGCAGTCGGGACGCAAACCGCGGCTGCCCGTGCTGGCGGAGTCGCCGTTCGCGAAGTTGAAATCATACAGCGCAACCGGGAAGCCAGAGTGGAGGGAGACGATCGGGTTGATCGACCAACCGCCTGCCACCGCATTGACTACTCCGTTCGACTGGTTGCCCCAGCGCTTGCCATGGCCAAATGGAATTTCATACGTCGCATAAGCGGAGAGCACGTTACGCGAGTCGAAGTAGCAATCAGCCCAGTCGGCGTGCGGATCGTATAAGTTCTGGTAATACGGATTGGCCGGAGCGGCCTGATTGCCCCAGTTTCCGTAGTATCCACTGTTATCGGTTCTGCAGCGCGAGTAGGTATACGCCACCTGATACTGCAAACCGCTGGAGTAGCGTTTCTGCAAAACCGCCTGCAAGGCGTGATAATTGGAACTTCCAGTGGACGCCGTACCCGAGATCTGGGAGATGTCCGACTGAAATGCCGGATTGCCGGAGAAGTAGATGCTCGGACAGTTCGTAGCCGAACCGGCCGGGCAACCAGCTTCACCAGGCAAGCGCTGCTGCAAATAGGGAGTAGGGACCATTTCATGAGTACCGTGCTGGCCCACATAGCCCACTTGCAAAGTCATCGAGTTAGAAAGCAACTGTTGCCACGTGCCATTCCATTGATAGGTGATGGCCGGTTGCGTGTGGGGATCCCATACGCGAACCAGGGCGCCGGCGAACGGGTCGCTTCCTGCGCCAACAGGAACGATTCCGTCTTCCGTTCGGTAGTTTGGCGGAAAAGTGGGTGTGCCAAAAGCATTTCGCGTTTCGGCCTGTGTAAACGGGGGATTTACGGGCAGCCGCAGGTTCGTGCCGGTACCCTCAAGGTAGGACGAAGTGCTGAAAGCCGCCCGCAAAACGGACTTCCCGCCAAGGAAGCTAGGTGTCCAGGCTAATCCCACGCGCGGCTGGAAGTCACGTCCGCCGTAAGTCGCGTTGTAAAGTCCGCGGCTGCCATTCCGGCACGTTGTGGGTGCGGTACCCAAATCCACTTTCGAGCAGTTGGGAGCGATCACCTGGCCGGTCAAGAGGTCGAAGTTGACCTGACGGTCCTTCTCCTCCACCCAGGGGGTGTGAGCCTCATAACGTACGCCCAAGTTTATTGTCAGATGCTCCGTCGCTCGCCAGTCATCTTGGATGTACGCGCCGAAGATGTTCGCTCGTTGTCCCCATTCTCCACCCGGGATACCGCGCTGATACTCGTCCGGAAGACCGAGATAGAAGTCAGCTCCTCCATATCCACCATTATGCGTTGCACCCGCGGGATCGTTGGACGTAAATTGCCCATTGAACTGGATCTGTCCCAGAGCGCCGTTGTTGCCCGTATAAAAAGTGTTGATACGGTCGCGCCAGAACTCGAAACCGGTGTGAAATACGTGCTTATTGTGAGTCAAAACTAACGCATCGGAAGCCTGGATGACGGCATCCTGGAACTTCTGCTCAATCCAGCTATTTCCAACATTCGTTAGAGGTCCGCTGCCCGGATTGAAATCCAGGAACAGAAGGCCAGGCCGGTTGGCATTGGCGCCTGCGATGCCAAGATCTTGTCCCAGGGTAGCGGCATCAGCGCCATAGGAAGGTCCGTTGTGCAGGCGAACGTGATTGATTCCCACCCGTACGTCGTTGAGCAGTGTGGGGCTGAAGGTGTGGCTCCAATCGAGGCCTACATTCTCGATCGGCGCATCTGAGAAGCCATTTCCGTTCAGCACAAAAGAATTCGTGGTCGGATTGTGCTGGTTGGCATGCGAGTAGCGGCCGAAGATATGGTCGTTTTGGCTCGCGTTGAAGTCGATCTTGATATCGTACTGGCTATTGTTGAAGGCTTGGACCTGAGTGTAGGTGGCGTTGTCTGATGTTCCTGCCGATGTCGGGGTTGGATACAGAGGCGACGCAAACAGGGCCGCAGCAACGGGATCGATGGGCTCCGTGATCACGTTGTTTAAAAACGGGGCGTTTCCGTTGAAAGGATTGTACAGCTGATTCATGATGTTACCGTTGCTGTCCCGGTCATTACAGATCCCGGCCGTGAAGCCGGTGGCGCAAATATCTCCGAAATTGCCCATCCGCTCTGCAGCCGTGAAAACGCCCAATTTCTGGGTCGATGCCGGATGATCGAAGCGCTGTGCCTGATAATCAAAGAAGAAGAACAACTTGTTCTTCACTATGGGCCCACCAATCGTTCCGCCGAACATATTCCAACGCAGCTTGTCCTTCGGGAGTTGCGCCGTCGGGCCATTGAATCCGTTGGCCCATTTGTTCGCGTTCAAAACATCGTTCCGGAAGAACTCCCAGAGATCGCCGTGGAAAGCGTTGGTCCCGGACTTGATGGTCGCGTTAACGATGCCACCCTGGTAGTTGCCGAACTCGGCCGGGGCGTTCTGTGTGATGAGATTGAATTCTTCGATCGCGTCCGGCGCTGGCGTATAGCCCACCAGATTGTCTGACACTTGGTTGTTGTCAATGCCGTCGAGGATGAAATTGTTCGCCTGTTCGCGGTTGCCGTTGATATAAGGACGACCACCGTTCGCCGTGTTGTCGCCGTTGTTGAAGCTGTCTGCCGCCGGCGTTACGGATCCGGGTGCCAGCAACGTTAATTGAACATAGTTGCGCGTCGCAAGGGGAAGCCGGTCATTGGTATTGGCATCGATGACCGTATCCACCTGTGTGGCGTCAGTCTTCAGGATCGGCGCCGCGCCGGTGACCTCAACCGTCTCCGACACCTGGCCGACTTTCATTTGCATGTCCACTCGGGCCGTCTGGTTGAGCACCAGCGTGAACGGCGGATGCACCGACGTTTGAAATCCCTGGGCGGTGACCTTAAGGCCATAGTTGCCGACGGGAATACGCGTGATGTTAAAAGCGCCAGACTCGTTGGTTTCACTCTGATATACCGTGCCCCGATCCTGATCAGTAGCGATAACTTTGGCACCTTTAATGGGCGCTCCGCTGGGATCATCGACGGTTCCCACAATGGTGGCCGTTACTTCCTGGCTCCAGGCGCATTGAGACGCCACGGTTATGGTCAATACAAGCAGTGAGCAGAAAAACGCAGTTGCCGAACGTCTAATCACAGGACGCCTCCTCGAACGTTACGTGTAACGGACGATGGGCTCATGCTATATAGCAGAACGCAAACGACCGTCAAGAAAAAAATGCGGCGGTACTGAAAATTTTAATTGCTTTGTACTAGCAAACGGAAAAGTTAGGAGATCTCCCGGTCCACAGAGTGAACCAAGGTAAGCACAGGTCCGCCCGATCCACGCCGACTGCGGTTGAGCACAAACCTAAGACATGGAAGGGGTTACCTCACGGTTCGGGATGTGCCTTATACGCACCAGATGTGAGCCTGTGCTCATCTAGCGCAGTTCGTCTTGCGCGGCATTCGCGCATCCGGCAGTCGCAAATACAATTTTGTATTGGAGCACTAGAGCACTTTGTAGTATGGTGCACCTTCATGGTCACATCCATGACACAGCTCCGGAAGAGCGGACTGCCCGCCTACAAGCGGATTCAGGACGCCATCCTGAAGCGCCTCGATGCCGGGGAGTTGAAGCCCGGCGATGTCGTGGACTCGGAGCGAGAACTGGCGCGCATTCATGGAGTTAGTCTGATGACGGCCCGGCATGCCCTGGCTGGCTTGGAGCGCGAGGGCATGGTCGTCCGCAAACGCGGAGCCGGGACCTTTGTTGCCCCGCCCAAAATCCACTTCAATAAACTGATGAGCTACACCGAGCAGATGGCCGCCCGCGGGCTGGGTGTCTCTTCGAAATTGCTTTCCCTGACCGTCATCGACACGGAACACGAAGTGGCCGCCCGCCTGTCTCTGCCCTCCAATAGTCGTCTGCTCAAACTTGAGAGATTGCGTATGGGCGGCGAGGAAGCATTTGCCATTGAAACCTGCTATCTCTCGGCAGACGAGTTTAAGGATGTCACTCGCGCGCGCCTGGACCGCGTTTCCCTGTTCTCTATTCTCGAGCACGACTACGGTCTGCAAATCGCGCACGCCGATGAAGAGATCGACGCCACTACCGCCGACACTCACACTGCCCGTCTTTTAGGGATCCTTCCCGGCTCCCCGGTACTCCGCATTCGTCAGGAAATTTATTCCACGGTGGGTAGACCTGCCATTTACGTCTTAGGCCTGTACCGCTCGGATCGCCATACGCTCGTGATCCGTAGGTTCCGCTAGCAAGTTCTGCCCTGTTAGCGTCCTGAGACATGCTGCAAGTCGAGCTCGTCCTTTCCTTCCTGGACGAGATAAAACTTATCGCCCGGCACGTCGTGAAACGTTTGCCGTTGCCCGCTCGGCCACGTGATCTCTACCGTTTCCGCGCGCCCAGCTTTGCCTAGACCGAAGTGCGCGCGCAGATCACTCTGCGAAAGATAACTGCCAGCTCCGGTAATCTCGCGGATCTGCGACGTGGCGCCTGTGACAACGCGCACCCGGGCTCCCAAGGCATCGCGATTGCTCTTCTTCCCAATTAACTTGAAATTGAGAAAGTGATCCCCATTGCCGCCGCTGTTATGCAGTACCAGAGGAGAGTCTCCGTTGTTCGCCACAATCACGTCGAGAAAACCATCGTTATCGATATCGGCGAAGGCTACTCCTCGCCCGACGTAAGGCGTATCGAAACCGGTGCCGCTAGACTTGCTGACCTCCGTGAATCTGCCACTGGCCTGGTTGTGGAATAGCGAATTGAGCTGCCGATACCGCGTTCCCGGAGAAGCCTGCTCCACTTCCTGATAGACGTGCCCGTTGGCGATAAAAAGATCGAGTAACCCATCATTGTCAAAATCGAAGAATCCGCCCCCAAAGCTGAGCACATCCCGGGTGGGGCGAGTAATGCCGGCCTCATCGCTCACTTCATCGAAAAAGCCTTTGCCATCGTTGTGCCAAAGATGGTCAGAGGAACGCTGGAAATCTGAGATATACAGATCGAGGTGGCCGTCGTTGTCATAATCCCCCAGCGAAATGCACATCGCGGCCATGACCCTCCCCCCTGATGTCACCGCCATTCCCGTCGTGAGGCCAACTTCTTTGAACGTTCCATTGTGCTCATTGTGGTAGAGATATGCGTTAAGGCCGTCGTTGGCCACGAACAGGTCTGGCCAGCCGTCATTGTCATAGTCAGCAGCCTGGACGGACAGATTCTTTCCATTGGGCTGATAGATTCCGGCTGCTTTGGTGACATTCGTGAACGTTCCGTCGTGATTGTTGTGATAGAGCGCGTCGGGGCTTCCGCGATACTCGCTGGGAGCACAGCTGCTGAGCACCTCGCCCAGTCGGCAGTAACGCTTGTCGCCAATCTCGACGTAGCTGCCGACGTAGAGGTCCAGCCAGCCGTCATGATCGTAATCAAGAAAAGTTGCGCCGGAATGAAAAGTACCCGATTCCAGCCCACCTACTCCGGCCTTATCAGTGATATCGGTAAATGTTCCTTTACCGTTGTTGCGATATAGGACGTTCTTGCCATATTGCGTGACAAACAGGTCCGGAAATCCATCGTTATCGAAATCGCCCCAGACACATCCCAGCCCGTAGCCGGTTCCGGGCACGCCGGCTTTCTCGGTTATGTCGCTGAATGTACCGTCGTGGTTGTTTCGGTACAGCGCATTTACGGCTGGAATGCCGCGGCCGTAAAGGTCTCTTCCATTCACGAAGTAAATGTCCTGCCAGCCGTCGCCATCGAAATCCGCGACACAAACTCCCGGACCAAATTCCTCTCGATTAATCGATATCCCGTTATTCCCTTTGAAGTGCTTAAAGCGGATGCCCGCGGCGGCGGTCACATTTGTGAATTGAATTGCAGAAGTATTTGAATTTTGTGCCCTCGATTCCGAAGCGCAGAACAGGAAGGTGAGCGCCCAGCCTTGGATGAATACTCGAAGAACAAACGTGGCCTTCGACCAAGGAGCACTTGAATGACCTCTACTCGGATGCTGCAACATGTTCGCTGGATTCGTCGGCTTGCCTGTCGCAGCATTCTACATCTGCAGCCATAACCGGGCGGTGACAACGCGCCCCAAGCTGCTTCTGAGAAGTTACATTCGCTTGCGGGCATACCAGATTAGGATAGAAACACCCAGCCAGACTACCGTGGCTCCTCCGATCACCAGCCATGTGTTGTGGTCGCGAATCGTTTCATGGATCACCAACGCGAAGACGAAGAGTCCTATACTCCCCATCGCGGTTCCCGCTGCATCCACCGAGACAAGCTGTCTCGCCCGACCGTGGCCATTCAGGCCAGCACGCTCTTTTTTCTCCTTCTCGTGTTTGTCGATCAAGGTGGCGCTGGCCGGGAAGATGGCTGGAAACGCCAGAAAGAGGCCACCCACCGAGGCTCCGTATTTGTGCCCCATGATGCCGGCGAACGCAGTAATCAATCCGCCCAGCAAAAACCGAACCGCGAATTCGTGCCAGCGAGTTTCATTCAGCCTCGAAGCGTCAACTTTAACTAGCATGCTCCACTCACTTCAAAAGGATCGACCACAGGCCGAAACTCACGATGACCCACACGGGTAGAAACAAGAACGTAACCCAGATTGTTCGCAGGGGGCGGTGCATCATGGTCCAACTGACGCACGAGGCGTAGCAGAACAGCGCAACGCACGAGAGCATCATGGAGGTGGTTTGGGTGGCCGCGTTATCCCTGCCTTCCGCCATAACCGAGAGTGCCAGGGTAGCTAGCGCCACCGAAGGCGCGGCTCCGAACAAGCCTGCAAAACTTTTTGGTTTAAAGAGATCCCCGAGCAGTGCAAAAGTAGAAACCGATATTCCGCCAATCATGAAACGAATCAGAATCAGTTTCATAATGCCAAGGCAAAACTATCCCCACACCTTCTAAGCCTTTCTCCCCAAACGCAAGTCATCACCTACCCCGTCGAGCTTTGACGAAGATTGCGACGAAGGAGTTGTTTAGTCCAACATGCCTGCGGTACCGGGTACTAGCGGAATACAGCGATCACCGGATCATCGAATCCTGTGCCCAAAGGTATAAATCGGGCATGAGCTCAGATACAAACCCAGATAAACGCGACCGGTTCGAAACGGATGAACGCTCGCCCGAGCGTAAGAGCGATCTGCAGGCGCAGATGGATGAACTCGGCGACGATCCCGCGCAGGTGGGCGTCGACAGCGCTGGACAAACCGTGAGTTCGCAGGGACTTTCGGAGGTTCGCGATGCCGATGAAGAATCTGTCGAAGAACTGTCCGACGCAGATCAGGCGATCGAAGCCGCAGCCGTGGAAGGCGTCGAAGATGCAGCCGACCATCCGGAACGCCCAACCCACACTCACGAAGAATATGGCAATCCCGACGATGTGCCTCCCCGCAGGCGTGATGATGCCGCCTAAGTGGGCAGGTGAGTGTTCCGTGGTAAGCCGCGCTTAGCTCCCGGTTGCTCCGGAATTTGGACCCTTGCAGTTTTTGATCCGGTAAGTACTGTATGGCCCATAGGGTAGATGCGACGCACAATCGAATTGCCGAAGCGAAGTTCCACGAAGGGCAGCTTGCCACTCCCGTCCAAGTTCAATGGAGGTTACCGTATGCGACAAATTCTTCTACTCGTTTCCGTTCTGTTGC
This sequence comes from Candidatus Sulfotelmatobacter sp., assembly GCA_036376495.1. Lineage (GTDB taxonomy): Bacteria > Acidobacteriota > Terriglobia > Terriglobales > Acidobacteriaceae > Sulfotelmatobacter. Next base: position 81,335 of record DASVAE010000057.1, on the reverse strand, counting down.
TCGGTTTGAGTTGGGCTGTGGCGCAGGACGCCACGCAGGGCAGTACCACCCCCAGCAGGGGAACTGATCCCATGAATTCCGGACAGAACTCTGCGGCTGCCGGTGAGAAAACGGTTACCGGGTGTCTTAGCGGCTCAAATGGCAGTTTCACTCTCACCGATAAACACGGCAAGTCCTATCAACTAACCGGCGATAACGCTAAGTTGAGCGAGCACGTTGGTCACGAGGTGAGGGTCACCGGAACGCCGAGCCCCTCCGCTTCGGGTGCTACCGCTGGTGCCCCCGGAACTACGACGGCCGGAGGTACTGGTGCGGAGCAATCAATCCAGGTCACGTCTCTAAAGCATCTTTCGAAGAGTTGCCAGTCGGGTGCGGGTGGAATGACGCACTAAGACTTTTCCAAAACGAATAAAAGAAAACCCAAGCAAATGCTGCTTGGGCTTCTTTTTTTCTGTATTGCGAGTGCCTCTCGCTGAATCCAGGCACAGCCGAGCGGGTCACCCCAGGCATTACGCCGCCTTGGACGGCGGATGCGCGTGCACAATTTGAGGTTCCCCATGCGCAGGCCGCCTAATCTCCTGTTCTGAACCGGGTTTCTTCTTGCTCATCGGCTCAGGAAGCCGCACCGCTCTCCTGGTGCGGATTGACTCGTAAATAGCCTGGATCACCCGTACATCAAGCAGGCCCTCGTATCCGGATGGCTCCGGATCTTTGTCCTTCAGAATGCACTCCGAGAAGTAGACCAACTCGGCGGCAAACTGGTCCCGCTTGGGAAAAGTCTTCTTTTTTGCTTTGCCGCCAATAGTTACTTGGTGCTCGATCGAGGTGGCGTATCCATACGCTGGATCCGCCTGCAGCATGCCCTTTGTTCCCGACAAAGTGTACCGCCCTATATGTGCGGCTCCGAAGCTGCACGTGAACGTCGCCAGCCTCTCTGCCGGGAAACGCATGGTGACCGATACCATCTCTTCCACTTGAAGAAAACGGTCGTCACTGTTTTTCCGCGCGGAGACGGCGGACACTTCAATCGGCTCCGAACGAAACAGATACCGCGCGGCATTGATGCAATACACACCCATGTCGTAGACCGACCCGCCACCATGAGCCGCAGTCTCGCTGATTCGAACGTTCTCCTCCGCGACCTGTTGGGCAAATTCAGAGGTAAAGAAGCGAATATCACCCAATCGTCCGCTTCGCGCCACCTCGATCGCTTCCAGATTTCCGGCCTCAAAGTGCAGACGGTAAGCAATCATCAGTTTCACCTGATTCTGATCCGCAGCGTTGATCATGGCGCGGCACTCTTCTTCGGTGACGGCCATCGGCTTTTCGCAAAGCACGTGCACTCCCGCTGCCGCGGCGCGCACCGCGTACTCTCGATGCAGATGGTTGGGGACCGCGAGGTACACGGCGTCCACATTAGAGAGAACTCGCCCGAAATCTTTGTAGCAATAAATGTGCTCGAGCGAATATTTTTCTCCCAATGTCTTGAGTTTCTCCAGATCGCCGGACACTAGAGCGAACAGTTCCGAATTGTGCGCATGCTGAAATGCCGGGAGGACCGCCGCCTGTGCGATGTGCCCCAGTCCTACAACGGCGTAGCGAATTTTTTTCTTTCCAGATTTACTCGGCATTCCCTGGCATCTCCATTAGTCTGTTCGCAAACCGACGCGACTTGGATGCATTTCCAGGCCAGGGCGATCAGCTACACGCGTACGGCAAGAGGGCTTTCTCCCCGCCATCCGGTGCAACTGGTCCAATAGAGGAAACGGTGTAGGTGACATTGCAGGAACAATCTGCAAACTCTACAGATTAGAGACGATGCCCTGACGCGCGCCGTTACCCTAAATATAAAGATGGCTCGCGCAAGACCCGGCTCTACTCAAAGAAGCCGGCCTGCAGCCAGGCGGTGAGACATGCTGGCGCTCTGCAAGACTCGAATGCTTTTTCCCGTTCTCCTCTTGTTTCTCTCGTTGGGCGTTTTTGGATTTTCCCAGACAACCCTTGATGATGTTCACATTGCTCCGCGTGAAACTGCCCCTTTGTTGAAGGGCATTGTTTCGGCTGATCTGGAAGGCTCCGGCATTCATGTAATTCACGCCGACAGCCGGCTGGTACTGGTACCGGTCAGCGTCACCGATCCCATGCAACGCTTTGTTACTGGCTTGAACCGGGATAATTTCGAGGTGTTCGAGGGCGCAAAGGCTCAGAGGATTCAACACTTCTCCAGCGAAGACGTGCCCGTGTCGCTCGGCATCATTCTCGATGCCAGCGGAAGCATGTCCGACAAGTTGGAGCGCGTGCGCGAGGCCGTCAATCAGCTCTGCGAGGTCTCCAATCCGCAGGACGAGTACTTCATGATCACCTTTGCGGACGAGCCTCGTCTCGCGGTTGATTTCACCACCAACCCTGACGATCTCCGGAAAGAACTCGTATTTACCCAGCCCAAAGGCAGAACGTCTCTGCTGGACGCCATTCACCTCGCCTTGCGCAAAATGAAAAACGCAAGATACGGCAGAAGAGCGCTCCTCATCATTTCCGACGGCGGTGACAATCACAGCCGCTACGGCGAGCGGGAAATCAAAGGTCTGGCAAAAGAATCCGACGTGATGATCTACTCGATCGGAGTCTTCGATCGTTACGTGCCCACGCCGGAAGAGCTTCGAGGGCCTGCGTTGCTCAGCGATATTTCCGACCCGACTGGCGGACGTGCCTTTACTGTCGACAACCCCAATGTTATGCCTGCCATCGCACGGCACATTGGCATGGAACTGCGCACGCAGTATGTATTGGCTTACCGTCCCCAGGATGCGCCGCACAACGGCAAATGGAGAAAGATCCTTGTCCGGCTTCGCCTGCCACGAAAATTCCGCTTTCTGCAGGCGCACTCAAAAACCGGCTACTACGCCTCTGCCGATCTGGAGCCCCGCACCTCCGTCCAGTCTGAGCAGAACACCAGGCGCTGAATCTATTGCAGAGACTCTCGCCAGTTCCCGCATCGAACCGGGCGACAACTTACCTCGGGCCATTGGCATCCCAACTCGGCAAGGTTCGGGTCGTTTGCCTGGGAGCGTATGGCCGCCAGAACCCGTGTTCCGGAGCGACGTCGGTGGCTGACTATGCGGCTATTTCTGGTCTTCTTGTGGCTGGGCGCGGCAACAAGGTTGTGGGCGCAACTTGCACCCCAGCCGCCGCAACAGGCCTATGAAGGACAGAATGTGAGTTGGGTCTCGCTGGTGGCTAATCCGCACCGCGATCTGAAGCCCCTTTTCTCCGTCGTCACGCAAAAGGCAAATGCTCCTTATTCTCAACAGAAAATCGACGAGAGCGCAGCCGCTTTGAAGAAAGCGGGGAATTTTCCCGAAGTTCACGTGAAGGTCGTACCCGACATCAACGGCCTGCGGGTCAGTTTTCTGTTGGAGCCGGCCTATTACTTGGGCGTGGTGGAGTTTCCCGGGGCTGAAAAGCAATTCTCTTATACCCGCCTTCTTCAGATTGTCGATCTTTCAGATGAAGACCCGTACGATCCCACGCGCATTCCGGTAGCGGAAGGCGCTCTGCGGAAATTCCTTGAGCACACTGGGTTCTTTCAAGCGAAGGTCCACGCGGAACCGCACCTGGACGACTCCCATGAACTCGTGAGCGTCAGCTTCGTGGTGGATATGGGTAAGCGCGCCAAGATTTCCGCCGTGAACATCGAAGGCCCGGATCAGCCGGAAGCGAATCGCCTGCAGCATGCGATGCGTTCTTTGCGCGCGCGCCTTAGCGGAGGCCTGTTGAAGCCGGGAAAGCCGTATACCCCGCAACGCATTACAAATGCGACCAATGCGATGAAAAGAACTTTGAACAAGCAGCGCCGCTTGGCTAGCAGTATCAAGGAGAATCCTCCGCAGTTCGATCCCGCCACCAACCGCGTGCTGGTTTCTTTCAAAGTTGAAGTGGGGCCGGTGGTCACGATTCGTACCGTAGGAGCGCGGCTCAGTGTCATTCCTTTCCTTGCCAGCCGCGAGAAGAAGAAGCTGATCCCCATCTATTCCGAAGGCTCTGTCGATCGGGATCTGGTGGATGAAGGACAGCGCAATCTCGTCGACTATTTCCAGAAGAAAGGCTTCTACGATGCCAAGGTGAGCACCGAGTTCACCAAGCATCCCGACCAGATCCTCATCACCTACAAGATCGATCGCGGCAAAAAGCATAAGGTGAGCCGTATCTACTTCCAGGGAAACTACGCGTTGTCGTCAAAGGACTTAGTCGACCAGGTTACGGTGAAGAAGTCTCACATCTGGACTCACGGGAGCTTGAGCCAGAAGCTGCTGCATCAGAGCGCAAAAAACATCGAGGCCCTCTATCGCGATCACGGCTACGAAGAAGTGAAAGTGACTCCCAGGACCGTCGATCACGAACCCAAAATCGATGTTGCCTTTGAAATCGAGGAGGGCCCGCAGACTCTGGTCGAAGATGTCCGGGTCGAAGGGAATCAGCACATTCCCTACGAACAGCTCACCGCGCCCAAGGGATTTCAGCTACATGCGGGCTCTCCGTTCTCAACCAGAAACATGGCCGAGGATCGAAATCGTATTTCCGCCAATTATCTGAATCGCGGGTATCTCAACATCGAAGTCAAGACCAGCGTGCAGAAGACTAGCGATCCCCATCGCGTGAATATCATGTATGGCATTACGGAAAACCAGCTGGTTCGAGTGGGCCAGGTCTACTACCTGGGAGAGAAACAAACACGGCTGCCGCTCATCGCAAAAACCACGCAGATTCCTGCCGAGTCACCCATGCGCCGCGCCCAGCTGCTCGAGGCAGAAAGCCGCCTCTACGACCTGAATATTTTCGATTGGGCCAGCGTCGGGCCGCGCAAGCCGATCACCAACCAGACCGAGGAAATGGCTCTGGTGAAAATGCATGAGGCCAAAAGAAACGAAATCACCTACGGTTTCGGCTTCGAGCTATCCCATCGCGGCGGAAACATTCCAACCGGAACGGTGGCTCTGCCGGGAGGCGGCGCCACCATAGGACTCAACGGAAAGCAGATTGCCCCGAGCCAGGCCACTTACGCGAGCCCGCGCGGCTTAATCGAATATACACGCCGGAATATGCGCGGCCTGGCCGAGACCGCCGCGGCTTCGCTGCTGTTGTCGCGCCTCGACCAGAAGGCTTTGGCAACCTACACGCAGCCTCACTTCTTTAAGTCGCAGTGGCAATCGTTGACCAGTGTTTCGCTCGAGCGTACCAGCGAAAATCCTCTCTTTACCGCCTCGCTCGGCGACGCCTCTTTCCAGGTGGAGCGCGTCATCAGTCGAAAGAGCAACACCCGGGTTCAGCTGCGCTACGATTTCAATCGCACCGGTCTCTCCCACGTTCTCGTTCCGGATCTGGTGCTGGCGAGGGATCGCAGCGTGAACTTGTCTACCGTCTCCGGCACGCTGATCCGCGACACACGGGATAAGCCGCTCGACGCCCACCACGGCTCCTTCGGAACCATTGATTTTCGACTGACGCCGACTGCACTTGGATCAAGCGCCAATTTCACCAAGCTCTTCGCGCAATACGCCTATTACAAACCGCTACACTCCACCATCTTTGCTAACAGTATTCGGATCGGGCTGGCAGCTCCCTTTGGACAGAGCTTTGTTCCCACCAGCCAGCTGTTCTTCTCGGGAGGCGGCACCTCGCTGCGCAGCTTCCCTATTGACGAAGCCGGCCCTCAGCGCCTCGTTCCTTTCTGCAACGTTCTGCAAGGGGCGTCGGGATGCGTGAATGTCACTGTGCCCGTGGGTGGCCGCCAACTCCTCATCCTGAATTCCGAAGAACGTTTCCCGCTGCACATCAATAAGTCACTAGGGGGGGTCGTGTTCTACGACGGCGGCAACGTGTATCGCACCATCAACTTTCCGAGCCTTATCCACGGCTACACCAACACCGTAGGAGTTGGCTTGCGCTATGCGACTCCCATCGGGCCCGTTCGCTTTGACATCGGTCGAAATTTGAACCCTGTCCCCGGAATCAAGCCGCTGCAGTACTACATCACCATCGGGCAGGCTTTTTAAGGTGTTCTTATGAGTATGAAAAAGACGATCGGCTGGACACTCGCTGGGTTGGGAATACTTCTGATCGTCATTATTGTCGCGGCGTTCTTATATCTGCGAACGAATAGCTTCCGGCGCTTCGCCATTCGCGAAATCGTGAAGCAAGCAAACCAGGCAACCGGCGGAAGAACTGAAATTGGCGGGCTGGATTTTAAGCTCTCCACCCTGACGGCGCACCTCTACAACATCACCGTCCGCGGGACGGAAGGGCCGGACCAGCCGCCGTTATTGCATGCCGACCAGCTCACCGTGCGCGCCAAGATCGTTTCCGCCCTTCATCATCGGATTTCGCTACAGGAGCTTCTGATCGAGCATCCGGTGGTTCATGTGCAGGTCAGTCCTCACGGCAAGAACAATTTCCCTACTGCGCCGCCGAGCAAGAGTTCGAGCCAAACGAATGTGTTCGATCTCGCCGTGGGCCACGTCCAACTTACAAACGGTGAAGTGGACTACAACGACCGCAAAACTCCTTTGGCAGCCGACCTATACGATTTCGGCACGGCTATTCATTTTGGATCTCTGCCCAAACGATATGACGGCACCCTTTCCTACCGTAACGGACACCTGCGTTACGCTGAATATGCTCCTCTTGCCCACAACTTAGATCTCACGTTCAGCGCAAGGCCGGATCAATTGCAACTGAACTCTTTCAACTTGCGCGTCGGATCCTCCGACATCAATCTGAAGGCGCAACTTACGAACTACTCCGATCCGGTCGCGGACGGCGAATACCGGATCCGAATTCATACCGATGACTTTGCGGCAATGTCTCCGTCCGTTTCACCGGCGGGGGACGTCTCTCTTACTGGAAAGCTCCATTACCGCAATCTGGCCAGTGAACCGGTCATAAGAGCGATTTCCCTCGACGGCCAACTAGGCAGCGAAGTGCTCCGGGCTGTGGCTTCGGGCAAACGCGTTGAACTGCGAAAGCTGCAAGCTTCGTACCGTTTAGCGGACGGCAATCTTGTCGTTCCGAATGTCAGTGTTCAAGCCTTCGGAGGTAGCCTCACCGCCAATGCGGAGATGAAGCATCTGGAAAGCACGCCAGAGTCGAGCGTCCACGCGGCCCTGAATAGCATTTCCCTCCGAGCCATTCAGCAAGTGGGGGGCGAACAGGCGACCAGGGAGGCTGCACTATCTGGGACGCTGAGTGGCAAGGCGGATGCCGCATGGAAAGGCAGTATCAGTAACCTGCGCGCTCAATCCGATCTGGTGATTCGAGCCCAAGCCAGCAGCCGTTCCAATCCTTCTGCACGCGATGTCCCGGTGGATGGAGCCATTCACTTCTCTTATGACGGACCTCGGCAAAGCATTTCGGTGCGCGATACGCGCTTCAGGCTGCCCTCCGCTACTCTGACTGCGCAAGGCGTCGTCAGCGATCACTCCAACCTGCAGATTCAGGCCGTAGCCAGCGATCTCCACCAACTCGCATCCCTGGCCGCTTCCTTCCGTTCGAATTCGAGCACTCCACCGGCAGTTTCCGGCTCCGCAACTTTGAACGCTACCGTGCAGGGCTCGATGAAGCGGCCTCGCATAGCGGCGCAATTGAGTGCTCAAGATCTGAAGGTGGAAGGCAGCGAGTGGCAGACGGCAAAGGTCGCGATGCATGCCGATCCTACACAGGGCACCATCGACAACGCATCCCTCATCAATGCCCAGCAAGGACAAGTAACCTTCACCGCGCGCGTTGCCTTGAAAAATTGGACATATCAAAATTCCAATCCCATCATGGCTCGCTTGAACGCCCAGAGATTACGCCTCACCGATCTCCAGAAATTGGCAGGAAAGAACTACCCCATCTCTGGCGATCTTTCGGCCAACATCAACCTGGATGGCTCGCAGTTGCAGCCGGACGGCTCCGGCTCGGCGCAGATTTCGAACGCCCGGGCCTACGGCGAATCCATTCAAGTTCTCGCCGCAAAGTTCCATACCGAGAGCGGGTCGGTTGTCTCCACGCTGAATGTCTCAGCCCCGGCCGGCGCCATCAATGCTGATCTCACTTACACCCCAAAGACGAAGGCGTACAAGGTTCGGCTGGATGCTCCCGCCGTCGTCCTGCAAAAAGTGCAGCGTCTCCAGGAAAAGAACCTGGGTATCAACGGCACCATCTCGGCCTCAGTCAACGGTCAGGGTACGGTGGACAATCCCCAACTCGTCGCGACTGTCCAGCTACCGCAGTTGCAGATGCGGAAAGGCTCCATCTCAAATTTCAAGGCCGACCTGCGCGTTGCGCAGCACAAAGCCGACCTGGATGTCGGAACCAACGTCTCCGCCGCTTCCATCCGCGCGCACGGCACCGTCAATCTCACCGGAAACTACGACGCGGACGCGGTGATCGACACCAACACCATCCCTCTCGACCCGCTCCTGGCGACCTATGCGTCCAGTGTACCGCAGGGGTTTCAGGGGCAAACTGAACTGCATGCCACGTTGAAGGGACCTCTGAAAGATAAATCCAAACTGGTCGCACACTTGTCGATTCCCGTTCTGCAAGCCAAATACCAGGCCATAGAGATCGGGATTCCACAACCCATACGCGTGGACTATGCCAATTCCGTGGTGACGCTGCAACCGGCCGCGATTCGAGGAACCGGCACCTCGCTGAAAGCGCAAGGCCAAATTCCAATCGGCGGAAGCTCGCCCCCCAACCTTACCGCGCAAGGCTCGGTCGACATGCGAATCCTGCAGATCTTTGCCCCCAACGTTCAGAGTGCCGGCGTGGTAGCGCTCGATGTGCGCGCGTCCGGAACAAAAGCAGTGCAGGGCCAAATCGGATTTAAAGATGTTGCCCTGAGCACTGCCGACGCCCCGCTCGGGGTAGAGAAGTTGAATGGAACGATGGATATCACCAAGGACCGCGTGCAGATCGCGAACATGACCGCCCAGGTCGGAGGCGGAGAGATTGACCTTGGCGGTGCGATTGCCTACAAGCCCTCAGTTCAGTTCAACGTTGCGGTCAAGGGCAAATCCGTTCGCATTCGTTATCCCGAAGGCCTGCGGACGGTGCTGGATACCAACCTCGCTTTTACTGGGACAACTCAAGCTTCCGTCCTGAGTGGCCGTGTACTGATCGACAGTCTTTCTTTTACCCCCGATTTCGATCTGGCAAGACTCGGGGATCAGTTCAGTACCGGGAACACTCCTTCGCAGCCCGGATTCGCGGACACCATCAGACTCGCCATAAACGTCCAGACGCAGAGCAACCTGAATGCTGTAAGTTCTCAAGTCAGCGTCGCCGGACAGGCGAATCTTCAGATCGGTGGCACCGCCGACCAACCCGTTATCACCGGCCGTACAACCATCACCTCGGGCGAACTTTTCTTCCGCAACGTGCGTTACAAATTGCAGCGCGGCGTGATCACTTTCGACGATCCAAACCAGACCCATCCCGTGCTCAACGTTTCCGTGAATACGACCATCGAGCAATACAACCTGACGCTCACCATGCGCGGCCCGCTTGACAAACTCACCACGGAATACACCTCTGATCCCCCACTGGCCACCGCCGACGTCATCAATTTGGTCGCGCGCGGCAAGACCACCGAAGAACAGGCCGCGAGCAGTCAAAGCACCGATTCGATGATTGCTTCCCAGGTCGCGGGACAACTGAGCAGCGGCATTCAGAAGCTGGCTGGCATCTCCAGTCTCCAGATCGATCCCACTCTCGGCGGCAACAATTCCAACCCCTCGGCCCGAATCGCCATTCAGCAGAGGGTCACCAAAAATCTCCTGTTCTCCTTCTCCACGGACGTTTCCCAGCCCGGCAGTGAGATCGTCCAAGGCGAATATCAGATCAACAGAAGATGGTCCGTGAGCCTCGAACGCGACCAGGTAGGAGGAATATCCGTGGACGGGAAATATCACACGCGCTTTTAGCGCGCTCAGGAAACCGTGGTCACAACTTCCACATCGTCCTGCTTGCTCTCGCAGTGCACTAGCACGGATTCGCCCCGGCGTTCCAGCAGCAGGTCCACCGCTGCCTTTCCGCATCGAAGATTGCGAATCGAGAGCTGCGGAATGCCCTCGGGAAGAAATGGGCGGTCGAATAGAATTCGTCCGCGCTCAGCCTGCATAGTCACTCCCAGGCAGGCTTCCAGTATGAAGAACGGAGTGGCTGCTGCCCACGCCTGCGGAGAGCAGGCTACCGGATAGAGCGTCGGCCCTTCGGTGGGCCGTCGCTTCAGGCCGCAGAACAATTCTGGAAGCCGGTGCAGTTCCACCTCGCCGCTCAAATCCAGCATGGCCAGCAGAATCTGTCCCGCCATCTTCTTGTATCCATACTTCGCCATGCCATAAGCAATAATGGAATTGTCGTGAGGCCACACCGACCCGTTGTGATACGAAAGCGGGTTGTAGCGGGATTCCGTCCTAGCGACCGTACGAATTCCCCAACCCGTGAACGAGTTCTCGTCCATCAGCGTTTCTGCCACCCGTTTCCCCCGTTCGGTGGAAGCAATTCCCGTGAACAGGCAGTGGCCGGCATTGGAAGTCCGCACCCGGCACGGCTTCTTGCGGCCATCGAGCGCCAGGGCGTAGGTTCCCAGATCGCTACACCAGAACTGCTCCTCAAACTTCGTGCGCAAAGATTCTGCCTGCAACTCCAGTTCGCAGCTCTGATCTTTATTCCCGAGAACTTTCGCCAGCCGTGCCGCCGCAAGTTTCGCGGCATAGACATAGCCTTGCACCTCGCACAGCGCAATCGGTGGTTCTGCAATCCGCCCGTCGTCGTGAAACACCGAATCGTTGGAATCCTTCCAGCCCTGCTGAACCAGGCCTTCGTGCGAGTGCCGGCTGTATTCCACGAAGCCGTCGCCATCCACGTCGCCATATTTGTCGATCCACTCCAGAGCGCGTTCCACATGCGGCCACATGCGCCTGAGGAACTGGCGATCACCCGTGCGGTCGAAGTGAGCGCCCGCCAGCATTACGAATAACGGAGTCGCGTCCACACTGCCGTAGTAGCGTCCAAAGGGCACCTCGCCCAGCGTCGCCATCTCACTGCGTCGCATCTCATGCAAAATCTTTCCCGGCTCTGAGTCGGCAAATGAATCCACCTCGTCAGCCTGTTGCGACGCCAGATATTCCAGGACTCCTCTCGCGATGTCCGGATTAAGCCAGAGAGTCTGCAGGGCGGTGATGATCCCATCCCGTCCGAACACGGTGCTGAACCACGGAACACCCGCGTAGGGATAGTCGTGTTCGGGATTTCCGGCAATCATCATTTCCAGGTCGGAGAACGATCGCGCAATCCAATCGCTGAAGCGCGAATTCGAACTGGAGATTTGGGGAAAACGCTTGGTCGTCGCGGCCTGCTCGAAGCGCGATGCCGAAAGCGCGTCCGCATAGCCCATGAAATGGTGTGGCCGCTCCAGGTTGCACCCGATCTCCAATTCCAGGGTGACGTGCTCTTTGGGGCTCAGCGAAAAATAAAAATCCAGTCCCCTTTCAGAAGCCCGATCAGGAACCATGTTGCTTTCGATCAGGGTTTCGCGAACGATCCGGTCCAGCCCCTCATATCCCAGCACAACGGTATTGTCGTAAAGCTGGGTGGCCAGGCGCCGTCCTCGCTTCTCTCTTCCGGTGCCCCGAATCTCAAAAATGTCGGCGTAATCCGCATCGAAGCGAATGGTGAGGGGAATCTCCAGTTCATCCAGTCCGTGGTTGACGAAATGCAATTGCTCGAAACATGAATCGCGCCACAGGAAGCGAGAGCGCACCAGGTGCAATACGCCGCGATGGATGGCGACCGATCCCTGGCGGAATACGTCCAGATTGGTCGCATCCGCGGTGAACAGAAAATTGTTCGTGGCCACCGTGGAACTCAGCAGCATCGGCCGCTCGTTCCACAGGTTCACGCAGAACTCCGACAGGTATCGCATCCCGTCGTAGAACAGGCCTTGTTCTCCCATGCCAGACGTTTGCACGTCCCCCAGGCGGTCGAACACGTAAAAAGTCCTGCCGTACTTAAGAACCCGGGCCCGATCATCTGCCCGGGCGGCCGTGGTCGCTATGTAGTACTGGGCGTTTGCGATCCCACTTCCATCCAATTCAACACTCCCTCTTCGACCGCCATCGGGGCCGACTTGCCGTGAATCAGCGTTTGATAAATGTTGAGATAGTCTTTGGCCATCCGGCCGGCTGAGAAATTCAGCTCGAAATGTTCGCGACACGCCAGGCGATCGATTTCGTCGATCTTATCCAGCGTCGCCACTGCTTCCTCAAGGTCATGCACAACGAAGCCAGTCACTCCATGCAGCACGATCTCGGGAACCGACCCGCAGGGATACGCAATCACCGGAGTCCCGCACGCCATTGCCTCGATCATCACCAGTCCGAAAGGCTCGGGCCAAGCGACCGGGAAAAGCAGGCCCATCGCATTCCCCAAAAACCTGGCCTTCTCGGCGCTGCCGATTTCTCCCACGAATTCGATCAGCGGATGGTTCAACAAAGGTTTGATTTTTTCCTGAAAGTAATCCCGATCCGCACGATCGACTTTGGCAGCGATCTTCAACTTCTTTCCGGCGCGGATAGCCATCTCGATGGCCTGATCGACACCCTTCTCAGGCGAGACCCGGCCCAGGAACGCCAGATAATCTTCGGGTTTTTCCTGCAGCGCGAGTTCGTGCGTTGCCATGCCGTGGTGTACCGTAGCTACCCAATTTACCCAGCCAAGAGGCCTCCTCTGCGCATCTGAAATTGAAACCAGCGGCACCTCTCTGAACTCCTTATACAAAGGAACAAGGTCGGGGATGTCAAGCCTCCCGTGCAAGGTCGTGATGTAAGGGACCTTCTCGCGCCGGGTGTAAGGGAAATGCAGGTAGTCGGTATGAAAGTGGATAATATCGAAATCTTCCGCACGGCTGAAAACTTCCTCAATCATCAACACATGGTGCGCCAGCGGATCCATACAATCCGGATCCAACCGCAGCGCCCGTTTGCAGCATTTCACTAATTCCGCGTTCGTTACCGAATCGCCGCTGGCAAACAAAGTAACATCATGACCCAGGGAAACTAATTCTTCAGTCAGCCATGACACAACCCGTTCGGTTCCCCCGTAGTATCGCGGCGGAACACTCTCATGAAGGGGCGCAACCTGGGCAATCCGCATCCACTGGACTCCTTCGGTTAGGGATTCCACGCTGGTTCTGGGCGTGCGCGCGGTTTTGCATTCGCTTGGCGTTCGGCAGGGTTCCCGCTATCCTGGCGCCTCAACGAACACACTTTCAGATGACTTTTCACCTAAGGTGGTTGGCGTACGGGTTCTCCTGACCGTTCGGTTCACGTTTGCGCAACCTTCGGTGGTCGCTTCGCACCGAAGCGTGACCGAATGCGCAGGAAATCTATTTTCATGAGCCGAAGTCGGTCCACCCAGCAACCCGTGGGGTCGGAGTGGCCCGCACTACTGTTCGATCTGGATGGCACTCTGATCGATAGTAATTATCAGCACGTCGCTGCCTGGTCCGAAGCTCTGCGTTCGGCACACATCATAATCCCACAGTGGAAAATCCATCGCCGCATTGGCATGAGTGGCAAATCCTTCCTGAAAGAGTTACTGCGGGAACTGCCCAAGCGAAAAACGAACCCCGACCTCGATGAGCTCGAGAAAAGGCACGATTCCAATTTCCGGCGTTCCATTCCCCGCCTGCGTTCTCTGCCCGGGGCGGATCAGGTGCTGCACCATCTCGCTTGGCACCGTATTCGTATTGCAATCGCAACAACGGGAGGGCAAGCACAGACCAGCCTGTTGCTCAAGCACTTGAACCTGCCGCGCAGCATCGAGATTGTGACTGGCGATGATGTGGAAAAAGCCAAGCCTTCCCCCGACATCTTTGTAACGGCGGCAGAACGCCTGCATGTCGCCATCGGTGACTGCATTGTTGTCGGCGACAGCGTGTGGGACATGCTTGCGGCCGGCCGCAAGAGCGCGCTCGGAGTCGCGCTGCAATCGGGAGGCTATGGAGTGGAGGATTTGGAGCGCGCCGGCGCGTTTCGCGTCTACTCGGACCCAGCCGATATGCTGATGCATTTAGAACAGCTGGGTTTGCCGGGTACGTGAGCCATTCCGGTCTGGAAATAACTTGCATATCATTGAAATCACAGGAATATCAGGGATTGCATCCCGGAGCTTACGGGAGTTCCCGTATTGTTCGTAGGTGCACCGCCTTTCTAGAGTTAACTTATCAGCCCTGAGCTGAATCCGCTTCTTTCTTATTGAGACCGGCTTTCCTCCGCTCGAGCCGCTAGATGGCCCCGCATGCCGAGTTCTGGAGGAATATGAGTGTGTCTGCTGTCCGCCCCCAAGGGGCCCGACGTGTCTTTTCAGTTTTCCTTGCAGCCTGTAGCGGATCTCTCATCCTGTTGTCGCTCGCTTGCGGAAGCGGAACTGGCAAATCACCAGCGACCACCACGACTCCAACCACGCCTACAACTCCCGCGCCCAGCCAACCGAACTATCCCTCTACTCCGCCGGTGCCGATTACGTGGTCGCCGCAAGCCAGTCCGCTGCCCGCACCTTCGGCGCAGATCCCGCCGCCCACGGGCTCCAATGATTTTCCGCTGACCATTTCCAATCCCATCGATGGTGGAACCGTAACCTCGCCCATCAACGTTGTCGCCTCAGCCAATCCCAAGAACCCCATCTTCTTCATGCGAGTTTATGTCGACCAGCTCGCGGTGTATTACACCTTCGATAATTCCATCAACACCCAGATCTTTACTTCGCCTGGCACGCACAAGCTCGAGGTGATGGCTGAGGACAACCAGGGCTACATCTCGGCCACCATCCTCAAAATTACAGTGGCTTCGCAGACCGCCCAGACCACGATCAGCGGCATACAAGCCATGCCCGGCTGGCAATCGTGTTCGGCGCTGTTTCCCACAGGTTCCGGTCGCGATGGCCAGATTTGCGCCGCGGGCCTCGGCACCGCAGTCTCCACCATGACGGAAAATCAATCCAGCCCCTCCATGGATGGCAACGCCGCAAAGTTCAGCATGGGTGGTCCCACTGCATATTCCAACATGTTGTACTTCAATCCGGTGGCCGGTGGGGACAACGTCAGCCACTTCATCTACGACTTGTATTTCTACATTGACAACCCGAACGCCTCGCAAGCGCTCGAGTTCGATATCAATCAGACATTCGGCGGGAAACGGTGGGTCTGGGGATCCGAGTGCAGCTTCAATGCCTCCGGCAAGTGGGATATCTGGGATGACGTGAACGGCTGGAAGCCGACCATCTATGACTGCAAGCCTTTCCCGGCAAACACATGGATTCATCTGGTGTGGAATGTCGAGCGCGTCGGCGACCAGGTGCACTACATCAGTCTCACGGTTGGCGATCAGACTTTCAACGTGGACACCTATTACCCGAATCAGCCGGACTGGACTCTGGAGGAGATTGACGTCGCCTTTCAAATGGATGGTGACTACAAACAGGAGCCCTACAACGTCTGGCTCGATCAAGTGAATTTAACGGCTTACTAGGACAAAAACGTCGCAATTGAAAAGCGCCATCAAAATCTGAAAGAGGCCGCATTCTCACCGCTCGGAATGCCGGTGGTTGGAAAGGGAAGTCACGTTGAAGGTCGAGATGCGGGGAATTGTACGGCGACATCAAGTTCAACAACGCATACTGTTGGCTTTAACAGTGGGGCTGGCGCTCATTCTCGCCATCATGGGCGGATGTTCTGGGCTGCCCAAAAATGTCGCCAACTGCCCCTTCACCCCGACCCCTCCTTCTGACCTGACCATCGTTCCCGCGGCCGCCGAGCCTCCGCCCGCGTCGCTTTGCGGTTTTCCGCTGGAAATCAGCTCTCCCGGAAATGGTGCGAGCGTGCAGGCCCCAGTGCCTGTTGTCGCGGTTGCGACGCCCCCCGATCCCGTGTACACCGTTCGCGTTTACGTGGATAACTTCGCCGTCCTCTATACTCCAAGCACCATTGTCAACCAGTTGCTCTGGATGCCCAACGGGGCGCATACCATCGAGGTTGTCGCCGAGGACACTGCCGGTTACATCGCAACCACTTCAATGCAGGTCAATGTGGTGGGTCAGTTGCCCGGCGCCCTCAATCTCCAGGATTCGCCGCAGTGGGTCTCTTGCTCAGCGGTGATCGTGCACACTACCTGTGCGGCGGGATTGGGCGTAGCAGTTTCGACGCTCACGCTTCATCAGCAAACCCCGTCGCTGGATGGCTCGGCCGCGAGATTTACTTTGGCCGGGAAACACGCGTATTCCAACGAACTCTACTGGACTCCCATCGGCGGCGGATCTTACCCGCAACATTTCAACTACGATTTGTGGTTCTACATCGACCACGGCGATCGCCCCCAATCGTTGGAGTTCGACGTCAACCAGGCCTTTGGAGGAAGTCGCTGGACTTGGGGTACGCAGTGCGATTTCAACGACACCCACCGGTGGAATATATGGGACCCCCTGGGCGAAGTGTGGAAACCTATACCCATCCCATGCAATCACTTTCCTTCGAACACCTGGATTCACATGGTCTGGACTTTGGAGAGAGTCGGCAACCAGGTTCACTACATGACCCTAAGCGTGGCCGACCATACCTATAACGTCGATACCTACTACACCGCGCAGCCGAACTGGACCCAGGAAGAAATCGATATCGCTTTCCAGATGGATGGCAACTGGGACCAGCAGCCGTACACCGTCTGGCTCGACAGAGTGAATCTGTTCTCTTATTGAACAACGTTATTCGGAATGTTGCGCAGAGACTCGCATTTCGCCTACAGCGATCAGCTCGTCCCCTTACAGAAAGCCTTCGATGCCCTCCCACTAAGCGTCGGAACTAGATTGATCTCAGGAGGTGAACCATGCCGGAAAAACGAACTCTTGAAAGGGCGCGCGAAGACGCACGCGAAGGCAAGTCTCCCAGCACACAAGCCGGCGAATTTGTCCGCGAAGAGATGCATCACATCCGCGAAGGAAAACATGGCGCTGCCTCGCCCAAACAAGCGATCGCGATCGGCCTGTCGAAAGCCCGGCGCGCAGGGGTAAAGCTCAACCCACCGCGTCGCGGCAAAACCTCGGCAAGCACGCGGCAGAAAGCGGCTCGCGACTACGAGAAGGGCCAAAGCCATTCGTCGCACAAGGCATCTCCGCGGCGCTCTCGAGCCCGAAAGCAGGCATTGAAGAAAGAAGGCCGCGAAGCCGCTTCGCACCAGGCTCTTTCGCGACAGGCGCGCTCAGCAGCCCGCAAGCGCGGATCGAACTCACGTCACAAGGCGGCAGTAAAAGCCAGCCGAACCAGAAAAAGCCACCGCCGCACAAAAGGCTAATTCCACGCGTGCCTACGAGTCTCCATGATACGAAAATTGAAAAGCGGTGAGTATCGCCTGTACTCCCGCAAGAAGAACGCAAAAACCGGAAAGCGACGCAACCTTGGAACCTTCCGAACGCGGCAAGCTGCGCAGCAGCACGAGCGTGCCGTCCAGTACTTCAAGCGTTCCTGAGCCTCCGCTCCGCAATCCCCGCCCATAGGTGCTTTTCGCCCGGTGGGCTTAGTACCCTTGAGTCTGTAAATCCCCCGTCATACAGGCATTTCCGTTTGACACTCCAGTATTCCCTGTATAGGCTGAACACTCCGCTCAGAGAAGTGCAAGTCTCCGCTCTCGCCTAAAGAGCCGTCCCAGGCGCGTCTTGCGGATCAAGCACGCTCCAAGGTGTCCCCGCCTTCATCGGTGGATCCCCTTGTAGAAAAGGGCCTTACGGGGTCTCCAAATTTCCCACGGGAGAAATCACCCTAATGAAGAAGCACGTCCTAAGCACACTGTCCACCCTCGTTCTGTGCTCGGCCGTACCCGCGTTCGCGGGCGTAACTGTCAGCAGTCCCACTAACAATAGTACGGTCAATGGCAGCGTCTACTTCAAAGCCACGGCGTCCACCTCCTGCGCCAAGGGCGTTGCTTCCATGGGTATCTATCCAGCCCCCTATCAATTGGCATACGTGCACAGCGGGTCAACTCTGAGCACGACTCTAAACTTTAATCCCGGCACTTACGGCGTGGTTGTTGAAGAATGGGACAACTGCGGTGGAGCTTTGACCACTAAGGTCAACATCACGGTGAAGTCAGGCACGGGCGTTTTCGTGACCTCCCCAGCCAGCAACAGTACGGTCAGTTCGCCGGCCCATTTCGTGGCTACAGCGACCACAAGTTGCTCTGCGGGCGTCCAGTCGATGGGCATCTACACGGCACCTTCCAAGCTGGCCTACACCGTTCAGGGCGCGAGTCTCAATACCAGCCTCAACTTGGCTCCCGGAACGTACAACACCGTCGTCGAAGAATGGGATAAGTGCGGAGGAGCCGCCACCAAACCCGTCACCATAACTGTCAGCGGAAGCGGCAAGACTTTCACCAACATTCAGAGCCATAGCGGATGGCGCAGCTACGCCCAGCAGCCACCCAGTTACGCAGACTGCAACTACTGCACTCCGAGCGGACCCGGAACCACTTGGGCGATGTACCAGGGCGTCAAATCCCCAACCCTGTCGGGCAGTACGACGCAATACAACATCGGTGGCACCATGGCCTACTCCGACGTGCTCTGGAACAATCACCTCATCGGCGATCTTTCGTCCGAGGGCATTCCCGACACCAGCCATACCATCGTGCCCACGCTGCATAACTTCACCTACGACGTCTATTTCTGGGGAAGTAACCTGCAAGCGGCGCAGGCGCTGGAGTTCGACGTTAACCAGTTCTTCAACAACATGGGCTTTACGTGGGGCCACGAGTGCCGCACCGGCGGCGGCAACGAGTGGGACATCTGGGACAATGCCAATGCCAAATGGGTTTCCACTGGCATTGCTTGCAATCCGCTGATTAACCAGTGGAACCATCTCACCTTGCAAGTCCAGCGGACCGCCGACAACAAGTTGCTCTATCAGTCGATTACGTTTAACGGGGTCACTCACGTGCTGAATAAGATTTATCCACCCTTCTCGGCAGTGGGATGGTACGGAATCACGGTGAATTATCAGTCGGACGGCAACTACAAACAAACTCCCTACACCGTCTACATGGATAAGCTTAACTTCACCTACCAGTGAGCACGACACTCCGCTCGCGCGTCGAGATCGTTGAGGGGCGCACGCTCCTGACCGGGCTGTTGCAGACCGGGTCAGGAGCTTTTTTATTTCTAAATTGTCTTAATTCGAATGCGCAGCTTCTCGAACTCCATCGTTCCTAAGCCGCGCCGGGCAGCCATTCCAAGGTAAGGAAGAGAACTCGCGTCGAGATTCCAGATGGATTTCGCGACATAAGCATCCACGGCAACCGGATCGGTGGAAACGACGAGGGTTTTTTTCAGCAGAACATCCTCCAGATTCCCGCCCGTGGGACCGTTGCGCAGAAGAACTCGGTAGCAATCCACCACGGTCAGAGTAGGCCGCATGAAGTCGGCAAGATCAACCAGGCTCTCATGAATTTTCTGATGCAGTTGATTGCGCGAGCCTCCAAGGATCCCATACCAGTTCTTCATGCCTAAAGTTGTCCCGGTGAGCGCGTGGTGCTTTGCGATAGGCAGGTTGATGATTTTGTCGACATTCAGGAAGGCGTCGAAGACCTGCCATGTCGTCAGCACCTCGCCGTTCAAATCCACTTCTTTGAAACGCGAAGGATCAGGGAGGATCACTTCTGCGCCCGCTGCCTGTGCCGCGGCCGCGATCCCGGAGCGCTGGAAGCAGCGCCGGGCTTCATTGCAGCTAACATCAGTCACAAGGACTCTCTTCGCGCCGGATTGTAGGCATTGCCGCACCATTTCAGCGACGACACTCGGGTTGGTGTTCGCCGCCTGCTCCGGAGTGCGATCCCAACCAATGTTTGGTTTCACGAGCACGACATCGCCGCGCGAGACGAAGCGGTTCATTCCCCCGAGCTCTTCTACAGCTTGTCGCGCCAGTTGAGCGGGATCGTCCCCTTCTACAACCGCCATCTCCGGCAGTGCAGGATTGGGCGCGATGCTGTGGCCGCGTTTCACGCTGGAAGCGATAGCCTCCTGCGGATGCGAACTGCGTTGGCTCAGCCACACGCCAAGGCCCGCTGCTCCTGCCCCCAGCCCGGCTGCCCGGAGCAAGCGTATCAATGCCTCACGACGGCTCAAAGTCGCTGTGCCGCTTTCCATCTTCTCCGGAATGGTCATGCTCTTACCCCTTCGTTCGGTTCAGCAGTATCTGATTGCTGCGCGAGCGGCTCTCACCCACACTGGTGACGTAAACCGCAGGACGATCCTGCACCGGACAAGCCTTCTCGCAAGCTCCACAGCCCACGCATTTCGCGGCATCCAGATACGGCTGCTTCACCTGCTTGGGATTTCCATCTGCATCAAATACCTCTGCCGGCCGGAAATAAATAGCCTTGGGGGAGGTCGGGCACCACTCTTCGCAGACGATGCAATCCGTCGCCATCGCCCAAGGCAAGCAGCGGCCACGATCATAGAAGGCAGTTCCCAGCCGAATCGGCTTTCTCGCGCTGCCCACATCGACCGACCAACCCTTCTCTTTGGCAGTGATCTCCCAAATCGCTCCCGTGGGACACACCTGGGAACAAAGCACGCAACTGGTCTCGCAATAACCAATGCGTGGAACCAGAATCGGCGTCCAAAGACCTTCCAGGCCTGCCTGGCTGAGCGCTGGCTGCAATGCGTTGTTGGGACATACCTTCATGCACTCGCCACAACGGATGCAGCGCGCCAGGAAGAAGCCCTCATCCACAGATCCAGGAGGACGCAGCAAGCGCTCGTCCCGCTCCGCGGCAAAACCAGGAGTGCTGCGCATGAGGGGCACGACCGCGGCTCCGGTGGCGAGTCCGGTCAGGAGTTTACGCCGCTGCAGGTTGGCGCCTTCTGTCTGCTGCGCGGGAAACAGCTTGAACTGCAGCGCATGCTCAGGACACTCGCCGACGCAGTTCAGGCACAGGTGACATTCCGGTTGATGCCAGGCAACGCCACCAATCGGGTCGTCACCTCCTTGGCAACGCAGCAGGCACCGATTACAGTCATTGCATTTCGCAGAGTCTTTCACCAGCCCCAGTACGGACCAGCGAGAGATCAGTCCCAGCAGCGCTCCCAGCGGGCAGATAGCGCGGCACCAGAAGCGGGTGATGCGAAAATTCAGACCAATGATGAAGACGAAGAGCGCGCCCAGCCACACGCCTTGCCGGAAATAGGGCTGCTTGAAATTGAGCACCAACGCGCCCAGAAGGAAGTGCAGCGCCGCTCCAATTCCCTGCACCATTCCCCACGGACTTTGTTCCAGCAGTCTCAGGAAAGCCTGCAATCCATAATTGGTGCCCGGCAGGATCGACAAGCCGATCGAGCGCACGAGAAATGAGAATGGGTCCAGCCAGCCCACAATTCCGCTGCCCAGAGCAGCCGCTACGACCACAGCAGCCATTAAGTAGTACTTAGTGTTCTGCCATCGCTTGTAGCGGTTCGAATCCACCCATTGCTTGCCGCGCTTGCGTTCCGATTTCAAGCTTCCAAAGAAGTGATGAATGGAACCCAGCGGGCAAATCCATCCGCAGAAGAACCGCCCGAAAAACAATGTGGGGATCAGGATTATCAGGCTGACGAGCAGGCCTTTGTAGAGCGCGTGAGATGCCAGCGCGTTGGAAGCCGCAACCAGCGGATCAAGCCGGAAAAACAGTCCCACCGGATAAGGCAAACGAATCTCTTGTCCGGAACTGGTCAGAGAGCCGCGGAATTCAGTGCGCAACAGCAGCAGCAGAAAGAGCGCGAAGAAGAAGATCTGCGAATACAGACGCAGCCTGGTTGGTTTCAGAAAGCGCACTCAGACTCCTGGGCCAAAGCACGGGACGCGGCAGGCTTCCATCTTGGTCTGCAGACTCTTTCCTATTCTGTGACGGCGATCACCTCCGGCTGTGTTTGCTAGCAAGAACGTTCCCGCAGGAACATACCTGTAGCCTCTATTCTGGCAGTCGTGTATGCGGAATCAATGGCTTACGCCGAAAAACGGGCCGTCCGGACGGTCGGGCAACGCGCCCGCACCCACTCGCAACTAATAAATTAGTTGACCTTTTTAAGGCTACCGAATCTAAATAAATAGGTGAACGAAGACGAGGAGGAGAACCGTTGGCCCGCACCAAGTCCGCAACCCTGACCGAAGCTGAGTTGCGAATCATGAACGTCCTGTGGGACAAGGGATCGGCCACCGTGCATGAAGTCCTGCAGGCGCTAACGGCGGAGGCTCCGCTGGCCTACAACAGCGTCCTCACCATCATCCGCATTCTGGAAAAGAAGGGATACGTGCAGCACGTGAAAGACAAGCGGGCTCACGTGTACATGGCGAAAGTGGATCGCAAGGATGCGACGCGCTTCGAAGTGCGGCACCTGGTGAGCCGCTTCTTCGGCAACTCGGATGAATTGTTGATCTTAAATATTCTGGAAGAAAAGAGCATCGATTCAGAGGAGTTGGCGCGGGTGCGCGAGTTGTTGCAAAAAAGCAAAGAGGACGCGCGATGACGGTCGTGAACCTGGAAGCGATTGCGACCTATTCGTCGATGCGGCTGATCGATTCTGTGCTAGCAGGTCTGGTGGTGTGCCTGTCTGCGGCACTGGCATTGAGGCTGTCACGGCGGCAGAATGCCGCGACGCGTTTTGCCATCGGGTTCGCCGCATTGCTGGCGATCGCCGTGCTGCCTTTTGCGCGAGGTCTGTGGCCGCACGGCCACCTTGCTTTGACTACTCCGGCAGTTGTAGTTCCGGAGTCGTGGGCAGTTTACCCGTTCGCGGCATGGGCGGTGATTGCAGTATTGCTGCTGGCGCGGGTTGCAGCGTCGGTATGGCGCCTTCACCAACTCCGCACCACCTGCGTCGTCTTGGATCCGGCTTCCGTGGATCCGCTTGTGGCCACAACCTTGCAGCGGACGAAGACCTGGCGCCAAGTTGTGCTCTGTACTTCGGAGAAAGTTCGCGTCCCGACTGCTCTGGGGTTGCTCAGGCCGGCCATCGTGATTCCGCGCTGGGTGCTCGAGGAACTCTCGGCAGGCGAACTGAATCAGGTGGTCCTGCACGAATTGGCGCACCTGCGACGCTGGGACGATTGGACCAACCTGGCGCAGCAAATCGTGAAAGCAGTTTTCTTCTTCCATCCAGCAGTGTGGTGGATTGAGAGGAAGATCGCGTTGGAACGCGAGATGGCTTGCGACGATGCCGTACTGGCAGAGATCGAGAGTCCGCGGGCATATGCCGAATGCCTGGCGCATCTGGCGGAGATGAGCTTTGTGCAGCGGAGCATCGCACTGGCACAGGCGTTGATTGGCCGGCTTGGCCAGACCTCGCATCGCGTGACCCAAATCCTCGATGTGAATCGCCCCAGAGGAAATACACGCGCGTGGAAGCCGGCGATTTCGGTAGTCGTTGGGGCCGCCGTGTTGTGCTCCGTATGGGCGGCGACGGCGCCGGAGCTAGTGGGATTCGAGAATGGAACGGCGAATAAAGTCGAGGTGGCCAACTCGATTGCGGATCGAGTGAGCGTTCCGATGACCACAGCGAAGTTTGTTCAACGATCCACGGCAGAATGGACCACCGAGAAAGCAGTCCCGGCTAAGCTGAGCAGGAGACCGGTTCCGCGAAACCCGATTGCTACTGCAACGCGGCCCGTAACGCGCCGTCGCGAGGCCGCGAGCAATCTAATTCACTTGAGCGCCTTGAAGCCTCAGCCCGTAGCGACGCCTGAAACGTTGTTGGTGCTGATCGAGAGCCGCGAACTAGGGCCGGGGGATGCTGAGGTCTACCGCATTCAGATGTGGCACGTCACCGTGCTGCCTCTCACCGAGGCAGTGGGCAGCAAAACTCCCAGCAAGAAAACGTAGGAACGGTACGTGAGCAAGTGGGCACACCATTTTTGTTCTCTGAAACTAAGGAATTAGTTGTAAGCAAATTTTCTAATCGAAAGGAAGTACAACCATGAAAGCAGCAAGTCCTGACAACAGCAAGATGAACAAATGGACTCGACGGCTGGCGGCGCCATTTCTGGCGCTAGTCCTGGTCGGGTCCGTAGTTACCTACGAGTGCGTGAAACCGAGTTCGGCAAGCGCGGCGGCAGTTCCGACGCCGGCGCCGGCCGCACCTGCGCTGGATGCCAACAGCGTGAGCGCTCTGACAGCACTGGATAAGGCCATGGAGACTTTGGCGGCGCGGGTTACGCCCGCGGTGGTCAACGTCACCGTGGTTTCAAAGAGCAAGCCGGAGAGTGCTTCTAACCAGATACCGGACGACATGCAGCAGTTCTTCGGGCAAAACGGGCAGAACGGCCCCTTCGGTCAGTTCTTCGGGCCGCACATACAGATGCAGCCGCGCGGTCCCCAAATTGAGCATGGACTTGGGAGCGGCGTGGTGATCTCTCCCGATGGCTATATCGTCACCAACAATCACGTGATTGAAGGTGCGGTGGACATCCGCGTGACCACGAGCGACCGCCGAGTGTTGAAGGCCAAGCTGGTTGGCGCTGACCCAATTACAGACCTCGCTGTCCTGAAGGTGAGCGAAGCGAACCTCGCAAGCGTTCCTTGGGGAGATTCGACACAAGTTCGTCCGGGGCAGACGGTGCTGGCATTCGGCAATCCTTATGGATTCCGCTTCACGGTGACGCGTGGAATCGTGAGCGCGATTAACCGTTCGAACCCTGATTCGAACCGCAGCAAGCCGGGAGAGTTCATTCAGACCGACGCGGCCATCAATCCAGGCAACTCGGGCGGGCCGCTGGTCGATTCCCGTGGGCAAATTGTGGGCATCAACACTTTCCTGGTCTCTCCCTCCGGCACTTTTTCCGGCATGGGATTCGCAATTCCAACTCAGATCGTAAAGCCTACGGTCGACGAACTGATCCGAGATGGCAAGGTGGAGCACGGCCGGATCGGAATTGCCATCAACGACGTCACTCCGGAAAACGCCAAGTTCTTCGGAGATTCCACCGCCATGGGAGCGGTAGTGACGCAAGTCGATCCCAACTCGCCGGGAGCGAAGGCTGGAATTCAAATTGGCGACGTCATCACGCAGGTCAACGCTCAGAAAGTGAATGACTCTGGAGAGCTGCAGGTGTACGTCGTTCAGCAGAAGCCGGGCACGAAACTCGAGCTCACCGTTCTGCGCAACGGCAAGACGGAAACGGTTCCGGTTACGCTTGAGGCCTTAAATGCCTCCGGCGCAGACAATGCCAATGCAACCGAAGGCCAGGGCAAGATGCGCTGGGGCCTGGGGTTGGGCGAACTGAGTCCGGACATCCGGCAGCAGCTGCAAGTTCCCACCAACGTGCACGGCGCCGTCATTGAGCAGGTACGGCCGGGAAGCTCGGCAGATAACGCAGGACTGCAGCAAGGCGACGTGATCCTGGAAGTGAACCGCCACAAGGTGTCAAGCCCCGCAGACGTTCAGCAGGAGCTGTCGAAAGTTGCGGCGGGGCAGGATGCACTGTTGCTGGTGTGGTCCAACGGCGGAAACAGCTTCCGGGTGCTGCATTACCCGGAAGGGGCGTGATGGCTGTTCCTCTGTGATGCTCTGTGGCCCCGTGGCAAAAGCCATTCACCCCCGGGGACACAGAGCGCACCGGGCTAGGCATAGAGACGCGGAAGGATAGAGATACGCCGCAGTCGTCGCGATTGCGGCGTGTTATCTTTTTTGCGCATCCTCAAGTAAAACATCCCACATTTTTCGCGAGGTACATCGTGAGCCGCTCGCTTGCTTTTCTGGCATTCTTTCTTCCCGTCACGGCTATTGCACAAAATGCCACTCCGCAATTGACAGCCAATCCGATCTTCGAAAAACAATGTGCCAAGTGTCATGGCAAGACTGCGGAAGGCCGACACTTTGCCGGGCCCTCGTTGGTGTCCGGCAAGTCGACATCGCTTTCCGAAGAGGAGTTGCGAAATATCATCAGCAATGGGAAAGGGCGCATGCCGAAATACGCGGGTAAGTTAAAGCCAGAAGACATCGATATGCTGGTGCATCAGATTACAGAGGCTCGCGGCAAGTGATTCAACCGCCGGACTTCGCCCGGCAGGACAGCCGATAGCGGTTCCTGCACAAAGAAAAATCCCGGCCTTTGGCCGGGACCATGAATAACTTCAGAATCGTTCCTAACTTGTCAGTAACTAGGATGCGCGACGCTGGCGGTCCAGGTTTTCATTGTCCTCTGCGTTGTTCTGCTTTTGGCCACCCTTTTTTTGCTGATCATATTGCTGCTGGCCACTCTGACCGGGTTGGTTTTTCTGACCCTGCTGGCCGGATTGATTGCTTTGCTGCCCGGATTGTCCCGGTTGTCCGCCCTGCTGGCGGTTCCGTTCCATATCATCTGCCATGATTAAGTTCTCCTGTTCGTGTGCCCTACTGGGCGCACACGGAGATTCAAGCAACCTGCATCTACTTAGTTGCCCTTTCCGCAAAAGGAGTTTGGATGAAAACGCAGAAAACGAGCTATGGCCAAGCGTTGCAGGCCTATTCAGTTTCCGAAATGACCTGTATGGATGGGGTCGAGGGAGGGGTCGCTCTCAGTTGTTCGAGTTCGTCCTGGAGTTTGTCCCAAGCGGCGCGGTCAGCCTTGGTGGACAGCGGAGCGCCAGGGTCTTTGTAGAATGTCAAGATGTTCTGCCGCAGGTCTGGGGTGACCTGCTGGAATTTATCTTTCGCGAGCTGATCCAGCAGATGTGCGTACGTCTTGTCGGTGAGCTTGTATTCTCCGGCATGCGTGACTCGGCCCGTATCGAAGTCGGTGTTGGTGAGTTGCAAATCGTTGGCCTTCACTTCCCGCAGAACATTTTTGTAATTATCCAGTGTGCGATTGACGCTGGCAATGTACAGGTCTTCAGTCTTGCGGGTGGGGATCTTGAAATCCAGCGCCTTGAAAGGGCCTACCTTGGGTACGAATTTTAGAAAGAATGCGAGCACCCTGGTTCCGAATCCAGGTCTACGATACCCCTTGCCCCACTCACGCTGATAGTTTGCTTTCGACAGGTAGTAGCGGAACTTTTTCGCATTGAAATTAGGTGTCTCGGCGACCAGTTGCTTGTTGCGAGCGAGCAGCGCCACTCTCGTCATCTCGGGAACAATTTTGCTGATGGCGCGGCGGAACGTTCCAATCGCCATATCTTCTTTTGGAATCACCTCTTTCAGCGGAATGCCATAAGTATCCTGAAACGCCCGCTCCAGCACCGGCTTGGAGACTTCGAAGCCGATGAAGTCGTGATAGCGGTCCGAAGTGTAGCGATTCTTCGCGACCTGCACCATATCAAAGCCGAATTCGGTGCGAATGTGAGCTTTGGGATTGTCCTCGTAGGTAACTTCATTGCCGTATTTCTTGCGCAGATCGGGAAATAGAAGGCCCACAGACTCGTTCACCGTGGGATGTCCCATGTTGTCCGAAGAGTAGTGAGCGAGAGCCCCGAGGGCGAAGGCGTATTCGTTCAAGTCGCTGGCTTCGTGAACGAGGTTGACGATGAAATCGCCGCTGCGCACATAGTGCGTCAGATCGCTGAAGTATTTGTTGCCGAAAGGGTAGTAGCCCATGTCCTGCACCAGGCTGCCCCCGTAAGCGAAGGCATGCGCTTTCTTCAGATCATCAGGAGTGGTATTGGGAAAGCGTTTCAGCAGGAGAGGCTGGATGGTGTCGTTCCATAGCAGGTCGACCACTTCTTCATGGGTCAATACGGAGTAGGCGGCACATCCGCAGCTTAGTGCCAGGAGGGCTGCCACGCCCAACAGCGGTCGTCTGAGTGCCAGGAGAAGTCGAGTCATAGAGTGCCGGGAGCGGCGAACACCTCGTGCTGGTTAGATGCCTCCTTTTTACGGAATCATAGTGTACCGCCAGATTTGGCCGGTTTCCTTAGTGTGTGCGCAGAGGCTCCGGGGTTGCTCCTCGCGAGGAAAAACAGCGACAGTACGTCACGGTGTGGCGCTCTGAGGCGAAATTCCGTGGTCTCTAAGTACCTTTGCGGTACAGACATATTTTCAGGCGGATACAAGGTTCTCGTTACTGACAGAAGCTCTGCCGCTCGGTAACGTGGACACTTGTTTGAGGCCTTGGGATGAAACATCCCAGCCTGGATCGCGGAGAGGCCACTACAGCCGCGAAACTTGAACGGTTGAAAAACAGGAGAAGAAAATGAGCATCTGGACAATTCTGTTCGTTATATTGCTGATCGCATGGATCACCGGCTTTTCGGTTTTCCACGTAGCCGGAGGCTTGATTCACCTGCTGCTAGTGTTCGCGGTGATCTCCCTGATCTTGCACTTTGTGATGGGACGACGGGCCGTCTGACTGGCAAGGCATCCCGCAAGTGATAAATGATCCACGAGGCCGGCGCACGATCGCGCCGGTCTCACATTTCTAACTGGGGTTCCTCAACTGGCAATGGCTCGAGGTCCGGCCTTCATGGTTGCCCCGGCGTTCTCCGCTGGCTGTTCCTGCTTCGACCCTCCCGCCCCGTTGGTTTCCACCAGCTTTTGAATCTGAAAGAAAGCCTCGGAAAAATTGGTGCAGACGGCATCGGTACACGCGGTGCCGATGCGTTCTTGAGCTTTGGGAACGCCGCCCGCGAATCCCCACAGGCCGACAACGACGGTCAGATCAGGGAACCTGCCACGCAACCGTTTGCAAAGCGAGCGAGCTTGTCCAACGGCAAACGGGGGCAGGGCGGAAATGCAGGCAATGACGAATTGCCCGCGCTCGACTTGGGTAAGCATGTTCTCCACAGTATCGATGGCGAGCGCGCGAACGTTTGTGGCTCCAGCTCTCTGTAGCAATTGCGCCAGCATTATGCCCACGAGTTCATCGGCCTGGTCCCTGGCGGGAATGGCCACGATGCTGGCGTGAGCAAAATTAGCATTGTTGAGATAGGTTTCCACACCAGAACTGCGCGGCTCGGCGTTGTAACGCTCCGCAAGGTCTTCGATCAGCTCGCGCGTACTTTGAGCGACGAAATCTCCGGCGCGATCGTCGATCACGCCGGTGTGGCGATCTTCTTCCGCTAGCCGCAAGGCCGGCACCAGAAGCGATTCATAGACATTTTGCAGACTCTTGCCTTCCACATAGGAGTGAGCCAGATCGGTGGCCTCCTCCTGATCCGAGGCAAGTAGCCTTTGATAGTAGTTCTCCTCGGGTTTCAAAGGAGGAGCGTCGCCCAACAAGACCTCGAGGAAACTCATCTGCGGCACGTAGCGGCCGACGAGGATCAGGCAAAGAGTCAGTGGGACGGAAAGTACCAGTCCGACAGGGCCCCACAAAGTGGCCCAGAATACGGCAGCAACCAGGATGGCAAATGGCGTGATGCCGGCATGAGAGCCGTACAACCAGGGCTCCACCGCGTTGGCGGTGATGACCTCCAGAGCCGCGAATATGGCAAAGACGAAAAGGGCGTGCTTCCATCCAGGAAATACGGCCACTGCCATGGCAACCGGAAACGCACAGGCAATCCACACTCCTATGTAGGGCACAAAACGCAGCGAGGTGGCCAGTGCGCCCCACAGCAGCGCGTGCGGAACTCCGACGAAGTACAAAGCGATACCGAAGGTACAGCCATAGCAGCTGTTGACCAGAAATTGCAGTAGCAGGTAGCGACTTAACCCCTGGCTCGCCTCTTCCATCGCCTGGGTGACAATGCTCAGTCTGCCCTGCCCGCCCAATCGGATCATGCGGCTTCTGAGGTCTTCCCAGTTGATCAGCATGAAGGTGACAAAGATGATCACCAGGCCCGCGGTTTCGATCGATCCTGCCAATGGACCCAGCAGATCCCGCAGTTCCTGAAAGAAATTGGCGGGAGGCCTGGTCACTTGAACTGGGATGGGCGGACGCGAGCCGTTGGCCTTGCTTCCCGACTGTCCAGAAGGGCCTGTCAGCTGTTGATTGAGTTGCTGAACGGTGTTTGTGGCTTGAAGGATGGGCGCGTTGTTGTGCGAACGCAGGGCTCGAATCTTCCGTTCGATGTTGGTGCGGTATTCAGGCAGATGCGCCGTGATCTCAACCAACTGGGCCCCGACTCTCCATCCCAGGAAGACAGTGATGGCCAGGCAAAGAGCGATGACGACCAGCACGGCCGGGACCCGGCCGATGCGCAATTTCTGAAACCAACTCACCAGGGGCGTGAGCAGGAAGCTTAGGACGAAAGCCAGGGCCACGGGGATGAAGATTTCCCGGCCGAAGTACAGCAGGGCGATCGTGACCCCAACGGCAATGACGAGGAATGATCTTGGGTAAGCTGTGCCTGTTGTCGGACTCGAGGACCTTGCCAACTTCCGGCCTCCCCAGGGTACAGCGATTTACAGCGAAAACGGTTTGCGTCGAACTTTATCCCGCCCGCTTGAGGCGGAACTCCGAAGGCGGTTCGTCAACGCTGGCCTCTCCCGTGGCGGCGATGTCCTGCGCTCCGGTTCGCTTCAGTATCTCTTTCGCACGCCTTGTGGACTCAGAGCTGTCGGAGTGAACTGAAAGCAGGATGCCTCCGTTTTTCACCTGGCCTTCATAGCGTTTAGCCTCGTACTCGGGGATTCCCATGCCGATCAGCGCCCCGGCAATTCCACCCACGGTACCGCCGATACCGGCTCCGGCCAGCGCGGTCATGATAGGCCCCGCCGCTATGAACGGACCCAGGCCCGGTACGGACAAAGCGCCAATGCCCATCAGCCATCCCAAGGCGCTACCCAAGATTACCCCGGTGCTGGCGCCCGTCGTAGCGCCCTCCGGCGCTTTTGTGTTCTTTTCATGGGCGAAGTCGCGCGTGCCCGCACTTTCAGGAAACAACACTGAGATATCGGTATTGTTGAAGCCGTCCGATTTCAGTTCGTTCACGCCGATTTCCACGCTGACCATCGAGGGGTACAGCCCGAAAACCGCAGTGTTTTTTTCTGCCATGCAAACTCACTCCTGATGAAAATCGTCAGCGTCCATCACCTGCGACACGCATCCCTGCAAATTGAAGATAGTAAGGCGCTCCGTGCCATGCCTATAAGGTGCGCTCCCTAGTCAAGAAGCAGAATGGCTGTACCCTGCAAAGCTCTAGCGCCGAACGGCGCAGCACATCAAAATTCACAAGCTACGCAGCCGCATTTATGTCAGTCGGCAAAGCGCTGCTCTCGGGCTTCGGGTTCACGCCGGTTACACCAGCGCCAGCATACTTTCCCGAGATGGAGTTCCAGCGAATCAGGAGCATGTCCGAGACCATGCGTGCACCGTCCAGCAGAGGATTGATGCGAGTTCTGGTGTCGTGTCCCCAGCGTACGGGAACCTCCGCTATGCGGAAGCCAACTTGATTTGCCAGGAAAAGAATTTCCGGATCGAATCCCCAGCCTTCGACTCGCTGCAAGGGAAACACGGCCCTGGCCGCGTCGCGGCGAAAAGCCTTGAATCCGCATTGCGTGTCCTTGAAATCGAGTCGCAGCAGGAGCCGAAGTAGCAGGTTGAAGACTCTGCCCAAAAATTGGCGGGCAAGTGATTGTCGCCGCGTCTGCAGCTCGCTGCGAGCCCAGCGCGATCCGATCGCAATGTCCGCGCCGTCCGCCAGCACCCGCAATAACTTGGGCGCTTCCTCGATGGGAGACGACATATCGGCATCGGTGAAAAGTATGAATTCCCCGTTGGCGTTAAGCACTCCATTGCGCACGCTGTAGCCCTTACCCCTATTTCCCGGGTTCTCCAGGAGGCGCACGATGCCAGTATTCAGCCCGTAACCGCGTACGATTTCAGCGGTTCGATCTCGTGAGCCATCGTTCACCACGATGATTTCAGCGTCCCAGCCATCGGCGCGGGCGAAAGCCAGAATCCGATCCAGAGTCGAGCCCAGCCGTTCTTCTTCGTTATACGCAGGGATGACGATGCTGAACCTTGGAGAGGCAGTCAAGAGGCACCCTTCTGTAGTAATTTATTCCCGCCCAAGCGAGAACTGGCTCGGCGCGGGGCGACTTTTCCGCCGCTCTGCTTAGATTTGTAAGTGGCTGCGCAGGTTGCGATTAAACGCGGCTGGGGCCACGCCTAAGGGCTGCAGGAGAACGGGTCCGGGCTACAGGAAAAACCTTAGGGTGGGCGGTTGGGCTTCATGGTCCAATAACAGTAATCTCGGGCATTGTCAGAGGTCTGAGAAGAGGCTCTCCCCTCAAAATTTCAGAATGTAAGCAGAATTCATTGGTAACAGGCAATCGCGTCCCCGCACGATTGAACTCGGCTGAGAACGCCGAGGGCAAATCGCAGCCGCGATTCCCGTCCCGGAGAAACGCATGAAAAGGTCTGCAGTCAACGAAATCGTCCCAGAAGAAAAAGCGGCGATTGCGGCCCTCCCAAAAAACGGCAGCAAAAACGGTAAATCGAAAACATCCGAAGAGATCGATCTCACTGCGATCTTGACCAGTTTGCAGTGCATGCGGGATGGCGATTTCACCGTGCGCTTGCCAGGCACATGGGTAGGGCTCGCAGGCAAAATCGCCGATACGTTCAACGACATTGTGTCCGCAAACCAGCACATGTCTGAAGAGCTCAAGCGCGTCGGACAGGTCGTGGGAAAACAGGGTATGACGCGCGAGCGCGCCCGTTTTCATGAGTCCCGGGGCGCGTGGGGCGAGATGGAAGTTTCCGTCAACACGCTGGTCGAGGACTTGCTCCGGCCTACCACTGAGGTGACGCGCGCCATCGCCGCAGTCGCGCAAGGTGACCTCACCCAGGGTGTGCGGCTGGACGTGGATGGACGTCCGCTGGAAGGCGAGTTCTTGCGCTCGGCGAACCTCGTCAACACCATGATCCAGCAGTTGGGTGTTTTCACCGCTGAAGTCACGCGCGTGGCCCGCGAAGTGGGAACCGAAGGCAAACTCGGCGGACAGGCGCAGGTGCCGGACGTAGCCGGTACGTGGAAAGACCTTACCGACAACGTGAACCTGATGGCCAGCAACTTGACTGGCCAGGTGCGAAACATCGCAGAGGTAGCAACCGCAGTGGCCAGCGGCGACTTGTCGCGCAAAATTACGGTCGACGTGCGTGGCGAGATTCTGCAGCTCAAAGAAGCTATCAACACAATGGTGGATCAGCTGCGATCGTTCGCCTCGGAAGTTACGCGTGTAGCTCGCGAAGTAGGAACCGATGGAAAACTCGGCGGACAGGCAGTCGTGCCGGGCGTCGCCGGAACTTGGAAGGATCTTACCGACTCGGTAAACGCCATGGCCGGAAACCTCACGGCCCAGGTGCGTAACATCGCTGAGGTGACTACGGCTGTGGCTCGCGGCGACTTGTCGCGCAAGATCACGGTGGACGTAAAAGGCGAAATTCTTGAATTAAAAGACACTATCAACACGATGGTGGATCAGTTGAACGCGTTCGCGGGCGAAGTGACGCGTGTGGCCCGCGAAGTCGGAACTGAAGGCAAACTCGGTGGACAGGCGCAGGTGCCTGGCGTAGGCGGTACCTGGAAAGATCTCACAGACAACGTGAACTTCATGGCCAGCAACCTGACTGGCCAGGTGCGAAACATTGCAGAAGTGGCAACGGCGATCGCGAGCGGCGACTTGTCGCGCAAGATCACGGTCGACGTGCGCGGCGAAATCCTGCAGCTCAAAGAAACCCTGAACACCATGGTGGACCAATTGAACCGGTTCGCCGGCGAAGTGACGCGCGTCGCCCGCGAAGTGGGTACAGAAGGAAGGTTGGGCGGACAGGCCAACGTGCCTGGAGTTGCAGGCACGTGGAAGGATTTGACGGACTCAGTGAACTCCATGGCGGGAAACCTTACCGGCCAGGTACGAAACATCGCTGAAGTAACGACGGCTGTGGCTCGCGGCGACTTGTCGCGCAAGATTACGGTCGATGTGAAAGGCGAAATTCTGGAACTCAAGAACACCACCAACACGATGGTGGACCAGCTCAACGCTTTCGCCGGGGAAGTGACGCGCGTGGCCCGCGAAGTCGGAACTGAAGGAAAGCTCGGCGGGCAGGCTCAAGTGCCAGGTGTTGCCGGAACGTGGAAGGATCTCACCGACAACGTGAACTTCATGGCCAGCAACCTGACGGGTCAGGTGCGAAACATTGCCGAAGTGGCAACGGCGGTGGCCCGCGGCGACTTGTCACGCAAGATCACGGTAGACGTGAAGGGAGAAATTCTCGAACTGAAGGACACCATCAACACGATGGTGGACCAACTGCGATCCTTCGCATCGGAAGTAACGCGTGTGGCCCGCGAAGTCGGAACCGACGGCAAACTCGGCGGACAGGCGGTTGTGCCTGGAGTCGCCGGAACTTGGAAGGATCTTACCGACTCTGTGAACTCCATGGCCAGCAACCTCACCGGCCAGGTGCGAAATATTGCTGAAGTCTCGACAGCAATCGCCAGCGGCGACTTGTCGAAGAAGATCACAGTAAACGTCAGCGGTGAAATCCTGCTGCTGAAAGAAACCATCAACACGATGGTGGACCAGTTGAACGCGTTCGCCGCCGAAGTGACCCGCGTGGCCCGCGAGGTGGGTACGGAAGGCAAGCTGGGCGGACAGGCGCAGGTGCCCGGAGTCGCCGGTACGTGGAAGGATCTCACCGACTCCGTGAACTCCATGGCCGGAAACCTGACCGGCCAGGTGCGTAACATCGCTGAAGTGACGACGGCTGTGGCGCGCGGCGACTTGTCGCGCAAGATCACGGTCGACGTCAAGGGCGAAATTCTGGAACTCAAGAACACCATCAACACGATGGTGGACCAGCTCAACGCGTTCGCCGGGGAAGTGACGCGCGTGGCCCGCGAAGTCGGAACCGATGGCAAGCTCGGCGGGCAGGCGCAGGTGCCCGGAGTTGCCGGAACGTGGAAGGATCTTACCGACAACGTGAACTTCATGGCCAGCAACCTGACGGGCCAGGTGCGAAATATCGCGGAAGTCGCAACGGCCATTGCCAACGGAGATCTTTCCAAGAAGATCACGGTGGACGTGCGCGGCGAAATCCTGCAGCTCAAAGAAACGCTGAACACGATGGTTGAGCAGTTGCGATCGTTCGCCGCCGAAGTAACCCGTGTGGCCCGCGAAGTCGGCTCCGAAGGGCGACTGGGCGGACAGGCGAACGTGCCGGGCGTCGCCGGTACATGGAAAGACCTCACGGATTCCGTGAACGCCATGGCCGGCAACTTGACAGGCCAGGTGCGAAACATCGCTGAAGTAACGACGGCTGTGGCTCGCGGAGACTTGTCGCGCAAGATCACCGTCGACGTCAAGGGCGAAATTCTCGAGCTCAAGAACACCATCAACACGATGGTGGACCAGCTCAATGCGTTTGCTGCCGAAGTAACCCGCGTGGCCCGCGAAGTCGGCACGGACGGCAAGCTCGGTGGACAGGCGCAGGTGCCCGGAGTCGCCGGAACCTGGAAAGATCTCACCGACAACGTCAACGTCATGGCCGCGAACCTCACCGAGCAGGTGCGCGGCATCGTAAAAGTGGTGACCGCCGTGGCGAACGGCGATCTCACGCAAAAGCTGACCGTAAACGCGAAGGGCGAGGTCGCCGCTCTCGCGGAAACGATCAACAACATGACGGGAACGCTGGCTACGTTTGCCGATCAGGTCACGACGGTAGCGCGTGAAGTCGGCGTGGAAGGCCGTCTCGGTGGGCAAGCCAACGTGCCCGGTGCTGCCGGTACTTGGAAAGATCTCACTGGAAACGTCAACCTGCTGGCCGACAACCTCACCAACCAGGTTCGCGCCATTGCAGAAGTTGCAACGGCCGTCACCAAGGGCGACCTCACGCGCTCGATTCAGGTGGAAGCCAGCGGCGAAGTTGCCGATCTCAAGGACAACATCAACACGATGATCGACAACCTCCGTCTGACGACAGACCGGAATACCGAGCAGGATTGGCTGAAGACCAACCTGGCGCGGTTTACGGGCATGTTGCAAGGCCAACGCGATCTGGCGACGGTAGGCCGTATGTTGCTTTCCGAACTGGCTCCGCTGGTTAATGCGCAGCAAGGCGTGATTTACCAGATGGAGACTGAAGAGAGCGCCGGCATGGTGCTGCTATCCGCATTCGCAGATGATGCGGAAACCGGCCACCTGCGGCGAGTCGGTCTGGGCCAAGGGCTCATCGGACAGGTGGCCGCAGAAAAGCGGCGCATGCTGATTTCAGACCTGCCTGACAAGACGGTGCCGATCAGTTCCGGATTGTTCCGATCGGTCCCGCGAAACGTAATCGTGCTGCCCGTACTTTTCGAGGATCGGGTGAAGGCGGTGATTGAGCTGGCTTCTCTGAGCGCTTTCACCGCTTCGCAACTCGCCTTCCTGGAACAACTCACGGCCAGCATCGGCATCGTTCTGAACAGTATCGAAGCGACGATGCAGACCGAAGGCCTGCTCAAGCAGTCGCAGCAGTTGGCGGCCGAGCTTCAGGCGCAACAGAAGGAGTTGCAGACCACGAACGAGCAGCTGGCGCAGAAAGCGCAACAGCTCGCGGAACAGAACGTCGAAGTGGAACGCAAAAACCAGGAAATCGAGCAAGCCCGTCGTGCGGTGGAAGAGAAAGCCAAAGAGCTGGCGCTCACTTCCAAGTACAAGTCGGAGTTCCTGGCGAACATGTCACACGAGCTGCGAACTCCGCTGAACTCCATTCTGGTTCTCGGACAGCAGCTCAGCGAGAACCCCGATCACAACTTAACCCCCAAGCAAGTCGAATTCGCGCGCACCATTCATGGTGCGGGAACGGATTTACTGAACCTGATCAGCGACATTCTCGACCTGTCCAAGATCGAGTCAGGGACGGTATCGGTGGAGGCCGAGGAAGTGTTCTTCGCCAACCTGCTGGAGATGGTCGCACGACCCTTCCGGCACGAAGCGGAGAACCGCAAGTTGGCCTTCGAAGTTTCTTCCGACTCGAGACTGACTCGGAGTCTGGTGACCGATTCGAAGCGCTTGCAGCAGGTGCTCAAGAACTTGCTTTCCAACGCCTTCAAGTTTACCGAACACGGTTCCGTGAAACTCTCGGTGAACCTCGTGGAAAAGGGATGGAGTGACGGTCATCCAATTCTCAGCACCGCCGGGTCGGTGGTTGCATTCGAGGTGACCGACTCCGGCATTGGCATCGCACCGGACAAGCAGCGCATCATCTTCGAGGCTTTCCAACAGGCAGATGCCAGCACCAGCCGCAAGTACGGCGGAACCGGGTTGGGTCTGGCCATCAGCCGCGAGCTTGCGAGCTTGCTGGGCGGCGAAATTCAGCTGCGCAGCACTCCGGGGCAGGGCAGTACGTTCACTCTGTTCCTGCCGCTTACGTACGTGGGACCCACTGCCTCTAAGTTGGGTTCCACGGACGCCAAAGCTATGGCGCTGCCGCTGCAGCTCTCGAAGATCTCCGTCACCGAGCATCCGGTCGAAGTGATTCCGGATGATCGCGAAAACCTGCAGCCCGACGATGCAGTGTTGTTGATCGTCGAGGATGACCCGCACTATGCTCGTGTATTGTGCGATCTGTCTCGCGACCGCGGATTCAAAGTGTTGGTGGCGCTGCGCGGCACCGACGCGCTGGCTCTGGCTCGCGAATTCCATCCCGCGGCAATCTCGTTGGATGTCTTCCTGCCGGACATGCTGGGCTGGACGGTCCTGAACCATCTCAAGCAGGATCCGGCAACGCGCCACATTCCGGTGCAGATGCTCACTTTGGACGAGGATCGGCAGCACGGACTGGCGCGCGGGGCTTTTGCCTTTGTGACCAAGCCCACCAATCCGGACGAGTTGGAACAAGCGCTTTCACGCATCAAGGAATATTCCACGCCCCGTCGCAAACGGCTGTTGATTGTGGAAGACAACCCGGCAGAGCAATTCAGCATTCGAGAGCTGTTGGGGCACGACGATATCGATGTCATTGTCGCGGCCACCGGTGGCGAAGCCCTCGAACTCGTAGCGCAGGAGTCGTTCGACTGTGTGGTGCTCGATCTGCGCCTGCCAGATATGAGCGGCTTCGACATTCTGGAACACTTCGGGGAAGATCCCAAGGTGAAGGACTTGCCAGTGGTGGTGTTCACGGGCAAGGAACTCACGCCGGAGGAGGATGCTCGCTTGCACACGCTGGCTCGCAGCGTGGTGGTGAAGGGCGTCGAGTCTCCCGAGCGATTGCTCGACGAAACGGCACTGTTCCTGCATCGCGTAGTGGCCGATCTTCCGCCCGAGAAGCAGCGCATGTTGGAAAAGCTGCATCGCTCCGACGACGCGCTGGTAGGGAAGAAAGTGCTGGTGGTCGATGATGACATGCGAAACATCTTCGCGCTGAGCAGTGTTCTGGAACGGCGCGGGATGCTCGTGCTGACTGCAGGTACGGGCCGGGAAGCAATCTCGACCCTGGAATCCATGCCTGACGTGGCGATCGTGCTCATGGACATCATGATGCCCGAGATGGACGGCTACGCGACCATGCAGGTGATCCGCCAGAATCCAGCGTTGCGGAGGCTGCCGATTGTGGCGCTAACTGCGAAAGCGATGAAAGGCGATCGCGAGAAGTGCCTGGAGGCCGGAGCCTCCGAATACCTGGCGAAACCGGTGAACACCGATCAATTGCTTTCCGCACTGCGAATGTGGCTGCATCGATGAGTGCTCGTTCCAAGAGCGACAGAGCAGTAAAACATCTGTAAGGCGGAGCAGAGAGTCCGCTCGGAGAACAAATGGCGCCTCACGATAGGGTGAACATCCTGATGGTCGATGACCAGCCTGGGAAGCTGCTCAGCTATGAGGCCATTCTGTCCGAACTTGACGAGAATCTTATCCAGGCAACGAGCGCGAAGGACGCTCTGGAAAAGCTGCTGAAGCTTGATGTTGCGGCGGTGCTGATGGATGTCAGCATGCCGGAGATCGACGGCTTCGAATTGGCCGAGCTGGTGCGGCAACATCCCCGTTTCCAGGAGACCGCAATTATCTTCATCTCCGCCGTCCACCTCACAGATTTGGATCGCCTGAAGGGATACCAGCATGGCGCGGTCGATTATCTGTCGGTGCCGATTGTTCCGGAGGTGCTGCGGGCGAAGGTTAGAGTATTCGCCGAATTGCATCGCAAGAAGCGCCAGCTGGAGCGGCTGAATAGCGAACTTGAGCAGAGGGTGGCAGAGAGGACGGGCGAGTTACAGCAAAAGGCGCTCGATCTGGAAAAGGCCAATCACGATCTGGCGCAAAGGAACCAGGAACTGGACGCGATCGTGCAGACTGCTCCTGACATCATCTTCAGCCGGCAGCCGGACGGCGGCCGGGAATATATAAGCAGCCGGTTTTACGAGTACACTGGCGCGGAACCCGGCTCCGCTGTCGGCTACGGCTGGTTGGAATACGTGCACCCGGATGACAAAGATTCCAGTGCGGCCCATTGGACGCGTTGTGTGCAGAGCGGGGAACCGTACGAATGCGAGTATCGGCTCCGAGGGGTCGATGGAGGCTATCGCTGGTTCCGAGCTCGTGCCGTTCCGTTGAGAGACCGCGAGGGCAAGATTTTGAAGTGGTACGGGACTTGTTCGGACATTCACGACAGTAAGCTTCTGGAGCAGTCGATCCGGGACAGCGCAGCGGAGTTAGAGACCCTGGTGAATAGCCGGAC
This sequence comes from Candidatus Sulfotelmatobacter sp., assembly GCA_036376495.1. Classification (GTDB taxonomy): domain Bacteria; phylum Acidobacteriota; class Terriglobia; order Terriglobales; family Acidobacteriaceae; genus Sulfotelmatobacter. The sequence continues at coordinate 41,695 of DASVAE010000057.1, read as the reverse complement.
GGCAGAGCTGCGCCGCCTGTCGAACCGCCTGATGACGATGCAAGACGAAGAGCGTCGTCGCATTGCACGCGAAATTCACGACGGCCTGGGCCAGGAACTTGCGGCCGCCAAGATGATTCTGGATGGTATTCTCGCTAAAGATAAAGCACCATCCTTGCAGCAGGCCTCGGTGGAAGCGAGCCAGTTGGTGGACCGCGCGATTCAGCAGGTGCGGACGATCTCGCACCTGCTGCACCCGCCATTGCTGGATGAAGTCGGCTTAGTCTCCGCCCTGCGCTGGTTTCTGGAGGGGCTGTCGCAGCGGAGCGGCATCGAGATTCAGCTGCAAGTCCAGGCCAAATCCTTGGGGCGCCTCAAGTCTGAGGTGGAAACCGCAATTTTCCGCATTGTCCAGGAAGCGCTGACCAACATGTTTCGTCACTCCGGAGCGCGGCACGGTTGCATCGCCGTAGCAGCCGAGAACGGCAACGTCGTGGTTACGGTGAGCGACGATGGCAAAGGCATTGACGAGGACATTGTCCAATTTCGCCCTGAGAGTGTAGGGGTGGGCATTGGCGGCATGCGCCAGCGCGTCACCGAACTGGGCGGCACCTTGCGGCTGATCAATGCGAACCCGGGGACCGTCGTCGAAGTTGTAATTCCCGTCGGCAAGCCGCACGAGTCCAGCACGGTTCCAGTTTCTGCATAGATCCCGCCTGCCGAAACCCCGGCCCTATGCTGCTTTGCTCTGATCGTCTCGCCCGTCTTCTCTCTGATTGTCCTTGCCCGCGATTTTGTGTTCGTCTGCCTGGATCTCGACTTTTTCGTGTTTGATATCCAGACGAAGGCGGTTGTAGATGCTCATGTACTGGTTGGCGATCCAGACCAGGGAAAAGAAAGAAATCAGGTAACCACGCCAATCCGGAAACAGCAGACGATAGCCAGTGATTGCCACCATGCCCGCCGCAATGTAGTGACTGAAGCAGTACTCGCATGTGAAGAGATAGAAAAATTTGCGGAGCAACAGCGAGCGCGCAGTGCTGCGTTCTCGCAGGCAATATTCACGCGGCTCCCGAAAAACTTCCTCATGCGTAACGGTCCACGCGATGCATGCGACTGGTATCGCAAGCAAGACCAGCCAGACAATCTGGGTTCCCAAGCTCATAAACTAACTCGCACGCACCTGGCCGTAGTTCAGGAGACTGACAATCACCGTTCCTCCGCAGATGTTTCCCGCAGTGGCGGGCAGCAGCCAATGGAAGTAGGTGTAGGTGCAAATTGTTCCGTGCAGGACCGCGGCAAGAATTTCGCAACTGCCCGCAATACAATGGGCAAACCGGCCCGCTCCAACCACGAATGTCACCACGTAGATGACGGCGATTTGGCCGATGGTCCAGTGACTGCCAGTGACCATCCATGCGACCAGCGCAATGAGCCAACCACCGACGACCCCGCTCCAAAAGAAATGGGCGGCGTCCCCGGAGGCCGCCTGCGATCCCATCACCGCCATGGCTGAGAGTATATCGGGATGCAACGCGCTCGATTTTGCCGCTAGAACTGCGAAGACTGAGGCTCCAACGATGTTGGCCACAAACACCGTTCCCCAGAGGCGCAACATGCGAACGAAGTGTCTTCGCTCGTCGAGCACAAGCACCACCGGATAAAGCGTGTTCTCGGTGAAGAGCTGAGCCCGTCCGATAATGACCGCAATAAAGCCCAGGGGATAGGCGAGGTACGCAACCAGATCGCGCCATCCTCCGTCACCGACAAAAGCGCGAATGGAGGACACTCCAAGAGCGGTCAGTCCCATGGTGATGCCGCCCGCAATGCCGGAGAATCCCAGCTTGACGAGCGAGCGACGGAGTTCGTTACGCGCATTCTCGAGCGTGCCCTGGAGAATTTCATCCGCAGTGAGACGGCGGGTTTCCAGAACCGGCGCTTCGCTATGAGTTGCCATGCCATTTCTCACTTTCAGAAGCTGCGGTTCTTTGAAAACGAGCGGGCGACGCTAAGCAGGAGTAGATGCTAGGAATCTCGGGGTTGGCCGTACAGAGTTCTGCCGATTTTGAGAGCTTGCGGGAGCAGGTACTCTCGTAAGGTCGCGATGCAGGACGAGCCTGTCCGCGAGGAGTGACTGCACACGGTGGCCCTTGCCGGGCCTTTGCAGTTTGACCGGCTTGGAAGCCATTCTCGCTCGCCCTGCATCTACACTTCCCCGTCCTGGATTACTTCGCCTTCCTGAGGTCCCTACGGATTCCAGTTGATTTTCCCGGTCACATCCTCAGCGCATCCTGTTCATGGCAATAGTAATGTTTCGGGAGCATAGGCCTGACCGGGCACCCGATCAAAGGAGAGTTATGCAATCCATGAAGGCTATGGCAATCGGTTTACTGGTGTTAGTAATCAGCGTCACTCTGGCATGCTCCAATCGGCAGCAAGCGCCGGATGTAACCAGCGACATTCGACATGCCTTGGATCAAGCTGGTCTGAAAGACGTCAGAGTCAGCCAGGACAGAGTGAAAGCAGTCATCAGCCTCACCGGCGACGTGGCTACGGATGCAGATAAGTCGCGTGCCGAGACCATTGCGCACTCCATTGCCGGCGATCAGGTCGTTTCCAACGAGATCGGTGTGCGGCCCAATGGAGATCAGGGGACTGCCCGGAAGGTCGACTCGGACCTGGACTCTGCCGTGGACAAGAATCTCGACGCAATGCTGGTGCAGCACCGGTTGAAAGACAACGTTCGCTACGACGTAAAGAACGGGGTGGTGACGCTGAAAGGCAATGTAGCCTCGGAAGCCCAGCGAACCTCAGTAGAGAAGTTGGCCAAGAACGTGCCGAACGTGAAAGAGGTCGTCAACGAGCTCGACGTAAAAACCCAAAGGGCCACTGCCAGCAAATAGCCGGAGGATAGCAATAAAAACAGCCTGCTTTCTTGTCGGAAGCAGGCTGTCGTATTTCGCCGTTACGTGATGAGATCTCTAGACCGTGCGTCCTCGGGCCAGGTGCATGATCAGCGAGATCAGGAACAAGATCAGGAAGATCACGAAGAGCAGCTTGGCGATACCGGCTGCCGCAACCGCCACCCCTGCGAACCCCAAGACCCCGGCAATTATCGCGATGACCAGAAATACCAACGACCAGTAAAGCATAGCTTTTCCTCCAAGGCCCCCATGGTAAAGAGACAGTCCCCAACGAGAAAATCGAATAAACCGTGTATGCCTAAAACTGAGCAGCTGTACCTGGAGGAAGGAGCAGGTGCCGGTCCGTCCCAGAGGACCGGCACCCGCTTGGGGGGCGTTGTGTCGAGTAGAGATTGCAGACTAGTCCGTCGCAATGGCCCTTCCAATAAGGTGAAAACTGTATCTTTCGTCTCTGCGGAGTAGGGTGGCCGAATAAGTCCTGTAGGAACAGCCGCGAAGGGCTGGCCGGGCGACGGACAGGCTAACCAGATTTTGCAAGCTGCGCCAGCGGCTCCCTACGCATGGCATCACCCGCAACTGCCACGTTCCCACGAAACACCGTGTACGCATTGGCTTGTCCCTACGAAGAGGCTATGGGACTCACGAGGTCGCCATCGGGAAACTTCTACCCCCGTTTACTGCCTATGCTGGATAGGAGCAATTCCTTCTCAAGGTTAGTTTTATCTGGCAAGAGAGTGTTCCCCGGTGGAACACCAAGAGGACAATATGCCACGAATTGTTTCCGTAGGGCTGAGATGTCTCCTGGCGGCCAGCATCAGCTCATTGCTGTTGGGGGCGAGCTGGGCCGCTGATGAAGGCAATAAATCCGACATCGCCAAGCGGATTGATGCGTCGGCCAAAGTGTTAAACGAAATCATGGCGACTCCCGACAAGGCGATCCCCGACAAGGTGATGGGCAAAGCGAAATGCATTGCTGTGATCCCCTCGATGGTGAAAATTGCGGTCGGCTTCGGCGGCAATCATGGTAAAGGCGTAGCTACGTGCCGCACAGCCAACGGCTGGAGCGCTCCTGCGCCGATCACTATTACCGGCGGCAGTTGGGGCCTGCAACTCGGCGGTCAAGCGGTGGACCTGGTCATGGTCGTTATGAACCAGCAAGGCATGGATCATCTGCTGGCGAGCAAGTTCAAGCTCGGAGCCGATGCTTCTGCAGCGGCGGGACCCGTCGGTCGCGACGCTGGTGCTGACACTGATATCAAGATGCGCTCTGAAGTTCTCACCTACTCTCGCGCACGCGGCTTATTCGCAGGCGTAGATCTGAGTGGCGCTGCGCTGACGCAGGACAAGGACGAGACTCGGCTGCTGTACGGCAAATTCCTTCCGTTCGCCGACATTCTTCATGGCGGAGTGGAGCCCACGGCTTCGAGTGAGCCATTTCTAGCAGCAGTCCGAAAGTATTCGGCGCAAAGCAAGGAAACAAGCAACAATCAGCAAAATCCGGGAACGGTGTCCGCTTCGAAGTAGGGTTGCTGGTAAATAGGAGTCCGACTCCCAAAGAGAGGTTTCTATGTACACAATTCTTCTGGTGGTTCTGATTTTGCTGTTGCTGGGCGCGTTACCCACGTGGCCTTATAGCCGGGCGTGGGGTTATTACCCAAGTGGAGGGCTGGGACTGATCGTCGTAATTGTGATCATCCTGCTCCTGGCCGGACGGCTTTGATGTGAGGGGGTTGTTGGAGCTCCTTTTTTTTGACTTCGCGTGGTGGGAGTCGTCGACCCCACCACACAGTTTGAGCAAAGCGCAGCAGGGGTGCACGTAGTCGAGCGGGCATGGAATCGCCCCGCTCAGAAACTTGAATTTCCTGTAGCGCATTAGTCGCACCAGTACTTGGGTCAGGAGCAGTCATGTCGAGCCATCAAAATTCTGCCTACAACAATGAATCGTACTTTCAGCTGCCTGGCCGCGCCATTGGCCCGGTACGACCGAAAGATCCCCGATCCTTGCGCCCCGCTGCGCAGCGAGCGCCACGCATCGGCCGCCCACCGGAACAAATCTGGGGACAGTACAACAACTACCGCGCAAACGGGGTGGCTGTTTCCGCGATCATTCACATTGCTGTGATCGGCCTGTTGCTGAGCGGAATCTTTGTCAGCCATCAGATCACCGAACGCAAGGAACGCCAGGTTGTGACCCTGGTCGCGCCCCCTCCGGAATCGTATGCGTTGCCAGTTGCCAAGAAGGTGATCAGTGGCGGTGGCGGCGGCGGCGATCGCGACCCCATTCCTGCTCCCAAGGGTCAGCCCCCCAAAGCCACGCTGCAGCCGCAGATCACTCCCCCTGCGATCGTCATGCGGAACCCGGCACCGAAGCTTACGGCGCAGCCGACTGTGGTCGCGCCCCCTTCGGTTCACGTGGCTGAAAACCACATGCCGACTCTGGGGACGACCACGAGCACGGTCATGCCGGCAGCGCCTCCGTCGAATGGAACAGGCGCGGGTGGAGGCATCGGCTCGGGATCGGGCGGTGGCGTCGGTGTCGGCCATGGATCTGGAATTGGAGCAGGAAGCGGTGGTGGCATCGGCGGGGGAGTTTACAAGGTGGGCGGCGGAATTTCTGCTCCCACGGCGATCTCCGCTCCCGATCCGCAATACACCGAGGAAGCGCGCCGGGCGAAAAAGCAAGGAACCTGCACCCTTTGGCTGATTGTCGACTCTTCCGGTCATCCCCGTGATATTCGGGTGGTGCGTGGACTCGGGTTCGGCCTCGACCAAAAAGCCATTGACGCAGTCCGAAACTGGAAGTTCAACCCCGCTCTGAAGGATGGCAGACCCGTGGATGTGCAGATCAGCGTAGAAGTGGAATTCCACCTCTACTGATCGCGGGATGTCAATCAGTTACTGTCCTCATAAATGAACCAGGTTCTTTTCTCGTTGCTCACCGATCCTCCAAAATCCGCGCTGGTCGCGGATTTTGGTCTGCGGGGGCAGATCTGTGCAGAAGCCTTTCAACATGCGAGTAGGGGGTCTTACAGAGTCTCCTGCAAGGCTTTACAGATGTGACCCGATAGAAGGAATCCCCTCATTTTTCTACTCTCCATACATGTTCGCCACTTGTGTTCTGTAGGGCGGACAACTTTCCAGGGACCTGAAGGAGAAAAACCGTGGCGACCTGTGCAATACCTGCGACAGAAGCGAATGTCATCCCCGCGTCCGGACCGAAAACTCGTGACGATTCTCAGACCAACCTCGTGAAGCGAGCGCAAGCAGGCGATGAGCAAGCGTTTGCAACTTTGTTCCAGCAGCACAAGAATCGCGTCTACTCCGTGTGCCTCCTCATGACCAAAGATGTGGCGGAAGCCGAAGATCTGACTCAGGAAGCCTTCCTTCAGGTATTCCGAACCGTGAGTTCGTTTCGCGGGGACGCGGCCTTCTCCACATGGCTCTACCGGGTAGCGGTGAATACCGTGCTGATGAAGCTGCGCCGGCGCAAGTCACCGCCCACGATTTCGCTGGATGAACCGGTGAATTCGGAGTCGCCTTCGTTGCATCGTGATTTTGGCAAGGCTGATCCGGAGCTCTCCGGTGTAGTGGATCGCATTGCGCTGCGTCGCGCCCTGCAGGAACTGCCAGAGGGATGCCGGACTATCTTCGCTCTGCATGAAGTGGAAGGCTACCAGCATCACGAGATCGCTCAGTTGCTGGATTGCTCCATCGGCAACTCCAAATCGCAGCTCCACAAAGCGAAGTTGAAGATGCGAGCGCTTCTGTTTCCTAAGACGAAGATCCGGCGGCGTTCGAGCAAGAACGGCAACGCGGCAAAACTGGCCTACTAAGCGCGATCAATGGCACGGGGCAAGCGAACGGGTTCCGTAACTTGGTGCATCAGGGAGTTATTCAGACGTGATCGGGGCAGTTGTAATCGTCGGGTCGAGCGGGGAAGACGGGGCTGAAAGGCTGCTGTCCTCATCCACGATGCAGTTCGAGCACGGTTGTTTGGCGTGCATCGAACTGTTGGGCCGGACGGTGCTCGGCCGCACCATTGAAGAGCTTCTTCGTGGGCGCGTTGACTCGGTGGCTGTGATTGCCAGTAGTCCCTTTGCCTCCGCGGTGATCGGGCACGAGCAGGTTGGCTTCTTTGTCGCCCAAGATGTATGGCAGAAGGCGTGGGAAAAAACTCGAGCCTTCAATGCCGAAGCGGTGCTTGTGGTTCGTCTGGGAGCATACGTCGAGTTTGATCCGGCGGATTTGCTTCAGTTCCATCGCGACCAGGGCAAGGCGGTGACCCGGGCCTGGAGTGACGATGGGAGCTTGGACGTGTGGGTTGTCGATCCTGAGATTTTTGAGCAGAACGATGGGCTGGTGAGCTGTTTGCGATCGGAAGATCCGGCCCGGTACTTCGTGCCCGGCTACGTAAACCGGCTGGAGAGCGCCCGTGACTTGCGGCAGCTGATTACTGATGGCTTTGGCGCCCGCTGCGATTTCCGACCGCAAGGCACGGAAATAAGACCGGGGATCTGGCTGGGACACGGAGCTGAAGTGGAGCGCACTGCCCGGTTGGTTGCTCCTGTGTATGTCGGGCGGGCGAGCAAGATCTGCGATCAGTGCCTGATCACGCGAGGGAGCAATGTGGAGAGCAACGCAAAGGTGGACTATGGAACCGTCATTGAAGACAGCACGGTTCTATCGAACACGTACGTAGGCATTGGGCTTGACCTGTCGCACTCGATTGTCGATGGCGACAATCTTCTGCACCTGCAACACGGCGTCAGCCTGAAAATCAGCGATCCGGTCGTGCTCCGGCCGATCCGTGATAGCAGAGTTCGTTCGGGGGTGGACGGCAGTTTTTTGGCAAGTCTCAAAGTCCGCAACGTAGCCATGCCGTCTATACCGAAGAAAGGGCAGTAGCACTGTCTCCAAAGGAGAGTTGGATAGTGAAGCAGCAAATCTCAAAAGGGGTAAAAAACATGTTGACCAGCGGGCCGGTGGTGGTGATGCAAGTTCCGGAACAATTCGATGCGGGAGAAGTTCGGAATTTCATGGAGGAATTGGGTCCGCTGCTTGAGTCCAATCGTCCGCGAATCGTTCTCGACTGCTCCCAGGTGCGCTCCATCGACAGTGCTGGGGTCGAGGCTTTACTGCAGTGCCTGGAAGAGACCCTGAAACGCGACGGAGATCTGAAACTGGCTGCCCTGTCTCCAGAATCCGAAGTCATTCTGGAGTTGATGCGAGTGGCGCGCGTGTTCGAGGCTTACCCCACGTCCGACGAAGCCGTTCGCAGTTTCAATGCGCTTGCGGTCGACGCCGTCTCTCAAGAAACTCCGTGGTACAGCGCCGTATTTGGCGATCTAAGAGCTGTCAAGGAAGCAAGCTAAGCGGTTAGAAATTCAGGAGGAGTCGATGGGCTCGTTGAGTCGGGGTCTTCTCTCTGCCGTCTTCGCGATGGTCGCTCTGGATTTACCGTTTACAACTAGAGCTCAAGCTCAAGAAAATCCACCCGAGCATAAGACTGTCCAAAAGGTCGCGGCTGATCCAGGCCAGGTCGCGCCGCAGCTTACATACGCCGCGCTTTCCGAACTGCCTGACAGCCCGGGCTCGGTTCGAGAGCAACAACAGGATCATGCGAACCAGCAGAATGGGTCCGCAGCCACCCAGACGGAACCCGCCGCCAGCCCGCAGGCCAATCCACCCAGCAACCAGCCAGGCGACACTCAAACCAATCAGAAGCTGCAACGTCCAGTAGGAACTGCGGCCGCGGAAGCACCCCGAGTCAGCGGCATCACGGCAGCCCAACCCGCAGGCATCGCAATCGCGCCTGCCAAGCAGCACCGCGTTCGTACGCTTGTGATCAAAGTGGGCGCGATCCTGGGAGCCGGCGCTGCCGTCGGGACGGTGATCGCCCTAACCCAAGCGACACCCAGTAAGCCCCCAGGCGCGCACTGACGATTTCTGTTTTACCTACATGAGAGAGTAACCGAGCTATGGGAATCAGCAGCGTAAAGTTGGTGAGCTTCTCGGGAATTGATGGGGCGGGCAAGAGCACCCAGATTGAGGCCTTCTGCGGCCATCTGCGGGAATCCGGATTGCAAGTCTCGCTGTTTACTTTCTGGGATGACGTTGTGGCGCTGGCCCGATTTCGCGAGCACGCCAGCCTGAAGGCGTTCAAAGGCGACAAAGGCGTGGGTAGCCCTGACAAGCCCATCGTGCGTCGCGATAAGAACGTTCGCTCCTGGTATCTCACTGCATTCCGGCTGCTTCTCTATGTGTTCGACGCATTCAGCCTCTGCAGTGTCGTCGCTCGCAGCGCAGACTCCGGCGTAGATTTCATCGTGTTCGATCGCTACATCTACGATGAATTGGCAAACCTCCCCTTGCAGAATCGGCTGATCCGTTTTTACGTTCGCTCGCTCCTGATGTTTATCCCTAAACCGGATCTCGCTTTTTTGCTGGATGCTGAGCCGGAGGCCGCCACTCTGCGGAAACCTGAATATCCACTGGAGTTTGTTCGTCACAACCGCGAGGTTTACTTGCGCCTGAGTCGCCTGGTAAGCATGACCGTGGTTCCCCCTCTTCCCGTCGCCGAAGCCACGGAGTTCGTCAGGCATGCCGTCGCGCAGAATTCCGTGAACCCCGACATTGATCTTCGGTTGCAATACCCCTTGGCTGCCGGACCGGCGCAGAGTGCGGACGGTGAAAACGTGCCAACCCGTTGTTGAGTCCACCTGCAACATCTTGCTTTGAAAGCACATCGAATCTCTTGCTGCCTGCCACGGGAGACGAATGAAGATCTGTCTGGTCACAACTTTCCCTCCGAGCACCGGAGGCTTGAGCGAGTATGGATTCCATATCGCTCAGGAGTTACAGCGCAATCCGTTCCTTAACCTCACTGTTTTGGCAGATCAACTGCCCAGCGAACCCGCGGAGCTGGATGGATTTTCGGTGGTCCGTTGCTGGTCCTTCGATGATCCCGCGAGTCCGTATCGGCTGCTGAAAACGTTGCGCCAGCTCAAGCCTGACGTCGTCTGGTTCAACCTGCTGTTCAGCACCTTCGGCAGGAATCCGCTGATTGCGTTCGGCGGTTTGATGACGCCCCTTCTTGCCCGTCTGAGTGGCCGCTACACGCACGTCACACTTCATCACTTGATGGATACGGTGGAGCTGAAGGATGTCGGAGTTCGGCACGAGCATCTTTATCGCTTTGCGGGAGCGATCGCTACGCGCATGCTTCTGCTTTCCAACTCCGTTTCTGTATTGATGCCAGGCTATCGAAAGATTCTGAATGACAAGTATGGCCGCGACAATGTGCACTTGCGGGCGCATGGCATTTTGACCAGAAGGCCGGAATTCCCGGATTTCGCGCGACGCGGCAATCCGGTTCACCGCATTCTCGCATTCGGAAAGTGGGGCACTTACAAGCGCCTCGAATTGATGATCGAGTCTTTCAATCTGCTCGCTGAGAAGATGCCGGAAGCAAGACTGGTCATAGCCGGCGGAGATCATCCCCAGGCTCCGGGCTACATCGAATCGGTGAAAGCGCAATGTGCAGGAAATGGTCGCATCGAGTTCCGAGGATATATACCGGAAGACGACCTGCCGGAGTTGTTTCAGAGCTCCACCGTAGCCGTCATGCCCTACTCATCTTCCACCGGTTGCAGCGGCGTTGCGCACCTGGCGTGCGCTTACGGTGTACCAATTATCTCAGCCGATATCGCCGACTTCCGGCAGATGGCGCAGGGCGAGGAACTCGCCATCGAATTCTATCCGCCTGGAGACTCGCAGGGACTCGCTGATTGCCTGGCGGACTTTCTTCAGAACACGGAAAAGCAACACAAGATGGCGGTGCAGAATTTCTCCGCCGGCCTGCGCATGACCATGCCCAACGTGGTGCAGAAGTACATACGGCATTTCGAGCTTCAGCAGCGAGTGCAGACCTTGCGCCACCTCTCCCGCTTCCGCCGGCTGCCGCGCTGGATGCCTTCGAAGTCTCTGCTGTTACGGTTGATGACGCGGAATTCACTGGGTTGGGCACGCCGTTCCACGATGATTCATGCCCCGTGGAACGGGCATGCCGAGCCAGAGCTATTTAACGGTAACGGACACGGTAGTAGCGGCCTGAACGGTTCCGGCGGCGCCGTTAATGGTGACCGCATAAGTACTCATGGGCGCGCTGGCGATTACGGGCTTCATGCTGTTCCCACCGCAAGAGACACTACCCATGAGCAAGCCGAGCAGGATGACCGAACCGAGCCCGATCAGCATCTCTCTGCGCGTGGCTTTGCCGATGAAGGTTATGCCAAACAGACCGAAGCTGAACAATCCGGTGGCGAAAAAGAAGCTTCGACGCTCTCTCCGGTCCGCGGACACCGGGACGACGGTTTTGAAAGTGAGGACAGAACTGACGGCGCCGGCGCCAGGAGTAACGGACGCCGGGGAGAACGAACAGCTTAGATTGTTCGGGAGTTCCGAACAGGTCAAAGCCACCGCCTGATTGAACGATCCCGCTTGCGGCGTGACCGTCACCTTGATTTTAGCCATAGTTCCGGCGGCGATCGTCATGGCTGAGGGATTGGCAGCCACGCTGATGGTGGCGTTCTGAGGCGTGCTCCCCGTCGCGCCCGAGCCGCTTCCTCCGCCACCTGTCGTGCCGCCACCGCTCGACCCGCCGCCACCGCTCGTGCCTCCACCGGCCGTCGTGCTGTTGGCGCAGTTCAAGCTGAATTTCACCGGGCCAGACATTTGATTCCGGATGCTCGGTTTCCCCACGGCCTGCACAAACCCGGTATAGCTGCCGTTTGGAATCGAGTAGCTGCATAGGTTCAGCGATCGCGTACCGGGAACGGCATTCCTCAACGGCATCAGGTTCTTGCCATCGATGCTTACATAGGCGACGTAATGATGAACAGTATTCTCGTTCCCCTTGATACTCCAGGCGAGCGAGTTTGCGGAAACCGAGGCTGAAACCGTCAAGCAGTTGTTGATGCCGGTTTCGATTTCGGTGGCTTCTTCGTAGTCGTTCCACGTCACCAACTGAAGTGTGGGCAACTGCCTGCCGGAGTTATAGAGCTTGTTGATCTCCGAAAATGTCTGCAGCCAGGTTTGACCGCATTGCTGACCCATGATGCGGTTGGATCCCCAGGATGCAAGAGTGTCGTTGAAGCCCTTGTAGGTCGCTCCCACCGTTTCCGCATTCGGTTGGGAAAAGCCTGCATTGTAGAAGCTTCCGAGATACCCAATGCCGTAGTCTGTAGTGGTCGGCATGACCCACGAATAACTTCCCCCGCTCAGCGGATGCGTGAAACCACTGTTGTTCTGGAACCAGAAAAGGGGCTGGGAGGAGAGCGCAGCCGTGACCTCACTCCAATTGATCGTGTAGGAAAGGTCCACATTGAAGTTGGTAACGATGGGCCTGCCTTGCGACCTCATGTAAGCGGGCGAAGGGAAGTAGGTCTGCTCGATATATTGCAATTGATTGATCAAAGCTGCCTGTGGCGAGCAGCCCGAACAGGAGTTCCATTTGATGGCGCCTTGGTCCACCATGATGGCGAAACTGAATCCGGGATGCTTTTCCGCTTCGGTCATTACGAGCTTAGTGGCTTGATCGGTGCTGTTGTTGGGGCCGTACCAATCAATCACCACACCATCGATCCCGCGGCTGACCATATCTGTAATCTGGCGATGCACCTGCGCGGGATCGGTCGAGTTGTAACCGATGTTCATGTGGTTCGAGCCTCCGAACCACAGCAGCAAATGTGCGTACACCTTGGTCGTGGCGCCGGGATAAAGAAGGGCGTGCACATCGACTTTGCTGGCATTTCCAGGCGCAGAATTGCCATTACTCTGATTGGGAAAACTGCTGGCAGCACTGGTGTTATTCGCCGTCTGGGCGGCTAGGGTGGTTGTGGGTACGACGGAATTTCCCGCCACGCAAACTCCTGTCACAGACAGGAGCAGAAAAAGAGCACACAGATTTTTGCGACACATCTGCCCTCAGGAGCGGAGTTACAGGGGCCTTGCGCTTGCGTCTTGCGAGAACTGGTTACCGAGGGGAGGCGGCTAAGCCTGTAGATTCCCTGGAACCAGCTGGGACTTTCTGGGACGACTCGCGAGAGTAGTGCGAATACGCGCCGACTGGGAAGGTGTCGTTAGTACAAGTACTTTCGTGGAGACGCTGCTGGCAACGTCTTGACGGCGAATTTCTTTCGGATGCCCGCCCAGCCGGAGCAATGTTCGCAATCAGTGACTGAATCGCGTCCTACGCCGGCTCTCATGCCTCAACCCTTTCTGGATGAGGTATTTGGCAACCAATCAGAGATGCTGTAGGAGTATCCCAAGCCAACGTTCCTACGCTTCCTCTCATCCAACTGTGGCTGTGTCAGTTACTGAAATGAAGTGGAGGGCCCTGAATGATCTTTGGGATCAAACGAGCATGCGCTGCGGCAACGACGATTGCCTTGTCTATGCTGATTTGCGGCTGCCAAGGTTTGCAACTGGGTCCCGGTGCTCCTCCAGTTCCCCTCGATCCCGGCGTCAGCAATATCAACCACGTCATCGTCATGGTGCAGGAGAACCGCTCCTTTGATCACTATTTCGGACAGTTGCCTGCATATTGGGCGGCAAATGGCTATCCCGCGCAGAAATTCGACGGGATTCCCGCTAACGCTTCCAACCCGGGTTGGACGAGCGGGACCAATGTTGCTGCCTATCACCTGGCGAGCCAATGCGTGGAAAATCTAAGCCCGTCGTGGGATGAAAGCCATTTAGATTGGAACTTGCAGCATCCCCTCTCAAGCACTCCCCAGATGGATGGATTCGTCTGGAACGCCGCGAATTTCGCCGCCAACGAAAATAAAAAAGGTGCCGTCCCGGCTTACACCGATACCGCCGGCATTCGCGCCATGGGCTATTACGACAGCAGCGATCTGAACTACTACTACTTCATGGCATCGAAGTTTGCCACCTCAGACCGCTGGTTTGCTCCGGCCATGGACCGCACGCAGGTCAATCGCCTCTACCTGTTTGCCGCCACTTCCCAGGGATACGCCTATCCACCGGGCACCACTGCCACGGATAACGCTTCGCTGCAGGCCCTAACCATCTTCGAGTCCCTGACCAGCGCCGGCGTCAGCTGGAAGATCTATTACACGGACGATACGTGTACGAAGACTCCGGATGGGACCGACACTTCTCCTTCGAGCGGCCCGTGCACCTTCCTTACGCAGTTCAGAAACTTTGCGCCGCCGAACCAGCTCCCCAGCAATGTTGTCCCCATCTCCCAATATGTGTCCGATGTGCAGGCCGGTACTTTGCCGTCGGTAGCCTTCATCGAGACTGGGTACCTGTCCGGTAAGGATGAGCACCCCGCTCCCCAAGTTAGCATCCAAGCGGGCGCGGCTTACGCCTCCAGCCTCATCAACGCGCTGATGGCAAGCCCGTCATGGAAGGATTCAGCTTTCATCCTTACCTACGACGAGTCGGGTGGATTTTATGATCATGTTCCTCCTCAGCCCACCGTGAATCCCGACGGAATGGCTCCCATCGACCTGCTCAAAGGCGATATCTGTACTTCCGGATCGGGAGTGAACTGCAACTTCAACTACACCGGTTACCGGGTGCCCCTCATCGTGATCTCACCCTTTACGAAGAAGAATTACGTGTCGCACACCGTAGCCGATTCGACAGCGATCCTGAAGCTGATTGAAGCGCGGTTTCAGGTTCCGTCGCTCACGAAGCGCGACGCGGCGCAGATGGATATGACGGAATTCTTCGACTTTCAGGGCGCGCCCTGGGCGACTCCCCCCGCACCCCCGCCCCAGAATACAAATGGAACCTGCAACGCGCAGGCGCTGCAGTAGGGCTCGCTTATGGGGAACTCCTAACGCGGTTTGGTGATCGCGCCTTGTGATGCGGACCATACCAGCGCTGCATACTTGGCGAACACGCCCATGGTGTACCGCGGCTGCGGCGCCTTCCATTCCGACATTCTCTGGCGCAGCACAGATGCGTCTACTTCCACTTCGAGCAGTTGCTTCTTCACGTCGAAGCGAATCATGTCGCCATCGCGCACGCCGGTGATCGGGCCCCCGAGAGCCGCTTCCGGAGAAACGTGGCCCGCCATGAGACCGCGTGTAGCGCCGCTGAAGCGGCCATCGGTCAGCAGCGCAACCGATCCACCTAGCCCTTCGCCCACAATCGCCGCGGTAACGCCCAGCATTTCGCGCATGCCGGGACCACCTTTCGGGCCTTCATTGCGAATGACGACCACGTCGCCGGCTTTGATTTTCTTGCCGACGACGGCAGCCATGGCGTCTTCTTCGGATTCAAAAACACGCGCAGGGCCGCGATGCTCCAGGCGCTCGTGTCCGCTGATTTTGGCCACGCAACCCTCGGGAGCAAGATTGCCTTTGAGAATGACCAGACCGCCCGTCGGCTTCAGAGGTTTATCCAGCGGAACAATGACTTCCTGGCCCGGAGTCTCCACCGCACTCTCGGCTTCGGCGTCGATGGTCCGCCCGGTCACGGTCATGGCCTGGGCATGAAGATTTTTTCCACGCACCAATTTTCTGGCCAGTAGGCGAATTCCACCCGCGCGATGCATATCGGACGCAACAAATCTGCCGGAGGGCTTCAGGTCGCACAACAGCGGAGTGCGCTCGCTTACGGTTTGAAAATCGTCGATATCGAGCTGTACGCCTGCTTCCCGTGCAATCGCCAGCAGATGCAGGACTGCATTCGTCGATCCGCCGCTCGCGGCCACCGACGCAATGGCATTCTCGAATGCCTCGCGGGTCAGAATGTCGCGCGGCTTGAGGCCCTTCTGCAATACATTCATCACGATCTTGCCGCACTCGAACGAAACCTCGTCTTTCTGCGGATCCATCGCGGGAATGCTGTTGAAGCCCATGGGCGAGAGCCCGATCATCTCCATCACAGTCGACATCGTGTTGGCGGTGTATTGCCCGCCGCAGGCGCCTGCTCCGGGACACGCGGCATCTTCCAGTTCCTTTAACTCCGTATCGCTCATCTTTCCGGCAACGTTGGCGCCAATGGCCTCGTACACATCTTGAATCGTGACATTTTTCCCACGATAAGTACCGGGCGCAATAGTTCCACCATAGAGGACGATTCCGGGAAGATTCATGCGCGCCAGCGCCATCGCGCCGGCCGGGATAGTCTTGTCGCAGCCCACAACACAGACCACGGCGTCAAACATCTGCCCGCGGCAGACTAGTTCGATAGAGTCGGTAATCAACTCGCGGCTGACCAGCGACGCCCGCATGCCTTCGGTGCCCATGGTCTCGCCGTCGGAAATGGCGATCGTGTTGAACTCCATAGGAGTGCCGCCAGCGGCACGAATCCCTTCTTTCACCTTGGCCGACAAGCGTCGCAGGTGAAAGTTGCACGGCATGGTTTCGATCCATGTGTTGGCCACACCGATGAGGGGCTTACTGAGGTCAGCATCGCTGTACCCAACGGCTTTGAACATGGAGCGCGCGCCGGCACGGTCGCGCCCTTCGGTGATTCCACGGCTGATGTGCTTGAGATCCATGACTGAAAGAGTACAGGAGAGAAAATAAGTTTCAAAGTTACAGGTTTGAAAAAGAAGTTTCAGGTTTCAAGTTTCAAAAACCCTGAGCCCTACCCCCTGAACTCCAACCCCTGAACTTGATCACGAAACCCGAAACCTGAAACTCGGAACAAAAATGGGGAACCCGCTCTGCAGGTTCCCCCCAGTTGCATGACGTTCGCCCAGGAATCGTCATGCTTGCCCAGTCATAAAAATTAAGCGCGAGCCGCAGGGCGCGATTCTTCAAGGCTGACGCCCGTGGGCGGATGATGCGAAGTCCACGCCGTGGTATGCGCGCCGCCGGAGCCGACACGGATTACATCGGGAATCCCATACCATTCGCGGTAGAGTTGGCCCACCTGTTTCTGGTTGACCTCCAGGGCGAGCGTCACCTGATGATCGTGCTCGGCAGCTTCCGCATGGACCGCGGGCAAGTCGAGCCCGCGCCGCGAAACCGCGTTGAGGATGCGCATCAATGTGCCCTGCGTGTTGCGATAGCGAATGTGGAATTGCATGTTTGCTCCTCGTGCCTATTTTTCTTCCAGCAACATCTCCGAAAGCGCTGCGCCTGCCGGGACCATCGGGAATACGTTTGCTTCCGGAGCGCAATCGAACACCAGCAATTCCGGCTCCGGAGAGCGCAGGAAGCGGTCGATCTGATCGCCTGTCTCTTGTGAGACCGGGAACTCCCGCATCACATCTTCTTTCATGCGAAAAGCGTGAATCTTGTAAGCCTTCGCGATCTCGACGAAATCCGGGTTATCGCTCAGGTCGGTCTCGGCGTAATTGCGCTCATAAAAGAGCTGCTGCCACTGCCGGACCATGCCGAGATATTTGTTGTCGATGATTACCAACTTCACCGGAAGCCCGAGGCGATGAACGCTCGCCAGTTCCTGGATATTCATCTGAAATCCACCATCACCGGAAACGCAGACGACACAGGTGTCAGGCTTGGCCAGTTGCGCGCCCACGGCTGCCGGGAGAGCGAAGCCCATGGAGCCGAGTCCGCCCGACGTGATGAACCCGCGGGGCGAAGAGGACCGGTAACGCTGTGCGGCCCACATCTGGTGTTGTCCCACGTCAGTGATGACGACGCTGTCTTCCGGCAAGCGGCTGAAAAGTTCGTCGAGGAAACGGATCGTCGGCTGAGCCAATCCACGCGGATCGAGCTCCGCGCGATCCGCACCGCAGGCGACGGAGCGCCACACACTGAAATCCGGCAGCGTGTGACTGCGTAATTCAGCTTCGAACGCGGGAATCGTGTCGGCGAGATTTCCAATGACCGGAAAATCGCAGGGGCGCACCCGGTCAAGCTGCGCGGGATCGATTTCGAAATGGACGATCTTGGCATGCGGGGCGAAGCGCGTCGGCTCGCCGGTCACGCGATCGTCGAGACGCGCTCCCAACACCAGAAGCAAATCGGTTTCGTGCAGCGCCATGTTGGCGGCTCGCGTTCCGTGCATCCCCACCATCCCCAGGTAGTACGGAGCCTGCGGTTCGACTGCGCCCAGCCCATGCACGGTGGCGAACGTGGGTATGTTGAGCTTGTCGAGTAAGCGCCGGAGATCGGTGATTGCGCCGGAAAGCTTCGCGCCCGCTCCCACCAGCGCCACAGGCTTCGAAGATTGCTTCAGGAGCGCGACCACGGTGTCGGTGAATCCGCCGTCAGCTTTGGCCTCAGCGGGACGCGCGTGCGGACTGAACTTCACCGGACCGGAAAATTCCATCTTGGCTTTCAACAGGTCGGTGGGAATGTCGATGACCACCGGACCAGGACGTCCGCTGCGCGCCCAATGAAAGCCTTCGGCAATGGCTTCGGGAATTTCGGCGATGGTGCGAACCAGGCGGCTCCATTTCGTCAGCGAGAGAGTCACCCCAAAGACATCTGTCTCTTGGAAAGCATCCGTGCCGATCAGAGCACTGCGCACCTGGCCGGTGATGCAAACCAGGGGAACGGAATCCATCTTGGCATCGGCGATGCCGGTGACGAGATTAGTCGCCCCGGGACCGCTGGTGGCCATCGCCACGCCCACCTTGCCGGTAACGCGCGCATAGCCTTCGGCAGCGAACACGGCGCCCTGCTCGTGCCGGGTGAGGATGTGGCGCACGCCGCTGCCTTCCAGGGCGTCGTACAATGGCATGATCGCGCCGCCGGGGTAGCCAAAGACCAGGTCTACGCCTTCCGCCCGCAAGCACTGCAGGACTATGTCGGCTCCTTTAACCATTCAGCACCTTCACCGTCAAGAACTCGGAATGCCCACGTCTCGCAACCGCGGCGAGCCGCGGGGTACCCCAGTTTCGGTCGCGAGACACTTTACGCATTCACCACCTGTTTTGTGGATTCCGCGGGAACCTCTGCCGTCTTCTTGCCCGCCTGCGGCAGCCAACTCATCATGCCGCGCAGTTGCGCGCCGACGATTTCAATTGGGTGCTGCTTCTCTTTTTCGCGCAGCCTGTTGAAGTTCGGACAGCCCGCTTTATTCTCGGCAATCCACTCTTTCGCGAAGCTGCCGGACTGGATGTCGGCCAGAATCTTCTTCATCGCTTGCCGTGTCTCGTCGCCAACTACTTTTTCGCCGCGAGTCAGATCGCCGTATTCCGCCGTGTTCGAGATGGAGTAGCGCATGCGATCTAATCCACCTTCGTAGATCAGGTCGACAATCAGCTTTACTTCGTGCAGGCACTCGAAGTACGCGATCTCGGGGGCGTATCCCGCTTCCACCAGAGTTTCGAATCCCTTCTTGATCAGCGAGGTCAGGCCGCCGCAAAGAACTGCCTGCTCGCCGAACAGATCGCTCTCGGTTTCTTCTTTGAAGCTGGTTTCGAGAACGCCGGCGCGCGTCGAGCCGATTCCGTGGGCATAAGCGAGACCGAGTTCGTGAGCACGGCCGCTGGCATCCTGCTGGATGGCGAGCAGCGAGGGAACTCCGCGCCCTTCGGTGTATACGCGGCGAACGAGGTGTCCCGGGCTCTTGGGCGCGACCATCAAGACGTCGACGTCATCCGGCGGAACGATGGCTTTGAAATGAATGCTGAAGCCGTGCGAAAAGCCGAGAACTTTTCCCGGATGCAGATAGGGCTTGATGTGCTGATCGTAGAGTTCGGCCTGGGTCTCGTCGGGAGTAAGCACGTGGATCCAGTCGGCGCGCTTGGCGGCCTCATCCGGCGCGACGACCACCATGCCGTCGGCCTTCGCCTGTCGGGCGCTCTTGCGGTTGGGATCGAGACCTACAATAACTTTGTGTCCGCTGTCGCGGAGATTCTGGGCCTGGGCGTGTCCCTGGCTGCCATAACCAAGGATCGCGATCGTCTTGCCCTTCAGTGTCTCGGGCTTAGCATCGCGTTCGTAATAAATAGTGACCACAGTGTGCTCCTCTCGTAGCACAAGGGAGAAAGGGAACCCTTGTTTTTGGGGATGGGAACCAGTGTCCCGAAATACAGGCGGAAAAGCAATCCCCAGGAAAACCGACCGGTCGGTCGGTATGCAGAAATGCTATGCGGGACGCGCTTAGCTGTCAAGTCAAAAGAACCAACAAGCTCATGGGCGCTGCCCAAGTGCAGCCGGGTTATGCCCCTAAGCTAGTGCAAGCATTCTGGTTGAGAACCACGTAGGGATAGCCTCTCGGCCTGTCCCCGGTCGAGCGCATTTCGACGGTTCCGCAGAATGCAGGTCGTCCCTAAATGCCTCGAGCCATTGTGCCGATGAAAGCTGCAGGAGACAGCTATGGTTGGAAATGATGGACACGAAGCGACGCGGGACGCACTCAAGACGCCAAGAACAAAATCATTGCGCGTCGGCAAAGACTGTCAATACGAGCAGGAACTGCGACGCTTGCATGTCGAGCTGGTGAAGTTTCATGAATGGATTCGCCACCGCGGGCTCAAAGTCGTGGTCTTGTTCGAAGGCCGCGATGCTGCCGGAAAAGGTGGAGCGATCAAGCGCATCACGCAAGAGTTGAACCCGCGCATCTGCCGGGTCGTGGCGTTAGGCACGCCCACCGAGCGCGAGAAGACCCAGTGGTATTTCCAGCGCTACGCCGCCCATCTTCCCGCCGCGGGCGAGATGGTGCTGTTCGATCGCAGCTGGTACAACCGCGCCGGAGTGGAGCGCGTCATGGGATTTTGCACCGAGGCTGAGTACCAGGAATTCATGCATAGCTGCCCGGAGTTCGAGCGCATGCTGGTTCGATCCGGCATCATCCTCATCAAGTACTGGTTCTCAGTCAGTGATGAGGAGCAGGAACGGCGGTTCCAGGACCGCATGCGGGATCCCACGAAGCGCTGGAAGCTGAGTCCGATCGACCTCGAGTCGCGGCGCCGCTGGGCCGAATACTCACGCGCCAAAGATGAGATGTTTGCGGTCACTGATATCAAACAGGCGCCTTGGTACGTGGTGAACGCCGAGAATAAGAAATGCGCGCGGCTGAATGTAATCCGTCACTTGCTGTCGACCATCCCGTACCATGACCTGACGCCGGAAAAGCTCAAGCTACCCGCTCTCGATAAGACGAAGTACGTGCGCCCTCCGTTTCACGAGCAAAGCTTCATTCCGGAAATCTATACGTGAACACGTAGGGACAACCTCTCAGGCCGTAGCACTTTGCCCTATGTGCGAATGGCCGCCCTCCGCTGTCCAATCGAGTCCAGCTCGACAGTCTGCTCACGCCGAGAAATACCACGCTCGGAAGCACTGAGCCCCACCAAGCGAAGCCATTGCCTTCGCCTAAACCCCAGGTCGAGTTCCGACAGCCCCCCGCCACGAGCGAGTTAAACCGATTTAACCTCGGGATCTATGTTGCTGACATCAAAGCATATCCTGGTACTGATTTGCACGCTGGCTCGCGCCTTTAAAGCGCTTGGCGTCTATGGGCTGGAACGGTCTGCCGCCATTCTGGTGCACACCGTAGCCGATCGAGGTCTTGACTTTTCTCGGTTGCAGAAAGGGCTTCCGCCCCCACACGAAAATCTCCTCATAGTTGGCATTGCTGCCGCAACTATTTACCATGGCTCGCGATGACCCGCGAAGCGGTACTCGATTCCCGGCAGGAAATCCTGCGAACGGCCGCCCGCCTGTTCCAGCAGCGCGGGTACGATGCGACGTCGATGAACGACGTGGCCGCCGCCCTTAAGCTCAGCAAAGGAGGGTTGTATCACCACTTTCAGAGCAAGGATGAAATTCTGTTCGAAATCATGAATCACGCCATGGACCTGACTCAGGAGCGCGTGCTCGCTCCGGTAAGCAACATTGCCGATCCCGAGGAGCGGCTGCGGGCATTGATCCGTCTGCATATCGAGGTGGTGCTCAGCCCGCGCGATCGCGAAATTACGGTGATGCTGCACGAGAACCATCCCTTGCCGCCGGGCTTGCGCAAGCGCATCAACCAGCGAAAAAAAGAATACGTGCACTTTGTGGAGAGCCTGATGGCGGATGTGCAGAAAGTGCGGCGCGCCAAAGGTTCGGTCAGCCCGCGCGCGGCGGCCTTTGCGCTGTTGGGGATGATCAACTGGATCTACCAGTGGTACAAACCCGAAGGCAATCTGCAGACCAACAACCTGGTCCCGCAATTTACCGAGATGGTCTTCGGGGGAATCCTGGCGTGACCGTAACCGCTCAGCATGCGAAAAATCCCGCGATCGGCTGGGACATATCCGCTGCCGCGAAGGCGGACGCCGGGGAGAAGATCGCACGTGCGCAGATCATCATCAATGGCCAGGTGGTATACGACAACAGCTTTGTTCCTCCAATCGGCAACTGGCAGGTACAGCTGACGCAGAAGGGACAATACCCGGGAGAGAATACGGTGCGAGTGATCGCCAGCAACGACAAAGGCGAGGATACAGAATCTGACGACTCCTGGAGCTGACAAGAGCCGCGAAGCGGCGGAAGAATGCGGCCCACGCCGTAAGGCGTGGGTGCAAAGTGGATGAAAGAACCCCGCCCCAGCGGGGCGAAAGAAGAATTCTCACGCGCGCTCTCATAGCCGCGGGGCAATAGCCGAGCTGCGCTCGACCGGACAGCCGATGGCGGCGTAGATACGCGCGAAAGGGGCACGGGTGACTGAATCCAAAGCTGATTTTTTTACGCTGAACGAAATCGATGCGCAACGTGCCTCCGGAAACAGGAGGTACCAGGAATTCTTGCGCGTTCCCGCGATGAGCGCGGGGCTCTACGTTTTGCCGGCTGGAGGCGATGACCCCCAGCGGCCTCATCATGAAGATGAGATGTATTACGTTGTGCGCGGGCGTGCGCGATTCCGCGCCGGGAATGAGCACACGCAAGTCTCGGCGGGAACCGTGCTCTTTGTGGCGGCCGAAGTCGAGCACCGGTTTTACGACATCGAGGAAGAGATTGCTGTCCTGGTGTTTTTCGCTCCTGCCGAGAGCTAGAAAGCTTGCATCACAATCGTGAGTCCTGAGTCGCGAGTCCTGGGTCCTGAACTCAGGACTCGCGACTCAGGATTCAGGACTCACAGGTGCGAAAAGGGATGCCGGGACGCCGTGATAACCTCGGCGTTTGCCCTTCTCTCTACCATCGACGCCAGTAGCCTATAGCGTCGCCGCCGTGTTCCTTTGGGGGGCGTCTGATTTTTCCGGAGGTTACGGCGTCCGGCGTGCGAATGCGTTCGTCTTCACCGCGTTCTCACACTTCTGTGCGTTCTCGCTGATGCTGCTGATCTCCCTGGTCGAGCACGCGCCTCTGCCATCACTCGCCAGCATAATTTGGTCTGTGCTGGCAGGACTGCTGGGCGGAGTTGCGCTCGCACTTTTCTACCGCGCCCTGGCATCGGGGCAGATGGGACTGGCGGCCCCGACTGCGGCACTCATTGGAGCGGCCATCCCAACTCTAGCCGACATCGCGCTCGAAGGGGCTCCCAGCCGCTGGTCGATCGCTGGCTTCATCCTGGCGGTCCTTGCGATCTGGCTGATTACGCGCCCCGAACCGCAGGCGAGCAAGGACGCGACTGGCCATCCCAAGGGTGTTGCCATGGCTGCTCTGGCCGGCGTCGGCTTTGCCGCCTTTTACATGTGCATGCACCAGACGACCGGCTCTCCCATCTTCGTTGCGGCCATTGGCCGAATTGCGTCGTTTGTGGCCACAGGGGTGGTGGTAATCGCCACCCGCGCGCCGCTTGCCATGGAACTGCCGTCGATCGGGATCGCCATGCTGGCGGGGTTCCTCGACATCAGCGGAAGCGCGCTCTACATCTATGCCAGCCAGCGCGGCCGCCTGGACGAAGCCGTCGTCATCACCTCGCTCTACCCCGCCATCACGGTGTTGTTGGCGCGAATCATCCTGAAAGAGCATTTCAGCCGCTGGAAGTTTGTAGGACTGCTGGCCGCTTTGGCGGCAGTGCCCATGATCGCCGCCGGATAGCCGATCTCCTTCCGCTACTCGCGAGCCGTGTCCCGATGCTGCTAGCATCGCCAGGTGGCCCTGATCGAAGTCCGCAATCTTACGAAAATCTTTGCCTATGCCGAGTCGCCATTCGGCGGCAAGTCACGCGCTGACGTACGCGCGGTGGACGACGTTTCTCTGGATATCCATCCGGGAGAAACGCTGGGCCTGGTCGGCGAATCCGGATCTGGCAAGAGCACGCTGGGCCGGCTCATTCTGCGTCTGATTGAACCCACGTCCGGGAGCCTGAGTTTTGAGGGCCGCGATCTGCTGGCGGCGGGACGTGCTGAAATGCGTCGCCTCCGCCGGGACATGCAAATCATCTTTCAGGATCCGTTCGCGTCGTTAGATCCGCGCTACCCTGTGGAAGACATAATCGCCGAGCCCATGCTGATTCACAAAGATTCCGGCACCGAGCGTTCTGGGCTGCCTGGTCAAGGAAAGCTTGATCTCTCCAGCGCTGTCTCCGAACTGCTGCGCGCCGTCGGCTTGGACGAATCCGCGCGCAGCCGCTACCCCCACGAATTCTCCGGCGGACAGCGTCAGCGCATCGGGATCGCACGCGCATTGGCGCTGCGACCCAAGTTCATCGTCTGCGATGAGCCCGTGTCCGCGCTCGACGTCAGCGTGGGCGCTCAAATTGTGAATCTGCTGCAGCAGTTGCAGCGCGATTTCGGCCTCACTTACCTGTTCATCTCGCACTCCATGCCCGTCGTGCGCTATCTCTGCACGCGCATCGCGGTGATGAGCCGGGGAAAGCTGGTGGAGATCGGAGACACGGAACAGATCACCTCGAGACCCACTCATCCATATACTCGCACCCTGCTCGCCGCCACACCGGAATTGGCGGTGTGAGCCGCAGTCTTTGCAGATTGCTTTTGCAACCAAATCTGTTTTCGGGCACTCCTAAGAATTTCGGGGACGCGTCCGTGGCCACTACCGATTCAGCTGGATACCAGCTCAGCCTCTCTCAAAGTGCTTCTTCCACGCGAAACCTGGCGGAACTGATTCTCGGTTTTTTGGCGATCGATGCTGTGCTCTGGCTTCCGACTCGCGATCAACTCATCTTCGGGCCGATCGCCTTGCTGGCGCCCTTGGTACTCGTGCTCTGGCGCCGTTCCGGGCTGAATGAACTCGGCTTAGGCTGGCGCGGATTCGTCGCCTCGCTGTGGATACTTCCCGCTGCGGTCGCATTGGGCGTCGTGGGTGTGGAGGCGGCGAAATACGCTGGAACATTTCATACGCTCTACGCGCCCGATCTCTCTCACGTCGGCGGATACGTTCTCTGGACGCTATACCAGCAGTTCCTGTTGCAGGACTTCTTTCTGTCGCGCCTTTCCGGCGTTCTGTCGAGCAACGCGGCCATGGGAGTCGCAGCCGTGCTGTTCGCGCTGGCGCATCTCCCCAACATCCCTCTCGTACTGGCGACGCTGGTCTGGGGAGCAGTTTCCTGCGCGCTGTTCCGCCGCTACCGCAACCTTTATGTTCTTGGCCTGGCGCAAGGCTTGCTGGGATTGTGCTTCGCGGTGTGCATTCCCGATGTGTGGCTTCATCACATGCGGGTTGGCCTGGGATTCCTGCGTTATCACCCGATGCACTCATAATGCCTTTGCCAGCCCTTCTGACTGTCCGAAGGCCTGCCGTACAATGGTGCGGCGTATTCAGGAGAGCCGCCGTGCCAGTGCCGCAAACCGAAATCTCGTTCAACGGACATTCCATGGTCGGCCCGCTGCAAAGAGTGCTGGTGTGCTCGCCCCAAACTGCGGGATGGAATCAGCCAGAGCGCCTGGGCCAGTGGCGCGAGTTGGCATTCCATGATCAGCCGGCCACGGCGAAGGCTGAGGCGCAGCACGACACTCTGCGGCGTGAATTGGAAGTTGCTGGAGCCGAGGTGCTGGACTTACCGGCATCCTCCGACCTTTCCCTCGATGCTGTGTATGCCCACGATGCATCTCTGGCCACCGATTTCGGGCTGATGCTCATGCGTCCGGGAAAGAAAAACCGGCTGGCGGAAGCAGGCCGGCACAAGAGCTTTGCTAAGCGACTCGGCATCCCAATTTTCGGCGAAATAAGCGCGCCCGGAAGTACCGAGGCCGGCGATATCGTTTGGCTCGACGCGAAGACCCTGCTTATCGGCCATGGATACCGGACGAACGCAGCCGGAATCGAGCAGATGCGATCGCTGCTCGCTCCGAAGGGGGTCAGCGTGATTTCCGCGCCGCTTCCCTACGGCCCAGGACCATCGGCTTGTCTTCATCTGATGTCGCTGATCAGTTTGCTCGATGAGCACACCGCGCTGGTTGATCTTCCCTGGCTCGCCGTGGAAACGGTCGAACTCCTCAAAGGCCGGGGTTTCAAGTTGATCGAGATCGATTACTCCGAGCGCGAAACACTCGCCTGCAATGTGCTGGCCTTGGGGAACAGGGCACTTCTTGCCATCGAGGAGAACCGTCGAACGAACGAGCGGTTGCGGGAGTCTGGGTTCGACGTGCGCTCGTTTCCCGGCAGCGAACTCTGCATTAACGGGAGCGGCGGCCCCACCTGCCTGACCAGACCGCTGTTACGCGGCTGAGACGGTTTTCTCAGCCTCGGTGGCGTTGCGCAAACTCTTGCCCTCGGCTTTTCGGAATGGAATCAATGCGCGTACTCGCAGGTCGCGCATAAATAGACCTCCCCAAGCCAGCATGCCAAGGATCACAGGAAGGGGATAAGTCGGATCAGCAATGCGCAAACTTGTCAGGCACGCGGCTCCCAGCAGCCCAGTCATCAGGATGGCGCCGAGAACAGCTGTCGCAGGAATCACATACGTGATTACGCAGGTCAGTTCGATCAGGCCCACCGGCACGATCAAGCTGTCTGAAAGCCCGGCACGGGCGAAGCCCTCGTGTACAGCGGGGAGCCTCATCAGCTTCATCACGCTACCCATGAGAACGATGAAAATGGGCAATGCGCTCATCACTCGGCCAGTCCATAACACGCCCTTTGAAACGGAATCCTGTGCCATAGATTTCTCCCGCGCAAGAATCGACCGGAGAATTGCTCGATCTCGGGCCGCAATAGCCTAATGCCTGCGCTGGTAATGCTGCAAGGTCTAGCTGTGTTCCTCTGGGTTCTCTGTGGAGATGTCCTGGTTGGTATTATGGTGTTCCAAACTCCAGGATTGCAAAGGTCACGCAATGTGCTCTCTCGTATCGCGGCTGATCGTGTTGTGCTTCGCACTTCCGGCAGTAGTAGCGCCGTCGCTTCACGCCCAAGCCGCAGCATCCTCGGCGCTGATTGTTGATGCAGCCACGAATTCCAAGCCGCTACCGGATGGGATCGAAGTCCAGGCTGGTACAGCGATCATGCGAATCACGGCTTTACGTGACGACATCATCCGGGTGCGTATCGCTCCCGATGCCCTGCCCGAAGACACGTCCTGGGCGGTAGTTCCCGAGGCGCGCAAGTCCATAAACGTACAGCCCGTCGACGAAAGCTCGTTCGTAGGATTCCGCACGGCGGCCCTCGAGGTGCGCATCGAAAAGAATCCAGCACGCATTGTGATCCAGGATCTTAGCGGAAATGTGATTTCGGCAGATTCCGTCGGACATCCGATCACCTTCCGATCAGGTGGATTCTCCGTCCACAAGGCGATGCTGGGCGGCGAACATTTCTTTGGGCTGGGTGATAAGACCGGCGGGTTCGATCGTGGAGGTCAAGCGTACACACTGTGGAATACCGATGTGGGCCCGCAAGAGTCGGTCGATCCGCTGTACAAGAGCATTCCGTTTTTTCTCGCCATTCACGAAACGCGTAGTTACGGAATTTTTCTCGACAACACCTGGCGGACCTGGTTCGACTTCGGCAAATCCGCGCGCGACGCGTACGCGTTCGGTGCGGAAGGCGGGCCGCTGGATTACTACTTCATCTATGGGCCGAGCCCAAAGCAGGTGGTCGAGAACTATGCCTACCTGACTGGTAAGCCGCCGCTGCCGCCGCTCTGGGCGCTGGGCTTCCAGCAATCGCGCTACAGCTATTTTCCGGAATCAGAGCTGCGGGAAATTGCGACTCGCCTCCGAAACGACAGAATTCCCTCCGACGTCGTCTATCTCGATATCGATTACCAGGACAGAAATCGCCCCTTCACGGTCAACACGAAGGCATTCCCGGACTTTCCGGGACTGGTCTCCGATCTGCGCAAACAACATCTACATCTGGTCAACATCACCGATCTGCACATCGCGCACGCGCCTAATCAGGGATACTCGCCTTACGACACGGGACATGCCGGCGATCATTTCGTCAAGAGTCCCGACGGCAGCGAGTTTGTCGGTGCCGTGTGGCCGGGGTCCGCTGTGTTTCCTGATTTCACTCGTGCGCAGACTCGCGAGTGGTGGGGAAATCTTTACAAGGAATTTGTGAACGAGGGCGTCTCCGGATTCTGGAATGACATGAATGAGCCCTCAGTCTTTGACGGCCCCGACAAGACAATGCCGCTGAATACGGTGCATCGCATCGAGGAGCCCGGTTTTGCGACCCGGACCGCGACTCATGCCGAGATCCACAACATTGTGGGACTGGAGAATGCCCGCGCCACCTACGAAGGTCTGTTGAAGTTACGCCCCAACGAGCGCCCGTTTGTGTTGACCCGCGCTACCTATGCCGGCGGGCAGCGGTACGGCTTCACTTGGACAGGAGACAATTCCGCCACATGGAATCATCTCCGCCTGGCGACGCAGATGGTGTTGAATCTCGGCATCAGCGGCATTCCTTTCGTGGGCGCCGATGTGGGCGGATTCAATGGTTCGCCGCCGCCCGCACTGCTTACCCGCTGGGTGGAGCAAGCCGCGTTCTCGCCATTTTTTCGCGACCACGCAACGAAGGGCAGCCTGCCGCACGAGGTATGGAACAACGGTCCCGAGCAGGAAGCGATCCGGCGCCGCTACATTGAAACGCGCTACCGCCTGCTGCCTTACTTCTACGAATTGGCGGATGAGGCATCGCGCACCGGTCTTCCATTGATGCGGCCGGTATTCATGGAATTCCCCGAGATCTTCGAGCGCACTTATCCGGGTTTCGAAAATCTCGACACCGAATTTCTGCTCGGACCTAGCCTTCTGGTCGCACCGCCACCGTTTGGAGAAATGGTGAACGACTATGCAGTGGCATATCCGCCGGGACAGTGGTTCGATTTCTGGACGGGCGAAAAGATGCCGCCGCAACCGCATGCGCCCTCCATTACTCAAGTCGTCACAGCCGCGCCCGGGACAACATTCCAAGGTCCTCGCCCGATCCATCCTGGATTGGAAACGCTCCCTGTCTACGCGCGCGGAGGAAGTATCATCCCCATGCAGCCGGTGGTTCAGTACACTGACGAAATTCCCCCCGGTCCGCTGGAACTGCGTGTCTATCCCGGCCCGCAGTGCACCGGTTCGATTTACCTCGACGACGGGCATACCTTCGACTATCAGAAAGGCAAGTATTTGCGCCAGAATCTCACGTGCGAAGCAGACGCGAGCTCGATTCGACTGAAATTTCATGTGCGCGAGGGTTCATTTACGCCATGGTGGAAACTCATCGAGGTGGTGATCTACGACTGGCCGTCGCCGCACGCCCAGGCGAAATTCTCCAGCAGCACGTACCCGCTAAAAAGTACATACGACGAGAAGCAGCATGCCCTGCACGTGATGTTGTCGGATGTAGCGGGTGAGGCGGAACTCACGGTGCGCGGCCGAAGTGGGCACTAATTTTCAGCGGGCAAGCTTCAAGCCTCGTTGCGATTGTCTGGTTCCCCTGCTGGGCTCCGTTGCGGGGCTCCGCGAAAACCCACTCTTTGGGATTTGTCGCTCAAACCTTAGGTCCCCTTGTTTTGTTATGGTCCAGATCTTCTTTCCTTCCACTTTCTCGCACGTCTAATGAAGCGCACCGGTGCAGGTTCGGCCTTTACGAACACGGGCACGCTGTCGGGCGCACGTGCAAAGGAGGATAGATGCAAGACCGCAAACCTCTGGGGAACTTTCTGGCAGCGTGCCTGTGGGATATCCGCTACACGTTTCGCAAGCTGGGCCGTGACCCGGGTTTTGCAGCAATTTCAATCCTGATTCTCGCGCTGGCGATTGGGGCGAACCTGGCCGTATTCAGTGTCGTAAACACCATCCTTCTACGTCCTCTGCCGTTCCCGAATTCAAATGAACTGGTGTGGATCGCGCCGCCACCGCAGAAATGCGGGTTGTCGTGCTCGACGTATTCCGCCGACGCCTACGACGAATTCCGGGCACTGAGCCGTTCCTATCAGGACGTCACCGGGTACGAGGCTTTCACCAGTCCCGACAATTTGCGCCTTACAGGCCGCGGTGAGCCGCAACCCGTCACCGGGATCGAAGTGATTGGTAACTTCTTTCAGGTTCTTGGGGTGCAGCCGCAAATGGGCCGCCTGTTCACGCCCGAGGAAGCACGGAAAGGCTCTCAACCTGTGGCTCTGCTGACCCACGGTTACTGGCGCCGCCAGTTCGCCGGCGACTCGAAGATCATCGGTAAGTCTATCAATCTGAGTGGACGCGCGGTCACCGTCGTCGGAGTACTGCCGGAATCCTTTGATTTCGGCGCCGTGTTCTCGCCCGGGTCCAAGACTGATCTCTTCCTCCCACTGGTGCTCGACGAACAGCGCGACTGGGGCAACATCGTGACTCTGATCGGCCGCCTCAAGCCCAGAGCGACCTTGGCTCAAGCCCAGGCCGAGGCACGCCTGGTGGAACCGAACCTCTGCTGGAATGTGAAACGCCCGAAGTCCTGCGGCTCTTATGTCGGTAAAGACAGTTCAATGCAACTGAGGACTCTGAAGGAATATGTAAGCGGCAGGCTGCATCGATCGCTGATCGTGCTGTGGTGCGCGGTAGCTGCAATTCTTCTGATTGCGTGCGTGAATCTGTCGAATCTGCTGCTGGCCCGGGCCGTCGCACGAGGCAAAGAGTTCGCGGTGCGTGGTGCGCTGGGAGCAGGACGAGGGCGGATCATCCGCCAATTACTAATCGAGAGCCTCGTGCTCTCCGGAGCCAGTGCCCTCGTCGGACTCTTGATGGCCTCCATCCTGCTCGCCTGGCTCGCCCACCAGGGATCGATAGCGCTGCCCCTGCTCAGCACACTGCATCTCGATCTGCGGGCGCTTGGCTGGACGGTACTGATCGCCGTCCTCGCCGCAATTCTGTTCGGCCTCGCTCCAGCTTTGAAGATAGCAAGCGGAAACCTTCAGGAGGCGTTGAAAGACAGCGGCCCAGGTTCCGGCCTGGGACGGAGACACGAGCGCATCCGATCTGCCCTGGTGATCTCGGAGGTGGCACTTGCTTGTCTCCTGCTGGTCGCCGCTGGCTTACTCCTGCGGAGCTTCCTGAAAGTGCTCGATGTCGATCTCGGATTTCAGCCCGATCGCGCCGCCTCGATCAAAGTGGAGTACGACGATAACGCTTCCACGGAAGAAGCGAGTGCCGCAAAGCGCGCAGCAATCTTTCAGCAGGTAATCTCCCGCGTCACTTCGCTCCCGGGAGTGGAGGCGGCGGGCATTTCGGACTACCTCCCGCTGGGTCGCAACCGCGCATGGGGAACACCGGTGCCCAAGGGCAAGACCTATCCCGATGGTGTGCTGCCGGGTCCATTGGTTTACGTAATCACTCCTGGATTCATGCGAGCCATGGGAATCGCGATCCATGGCCGCGATTTCACCTGGGCAGACGACATGAAGAGCCAGCGGGTGGTGATGATCAATGCTTCCGCCGCCCGGTTTTACTGGCCCGGCGAGGATGCGGTGGGCAAGATTCTTGTGAATGGCAACGGGCCCAACGAGCTGACCGTGGTTGGGGTGGTTGACGATGTTCACGAGCAAAGCCTGGAAGGCGACCCGGGCTGGCAGATTTACTATCCCGCGACCCAGCAGGGCCCTAACGATGCTCAGTTAGTGATTCGCAGCAGCGTTGCGCCCGTCACTCTTGGCCCGACTGTGCTGCGCGCGCTGCGGGAGTTGAACCCTTTGCAACCCGCCGCCGAATTCCGCCCCATTCGAACAATTGTCGACCGGGCAGGTTCGCCCCGGCGATTTTTCATGCTGCTGGTTGCAGGCTTTGCCGGACTGGGATTGTTGTTGGCAGCGCTCGGCATCTACGGAGTGATTTCTTATTCCGTAACCAGGCAGAAACAGGAAATCGGTGTACGTATGGCGCTGGGCGCCAGCATCGGACGCGTGCAGAAAGATGTGCTTTTCGGAACATTGCGAGTGACATTGGCGGGGATCGCGCTAGGAACGGCTGCTTCCCTGGTATCAGCCCGTCTGATTGCCTCGCTTCTGTTCGCTACGTCTCCTTGGGACGGAGCCACGTATAGCGCGATGGCAGTGGCACTCGTTGCGGTAGCCCTCATCTCCGGTTACCTTCCAGCAAGGCGAGCTTCTCGCATCAATCCTGTCATAGCTCTACGGAACGAGTGAGTGGGACAGTGCTTCTCTTTCTCGCCGCGTCGGCGGGGATGTTCGTTCCTGTTAAAATTGAATTGCGATGCTTCTTCCCTTCGTCCGCGAACTCTTCACGGACGTTGAGCAGCTTCCCGGCTTTGGGCGTGTAGCCTCCCACCTGAAAGAGGGCACGGGGCGGATTCGTGTCTCCGGGCTCCTGCCGACCGCAAGGGCGCTGCTTCTCGTGCTTTTGCGGCGCGCGGCGGAGCGGTCTTTCATCTTCGTCGTCAAGGACAACCGCGGTATTGATGATTTCGTTCCCGTGCTCCGCGGATTCTGCGAGCTTACTGCCGCATGCGATCCGGAATCGATCGTCGGGCTGCCCGCGCGCGACGTGTTGCCCTTCCAGAATCTTTCGCCCCACCCCGAACTGCAGGAGGAGCGCGCCACCGCGCTATGGAAGATCGCGACCGGAAAGGTTGGGATTGTTGTCACCCCGATTGCTGCCACTGCGATTCTGCAGCGACCGGCCGAGTATTACAGCGATCTGGCGCGCACTCTGCGACGGGGAGAGTCCTTCGACCTGGAAAACCTGCTCGGTCATCTCAACACAGTGGGCTACAGTTCCGCCGACGTGGTCGAAATGCCGGGACAGTACGCCGTTCGCGGAGGCATTCTCGATGTGTATTCGCCGGAGGCCGAACGCCCAGTACGCATCGAGTTCTTCGGCGACGAGGTCGACTCGATTCGCCGCTTTGATCCCTCCTCGCAGCGATCCTCCAACCCTATCGATGAAGCGCTGCTGCTGCCCTTGACCGAGACTCCGGTCAGCGAGCACTTGCTAGGCGCGATTCACACCCGGCTCTCGGGCCAGCGCATTACCGGAAATGAAGAGATGGTGGAAGCCGCCGTCCGCTCCGGCGGGGTGACAGTGTTTCCCGGCTGGGAATTTTATGCACCGGTGGCCGGTGCCGATCGCACTATCTTCGACCTGCTCCCCCACGCGGCGGTGTTGCTCGACGAACCGGATCTGCTGCGCTCGGAGTTAGACCGCTTCTGGACGCGGGTGGAGGAAGCGCACGAACGCAGCGGTGTGGGGAATCTTGTCCGGCCCACTGACTTGTACCTTCCGCCGGACCGGTGGTGGCCGAAAGTCGGAAAACTAACTGGGGCCGATCTCGAGCATCTCGGGATCACGCGCAGCGACGATGCGGACAGCACGGTGAACTTGCAGACGCAGGCGACCCCGCGCTTTCACGGCGCCATTCCGGCGATGCTGGAAGAAGTAAAGAAGTTGACGGCCGCGGGCAATCAGGTTCTGTTCTCGGTGCCGAACACCGGAGAGGTCGAGCGCCTGGCCGATATCTTCACCGAGTACAACGTGAGCTTCAAGCTGGGCAGCCGCACTCGCGGCGGCGAGAGCTACGCCGACGAGACCAGCTACTTCGCCGGCGAGGTGCACACCACCACGCTTGCCAAAGGCTACGTGCCGGATGGCGTCGTGTTCCCCGAGGCCCACCTGGCTGTCTTCGGCGCGCGCGATTTGTTCGATGAATCGGAAACCGTGGCCTCGCGTCCGCAGCGGTCCAGATCGAAAGTTTCTGCGTTCCTCTCCGATTTCCGCGATCTGCAGGTGGGAGATTATGTCGTTCACGTCGAACACGGCATCGGGCAGTACCAGGGTTTGAAAGAAATCAATCAGGGCGATGGCAATGCCGAGTTCATGCTGCTGGAATACGCCGAGGGCGCGCGGCTTTACGTTCCACTCACCCGCCTCGACCTGATCCAGAAATACCGTTCTTCCGAAGGCGCCAAGCCCACGCTCAGCCATCTGGGCACGCAGGCATGGGCCAAGACCAAGGCCCGCGTTCGCAAGGCCATGAAAGACATGACCGAGGAGCTGTTGAAGCTCTACGCGGCCCGCAAGACAGCGGTCGGGCATGCCTTCCCTTCGGGTAATGAATTCGTGCGGGAGTTTGAAGACGCTTTCGAGTTCAATGAGACCGACGATCAGGCGCACGCGATTACTGATGTGATGCACGACATGGAATCCTCTCTGCCCATGGACCGCCTGCTGTGCGGAGACGTCGGCTACGGCAAGACGGAGGTCGCCATGCGCGCGGCATTCAAAGCGGTGAGCGACAACAAGCAAGTGGCCGTCCTCGCGCCCACAACTGTGCTTGCGTTCCAGCACTACGAAACTTTCAAGCAGCGCTTCGGGCCATTCCCGGTCACCATCGAAATGATCAGCCGGTTCCGCAATCCCAAGCAGCAGAAAGAAATCCTGCAGAAAGCCGAGGCGGGCAAGATCGACATTCTGATCGGAACCCACCGCATTCTTTCCAAGGACCTGAAGTTTGCCGATCTGGGCCTGCTGATTGTGGACGAGGAGCAGCGCTTCGGAGTCCGCCACAAAGAGCGCATCAAGCAGATGCGGAAGCAAGTAGACGTGCTGACCATGTCGGCCACGCCGATCCCGCGCACGCTGCACATGTCGCTGGTCGGCCTGCGCGACATGAGCGTGATCGAAACGCCGCCCAAGGATCGCATGGCGATCCAGACTGTCGTCGCCAGCTGGGATGACAAGCTCATTCAGTCCGCCATCGAGCAGGAACTGGAACGCGGCGGCCAGGTCTACTTCGTCCACAACCGGGTGGACACGATCTGGGAGATTGGAGCGAAGCTGCAGGAACTGATTCCGAAGGCGCGCATTCTCGTGGGGCATGGCCAGATGTCAGAAGCTGAGTTGGAAAAAGTGATGCTGCAGTTTATGCATCACGAAGCTGACATCCTGGTGGCGACCACCATCATCGAAAACGGGCTCGACATTCCGCTGTGCAACACCATCCTGATCAACCGCGCGGACCGACTTGGACTCTCGGAGCTCTACCAACTGCGAGGACGCGTGGGGCGTTCGAACCGTCGGGCTTATGCCTACCTGCTCATCCCGAAGGAAGTCGAACTGACCCCGATCGCGCGGCGCCGGCTGGCGGCCCTGAAGGAATTTTCCGATCTGGGGGCGGGGTTCAAAATTGCTGCGCTGGATCTGGAACTTCGGGGCGCGGGAAATCTTCTTGGGGGAGAGCAAAGCGGGCATATTGAAGCCGTAGGCTTTGAGCTCTACACCCAGATGCTGGAGCGTGCTGTGCGCGAGATGAAGGGCGAAGCCGCTCCCGACGAAGCCGAAATACAGCTCAATCTCGGCCTCAACATTCGCATTCCCGCGGAATACATTCCCGAGGAGAATCAACGGTTGCGCATGTACAAACGGGTAGCGGGAGTGGAAACGGAATCGCAACTCACGGATGTGGCCGCGGAATTGCAAGATCGTTATGGACCGCCACCTGCGGCTGTGCGGAATCTGCTCGATTACGCTGCGCTCAAGCTGCTGTGCCTGCGCGTCGGCGTGGTGGCGATCGATCGCAAGCGAGATTCAGTGACGTTCAAATTTCGGCAGAATGCTTCCGTGGATCCCGAGCAGTTGGCCCATTTTGTCGCGGGCCAGCGGGGAGCGCAGTTCACCCCTGACGGGTTGCTGAAATTTGTACTGAAAGCTACGTCGCCTGACGACGTGCTGCGAGCGCTGCGGGCCGTGCTGGAACAACTCGCAGTAAAAGAGACTTCCGTATAAGAATTTGTCAGGGCTGTCGTGAAATTTGGCGTCAGCACGCTCCCTCCGCTCGCGGAGCGGACGACGTCCACCCCTACTCAATCGCTCGAATCGAAAGAATTAATACTGCGGTACCTTCAAATGCTGCCGGTTTGCAGTTACCATTGCGAAGCCATGTATCGCCGGACGACCGTTCGGTCCGACTGGATGCATCTCGCGGTACGGCCCTCGAATCTAATTAGGTAAGCGACTGGGGCGTTGGGTTTCCCGAAATATTGGGCTTTGTGCATCTCGATTCCCCCGTCGGGAGAGCAAGGGGTATTGTTCATGACGAACACGGATGAGAAGTTTTACCGCGCCACCATCACCCAGCGGGTCGATGTCGCGCCCGATCTCTGGATTCTGCGGATTCGCAGCCATGGCGAATTCAATTTTGTGCCGGGCCAGTATGCCTGCCTGGCGGTAGAAGTCGATGGCAAGCGCATCGAGCGTCCGTATTCCATCGCATCCGCGCCCTCGGAAGATGAAGTGGAATTCTTTCTGGAGTTGGTTCCTAACGGGGCGCTCACGCCTTTGCTGTACAAATTGCAGGTGGGCGAAGGGCTGCTCATGCGCAAGATCCCTAAAGGAAAATTCTCTCTGGATACCAGTAATGGGAAGAAGAAGCATCTGCTTGTCTCCACCGTGACCGGGGTGGCTCCCTTCGTCAGCTACGTGCGCACGCTGAGCAACGACTGGAAAGAGGGCCGTTTCGACGGCTC
The DNA here is from genome assembly GCA_036376495.1 of Candidatus Sulfotelmatobacter sp. Taxonomy (GTDB): domain Bacteria; phylum Acidobacteriota; class Terriglobia; order Terriglobales; family Acidobacteriaceae; genus Sulfotelmatobacter. The sequence goes on along the minus strand of DASVAE010000057.1, from coordinate 5,048 downwards.
GCACAAGCTATTCCTTCTCAATGGCGCCAGCCGTCCGTGGGAGTTCGGCTACAAAGATGAACTGTTGCAGTTCGACCGGGAATTGCCGTGGTTCACTTACGTTCCCACGGTGAGCCGGCCCTGGGATCACGAAGACTGGCCGGGCGAGATCGGCCGGGCCGATGACATCCTGCGCAAGTATGCCGACCAATGGGAGATGGACGCCAGCAACACGGTGGCTTACCTGTGCGGGCATCCGGAGATGATTGAACACAGCAAGGCCATCCTCAAACGCCGGGGTTTTGTGGACAGGAAAGGGGTCAAAGAAGAGGTGTACTGGATCCCGCCGCGGAAATAGCTTCATTAGCAGCTCCTCCCAGCAGCTTCATCTACCCGCACTAAACTCTGGCCCCGGCATGTTCCTGGATGCCCGCGTGATAAAATTTCCACAAGAAATCAGTAGCAAGAACTCAGTCTTCGAGGCACCCGGGTTTTGATCGAACTGGCTCCTTCTATTCTTTCGGCTGATTTTGCGCGGTTGGGCGAGCAGGTGATCGCCGCAGGCCAAGGCGGAGCCAGCATCATCCATGTCGATATCATGGATGGGCACTTCGTCCCCAACCTCACGATCGGGCCGCCGGTGGTGAAGTCGCTGCGGAAGATCACCAAGCTGCCGCTGGACTGCCACCTGATGATTGAGAATCCGGACGAATTCATTCCCGCTTTTGCCGATGCCGGAATCGACTGGATGTCGGTGCATCAGGAAGCCTGCCGGCATCTGAATCGCACCCTGCACTTGATCAAGAGCCATGATTGCCTGGCGGGCGTGGTCCTCAATCCGGCAACTCCGGTGGACACGCTTTCTGAAGTGCTGGACATTGTGGATTACGTGCTGGTGATGTCGGTGAATCCGGGCTTTGGGGCGCAGAAGTTCATTCCCTCGACTTTGCACAAAATGCGGCAGTTAGCTGAGATCCGGCAGCGTCGCGGGCTGCACTACCGCATCGAAGTCGATGGCGGGGTGGCGCTCGATACCGTGGCGGATGTGGTCCGCGCCGGGGCAGAAATCCTGGTGGCGGGCAACGCTGTGTTCGGCCATGGCGATCCAACAAAGAATGCGGAAGCTTTGTTGAAGGCGGCGACTGAGGCCGCGCTGCAGAAAGTCTAAGAGAGAGTTTCAAGCTTCAGGTTTCTGGTTTCAAAACCTTTGGAAATTTGAAACTTCGAACTCTGAAACTCGAAACTCTGAAACTCGAAACTCGAAACTCGAAACTCGAAACTCTGAAACCAGATTCTCCCGAGGTTTTATGTCGCGTCGAATTCCGTTGATTGTGGTGTTGGGTCTGCTTCTGGCCCTCACGGCAGCGTGCACCAATAAAAAATCCGTCAACCCGCTGGCCGGGGTGGGCTCCAAGCAACCGGACAAGGTATTGTTCGACAAAGCAATGGATGCAATGCGGCACAACCGCTTCGACGTGGCCCGCCTGACCCTGCAGACGCTGATCAATACCTATCCGGACTCGGAATACATTGCGCGCGCCAAGTTAGCCGTGGGCGACTCGTGGTATGCCGAAGGCGGCACTGCAGCCTTGGCCCAGGCGGAACAGGAGTACAGCGATTTCGAAATCTTCTTTCCCAACATGTCGGAAGCCGCCGAGGCGCAGCTGAAGATTGCGAACATTCATTACCAGCAGATGGAGAAGTCGGACCGCGACTTCACCCATGCCAAACGCGCTGAAGATGAGTACCGCAAGCTGATCCTGACGTATCCCGACAGCAAGCTGGTGCCTGACGCCAAGCAAAAGCTGCTGCAGGTGCAGGAAGTTTTGGCTGACCGGGAATTCGGAATTGGGCGGTTCTACTACCTGCGCGAATCGTATCCGGCATCGATCGCGCGCTTGCAATCGCTGGTGGATAAATATCCGCTGTACAGCCGGGCGGACGAGGCGCTCTTTTTGCTGGGGCAAAACTTCGAAGCGCAGATTGCGCGTGTCCGCAACGCTCCGAGCTGCGACGAGCACGGCCTGCCGCGTGGCTGCACCAGCGAGGCGGGTAAGTCCAAGTACATCGGCGAGCTGACGAAAGAGGCGGGCGCGGAGTACTCGAAGATCATTACGCGCTATCCGTTGATGGATCGTTATGACGACGCCAAGAAGCGGCTCGCCGCGCTACATCAGCCGATTCCGCGCCCGACTAAGGCTGCGGTGGCCCAGAACAAGGCCGAAATCGACAGCCGCGGTGAAACTACCGCCATGCAGAGAATGATGGGACTGATCAAGAAAGGTCCCGATGTAGCCGCGGCCGCCCAGACCGGCGACCCCAGCCTGGTCGATCCGGAAGTGGTCTCTGCGACCAGCGTGGTCAGCAAAGAAGCTCGCGGAGCTGCAGGCGTGCCTGATGCCGGCGGCTCGGGCGAGAAGTCCGTGGGAGTGGAGATCATCAGCAAACCGGGAGCCGATCTTCCTCCAGCCAGTGACGCAACGGTTCCGGGCGGAACGCCCTTTGCCAAGACGACTTCATCGAACCCGAGCGTCCCAACGCCTGCGAACTCACCGGACCCCAATGAACTCAAGCCCACGGCTCCGGCGGATCCGAATGAGCTGAAACCAGTGGATACAGGCAGTGATCAGCCGTTGCCGCCACCCACACAGGTCAATGAGATTCAGCAGCAGGGGCCATCCGCGGCGGCAGCCGATTCGACTCCCGCCAGCGATGCGGACCTCTCCAGCAGCAGAAAGCACAAGAAGAAAGGATTGAAGAAGATCAATCCGTTCTAGCGGGCTCGTCTCCGCATGCGGAAAAGAAGTTCAGGGCACGCACACTCTTCACGCACTAGGTGCTGACCAGTAGTAACCAGTTACCTCCCTTCCAGATCATTGACTTAGGTTGAAGGGCAGGTTACCTTCGCGATATCTCCCCTCATCAGAGGAACCCTTTTGGCTCGGAAGATACTGCTTGCCGATGACAGCGTAACCGCTCAGAACATGGGGCGGAAAATTCTCGCGGACGCGGGATATGAGGTAATTACGGTCAATAACGGCTCCGCGGCGCTCAAAAAGATAGGGGAGCAACGGCCGGATCTGATCGTGCTGGACGTTTACATGCCCGGATACAGCGGGCTGGAAGTTTGCCAGCGGCTGAAGGAGGTGGGAGATACGTCCCACATCCCGATCCTGCTGACGGTGGGCAAGCTGGAACCTTTCAAACCGGAAGAGGCCAGACGGGTTCGGGCCGACGGCTATATCGTGAAGCCGTTTGAAGCCAGCGAGCTGCTGAGCGCATTGAGCAAGCTGGAAGACAAGATCGTGCCGCGCAACGAGCCTTCGAAACCCGGCCGCTTTGGGCGGATCGCTGCCGAAGAAGCTCGCTTCGACAAGACGATGGCAGTGGAGGAGGACTCGGGCTGGAAGAATCGCATCGCGTTCCCCTCGAAGAAGAAAGAGAAAGAACGGGAGCCGGAGGCGGAAGAGGCGGTGGTTCCGACTGCGTCCAGGAATGCGCGAACTGAGTTCCGGGAGATGGCGGTCGAGGCTCCGGCTGCGCAGAAATCTGAGGAGACCGTCGATCTTGGCGCGCTGGCGAATGCTGGACTTCCGAAAGACGTGACTCCGGAAGAGATTGCCGCCCTCGCCGCTGCGGCCGCACGCATCAAGGGCAAGATCGCGGAGCCAAATGGCGACCAAGCGGTATCCGAGGTTCCGGCAGTTCAAGCTGCGAGTTTGGAGGCGCCCGCGCCGGCAGCGGAAGCTGCCGCAACTGAGGTGGTGAGCAAGAGTGACACGAAAGCTGCTGTGGAAGCTGAGCAGGTTTCGTCCGCCGTCGGTCATTCGGAAGAGACGCCACAGGAGCAGAGTGTAACCGCTGCGATTGGGCCCGCGTCACAGGAGGTACTGGAAGCGGCCGGGGACGTTGTGACCATGGCGGCGGCTGCGGCCGTGGGAGAGTCGATTTCGCAAGCTTCTCGCTGGACCGCGGTTTCGGTAGCTTTAGCCCCGGAAGAGACGGGCATTTCGCTGGAAGAGGAAATGCAGAAGGCGTATGCGGAGTTTGCCGCGGCCGAAACCGGGCACGCGGCGTCCATCACGGCCGGTTCGCTGCATTCTTCCGAGAGTGCGCCGACCTCCGCGTCGGTTCCGGCGACGGTTGCGCCTGAAGCGCTGCAGGATCTGAGCGCGGTGGGCAGCGCGGCCGCGGAAGCGGTGACGGCGGCAGTCAAAGAACTCGAACAGGTGGCGAGCGCGTACGCGGCGGCCGCTCCCGAGAGCGTGTCTAGGAGCTCGGCAGATCCCGAGAAGGCGATTGTCGAGGCTTCGGCAGCTGCGGGACTGGAGAGCCCTGCGCCATCACAGGCTGACCTCAGTCAGGCGGTGAAACAGGAGATCGCGCCAGCCCCGGAATCGGTTTCATCCGAAGAGAGTGCGCCGCGATCGGCGGCCCCGAGCGAAGCGGCTGCCCAAGAGCCAGTTCCAGAATCCTCCGAGCCCGTAGCGGCCCAAGTTTCCTCTGCCATTTTGGAAACACCGGCACCCCAAGATCTCGCGGCCATGGCGGCAGCGGTTGGGGGAAAAGCTGTGGAAGAGAGCTCGTCGGATACCGATCCTGCCATCGCCAGCATTGTGGACAGCGTTCTGGCGAACCTGCGGCCGAAAATCGTGGAAGAGATTTCCCGCAAGTTGGGGAAGAAGTAGAACCCTACGGCCACCCTCGAAAGCGTCTCTCACGAAGCTGAGTCGTCCCTGCGGGACTTGAACAATTATTCCCGCCTTTCCCAGCGCTGAACGCGCGGGGCTGCTATCAATCGCCCCTCTGGGGCTTGCGTCTGCGCTTCGACAACTCCGAACAGAAGTTGCGGTTCTTAACAGCCTCGTAACCACGCTGCCCAATTTGGCTCGCAAAGTCTTCAAAGTAGAGACTTTGCTTGCAAGGTATTCTGGAATATGGGGTTAGCGCTCACTTTTTCGACTTTGCGGGAAAATTTTTTTTATGATCGGTTCCCGCAGAGTATTCAAACCAAACGGCTTAGCCGTCCAAGCGCCCCGGCCCGTGTCTACAAAGTATTGTAAAAGAAG
>DASVAE010000056.1:0-12095 GCA_036376495.1 Candidatus Sulfotelmatobacter sp. | reverse complement strand
ACGATAGATCAGGTGCGCCCCTGGCACCTGCGCGAGATAAGTGACTCTTCCGCCGAGCAGTGAGAAATCCGTGCCTTGCAGTTCCGGCAAATTGAAAGTGAAGGGAATTTTGCCCTCAAACCACGGCTTCACGGTGTGCCGGTCGGTCGACACTACGTCGACCGGCGTGCTGCTGGCCAGCGTGGCTACATGCAGATCGGCCAGTTCGCTGTACACGCGCTGTCTCTCTGCCCTGGCGCCGCGCACATAATAATTCAAGCCCGCAACGAAGATCAGCGTGAGCAGGGCCGGCACCACAAGAATCTTCCAGAACCACCCCGTGCCACGATCGCGCTTCCCATTAACGCTGCTTGCGATTTTTGCCCGGAATTCTGCGCTCGGTTCATAGCGCCTGCCCGCAACCGCGACGGACCGCTTCAGTTGCACCCGCTGCAGGGCCTGGACTGAGCAATCCGTGCAGTGGCGCATATGATCGGCCAGCGCGTTCATCTCCGGCAGCGAGAGCTCGCCGTCAGCATAGGCATCCAGTTTTTCCCGCCACTCATCGCACGGCATTCACACCTCCCGGGGATCTCTCCAGCAGTCGTGTGCGCAAAGCCTTGCGCGCGCGATGCAGTCGCGACATCACCGTGCCCTGCGGGATCGTCAACACCTGCGCAATCTCTTCGTACGACATCTCTTCCACGTCGCACAGCAGCAGGATCTCGCGAAACGCAACCGACAACTCGCTCAGTGCCTCCTGCACCGTGTCACGGTTTGCCTGCTGCACGAGCACATCCTCAGGCGAGAGATCACTGGCTGGAATCGTCTCACTCGCATCGTCTTCCAGAGGAACCGTGGACTTCAATCCGGTACGGGAGGTCAGAAACGTGTTGCGCAAAATCCGGAACATCCACGCACGGAAATTGGTTCCCGGCTGAAAGCCCTGGAATCCACGTAACCCTTTGGCGAAAGTCTCCTGCACCAAGTCTTCTGCCTCATGATGGTCCTGCGTCAGCCAGTGGGCGAAATTGTAGAGCTGGTCAAATAGAGGCAGCGCCAGATCTGCAAAGTTCGCGTCGGGCAAGCGTTCGTCTGGCACCTCCATAGCATAAACTGCGCTTCCTCTCGTTTTATTCCCTTAGTTTTAAAAAAAGTTTCCTCGCGCCTGCCGGAATATTTTGGCGGGTCCGCAGTTCTTCATGGCACAGGACACAGGAGGAAACATGAAAGCAAGCGATCGTAGATCGTTTCTAAAAATCGCCGGCAGCTCGCTGGGAATTGGCGTGCTGTACTCGGCTTATCCAGCAGCTGCCGCCGGAGGAGCCGCGGGCAATCTGTTCTCCGAACTCGGCAAAGCGACCGGAGAAAAGCTCACCCCTTTTTCGTTCCTCCAGCTAAGCGATGCCCATGTAGGTTTCAATGGCCCGCCAGATCCCCTTGGCACGAAGGCTTTTGAACGCGCCGTGGATATGGTCAACGCGCTCCCCCGCCGGCCAGATCTGGTTCTATTTACCGGCGACCTCACGCACGACACTGAAGACAGAAATGTTCATGTGCAGCGCATGAAGCAATTCCAGGAAATCTCCAAGCGTATGACTGTCCCCATGATTCGCCACGTTCCGGGCGAGCACGATGCCGGGCTCGATAGTGGCGGCCTATATCGCGAAGTGTTTGGTGAGACCTTCTACTCGTTCGATCACCGCGGCGTCCATTTCGTAGCGCTCGACAACGTGACTCGCCCCAAGCCCGAAATCGGCGCTGAACAGCTGGCTTGGCTGAAGAAAGATCTGGCCCGGTTCCACAAGGCCGCGCCCATCGTCGTTTTCACGCACCGCCCCTTGTTCGATCTCCGTCCGGACTGGGAATGGTTCACCAGCGATGGCGATGACGTCATGAACCTTCTCTCCGCCTATGACAATGTGACCGTGCTGTACGGACACATTCATCGCGATGACGAGCACCAGATTGGCACAGTTCACCACTATGGCGCGCGCTCGTTGATCTTTGGGTTTCCCGATCCCAACGGTGCCACCGGGCCGCGAAAGGCTGTACCTTTCGACAAGGAGCATCCGTTCAAGAATCTCGGCATTCGCACCGTGAGTTTCAACGGCGCGCCGCAGCCCGGAACGGCGCCCCTGTCCATAGAGGATGTGGAACTCACGGCTCGTGAATTCCGCGGCATTAACGGAGTCCAGCAGCTGCTGAGGAATCCACTGGTTTAAACAATTCTTCGGAAAAGAAAGGAATATTTCATGCTTTCGAATAACTTGCGTCTACGTGTGTTTGCAGCCGTCCTCTGCGTGTGCCTGGGCATTTTGCTCAGCGCAACCGGTCGAGTAAGAGCAGATAACCTGCCCGTCATTGAGATCACGGCGAAGCGCTTCGCCTTCAGCCCCGACAAAATCACTCTCAAGAAAGGTCAAACGGTAAAGCTTCGACTGCACAGCGAAGACGTGACCCACGGCTTCTTCTTGCGCCCGCTCAAGCTTGATGAGGAGATCCCCGCAGGTGAGACCACGGACGTGATCGTTACGCCTAAAGAAGCGGGCACCTTCACCACGATCTGCGATCACTTTTGCGGCGCCAACCACGGCAATATGAATATGACGATCGTGGTGGAGGAGTGATGCCACGGCAACGCTCACGCGATGTCTGCTTGGCCAGCGCTGCGGTCTGCGCAGCGCTGCTCGTTCTCTCTGGTTGCCAGGTGCGCACACCCGGCTCAATTGAGACGAGCTTTATCGATAGTGCCAAGCGTACCACTGTTCGCGGGAAGTCCGAGGTGAACCCGCTACCCGCCTCCGCAGAAAACATGCTCGCTGGCCAACGCAACTTCGCCACTTACTGCATGGTTTGTCACGGATTGGATGGCCAGAATACCGGGGTGCCGTTCGCCGACAAAATGTCACCGCCCGTGCCCCTGCTCAACTCGCGCGCGGTGCAAGCCTACACCGACGGCCAACTGCACTGGATCGTCAAGAACGGGATTTCTCCCTCAGGAATGCCGGCTGCGCGAGACATCTTTCACGATGAGGAAATCTGGCAACTCGTGCTCTACATCCGCCACCTCCCCCCGAAGGGAAGCTTGGGAGAACCGAAGGTGTACGGTGGCCAGTGATTTTGCAGCGATGAGCATTGAGCGATGGGCAGAGCAACCAGAGCAAGCCCCGCTCATAGCTCATAGCTGTCAATTACGTTGCGCTATTCCGGAAGCTATCCGCAAACGCATCCCGAATCGAATATCGAATAACGTGCTCATACTCGGGTCCAAGGAAGCGCCGCAGCCGGTCCGTATTCATGATGTACTCCCCCGTCATATAAGGCAGGGCCTCGGGAGGAATTGCCGAAATCCGCTGCTTCCACAGGAAGCGAAGAACCTGCCGCATTGCCCATTTCCCAGGCACTCGGATCAACTTCGCCTGTGCCATCTCGATGCACTGCGCAAAACTTAGCGCCTCGCCGCTGCCCGCGACGTTTAGAACCGTCAAGCGCTGCGGCTCCGGCTCGCGCTGCAGAATGTGATCCAGCACCCGCGCCATATCGTCCACGTGAATAAACTGCAGGCGGTTCGACAGATACTTCTGGCCGCGGGGCAGCATGCAGGGAAGTCGCTTGCCTTCCGCCTTCATCTTCTGCGCCCGCTCGCTCTTTCCATTGGGCGTTCCCCGAAACGCTCCCATTAAATAATTCTCCACGCTTGCACCGGCAAAAATATGCGGACGAAGAATGTACACGCTGCACCCCCGTAAAGCGCTGCAGCGCTGCCGCACCACGTCGTCGGATTCTTTCTTATGAATGGCGTAAGGCAGCGTATGGGCCGCTAATGGCGTGTCTTCCGTTGCCGGCGCCGCTAGATCCGGTCCGTATGCAGAGACGCTGCTGGGAAAAACGAACTGCTTGATCCCGTCATCCGACCCCCGGTTCACTTCTGTGATCGCTTCCATCACGCGAGCGGTCCCGGCCACATTGATCCGCCACATGCGATCTACATCCAGCACTCCCGTGCGCACCGGATCAATCACAAACGCCAGATGAATGACGGAATACGCGTGCGTATCGCGCAGCAATTCGTACAAGGTCCGGGTAGACGACTCCTCTCCCAGGTCGAGGCTTTCGAATTGCACTTCGCAGTCAGTCTTGGGGGGATTTACGTCCACCCCAATGACCGTATACCGTCCCAGCAGCGGCAGGAGCCGCATTCCCAGGTTGCCCGAAATTCCGGTCAGTACAACAACAGGTTTGGCCATTATTGCGGTTTCGCCGCCGGTGGCGGGGCTTGCGGCGCACTCGCCCCCGGAGCGGGAGGCATTCCCGGACGCGGGCGCATCGGCCGCGGCGCCATCTGGTTCGGGCCGCCCGGCCCAAAATACGCCTCGTTGGTCTCCACTTTGAATGAATTGTTCAGCTTGTCCATCTGATCTTTCATGCGTTCGGTCTGCAATTTACCCTGAATCTCCGTTTTCGCCTGCTCCAGCGTCATTTCATTCTTGCTCACGATCTTGTAAAAGTAGTGCCCGCCCGAGTCGCTGATGACCGGCGACACCTCGCCTGGCTGCAGATCAAAGACCGCTGCATGCGCGGGCGGCAGCCCAGAGCGCCGGATGTTCGGCAGCGTCACTGTGGGCGATTCGATCTTCATGCCCGCAGCCTCAAATGCTTCTTTCTGCAGATTCAGGAAATCTTCTCCCGCTGCCGCTCGCGATCGCAGGTCGTCGGCTAGCTTGGTCATGGCTTTCTCGCCTTCTTCCTGCTTGGCTTTTTCGGCCGTCTCCTTCTGCTGCTGGTCGCCGGTCTTGGCCTCTTTCTCGTCTTGCAACTTTTCTGGTTCGATTTGCTTCATACGCGGGACGAACACGCGCTCTACGCTGGCCTGCTGATACATTTCCGGATGATCTTTGTAATATTTTTCAATGTCGGCGTCGGGAACCTTGGCCGCTTGTTCCTGCATCTTCTGCTGTAGTTCCTGGGCCAGGATCTGCATCCGGTTAAACTTCACCCGCTCCTTGTACTGCGGTGTATTCTCCAGGCCTTGCTTCTTGGCTTCATTCGCCATTGCCATCAGTCGTGGCAAGACCGACGCCAGTTGTTTCTTTAACTGTGGTGTGATGTTCGGGGCCAGGTTGTTGGCCATTGCATCAAACTGCGCCTTGGTGATCACCGTTTTGCACCCTGCCGCCCTAGTCTTCGTGGCTGTGGTGGGCTTGGCTGCCGTGGCTACAGCGGTTTTTGGCGGAGTATCACAGATTCCATCGATGGTGATCACCGGCGCGCTTGGGGGAACCGAGGCAGAAGCATTCTTTTCAGCTTCTTCCGTTTGTGCATTCATTGCGCCGACGCCCGGAGCGGAGGAGGATTGCGGCGCTGGACTGCCTGGAGTCGCCTGTCCCCAGGCTAGCGCTCCCGCCAAAACACACAGCATCCAACTCTTCCCCATAAACTCTAAACCTCCAGGATTGGTCCACCGGACAGGTGAAAAAATTCCAAGCAGGAAATCCTAGCATAACGCAAAGCTTTTGCTGGCAGCGCGCTGCTTGCCCACACCATCACTCATTCGCAATCTATTCTGACTGGTTCAGTTCAGGAATGGAATCCGGCCGAGGAACTGCTTTCGCTTGTCGCTTCTCGCGTCCAACGGCGATAATGCCAGCATGTCAAACGCGGCGGTCCCGTCACCGGAATTGATGCGTGCGGAAAAGCGCTCCGCCGCCGGTACCTCAGTCTGGGCTGCGGTTGTGATTACCGGGCTGAAGATCGTGGTGGGGGTCACCACCGGCAGCTTGGGAATTCTCTCCGAAGCCGCGCATTCCGGACTCGACCTGGTGGCCGCAGTTCTGACATTCTTCTCCGTCCGTGTTTCCGACAAGCCTGCCGACGCCGAACACCAGTACGGTCACGGCAAAGTCGAGAATTTCTCCGCTTTCGTAGAAACCGGCCTGTTACTGCTTACCTGCGCCTGGATCATTTACGAAGCCGTCATCCGCCTATTCTTCCGTCGTGTCGAAATCGAGCCATCCATCGCCGCTTTCGCGGTTATGTTGTTCTCCATGGGCGTCGACTGGTGGCGTTCGCGCATCCTGGGACGCATTGCCAGCAAGTACGACAGCCAGGCTCTGGAAGCCGACGCTCTCCACTTCTCCACCGACATCTGGTCCGCGGGAGTTGTGGTCTTTGGCCTGGCGCTGGTGCTTGCCGGGCGAACTTACCATATCTCGTGGCTGCGGGATTCCGACCCAATCGCCGCCCTCATTGTTGCGGGGGTGGTAATTTCCGTGAGCTGGCGCTTGGCCCGGCGTACCATCGACGCCCTGCTCGACGCCGCTCCTCCCGGGGTTCGTTCGCAGATCTACGAAGCCGTCTCTCGCGTGAATGGCGTGCTTGAAGTCGATCGCGTCCGCATTCGCCGCGCCGGAAATCGTTACTTCGCCGACGTTGCCGTCGGACTTGCTCGCAGCGTGACCTTCCAGAGGTCCGGACAGTTAGTCGCTGCCGTGACCGAGTCAGTTCATCACGTTCTGCCCGATGCGGATGTAACCGTTCAGCCGCTCCCACGTGCCCAGCATACTGAAAATATCTTCGACCGCATTCGCGGCGTCGCCACTCACCGCAATTTGAACGTGCACGATATCAGTGTCCAACAACTCGGCGGGCAGCTTCATGTCGAACAACATGTAGAACTGGATGAGCGCATGACCCTCAAAGAGGCCCATGACCAGGTCACGGAACTGGAAGCCGATATCCGTCAAGAGGTTCCACAGGTCTCCGAGATCCTGACCCACATTGAAAGCGAGCCCGCAACCATTGAAAAGCCTGAACAGGTCATAGGCGATGCTGAACTTGAACATCGCTTGCGAATGGTTGCCTCGCAATTTCCAGAAATCCTGGATGTCCATGATTTCATCTTCAAGCGCGTCAACGGCCGCCTCTATCTTTCCTGCCACTGCACCCTGTCAGACAACCTGACCCTGGCCCGCGTGCACGAGATTCAGACCGACCTGGAAATTCGTTTCAAGCAGGATGCCCCGGAACTGTTCCGTGTTCTGATCCATCCCGAGCCGAGCACCGATAACCGGAGATAACCATTGATATCCGCCAAAGCCATCTGGACCGACAACGAGCGCTACTTAGGCGAGGCCACTTCTCGACATGCCCTCGTGATGGATACAGCCAGTGACAAAACCGCGAATACGCCGATGGAACTGGTGCTGATCGCCCTCTGTGGTTGTACCGCGTCGGACGTGGTAGGAATTCTGAAGAAGAAGCGCGAGCCCTTCACTAGCCTGGAAGTGAGCGCGGACGGCGAGCGCGCTCAGGGTTATCCCGCGGTCTACACTGAAATTAAGGTTAAATATCGAGTGGGCGGCAAGGTTTCCCCAAAAGCGATGGAAGATGCAGTCCGCCTGTCGAAAGAAAAATATTGCTCAGTTTCAGCCATGCTGGGGAAGACCGCAAAAATAAAAGTAGAAATCGAATACCTGAACCCCTGAGGATCGTATGTAGGGACAACCGCCAGCGGCTGTCCAGTCTGGCGAAGCTCGACAGGGGGAACCCGAAGCTGAGGTAGGCGCCAGCAAATGCGATTCTGTGACGGCGCGTATGGGAGTATGATGAACCACTCCCCTAGGGAGAACTTCATTGCCCGACCCTATGCTCCAAACCCGCGTTCTCCTCTTCACCCAGCCGGGATGCCTCTCCTGCGAACTGATGCGCATTTACCTCGAGGCCCGCGAGATCCTTTTCGAAGAGCACGACATCAGCACCGATCTTGAATCCCGCCGCCTGATGACCGAAACCTACGACAGCACCGAAACCCCGACCCTCGTGATCGCCGACGAGGTCATTACCGGATTTGATCCCGCCCGCCTTGACCAGTACCTGGATTCGGTTTCATCATCGGATCCGGTACCCGAATCCTGAGCTCTCCAAGCCCCAATAAAGCCCATGCCCTGCGCGGATATTTTTTCATCGGCGCAGCCGCATTTCTCTGGGGCCTATCCGCGGCCATGGCTCGCGCGGTCTTCACCGGAAAATTCCAGCTGGCAGGAGAAGTTCAGCACCCCATCGACCCACTGCTTCTGTCGCAGACCAGAACAACGTTCTCTCTCCTGGTCCTTTTCCCCATGCTTGTAGCGCGCGGCGGATGGCGTCGCGTTCAGCTACGCAAGCCCGATCTGATCCAATGCCTGATCCTGGGGATCCTGGGTGTCGCCGTCTCGAATTACTTCTATTACGTGGCTATTCAAAAGACGAGCGTAGCCATTGCAATCGTCCTGCAATACACCGCGCCCGTGTGGGTGCTGCTGTATGTAGTTGCGCGAGGACAACAGAAGCTCACACTGCAAAAAGTCGCGGCAGTCGTAGTAGCAATCGCCGGAATCACATTGACCATCGGAATCATCGATGGGCGCTCCGCGTCTCCTCTCCATCTCGACAGATGGGGTTTGATCGCCGCCATGGTGGCATCTTTTTCATTCGCCTTCTACAACCTGGCTGGACACCGCATCCTTGTACGGCATGATCGCTGGCGTGTCCTGAGCTGGACACTTGCCTCCGCCTCGGTGTTCTGGCTAGTCGTCAATCCACCTTGGAAGCTCATCGCCGCGCAATACACGTCCGCGCAGTGGGCTTTCTTGTTTATCTTCTCGATCATCTCGGTCCTGGGACCGTTTTCGCTCTACTTCCTCGGCCTGCAGCATCTGGAGCCCACGCGCGCTATTATCGCCAGCTGCCTGGAACCGGTATTTTCAATCCTGCTGGCAGCCGCGCTGTTGGGCGAAGGCGTGCGCCCAATCCAGACACTGGGAATCGCGCTGGTGCTGGCCGCAATTGTGATTGGCCAGTTGCCTCGGCGGGGCAAGGAAGCCGAGGAAGTCGTCGTTGTCGACCCGATCGAGTAAGCACACTACTTTGCCAATCGCTCAATCTTCGCGGCCAGAATGAAGTCGCTCTCCGTCAGGCCGTCAATCGTATGAGTCCACAAAGTGATGCCCACCTTGCCCCAACCCAGCAGGATATCCGGATGATGCCCCTCCTGCTCGGCAATCGCGCCCACCTGATTTACAAAATCCAGCGCCTGCTTGAAATCAGGAAAACGGAATTCGCGATGCAAGTGGTGCTCGCTCACCACCTCCCACTCGGGAATGCAGTCATGAAGCTTCTTCAATTCCTCGCCCTTTATTGGCGGTACGCCCCCGCGGCAGGGGACACATTTTTTATCAGCTAGTCCTTCGATCATTCTGAACTCCTGCAAGGCAATGTAGGGACAGCCGCCATCAGCTGTCCGGCGGCCGTAAAGGGCCGCCTTGTTTCGATGCTCATGAGCCTTCTGACAGGACCGCTTGCCAACACCTGCAAACATCGTCCTGTGTAAAATAGTCTACTCACCATTATGGCAGCGCGATTCCGGCGCCAAACTATCTTGTAAAGGAACTTACGGTGAAGATTCTGGTCATTGGGGGAGCCGGCTACATCGGCAGCCATACTGCCCGCGCTCTGCGGCGAGCGGGGCACGACGTCATCATCTTCGATAATCTCAGCACCGGCTACGAATCGCTGGCCGCCGGTTTTGAACTGGTGAAGGGCGATGTGCTCGATCCTCGCACTCTCGCTCAGGTACTGCCCCGCGTAGATGCGGTCATGCACTTCGCCGCTCGGGCCTACGTCGGCGAGTCCGTAAGTAATCCCCGCAGGTATTTCCATAACAATGTCGAAGGCGGCCTTTCGCTGCTCAACGCAGCGTTGGACGCCGGAGTGAAGAAGATCATTTTTTCGTCGACCTGTGCCGTCTACGGAGAACCAGCCAAGATTCCCATCGAAGAAAACATTCCGCGCCAGCCGGTGAATCCTTATGGCGTTTCCAAGCTGTTCTTCGAACAGGCCCTGGAAGCCTACGATCGCGCCTACGGATTTCGCTATGCCAGCCTCCGCTATTTCAATGCTGCCGGCGCGGACGACAGCGGCGACATTGGCGAACTGCACGATCCCGAAACCCATCTGATTCCCTTGGCTTTGCTGGCCGCGGCCGGCTTGGGCCCGCAACTGCATGTGTTCGGCTCGGACTACCCAACACCCGATGGAACCTGCATTCGCGACTACATCCACGTCAACGATCTGGCCAGTGCGCACATCCGCGCTCTGGAACATCTTGCTGCCGGCAAGGATAGTTTTGCTGCAAACGTAGGAACCGGCGTAGGAGCCTCCGTGCAGGAAGTGATTTCGGCAGTGGAAAAGGTAACTGGCAGGAAGGTGCCGCGAACCATGGTCCCGCCCCGCCCTGGAGATCCTCCAGCACTAGTTGCCAATCCGGCCAAGGCACAAGCGCTCCTGCACTGGAAAGCCGAACGCGATCTGAACAATGTCGTCTCCACAGCCTGGAATTTCATGGAAAAGAGAAGAACCGCAGTGGCAGAAAAGTAGTGCCCCTGTGAAACTCAGTGTCCCCTGTGGTGAAAGGTTTACGTAATCTATGGCAAATCCCCTGGCAGGAAAGAAGGTCGCATTCTTAGGTGCCGGCAAGATGGGCGGAATCATACTGCAGGCGCTTCTGAACCACGGCCTGCTGTCGGCGAAGTCCACCTCGGCAACCGTCGCCCATGCCGATCGCGCGAAAGCACTCTCCAAAAAACTGAAAGTGAAAGTGGGCACCAGCAACGTCGAAGCCGCGACCGACGCCGACATCATTGTCATTGGCGTGAAGCCGCAAGTGGTCGAAGAAGTGGTTCGCGAAATCAGCAGCCACATGACTCCGAAGCAGCTGATCATTTCCGTCGCGGCATCCGTGCCCACCTCAATGATCGAGAAGAACCTCCCTTCCAATGTTCCGGTCGTGCGTGCGATGCCCAATACCCCATGCCTGTTGGGCGCTGGCATGACCGCCATCTGCAAAGGCAAATACGCCAATGCGGATCACATTGCAACCACGACCCACATCTTCGACGTAGTCGGCCGCACCGTAGTGGTCGACGAAAAGCACATGGATGCCGTGACCGCCCTTTCCGCCAGCGGCCCCGCGTACATCTACATCATTCTGGAATCGCTCGCCGAAGCAGGAGTGAAGGTAGGTCTGCCGCGCGACACCGCGACGCTGCTGGCCGCCCAGACTGCTCTCGGCGCATCCCGCGTAGTCCTCGAGACCGGAGATCATCCCGCTCTCCTCAAAGACGCCGTCACCACTCCCGCGGGCTGCACCATCGACGCGATCATGGAACTCGAAGAAGGCAAGCTGCGCGTGACCCTCATCAAAGCTGTAGTAAAAGCCGCACAGCGGGCCAAAGAATTAGCCTTCAGCTGATTCGAGCAAGCGCACGAAAACAGCTACAATCATGCGTCCGAGTGGACCATGGCTAGCATGCAAAATTCGCTGCTCAGATTGCTGCTGCTCCTCGTACTCGGCGCCGCCCTGGCCAGCGCGCAATCGACCACCGCCTCGCTCCCCTTGCTGACTCATGCCGATCAGGTGCGCCGTCTCAGCGCCGATGAAGCTGCACTGGGCTATCCCGTACGCATTCGCGGCGTGATTACCGATGATGTCCCTTCACCCGATTTCTTTGTGCAGGACTCCACTGCTGGTATTTATGTCGAGGGCAGTCCCTCTCCTCAATTCGGACATCATTGGGGCGATCTGGTCGAACTGGAAGGCGTGACCGGCCCGGGAAAATTCGCGCCAGTGATCCGCGAGCAGAAACTCCGTGTGCTGGGCCGCGGCCAGCTTCCGCAAGCGCGGGTTTATCCTTTTATTGAGCTGGCCGCCGGGCAGCAGGATAGCCAATGGGCGCAGGTGCGTGGCATCGTGCGTTCCGTCTCCATCGACCGCACCTCCTGGCCTGAAACTGTGCTGGCCATGACCGTGGCATCCGGGGATGGCCGCTTCAACGTGCGCGTGCCCATTACCCGCGAACAGGATTTTTCCTCCTGGATTGATTCCGAAGTTGCGGTCGAAGGTGTCTGCGGAAGCCTGTTCAACAATCAGAGGCAGCTGATTGGAGTTCTGTTTTACGTTCCCGACCTGCAGTTCATTAAAGTCGAAAGCCAGGAGAAGGACGTCCCCATTTCCTCGCTCATGCGCTTTTCTCCGGGCGGAGGCTCGCGCCATAGGGTGCGGGTGCAAGGAGTCGTCT
>DASVAE010000055.1:0-31912 GCA_036376495.1 Candidatus Sulfotelmatobacter sp. | reverse complement strand
TGCTCAGTCTTGGTTTTTCAGGCACCCGAGGCTTCTCGATATGACTCGTACCTCTAACGCCCGCATTGCCGGCGTGACCTTTCTCGCTTACATCGTCGTCGGCATTACTGATATGCAACTCCATTCCCGTGCCCACGCCGGAGCCGATATTGAAGCCAGGCTCGTCTCCATATCCCAGCATGCCGATCTGGTTCGTTACAGCGCTCTGCTCGGGATCGTCGAGGTCTTCTGCGCCTTGGTTCTGGCGGTGACGCTTTATGCGATCACGCGCGACGAGGATCGCGACTTGGCAACACTCGGCATGATTTGCCGGGTCGTGGAAGGCATCCTTGGCGCGTTCTCTGTGCCGGGAACGCTGGCCCTCCTCTGGCTCGCCACTACCAGCGGCCAGGATGCGCCCGATCGCACGGCGATTCACGCCCTCGCCGGTTACCTGATGCGGGGCGACATGCCCTTCACCGCGACATTCTTTGCTGTCGGGAGCACGCTCTTCGCCTGGCTCCTGTTCCGCGGACGCATGATTCCCGTGCTGCTGGGTTGGATTGGCCTGTTCGCATCGGTGCTGCTCGTCATCTGCCTTCCCTTGCAACTCGTCGGCTTTCTCCGCGGCCCGCTGGTTCAGTGGATGTGGCTCCCGATGTTCTTTTTCGAAGTGCCCCTCGCCCTGTGGTTCCTGATCAAAGGGGTCGCGCCGCCGGCTCCGGCACACGCTGGATAAACCCACAACTTCAGCCTAATCTAGAAGCGTTCATCTTGCCGACCGCAATGGAAATTCGAGACACATCCATCCGCCACGGGGAGGGCAAGAAGCGGATTAACGCTGTAGCTGCCGTTTTCTGCGGCGCCATCCCTGCACTGTGGCTGGGGCTGCAATTGCATCCAAGCTGGCGGGCTTGGTTACTCGGCCTGGGCCTCGGCCTGATTTGGGGCAACGCTTTCGAATACGCCTACCACCGCTTCCTGCTGCATCGCCCACGCACGCAACACGGGGCCGCACATCAAAAGCATCATGCGCAAATCGGTACTCCCGAGGAGGCCGAATACGTGGCACTGATCAGTTCCCCGATGAACATTGTCCTTCTATTCGTGATTAATGGAATTCCAGCCTTCCTCATCGCCTTTCTGCTCGGCTTCCAGCGGATTCTTTGCGGCCTCTTCATTGGCTGGTCGGTCTATGTGATGGTGTGCGAGGAAGTCCACTGGCGGATTCACATGAACGGCTGGCTTCCTCCTGGACTTCACTTCGCCCGTGCCTATCACATGAACCATCACGACATTCCCAATAGCCGCTACAACGTGTTCCTGCCCCTGTTCGATCTTCTCTTAGGAAACATGGAGACAGGAAAGACGAAGCTTCGCGTCTAACCCTATTTTCAGGTGCAGAACGCGGAGAAAACTCGAGGGTGCCCCCCCCTACGTGGTTTTCGTAGGTTGGGGGGTTTTTGACCTTAGTCTTACTCAGCTAGGAATTTGACTTCCGTCAACCAAAATGGACAGCCGGACGCGGAACCCTACTTGTAGATCAAATACTTCTCCCGCACCTTCTGAAACTTCTCCAATTCGTCCCGCCAATCCTGCGAAATCCTCCGCGGATCCTGCCCCGTCGCCAGCGCCTCGTACACACTCTGATTCACAAGCAACTGCTGCATCTTTTCAATTTTCCAATTACTCGCATACAGTTTCAGCAGCGCCGCCGCAAGCTCCATGCCCATCTCCGGGCCGTCGAATCCATTGCGGTCAGTAAGCACAATGTTCACTCCCTGGCACGCCTGCCCACTATAGTTGCTCGCCGTCGGAGTAAACGTCACCGGCACAAACCGTACCCCGGCAATGCCGCGCGCATTCAAATAAGCCGCAAGCTCCTTGCTCCTGATCCACGGAGCTCCCACCACTTCAAACGGGGTATCGGTCCCGCGCCCCACGGAGATGTTCGTGCCTTCAATCAGCCCGACTCCGGGATAGAGCGCCGCTTCCGTGACACTCCGCAAATTCGGCGACGGATTCACCCACTCAACCCCAGTGGAATCGAACCAGTCCCCGCGCTGCCAACCATCCATCGGAACCACCGTAAGCTTTGCGGTGATGCCTCGCTCCGCGTTGAACATCTTTGCCAGTTCACCCATCGTCATCCCATGCCGCACCGGCACAGTCCAATAATTGGTGAAACTCTCGCGACCCGCATCGGTTGGTGGCCCCTGCGTGAAGGATCCGGTAATCGGGTTCGGCCGATCCAGCACAATCATCTCGATCCCCGCCTTTGCGGCGGCCTCGAGAAAGTATCCCAACGTAGTTTCGTACGTGTAAAACCGCGTCCCCGCATCCTGAATATCAAACACAATTGCGTCCAGCGTCCGTAGCACCTCCGGCTGCGGCCGCCGCGCGGCATCCGTGCCCCCATACACGCTGTACACCGGAATTCCCGTCGCGGCGTCTTTGGAATTATTAATGTCAGTAGTGTCCAGCGTTCCAGTCACTCCGTGCTCGGGACTGAAGATCGCATCCAGCGAGACTCCCGGAGCCCCCGCCAGCACATCAATCGTTCTCTTTCCCGAAGCATCCAGGCCAGTCTGATTCGTCACCAGCCCAATATGCTTCTTCCCTTCAGCAGCCTTTAGCACATCGAACCCGTGCTCCTCGAGCACATCAATCCCGTTCTTCACCAACCCATTGCGCGCGCTCATGCGCCGCTCCGCGCTCATTGCTTCGTTGTACCCCGTGATACTTTTCCACCTAACCGCTTCTTTCTCGTCCGCGGTCAAAGGCAGAGCCGCCGCAATTTCCGTGGCCACCTTCACCCGCAGCCCGATCGCGTTGCCCTTCCCCCGCGGATGCACCGAATTGGTGAGCAGAATGATGTAAGACTTGGTCGTCGGATCGATCCAGATCGATGTTCCCGTGAACCCCGTATGCCCAAACGACCCCACCGGCAAAAGATCGCCGCGATTGGATGAAAACGGAGAATCAATATCCCAGCCAAATCCGCGCAACGTCGAGGCTGAGGGTGGCTGCTCCGGTTCGCTCATCTTCTTTACTGCCAGTGGCGACAATATTCCGTCGCCCCCATTCAGCAGAGCCTGTGCAAACTTCGCCAGATCATCTCCCGTCGAAAACAATCCCGCGTGTCCCGCCACGCCCCCCATGCGCTGCGATCGCGGATCGTGCACCACGCCCCGGATCATGTGTTCATGCTCGTCGTACTGGGTAGGTGCAATCTTCGGCTTCCACGCGGCCGGAGGCAAAAACCGCGTGTGCATCATCTTCAGCGGCTGGAAAACGTGCTTCGCCGTATACACATCCAGCGTCTCCCCAGACAGCTTCTCCACCAGCCAGCCCAGCATGATGAAGTTCGTATCGCTGTAAATGAATTCCGACCCCGGCGCCACCTGTGGCGTCTCCGCACAAGCCAGCCGGAATGCCGATTCTTTCGAGTCAAATGCCGGAGTCAAATCAATATCCGGCGCCAGCCCTGAGTAATGCGTCAACAACTGCCGGATCGTAATGTCTTCTTTCCCGTTCTGCGCAAACTCCGGAATATACTTCGCCACTGGATCATTCAGCCGCATCTTCCCCAGTTCCATCAACTGCATTACCGCCGTCGTGGTCGCGATCACCTTCGTGAGCGACGCCATGTCGAAAATAGTATCGACTGTCATTGCCTCCCGCCGAGGCTCCAACGAGCGTTCCCCATAAGCTTTTCGATAGATGACCTTCCCATCGTGTCCGACCACCAGCACCGCCCCGGGAATATTATGGTCCGCAATCGCCTGCTGAATGATTGCGTCCACCGCGCCCAGATGCACCGGCGATGCACTCGCGCCCGCCGCCCGCGTGCCGTTGCCTTGCACCACAGCCTCCGCCAAACTGGCGCACGCTAAAGCCAGAGAACACACGATCGTCACCACGAAACGCATCATTGCCAAGCCTCCATGCTTCTGGAAATGCGGGATCGTCCGCCCCGATAAGTTAGTGATCGTAGGAATGTTCTGACTTTACACAACCCGCGCAACTCGCTCAAGGAGTCGCATTCCAGGAGTGCCCTTTTGGTCACAGTCGAACAAGGAGAGCCGTGCTACGCTCTTGCTGTGTCCGCCCCATCCCACCCTCGGAATGCCACCGTTCCCCTACTTTCCGCCTTCGATGAACAGGATAAAAATTTTGCGTGCGCGTTTTCGATACTGCAGCAAGCCATCGGCCAGCGCGCCTTCCCCGCTGCTTCCGTCGCAGTGACCCGCAACGGCCAACTGATTGCGCTGAAATCGTTCGGCAGCTTCGTATATGAAACGCATTCCGCGGATACCCCACTTCTCGCATCCTTCGCGAGAAATGGGAATCTTGACTCCCTTTCCAGCGCCTACATCTTCGATCTGGCCTCGCTTACCAAGCCAATCGCAACTACGACAATGGCTGCAATTCTCTATCAACGCGGTCACCTCGAGTTGGATGCTCCCGTAATCGGCACGCTCCCGGAATTCCGATCCGCTTCTGATGCTCGCCGCGACGAAGTGACCGTCCACATGCTGCTTTCTCACTCGTCAGGTCTACCCGCGTATGAAAAGCTGTTCCAGAAAGCGCGTTCGCGCGATGAACTTCTGCAAGCGGCCCTTGCCACTCCGCTCACCGCGCATCCCGGCACCCGCGCCGAATACAGCGACATCGGATTCATCCTGCTCGGTATCGCCCTCGAGCGCCTGTCCGGAGAATCGCTCGACGTTTTCTGCCAACGCGAGATCTTCGGCCCTGTAGCCATGTCGAATACGACCTTCAACCCGCCTGAAGGAATTCGCCCTCGGATTCCCCCAACGGCCGACGAGCGCGTTGAAGCCATTACCGGGCAACCCACCCCCCGCAGCACATTCCGCAATCGCATAATCCAGGGCGAAGTTCAGGACGAGAACGCCTCGGTCCTGGGCGGCGTAGCCGGGCACGCAGGCCTCTTCTCCACTGCGAACGACCTGGCGATCTTCGCGTCCAGCATGCTCAATGGTGGGAGCCCTATTCTCCGGCCTGAAACTGTCGTCCTCTTCACCCGCCGCCAATCCGCTCCTGCAGGCACTTCCCGCGCCTTAGGCTGGGACACTCCCTCCACCCCTTCGCAATCCGGCAAATATTTTGGCCCCAATTCCTATGGCCATCTCGGATATACCGGCACCAGTCTCTGGATCGACCCCGACCGCCAACTCTCGATTACCTTGCTCACCAACCGCACCTGGCCCGACTGCTCCAATCAAACTATTAAGCAAGTCCGTCCAATATTCCACGACGCCATTATCGAAGCGTTGCTGCAAGAGTGAAGAGCAATTCAACCAAACCGTTAGAATGAATATGGGGTACCCCACTTCGCGCGCATTTGCGAGAAGTGGGAACTCCAGATCCAATCTCCGCAACCAGCAGCCGAAAGGTTCATCTTGACCGCAACCCGCGCCCCCAAACAGGATCTTCGTCATCTTCCCACCGAACAGATTCCGCCCGCGACCGGCAATCTCGACGAGATGTCTGGGCTGGAAATCGTCCGTCTGATAAACCACGAGGACGCCACCGTTGCCGCCGCCGTCCGCCGCGCACTCCCGCCAATCGCCCGTGCCATTGAAACCGTGGCCGCTGGCCTCCGCCAGGGCGGACGCCTCATTTACGTGGGTGCGGGCACCAGCGGCCGTCTCGGTGCTCTGGATGCCTCCGAAATCCCGCCCACCTTCAACACACATCCGCGCACCGTGCAATTCATCATGGCCGGAGGCCCCAAAGCTCTAGGCGCCTCCACCGAAGCCAGCGAGGACGACACCGCTCTCGCGCTCCGCGAAATCAAGAAGCGGAAGCCCGGCAAGCACGACGTCGTCCTCGGCATCGCTACCAGCGGACGCACTCCCTTCACCATCGCCGCCCTCGAATACGCCCGCGGTCGCGGCGCCACCACCATCGCCCTTACCTGCAATCGCAACTCTCCCCTGGAGCGCGCCGCCGATTTCGCCATCGTCACCGAAGTCGGCCCCGAAGTCTTAGCTGGATCGTCCCGCATGAAGGCCGGCACCGCGCACAAGATGGTCCTCAATATGATCTCCACCGGAGCCATGGCCCGTCTTGGCTACGTTTATGGCAATCTCATGGTGAACGTCTGGAATAAGAACGAGAAACTGGTCCAGCGCGCCATACGCATAATCGAACAAGCCACCGGCGCCGATCACGAATCCGCCGCGCGCGCCCTGAAAGAAAGCGGCAATCGCACCCCGGTTGCTGTAGTGATGCTGGCTGCCCACGTGAATCGACCCAAAGCACTCAACGCTCTAAAAGCGTCAAAAGGCCACGTTCGACAGGCAATCGCACTGGCAAGACGCTAGAACTTCTTCTTCTCTGCTCTCCCTCCTATAGCCGAAATCTGGCAGCGTCGAGCCAATTGCTTTCCCGCGATTCTTCCAGTAGATTACGTCGATCTTGGGGCCCATTCGAAGCAGCTTCGATAGGAGAACTATGATTTCTCGTGGACTTATCTCAGCCGCGCTTCTCACCCTGGCGTTAGTTTTTTGCTCACTTCACCTCCCCGCTTAGGAGACAGATCAACAGATTGTCAACCACAGCCGCCTCGGTTCGACCGAAGCTGGACAGGGTCTCACTCTCTCCTAACACCTTGGGCGAAAAAACTGCACCCCCGGCGCTGATCAATCAGGTGCGCACGGAGACAATCGGCGAAACGTTGCACCCTGCTTCAGTCCAGCCCGATTCCTGCTCCACGGGTCCTTGTCCCACAGTGCTTTCCCAGTCACGTCACGCCGCGCTCGCATGCCGTTACAATCACTAAAGACCTATGGATAAATTCGTCATTCGCGGAGGCGAGCCTCTCCTCGGCACGGTTCGCATCAGCGGCGCCAAGAACGCCGCG
Organism: Candidatus Sulfotelmatobacter sp.; assembly: GCA_036376495.1. GTDB lineage: Bacteria > Acidobacteriota > Terriglobia > Terriglobales > Acidobacteriaceae > Sulfotelmatobacter. Next base: position 25,041 of record DASVAE010000055.1, on the reverse strand, counting down.
TTGCCCTGCATGGCCGCGGCCCTGCTCACCGATCAACCCGTAATTCTCGAGAACATCCCGCAAGTCCGCGACATCCAGACCACGCGCAACCTGCTGGCTGCCATGGGCGCAGAGGTAGAACTCGGTTTCGGACGCGCCCACCACCGCACCAGCATTCAATGCGCAAACCTCAGTTCGCCCGAAGCCTCCTACGAGCTCGTCAAAACCATGCGCGCCTCCACTCTGGTGTTGGGCCCGCTGGTAGCCCGCTGCGGACGCGCCCGGGTCTCTCTCCCCGGTGGATGCGCTATCGGCGCTCGCCCCATCGATCTCCACATAAAGGGCTTGGAGCAACTGGGCGCGAAGATCACCCACGAACACGGCTATGTAGAAGCCAGCGCCACCCGCCTCAAAGGCGCTGACATTACCTTCGACAAAATCACCGTAACCGGGACGGAAGACTTGCTTATGGCTGCCACCCTGGCGGAAGGTGAGACGGTTCTGCGGAACTGCGCCCGCGAGCCCGAAGTCGCCGATCTCGCCGATCTGCTCAACAAAATGGGAGCCAGCATCGAAGGCGCAGGTACCTCCACCATCCGCGTGCAAGGTGTTTCCAAGCTCCAGGGCGCAAAGCATCGCATCATCCCAGATCGCATCGAGGCGGGCACCTTCATCATTGCCGGAGCTATGACTGGAGGCGATCTCAACATTGCCGGCTGCGAACCAACTCACCTCGACACCGTCCTCAGCAAACTCCGCGAGGTCGGAGTCAAGCTCAAGATTAATGGAGAGTCCGTGCGCGTGATGGGCGACAACCCCTTCACCGCCGCCGATATGAGCACCGAAGAGCACCCAGGCTTCCCCACCGATTGCCAGGCGCAGTACATGGCACTGGCCACTCAGGCCGAAGGAACGTCGGTCCTCACGGAAAACATCTTCGAAAACCGCTTCATGCACGCCCAGGAACTAGTCCGCATGGGCGCCAACATCAAGATTGAAGGCCGCCGCGCCGTTGTCCGGGGCAAAACTCCGCTGAGCGCCGCCGCCGTCCTGGCCAGTGATCTCCGCGCGTCCGCCTCTCTCGTTCTCGCCGCCCTAGTGGCAGACGGAGAGACCATCATCGATCGCGTCTATCACATCGACCGCGGCTACGAGCACATCGAAGAGAAATTAAGAGGGGTAGGCGCCCAAATCCGCCGCATCGGCGAGATGTTCCCCAGAAAAGCCGCTGCGACCAGCAAGTAAAAGAAGGTGTTCACGGAGCCTCCGCGCAGTTGGCGAGTTTAGAGTGAGGCTTTTGATTTCCCTAAAACGACCGCAGGGGTGGCTAAGGTGCGCGACCTCCCATCCCCGTTATTCGCGTGTCAACCTCTGGATAAGTGCCCGGAGTTCCGGATAAGCCCGCATCAACTCCAACCGCTTCCCCATCTCGAAATCCTCAAAGTCAAACCCGGGCGACACCGTGCATCCGACCAGCCCGTACGAACCACCGTTCACCAACTCAGATCCAAACCAGCACCCTGTGCGAACCACACATTGGAAAATTTCTCCCTCATCCGCATCACTACCCAGACAGATCCTCGAATACTCTCCCGCCGGGTCAATGACATGCACTAGCAGTGTCGATCCCGCATAAAAATGCCAGACCTCATCCGACCGCAGCCGATGCAAAGCCGAGAAGTCTCCGGCCTCAAGCAGAAAATAAATCGCAGTACACACCCGGCGCGCTCCCGGAAACCGCATCGGCAACGCTTGCTGCGCAATCTCAATGTCCGCTCTATACGTCTGCCGAAAATACCCGCCCTCCGGATGTCGCTCCAATCCCAGTTTCTTGATCCAGTATTTACCGTCCTTGTCCATCTCAGTCCCCGTGTGCCAGCGCTTACTGCTTTGGTGAACCTCCGTCGACCGAGGCCTCGCCCCGCATACTTCGGCGAATTTTGCGTACAGACCCTAAGCCCATCATGCGCATCTATTCTTCAACGCTGAACAGCCAAACAGGAGATGTGAATGCCCGAAGCCCCGCGAATCACCCCGGACGATCTGAAACGACGTATTGATGCCGGAGAAGATTTTACCGTCATTGACGTCCGAAATCCGCAAGCCTGGGCCCAATCCGATGTCATGCTGCCTGGGGCCGTGCGCGTGCCGCTCGACGAGGTGGAGCGCAATCTCTACCAGATTCCCAAAGACCGCCCTGTCGTCGCCTACTGCACTTGACCGGACGAAGGCTCAAGCGCCAGTTTGGCGCAACGACTCCAGACTCACGGCTATGATGATGTTTGGGCGCTCAAGGGCGGACTCAACGCCTGGCAGGAAGCGGGATACCCACTCCAATCCAAAACCAAAGCCGCCTGACTGCAAAAAGAGCGTGCCCCCTTCTAGACTCGCGCACTTGCGAGTCTAGAAGGACCTCATTCTGCTTACATCTTCGGTTCAGCGGCTGGCACACCACCCGGACAGTGTGAATACCGCCCATGATCTCAAATGGTAACCACGAGTACGTTGGACAAGAGGCTCAAGTTGCCGAAGTAATTGCGCGGTGGATTGAATCAAGAGTGGAGAGCCACTGAATGACCTCTGGTCCGTTACGAGACTAGTTTTAGAGAGGAGCTTTTCGACTTCCGAGACTGGCACATTGCAAGTACGAACGGGGTTCGACTTTCATCCCTGTAACTTATGCCCCCAAAAAAACGAGCACCGAAAATCACGGGGAGTGTTTCCCCATGCTTTCGGTGCCTTCTCCAGAGAAATAGACCGAACTTACTTCACCATGATCTTGCCACTCGGATCAAGCGTCCCCTGTACGCGGACGCGCTTGCCTTCGAACTTGGCAACGTCAGTCTGGTGATCGATATCGTAGGTTTTGCCTGCGTCATCCTTCAACACGTACTTGTCGCCCTGCTTCACAACCGTTCCCGTGAAGGTCTGTGCACCGCTAGCCGTATCGCCAGCAGCGGAACCGGTAGCCGCACCATTCGCTGATCCGGTGCGCGATCCCGATTCAGGAGCGGTCGTGTCCGGCGTCTGCGACTGCGATCCGCTCTGCGAAGCTGGCGGCTGCGTGCGCGGCGTCGTTGCGTCGGGCGACTGAGATCCGCTCTGCGATGACGGTGTCTGGTTGCTCGGCGTGGTTGCATCGGGCGACTGCGAACCGCTCTGCGAATTCGGTGTCTGCTGCGCCGAAGGCGGCATTTCCGGAGACGGAGGCTGCTGCTGCGTCGATGGCGTTTGCTGCGAGGGCGTCGCATCCGGCGACGAGGTGGACGGTGTCGATTGAGCATTTAGCGCGCTGCCCCAGGAGATCATTCCAAGTGCGATCGCCAGGGCGGCGAGAGACGGCAAAGATAGAAACTTTTTCACAAATCCTCCAGGAGCCATTTCGCGGCTCTCGCACTATCTAGCAAACCGTCTGCCAGCAAAATCTCGCGCCCTTGACCGCACTTCGGATTTTGTTGCATTTGCAATGGTTAGATCGTCCCCTCCGGAACGTACCGGACCCCCATCTCCAGAATCTTTGATCGGCCACTACGTGGAACGCTGTACGGGAAATATCTGCTCTCGGCCATGCGACTAACACCCAAGGCGAGCATTTCCTGCTCTCTCCACGAAAACTCTTCCCACTATCTGTGTCTGTGCGCGACACGAGAATTCCCCGGCCCGCGCTTGGCTTAAAACCCCACCCCAAGGAGCCTGGTACGAAAATTCAATTTCTCTGCAGACCAGGCAGTGTGTCGGTCCAGACGAAGAAGAGCCCCGCAGAGGGACGGCTGAAGCTAGCCCGGCTGAAGCTAGCCCACCAGTGACTGGCGGGTAGATGCGCCCACTTTGACCGGGTCCCTGGAAGAGACACTTGACACTCATCCGTTCGGACCAAGATCCTAAACAAAAAGCCGCGACCGAAGCCGCGGCTAACCGAAAACGAACTTGCCCTGCTCTCAAGGGAATCTTTTCACCGCTCCCTTGGCTTCTTCGCTCACTCGCACCGGGCCAAGCTTGGAGGGCTCTGGAGGCCTTGCGTCGGAACTCGACTTCCCAACCGGAGCGCCGAGAAAGTGAACGTTCGCCATTTGCTCCAGGTGAGACATCAGCGCGCGCAGGTTCTCGTCGCCTGCGTCCAGAACCCTTCTCAGTTCCGCGCTCGCCCGCGTGGCCTCCTCATAGGCGCGCCGCGCCTCTGCCAGAAGTGGCAGATGCTCGATGAACGCGCTCGCGCTTTTCGTGAACTTGTTTACCGCCTCGGTGTACGCCCCTAGCGTCACAGGAGGAGCTTGTTCGGCTAGCCCCTTTGGCCCTTCCGGTTTCTCAATCATCCCAGCAAACGGCGAGCCCTCTTCCAATTCCTCGCGATCGCTCTTGCCAATCTGCCACGGATCATCCTGTGCATCCGCGTCCTCTCCCGTGAGATTGCTGTCCAGAGACTCGTTGGCGCTCGCATCCGTTCGAGGGCTCGCAAAATTATCAAGCTTTTTCCACATCAGGAACTCCCTGTATTTTGAATTGATTGCAATGCGGAGCGGCGTTTCTCGAATTATGACTGACCTCACAGCCCCAGTCAAACCGCATTCCGCGCGGAGCTCCGGTCCTAGTAGATTTGGAGGAGTTTTTCTCTGGGCAGACACGTACAAAAGAAAGAGCCGCGACCAAAGTCGCAGCTCTAAGATGATGATGCATAAGGCCATGCCGTCCGGTGACTATAAATGTACGCCGGAGGCCTGTGGCTCGAACCTAGTGTCGTCCGCCGCCGTGCCCGCCATGACCACCGCCGTGCCGGCCGCCGCCGCCTCCACCGCCACGTCGCCGGCGCCCACCACCACCGCCTCCGCCCTGCCGACCGCCGCGTCCGCCGCGGTCTCCACCTCGATCACCGCCATGCGAACGCTCTCCGCCGCCAACGTGAGGCGCACCTTCCCGATTGAAGTTGGGCTCATCCGGATCCTCCGGAAAATCGCCTCCGCCCTCAATCACCAGCGAGCCCGCCGGTACCGGCTGCCCACCTTCAACGGCCGCCGCCGCAGGCGCCTCGCCGCCGCCCATTTTCGCGCGCTGCTCTTTCAGAATTGCTTTGCGCGAAAGCCGGATACGGTTGCCCTCTACCGCCAGCACTTTCACCAGCACCTGGTCGCCTTCCTTCAATTCGTCGCGCACATCGGCAATGCGATGCTCCGCCACTTCGCTGATGTGCAGCAACCCTTCGGTGCCGGGGATGATTTCGACAAACGCGCCGAAATCGGCCAGCCTCGTGACTTTCCCCAGATAAGTCTTGCCCACCTCAGCCGTCGCCGTGATGTCTCCGATAATTTGCAACGCTTTCTGTGCCGATGCCTGATCACTGGAAGCAACTTTCACCAGCCCGGAATCTTCCACATCGATCTTCACTCCGGTCTGTTCCACGATCGAGCGAATCATCTTCCCGCCCGGCCCGATCAGGTCGCGGATCTTGTCGGTCGGGATCTGCACCGTGTAGAACCGCGGCGCGTAATCGGAAATCTTCTCCCGCCCGCTGGAAATCACTTCTTCCATCTTTTCGAGGATGTGCATCCTGCCGCGCTGTGCCTGCGACAAAGCCTCGCGCATGATTTGCGCCGTAATGCCACCGACCTTAATATCCATTTGCAGAGCGGTAATGCCGTCGCGCGTCCCCGCAACTTTAAAATCCATGTCGCCGTAATGATCCTCAGCTCCGGCTATATCGGTCAGAATCGCGTACTCCTCGCCTTCTTTCACCAACCCCATCGCGACTCCGGCTACCGGAGCCTTCAGCGGCACTCCCGCATCCATTAGCGAAAGCGAAGCTCCGCACACCGTAGCCATGGAAGACGATCCGTTCGATTCCAGAATGTCCGAGACCACGCGCATGGCATAAGGCCACTTCTCCTCCGGCGGAAGCATCGCCGAAATGGCCCGTTCCGCCAGCGCCCCGTGCCCGATTTCTCTCCGTCCCGCCCCACGCATAAACGCAACTTCGCCAACCGAAAACGGCGGGAAGTTGTAGTGCAGCAAGAAGCGTTTTTTGGCTTCGCCTTCGAATCCTTCCAGGCGTTGCATGTCGTCGCTGGTGCCTAGAGTTGTGGTTACTAATGCTTGGGTTTCGCCGCGCGTGAAAATTGCGCTGCCGTGGGTTCTGGGCAGGACTCCCGCTTCGATCCAGATTTCGCGAACTTCGTCGAACGCCCTTGCGTCGGGACGTCGCTTTTGCTTGATGACTTGGTCGCGGAAAATTCGTTCGCGCAGAGCTTCGTAGTAATGATTCAGCTTCTGCTTGGCCTCATCGTCGTCTTCCGGAAGTGCTTCTTGCTGCTTTTTCTTTATTTCCTTTACCAGGCTGTAGCTTTCCGCTTTGGGATGCTTTTTGGTATCGAGCGCATCCGTCAGTTGGGCCCCCACGCGCTTCTCGAGATCGTCGTAATACGCCTTATCGAATTGCGGAGGCTCGACTTCGCGCTTGGGCTTGCCCGCCTTCTTTCGCAGATCGTCAATGGCGGCGCAGATTTTCTTGATTTCGGTGTGGCCGAACTCAATCGCATCCACCACCGTTTCTTCTTTTACTTCCTTCGCGCCGGACTCAATCATCACGATCCCTGCCGCCGTTCCCACGACCATGATGTTGAGCAGGCTCTCGCGCATTTCGTTGTAGGTGGGATTGACCACGAACTGTCCGTTCACGAGTCCCACACGCACCGCGCCAATGGGTCCTAGGAACGGAATGTCGGAAACGTGCAGCGCGGCGGAGGCGCCATTAATTCCGCAGACGTCGGGATCGTTATCGGTGTCGGCGGAGAGCACAAACGCGATGACCTGGGTCTCGCACCTGAATCCTTCGGCGAACAACGGACGTATGGGGCGATCGATCTGCCGGCTGGTGAGCACTTCGCGCTCGCTCATGCGGCCTTCGCGCTTGATGAAGCCGCCGGGGAAACGTCCGCCGGCATAGGTGTATTCGCGGTAATCGACGGTGAGGGGGAAAAAATCGATGCCTTCCCGGGGGTCGGGATTGGCGGTAGCGGTGGCGAGCACCACGTTTTCCCCGATGCGGACCACGGCCGATCCGTGCGCCTGCTTGGCTAATTTTCCGGTTTCAAAAGTGATGGTTTTGCCGCCGCTGAGACTGACTGTAACTGTCGTGGGTTCAGGTTTCATGAATTTTCCTTCGGAGTGCTTTGAGCAATGAGCTGTGAGCTATGAGCAATGAGCCTTGAATGGTTTGCAGTCATCACACCCACTTCTCGCAATTGCAGCGAAACGTTGGGCACCCGCGCATGGGTGTCGATGGGACACACTTCACCCGCAATGCCGCTTCGATTGAGATTGCCTGCGCTTGGAGAACGCACGTGTGGAGATTTCCTCGATGCTGAGCCGTCTCAACGGGGACGGATCCTCAGAAATGCCTGGGCAAGCAAAACGGGTTTCAGGTTTCGAGTTTCAGAGCCTTCGGGCGGAGAAACACGAGGGACTTTGAAGCCTTCGCTGCCGTTCCCTTCCCTTACCCAACCAAGGGACCCAGGCGCGCCGTTACTTGCGGATGCCGAGTTTCGAGATGACGGTCTTATAGCGCTCGGTATCGTATTTCTTGAGGTAGTCGAGCAAGCTACGGCGCTTGCTGACCAGCATGAGAAGCCCGCGGCGCGAGCCGTGGTCTTTCTGGTGCGTCTTGAAGTGCTCCGTCAATTGGCCAATCCGTTCGCTAAGCAGAGCGATCTGGACCTCTGGGCTCCCGGTATCGCTCGCAGTTCTCCCGTACTGGTCAATGAGGGATTTCTTTTGCTCTCTGGCTAACACTAAGTTCCTGCACTCCTGTCTTTAATCGATTGTCTTTGTGACATTTAGAGAATATCACGGGCGGCGAGGGGGGAGCAATGTGCTGTGAGCTTGAAACTAGAAACCTTGAAACTTCGAAACCTTGTATTTCCTCAGCAACTCGTAAAGCACAACCCCTCCCGCGGTCGCCACATTCAGCGATTCCTTCTGTCCCAGCATGGGAATGCGTACATGGGCATCGGCCATCTCCAGCAGCTCCGGACGCAGCCCCTCAACCTCGTTGCCAAACATCACGCAGACCGGAAACGATGGTTGCCACTCGAACAGATCGACCGCTTTCAGGCCCGTCTCGATGGCGGCGAGTTCAAATCCATCGCGGCGCAACTCCTCCGCCTTATGGACGGCCTCCCAGTCGTGCTCCCACGCGACGGTCTCTTCCGCGCCGAGGGCGGTCTTCGAAATCGCCTTCTTCGGCGGATGCGCGGTAATCCCGCACAGAAATAACTTCTGCAATCCCACCCCGTCGGCCGCCCGAAAGAATGCCCCGACGTTGTACATGCTGCGCACGTTGTCGAGCAGGACAGCAGCAGGCAGACGAAGTCCCTCAGCGCCGGGAGAACGATTTTCGCTTGCAGTCGCGATACTGTCCCCAGCAAACGCAACCTGAGGAGCAGGATAGTCTCGATTGCTCATGATTGCTCAGCAATCATAAGTCAAAATCTCATGCTGCCCCATCCTGGGTCATGCGATTGCGCCTTGCAAATCCTATGCTGAATTTGGCTTCGTCCCCCGCCTTCCCCCATCTTCTAGTTCGGCTCGTCGCGGACCTGCTCCGCGTACTTGTTCCAGCACTCGCAGTGGAGTTCCTGGCCGTTCTCCAGGAGGATAGCCGGACGCTGCTCCGGAAGGATCGGGAGTTTACACACGATGCAGATTTTGATCGGGCGAGCCTCTTCGGGCACAGAAGGACTCCTTCCCTTGAGTTTGGGCCCTTGATATCAGATGGACGCGAAGAAGTATGTGATCGTAATCACAATTTCTGGTCCGCATGGTGTGGCGAGAGCGATCTGGGTAGGGAGGCTGTATAAAAATCTTATGGTATTGCCGGGTGCCCTACGCTTCGCGGGGCTCCTGGGGTGGGGGTTCCGAGCCTGTCCCCGCAGAAATCATCGCGAAACGTGGGTGCCCCACCCGACGCGATTTTCGTAGGGTGGGACTTTCCCAACACGGCCCCCCGTCACCATTCGCAGAATAACGATATCGGCGGGCCCCTACTCGGCCGGCGCGATGCTCCGGACGAATCCGATTGCAGTTCGTACCGGCACCTCACGCGACTGGTAGTCGTTGCAGTACAGCACGTCAATCTTCAGCGGGCGCACTCCGCCGCCGAAGGTGCAGGAGATCACGCGGCGTCCGCATGCGCCGTACTGGACGTGCGCAAAGGTGCACCCGGTACATAGCGGCTTCGCCTTCGGCGCACGCGAACGCTGGGCGATGCCGCCGATCAGCGCCACCAGCACTCGAACCAGGACAATGAAAATAATGGTCGACACGCTCTCTCCTTTCTTAGAAGGGTGACCCACTTCTCCCTATCTTGGGAGAGTGGGGATATTGACTTCCCGCCGCTACTCCATCGATGACACCGAATCTTCCTCGTCCTCATCGACAGACGCAGCAAACCCAGCTCCGCGGAACCCGGCCGGCTTACGTGCGGGATCGATGTTGATGAGCAACGCCATCTTCTCGAGCTCCCAGCGATAGGGCACAAGCCGGTTCGAGTAGTCGGTGCAATCCGCAATTTTGAAGGACACAGCGCGGAACTGTCCCCAGCTGCAGAAGATCGCCTCCTCGCTCTCGCGGAATCCTTTCTGGATGTGCGCGTTGCGGCACGTACGGCACAGGCTCTCGCCCTCGATCAATGTGCCGCCCTTGATTTTCAAAGTGATGCTCATGGCAATTCTTTTCTAACCGGCGCACGCCGGAGTTCGAACGCGCCAGGGATCACGCCGCCCTTCCCCTTTTCGAAGGATGGCGACAGCACCCCGCACAAGTTCAGGAGATCGCGCCGCGAGCGATACGCCGTCGCGAATTCGTTAAGCTTTGCGTGAGAAGGCGTTCCGGACTAGCTTGCGGAGAACGCCCGGCAGCAACCGAGCCCATGTACGGGCCGCCATTGCTCGCTCAGCGATTTGTAGTTGTAGTACGCCAAATCGGGCGTCCTTTCTTGAGAAGATGTTTGAAGATGCCATGACTCGCAAAAATCCGCAAGAGCAAAGTTGCGGCGTAATTCATGCCCGCGGAATTGCTGACGTCAGCGGGGCTGCTAAACAAATGGGGAACATTCCGCCTGTCCCCGGTTTCCCGCAAGGTGCGCGAAAGAATAGCAGGCCCCTCTGCCGCAAATTTCAATTTGCATCGGTTAGATCCTCTGCGGCACCTAACGCGGCTTTCATATATTCCTCATTGTTGGGCTCTAGTTCATGTGCTCTCTGGTAGGCGGCCGACGCAGCGGCACCGTTGCCCAGCCGTTGGTATGCGATGCCAAGGTCGAACCAACAGCCCGCGAGCTTTGGCTGATACACTACCGCGTCGCGCAGCCACCGGACTGCCTCCTGATCGCGGTTTGCGAGCAGGGCATCGTAGCCCCATTTCCACTCTTCGTAACCCGCGTTTGTTGAGAGATTGATCCTCGGACGCCCAAGAGTGGATCCCCAGAGCCCGAATAACAGGATCGCCCCAACGCTCGCGACAATGGGGGTGCGGCGACGCGGCATGGTGATCGCGAAACCCGTGAGAATGCCGAGAATTGCCCCAACTCCATGGGCAATGTTCCCCACCGAGAAAATACGCATAACTGTCGCCGCGATGCAGAAGAAGAACCAAACAACGAAAACTTGGATCGTCTTCTGACTAATCGAGTTACGGAAGTGATCGTCGCGCCTTGAGAGCACCCAGAGCAGACCGAACAGGCCGTACCCGACGCCCGACAGTCCGATGCCCCCAAGGGAGAAAGCGAATTGGAAGAAACTTGATCCCAGCGCAAATAAAGCGATGAGTGCCGTAGTCCTGAGATGCCCGTACACCCGCTCGACAAGTGTTCCAAACACCCAAAGCCAATAAATGTTGAACGCCAGGTGCAGGATGTTGCCATGAAGAAAGTTGCTGGTGATCAGCCGCCAGAATTCTCCACGGCGAATCATTGCGGTTGGGAATAGCAACGAAACATTCACCTTGGACCACCAGGCGATTGTCGCTGCAACAGCAAGAACCGCAGTGCACGTAATCACCGGGTAGTTCGGAAATTCTGTCCACTTAGGAATAGAGCGCCGCTCGGGAGCCCCTCTGTTTGCAAGCTCGGTGAATAGCGCCTTGCCATCATCGAACGGCCTTTGGGGAATCGCCTCAGGTTCTGGTAGTGGCATATCGGCCTTTCCCCCTTCGCGGGACCGCCAATTGTAGATTTGAAAAGACGGGTGGTCCAGCCTTTGATTTCCCTGGAACCACGATGAACTCCGCCCGCAGCCGATATTGACTCGCACCAGACCCGCATCTCCGCTTGGTTGGGGGGCGCACCTTTTCCTTGTTGAGCTCACCCCCACTCAGGTTGCCCCACCCTTCGCTAGGGTGCAATTTCCCAACAGTGGTCTGCTTCACCGTGCGCAAAGTAGCTGCTCCACACCCAGCCTCCCGTCTGTCGCCGATTTCCCCAAGGGCCACCCACCTCAATCTAGGAATTCGCGCTCTGCTGCACTTTGTAATTCGTGCCACTTGCGCCAGTTCTCGTTTTCCGATCGGAAGAGATCGGCGTCGATTCTGCGAGGCCGCATCTCGGGAACGTCTGGTTCGGGTGAAGTAGCGAAGATGTATCGGTAGGCGTGCTGGGCAATGCAGCGCCGGAGTGTTTCGGCTGTCACACGCGGCAGGACAGATCCACGCGGTAGGACTGGGTGCCCCACCTTCGTGTACAGCAAGTGCTTGGGGCCAAGCGGCATGAAGATCTCAGAGCCCGACTTCTCCCATCCTCCCGCGAAGTTATAATGCGCATCACCGTAGTAGTTTAGGCAGACCACGGGGTCATCACTCGTGAACCAGCAGAGATCCTCGGGAGGTCTGAGAATAGTCCACCGGTGATCGGCAAGCACGTTCGCAGAGCCGTTGAGCACTGTTTTCATCGAAAAGAGCCACGAACTGCGCCCGACCAAGACATCAACCTTTACTCCGCCCGTTCCGTCGTCCATTTTCATCGTGGTTACGCGTAAGGGAAGGTACTCCTTCTCAACTGCTTCCGGCACGACGATGGGCGTACCCGCCCGCCACGCTTGCTCGAAGTCCCGCACTGTCGGTTCAAGTTGCTTCTCCATGAGGGAAGGCAGGTTCGCGCGCATACGTTCGAGGTGTTTGACCAGAGATGCCGGTGTTCGAACGTGCTGCGCCGCAAGAAAGCGCGCGAGACGTCGCCAGTCTGTAGGTGTTAGCCGGGCGCCAGATGTGGCCTTTGCGAGCGGCTCAGCGGCTGGAGTCTCGAACTCTCGATTAAACCACTCCTCCACCTCGTCGGAATCCACGCCCCCAGGCGCAACGCGCGTGTAGAGATGGACGTACTTTGCCACCGCCCTGGGAAAACTCCGCTTCCATTCGGGCACACCGGAACGCGAAACGAGAAGTCGATACGTGAACACCTGCCCCCTCGCATCTGCGAAGCTGTTTAGCGAGAAACACGGGACGTAATGCGAATCATGGACCAGGGTTCTGACTTGCGCTCCTCCCAAAATAGCCATCGAACTTCACCTGTACACCGCAGATGCGCACTTGCCGACACGCCCTGTGCTGGGCCTGACGTGTCATGGATTTGAGCCAGGCACCGTCGCCTCGATAGTACGCGGCGCTGCTGCACTTCTGATAACTGCAGCCCCGTGCTCCGCCACAGCCCTGATATTTTCGAATTGAGTGGTCCCGCCAAGCACATTTTCGACGGCGAGACGCTCATTTTCTAAATGGCCAACGAAAACTGGAACCTCTTTGCGTTCTCGCGCGTCGAAGGCGTACTGCGATCCAAAATCGACGCCCTCGTACCTTGACGACAAGCGCACCAGATACGTCATGCTGCCGAAAAACATCACGATCGCATAAACTGTGTGCTTCTTCGCGTCGCACGACAGGATGATCGAGTGCTGGAAAGGACCTGCTTGGGTGTGTGCAGCGAAGTCTTGGTTAAAAAACAAACGTACGTACCCACCTTCGCCCGTGAGAATGTACTTCCGCAGGCCATCAAACGCGCCGCTACAAGCAAAGTTTTGCCCGAGCTTGGCTGCTGCACATGTCAGGGCAACTTTCGCCGCTGTCCGCTTCGCTTCTGCTGAATTTAGGAAATCCAGTGGCATGAACGACTCGGGCACGAATTCGATGTCCCTGGGCCGAGGCGCTTCGTAGAGCAAGCGCTCCCCTCGCCTACCCGCAGCCTTTTGCAGTTGCTCGAAACTCTCATCGGTAAACAGCCACCAGCGCTTCACTATTTTGCCGCCTGCAACCTGCTTTTCAAATTGATTCTGGATCTCCAGTTCTCCATCAGAGTGCAGCACACCTTTGAAGGGGCGGCCATCGATGCGAAAACTGACATCTATGCTAGGCACGTCACCCTTTCGATTTGCAATCCCTAGCAAGTGCGTGAGAATTTTCACGGCATTTAGAAACTTCGATTCGAACGCGACAGAACAGGTGAGATTGCAAGCAAGGCAAGTTGCTTGGGGTGCCACGAGTTCCCCACCGATTGAAGCCTGAAAGACGTGCTCGTCGGTGAGACCCTCCGCAGGACTCGCGATCCCACACAAAAAACAGCAGCGACCCGGACGCGCTTGGGCAGGTTCAAAATGGCGCACGTGGAAATTCTAGCCTGCCAGCGACTGCACAGGGAAATTCGGGGACAGACGGACCGTATCCCATTTCCATCACGACCCGCACTACATTTCCCTTGCCCGCTCCCCTTCTCCTGAGCTAACGTGTGGCGCCCGAAATCACCCCACAGGAGTCGACCCATATGTCCGCTGACAAGAATATTCAGATCATGCGACGCTGGTTCCAGGAAGTATGGAATGAGGGCCGAACCGAAACCATTCATGACCTGTTCTCTCCCCACGCAGTCGCCCACGGACAGGAGAGCGCCGAAGGCGAGCTTCACGGGCCCCACGAGTTTGAGGCCTTTGTGCGCAAAACCCGCGCTGCGTTTCCCGATATGCAGCTCACCGTAGAGGACGTCTTTGCCACCGACGACAAGGGCGTGCTGCGCTGGTCCGGCGTCATGAAGCATACCGGCGACGCGCTGGGTATGCCCGCCAGCGGACGCACCGTCCGCCTCCGCGGCATCACCCTGGTCCGCTTCGCCGACGGCAAGGTCGTCGAGAGCTGGGACAACTGGGATCAGCTCGGCATGCTGCAGCAGATCGGCGCTGTGAGCCCGCCGCTAGCGGCGTGAATCTTCTCCGCCCCCTTTTGTCGCTTCGTGGCACTTCCCATCAGGCCTCGCCAAAAAAAAATGCGAGGAAGTTGCCAATTTCGTGGAAGAGCGGCCCTTCAGGGCCGCGCAGCTTGCTCGAATTGAGTCCGGGCTTTAGCCGCCGAGGAGCTTCCGAAGCCTGCCTGGCGAATCGCGACCGTGTAGGGGCGGACGCCTCGTCCGCCCCGGCGACGTAGTCGCCGTAGAGTAGAGTCCGTCCAAAGTATCCCGCCGATATCCACAGGCGAATATTCGTTTTCTGTGACATCTGCCCTTGCGCTCCACACCTCGGTTGTCTCATCATCGCCGCAGCGGAGACCCGGCAGATTCGTTTCAGGACAAGCTAAATGCTTATTCCGCAATACTTTACTCGCAAACCAACGGCTCAAGACTTTACGGCCCTCCAGGGATGCTTGCCAAGTACAAGTTCTTTGAAAACAATACTTTGGCCATTCCGGGGCTAAGAAGAACATTCCCGGGTGCAGCCCCTAACTCACGATTTTTCAATATTTTGCCCGCAAAGTCTTGAGCCGCATGGATTTTCCCGCGATTTTGCTCTAATCCTCTGATTCCACAAGACCGGGGGGGAGGGGCGATTCCGTTAGCCTGTCTCAGTATTTAAGGCTCCAGTGCAGCATGTTCCATGTGAACACGAACCACACGGCGCCCAGGCAGCCGAGCGCGATCAGGGTGTCACCGAGGCGCGCGGCCCACCAGCGCTGCGGCAGTCGCCAGGACTGCACCGCACTGTAGATCGTGGCCACTGTTCCCAGGACCCCAAGCCATCCCGCGACCTGAATCAGACGCAGCCAGGGATTTCCGCGTGGGCTCAGCAGTCCAATGTCTTTCAATGCCATGCTGAAAAACAGGCCGTCGGCGAGGAAGAACATCGCGAACATCACGCATGTCAGTCGGACCAGCAGGCGCAGGCGTCGCTTCTGGGCAGTGAGTTCCAGCCGCTGACCGTAGTGCCGGCGAGTGATCGCTATCCCCGGCCAGAGAATAATCGTAAGCACAATGAGCACAAGAGCAGTGATGACGAGAGGGATCTGGAAAGCGCTGTTCTGATTCACCGAAGCTTTCTGGAAGACCATGAACGGGAAATCAATTACTTCCACAAAATTGCCTGATTCATCCCGCTTGAATCCCACCTTGTCTTGCCCGTTGACCTCGCGGAACAGGAGTGGAGCGATTTCGCGAAATTTCTTCGCAACACCATTCGCATCTTTCAGGTCATTCACGCTCAGCGTGCCGTCCTCGTTTCCGGAAATCTTCGTCTCGCCGGCCACATTGAGGACTTTCATTATTGTCGTGTCGGCACGGCGGCTGACTATGTAATGACCCGATACGCTCTGCATGTCAGTCGCACTCGTGGCCACCGGATCCGCTTTCGGAACCTCGTAAGGAAAGTAGCGATCGAGAAAGGCATGCCACACCTCTTCCCGCGCCCTGCCTTCCCCTTTCCCGGCACTGTTGTAAGAGATGAAAAAACCGAGCTGTGAATCGGCCATGAGATGCAGATCGCTATGAAAGGCATCGGTATCGCCGGCATGGCCTATGATGCGGTGTCCGTTGCGAGTCTCTTCATAGAAACCGAGACACATTGCGTTCATCTCCGGCAGGTTCGCAAACTGGCGCGAATGCATCAACTGCGAGGTTTCCGGTTTCAGGATTTGCGCTCCTTCGTATCTCCCATCCTGCAGATGCGCCATCATGAAGTGGGTCATGTCCATCGCCGACACGGAGGAACTGCCGGCTGGAGCCGCTTCGACGAATTCGAATCCCTTCGCCGGTTCCGAGGCGACGTCGTATCCCTTGGACACAAGCCCTTTCAGCGGATCGGGCAAGGGCTGCCGGAATGTGGAATGCTCCATCCCCAAGGGTTTAAGAATATGTTCGTCGATGTACTCGTAATAATCCTGGCCGGACACCCTCTGCACGATGTACCCCGCCATCGTAGTAGCGTAGTTTGAATAAGCCGGAGTCGTGCCAGGCGGATAGATGCGCGTAGGCAAGTGCTTTTTTACGTAATCTCCGAGCGGAGTCAGATCCTTGGCATCTTTGACGAACAACTCCTGGATCGTTTCCTCAAACCCGGGAGTGTGCGTCATGATGTTGCGTAACGTAATCGTCTTTGGGCATGTGGCGGGAATCTTGAAGTCAAGGTAGTCGTTGACGTCACGGTCCAGATCGAGCTTGCCTTGTTCTACCAATTGCATGACCGCAGTCCAGGTAAACAATTTGGAGATCGATCCCGGGCGGAACAGCGTGTTATCCGCAGAGACCGGTGTTCTCTTCTCCATATCGGAGTAGCCGTATCCTTTCGCGAACAACACCTTCCCGTCCTTCACGATTGAAATCACCCCGCCCGCGATGTCGTCGGTAGCAAGCTGCTGCGGCATCATGCCGTCGAGGAAAGCGGAAACGTCCTGCGGAGTAAGCTCGTGCGTACCCGCCATGGGCGGCTCGACTGGGGCTGGAGCATTGGCCTTTGGGACCAGCCGGTTCACCTGAGGCTTTTGCCCGGATAATGACAAGGTAACAACGAGAACTACAACTATTGCGCGAGAAAAATGACTCCGAACGCACCGCTGTAGAAACCGAAATGACACGGCATCCTCCTTGCTATCTGTACGGCTGGAAATCAATCGATTCCAATCAGGACACTGCAATCTCGGATCACTGCGAACCGGAGTTTCTGTTATTGGCATCCGGGAAACCTGATTTCTGCTTCCGCTCGTATGCTTCCTGTTCCCCGATCTGCGGCTCACCTCCGGCAACGTGAATACCAGCGCGACCGCGAATCCTGATCTTTCTGCTGCAACAAGGCTTAATGATCCAATATCCAGGCTCGCTGAGAGTGTGGCAGTGACCTGAATTAAGACGTTTTGGGACGTAAACGCAAATCCGAAAGCTGTAAGTTGTTGGAAATTGGTGGAGCTAGTCGGGATCGAACCGACGACCTCATCGTTGCGAACGAAGAATTCGTGACGAGCCGGATAGCAGAATCAGTAGCTTAGCAAGATTTACGTAGCAACACGTAGCAAAAACTCACATCGCGGGACCAGTCGGTGATCGCCAGTACCAATCCGGACCGCATGAGTCAGCATATCGTGATTTCGCTCTTCGTTTTCGCCGGTGCGGCGGTGCAAGCGGCAATTCTAAGAGTAGTTAGCATCGTACCCGTGCTGGCTACCAAGGCAAGAAGAACTTCAACGCTCTCTAAGCGACTCCAAAACCTTTGCGTGCAACTTCGCATTCGCGGAAGCCACAACATCAGTTTGCCACACGGCATCATCCTTGCCGTCCAGCGAAGTAATGACGCCGCCCGCTTCCCGTACGCATGGCGTGACTGCCGCAACGTCCCACGGGTTCACTCGCGTGTCCACCGCTACATCAATAGACCCCTGGCACAGAAGCGAGTAGTTAACGCAGTCGCCAGACCAGCGGAATCGCCGGGACTGCCGATAGAGGCGCGAAAGGCAGACTGACGGCTTCGGGTTACGCGGGTCCATGTCGCTGTCTTCCAACGTCGTTGAAACCACAAAAGCATCTCTGACCTCAGTTACAGTTGAAGTTCGAACATGCTTTGGCGGACTGTTGCCGCGCTGATGCCAGCAACCTTGGCCAGATGCCGCGTACACAGCTTCACCAAGTGCATGCGCTGCAATGACCCCGACGCAGGGCTCGCCACGCCGAAGATACCCAATCAATGTTCCAAACAATGGCAGACCAATAGCAAAAGATGCGGTCCCGTCGACTGGATCTATGAGCCATAGGTGCTCGGCTTCTCTGCTCCTCTGGCCTCCGAACTCCTCGCCCAAGATCGCGTGAGTCGGGTACTGTTCGGCGATACGGTTTCGAAGGAGTTTCTCGGCACCGCGATCGGCATCGGTCACTTCCGAGCCGTCCGTCTTGTGATCCACTGCAACGTTCTTCCAGAGGGGCAGAATTAGGCGACCTGCCTGCTCGCAAAGCGACAACGCAAAGTTAAGGATCTCGCCTGTGGACGGTTCGGCCATGTCGCTAGTCTATCTGGCTTGCCGATTCGCGCGCGTCCCAGCACTACCCCAATTCACGTCCACATTCCCGACACCCATTGTTCGCTCCACCCAAAGCAGCCGCCGAGGGCGTAACGCTGTCGGCCACGAAGATATGTCCATATTCAGATCCGCCCCTTGTGCCGGCGCGCCCGCAGTAGTACCAGCCCTGTACCGCGCGCATATCCGGCCCCGACCGCTCCTGCTCCTGGATCATCGAGAACACTCCTGAATGCGCACTAAAGCTTGCATGAGGGCTGCGCAACAAAGGGGGCTGTTCTGCTGATCCCACTAGAATCGCAATGCTTTGAGGTACCCGCCACCCGCAGATCGCCCAGAACTCTTGCCAACAATCCTCCTTGCCTGCTAACTCGCGTTGATCCAAGTCTTGCCACCGAACGATTGGACCTGCTGGAGGATCGCGTCCACTGTACCTTCCCGCGTCACAGGATGTAGTGATTCGAACCACAGACAACTGTTGCGGTTGGGTGTATGGCTCAAGATGGAACGTGAGCCCATGCTCGCCCAACTACGCCCATTCCTATCCTCTTTCTCCGTACAGACACCAGCCTTGATCGAATTCGTGAGTTTTGTGTCCTTAACAGCGCACATGTTTTAGGAGGGCTTTATGTCCATCCCTGTAGATACTCTAACGTTTTGGACCGGACTTGGGGCAGCCGGCAGTCTTGGAGCACTCTGGCTGATTTACTATCAAATCAGGACAGCGCGTAGAACCTCCGCCTACAGCTTTCTACTTCGTGAAAACGAAAGATTTCGCTCACATCGGATGACTCAGTATCGGGCGGAACTTGCGCAGTTACTTATTACCAAGAGACCGGTTCACGAGCTTGAACATTGCGCAAAGCATGTCGCTAACTACTTTGAGTCATTGGGATTGATGGTGCATGAGCAGCTAATCCCAAAAGAATTTGTTTGGGAAAGTGTAGGCATCAGGATCTTCCACTACTGGAATGCTCTACAGCCCTATGTCGAGTACAAAAGGCAAAAAGCTGACGATCGGCGTATTTATGAGCGCTTTGATGAACTATATAAAAGCATGGCGGAAGTGGATAAACTCGAAAGAGGATCTCCTCATCTTCCATCAACGACGGACGTAGTCGATTTCCTTGCACGAGAACTCCAGATCAAGTACAGAGAGTACTCTCCCAAAGATGTTGAAGGTGTCGTTCGGATCTTCAAGTGTTCACTTCGCAAGTGGGAAACTCTTCCGGAGTCTGAAATAGAAAAAGCCGATTTACAAGGCCCCGACACGTTCCTCGTCGCGCAGAGATTTCATGAAATCATCGGATTTATCATGGGCCACATCGAACATAAGAGGATAGGCGAGGTGACACATCAAATAGCCCAAATCACGACCATTGCGGTCGATCCAGGCTACAGAGGACTGGGTATTGGAAAAGCTCTCCTAGAGAAGGTGCTCGCTCGATTTGAGTATCACGGAACGGATGAGTGTGTCGTACGCGTGCGAAAAGAAAACGATGTAGCGATGAAGCTTCTCCTAGACGCGGGTTTTAGAACCGATCTTGCGATTAAGATTCCTTCATCACAACCCCACAAAGCAGAGTGCGTTATGATGCGAAAGTCTATGAAGGAAACACTGGAAGAAGAGTCAGTGGACGAACTCGTTTCTCGCACCGCAGCGTGATCCCGCCACACTGCCGCCTGCCCTTCAGAGGCGTCTCGCCACCGAGGTCGTTAACTTGGAGCGCGCCGTCGCGAGTCTTGAAATGCGGCTTCGTGGTCAGAAGATCGGCGAAGGATTCGACCCTAAAACGGACCGTCCGTCGTGACACTGCTCGCAAGAGTGTCGCTGGGGGAAGGAACCGGCGTGCGACAGCGTAGCTTACGTTCGAGTTCCGGTTATGCCTATGACCGGGGTAACTGGTGTGCGTGATTACACGTGGGCACTTAAGTTCGAACGTTGCGGGAGAGCTTCACACGCCAACGCACAGCCATCCCAGACCTAATACTCCGGATCGCCGCTGCGCTCTCGCTCGAACAGCTCTTCGCGACCGACCCACTGCGAATACGAAGTGTTAGGATCTTTAGCCAGCGCGCACGCTCCGCGATGTATGGATCGTACTTCCGCTTTGCCACGATGCCTTCGAGATCCTGTTGGCAGGCCAGCTCAAACAATCCTTCCCCTTCTCCCAGCACATGATCGCAGTAGAGTAGGCGATCGTTCTTTTGCGGCACGATCCCACGCAGCTTGGCCTTCCGTTCAATGAGCGGTGTGTAGTGGAGATCTTCGCCGTTTAGCCGAAGAAGGTCGAAGGCAACGAAGCGGGGTTCACCACGGCGGAACAGCAGATCACGAAATTGAGGCTTGCCATCTTCATCCAGGCACACGATCTCGCCATCGAGCACAGCGGAGGGGGAGCCCAACGCGCTGGCGATGGAATCGGTGAGAGGTGGGAACGATCGGAAGTGATTGCTGTTCCGAGACACCAGCCTGCATCGACCGTTGTCTATGTATGCGAGGGCTGGAAAGCCGTCCCACTTCAGCTCGAAGATCCACTCGGTATGGGTAAACGGGCCGCGGGCGCGGCTTAGCGGCAGGGGTAGAAAAGGGCCACATATCAAGTATAGATTAGCCAGCCGCGTATGCCGCCTTCGCTTTGCGATGGGTACGTTGTTTTGGCACGCTTCGCTTTGCGGTGAAACTAACAGTACTCCCCTTGCTCTGCCGTTTCGCCGCCGAGAAACTAACACTATCCTTGCTCAGTTTCGCGTCCACGATTTCTACCCGAATTTGTTTCCCCAGTGTTGTCGCTGCCCTCGTAATGGTTCCGATCGTAACACCAATATGGGATGGGTCGAGCAGTCGATCAACCTGCGAGCGGCTCGTATTCATCTCCTTAGCGAGCGTGTATTTCGACATGTTCCTCTGCTTCATCGCCCGTCCAAATTTCCATGCGAGCACGCGCTTGAGAGCAACAGCCTCAGCCTCTTGAAGGATGTGCTCCTCTTCCAGAAAGCTGTCGAAGGTGGACCCGCTGTGATCAAAACTCTTAACGTTGCTCATCTCATTCCTTTCTCGTGCCTGCTCTTGTTATCTCTCGCAAGTTGGAGATCATCATTATCCAATTGCTGGGTCTTCTTGATGAATCCGTGCAAGATAACCATGCGCTCCATCCTGTCCACGTAGAAGATGATCCTGGCGACTCGATTCGGGAGCCTTGTCCTCACTTCAAACAACCCGCCCCTCAAGGGGCGACATACCGGCATCCCGATGGGCCATCCGTACTCAACGGTCTTAATGTCCGTTCCAATCAGTTTCCTCTCCGCTGCCGACAGGGTTTTCAACCATTCCCTTACAGGTTCTCCACCGGCTTCAGTGCGGTAGAATATGGCGACGATTTTTTTGTCGTAATCCTCGCTGCGTGCTGGCTGATCCTTTAATGCACTCATTCCGGATGCGTACCTTTTCTGGTACGCGTACCATATAAGGTACGCTTCACGCGAAGGATAGTCAAGCCCCGCCCGATCCGGGGCGCTATTCGCTGTGTCTTCGCCATGCTAAAATTCGCATGGCTCGCCGTCCGGATTCCGAAAAGCCTGAAGTGTTCACAAAAAAGGATCTGGACGAGCTGCGTTACAACCTAGCTCATCTCAGCATCGATGCAGTCCGGCGCTTCTACGAGCGAGCCCACGAGGACTGCCGCATGGTCTACGATCGCCTGCCGTCGCCGAAGCAGATTCAGACGCTGGTTGAGGTTTGGAAGCAGTTGTGGAAGTGGCGGTGATACACTCTGCCGAATATGGCGCAATGGATCGCAAACGTACTTCTGTTCCTGGCATTGGTGTCGGCCACTTGGTACGCATGGGAGACGAGAAGGATGCGCCTGCAGATGATTAGGCCGAAGCTCGTGATCCTCATGCGTCCGCATCAAGCCCTTGACATGCAGGACACCACTTCGTTTGACCTGGTCATTGCGAATGTGGGCGACGGAGTCGCTCTCAACATCATCGTCGAGCGCACGCAGGATCAGCAATTCAAAATCCGATTCAATCCCGAATACATTCCTGTACTGCAAAAGCTTGACCAGATCGAACTTGCGATGCACCCAGCAGATAGCACTCACCAGCCAGAGATCACGAACGTGTTGGATGATCCTTCTGTGTCGCTGAAGGTCACGGCAAGGTACGTCGATGTGGAAGGTCGCCAGTTTCAAACTTCGACACAGGTTGGCGCGGGCACAAAGCCGCCGTTTATCCAAGATGAAGGTTGAGGCAGGCTATAGCACCGGGACAAAAAAAGGGGAAGTTATGTCGCTGAAGATGCCACGAGGTAGACGTGTTCTGATTTATGCAGTAGCAATGCTGCTTAGCGCTGGCGTTCTCTGCCCGCTCTTCGCCCAACGGGCAAACAAGACAACGCCGAGGCCCGGAGATGAACCGTACACACCTACGAAATTGGAGTGGGCAACCGTTGAGCTTCAGGCCAACGACGGCAATACGAATTACACCAGCGATAGCCCGGTCATGATTAGTTTCGTTGCCCAGCCAGATGGACAGACGGTGCTTTGCATACTTCAATACACGCCCGAAGTCCCCGCGCACGTTGTTAAGATCAACCGAGACGCCAGCCGCTATGCGTTCAATAAGTATAGGACATCTCGTGGATGGGACTGGCTCCGGCTCAAGTTTGACGAGCATGTCATTTCTCGTTGAGGTCATGTGTGGCCGATACCGACTCGCGCACCGTAAGCACATAGTCACCGAGCGCTTCGAAGCGTACGTTCCCTTCTGCTGCACTCGGCAGCAAAACAAGAACCCCGCACCAGTTTCGAATGATGCGGGGCGTTTTGTTATTCAGGTTATCTCGCCTTCTTAGCCTTGAACTTCGCCCATCTTGCCCGTTGTGCTGCTGCTATTCTTGCCCGTGCCGCCGCTGAAAGCCTACGAGTACCTCCTCTCACGCCAGCCGAATTGCCGTTCAAGCCACTCAATGCTGCGATGGCCTTGTCTAACTTTGTACGTTCGGCCTTCAACTGCTCCAGTACTGCGCCCAGATCTGTCATTGGTTTCACTTTCGAAGGGGAAGATTTGACTGCTTGCAATGTCATCTTAGCTCACAATGGTCGGGATCAGTGTGTTAAGTGGCGCAAGGTCGTGGTCTGATCCGTACGGCGAAAGGTCGTGATCCGCTTACGATTGTGTGGCGTCTGACAAAGAAGACGAGATAAATTGAGTGGCCCATGTGCGGTCGCTACCGACTATCCCGCCGTAAGCAGATCTTAGCCGAACACTTTGACGCCCCTCCGTTCGATGAGGATTGGGAGCCGTGCTATAACATCGCTCCAACGCAACCGGTGCCGGTCGTCCGCCAGCACACGAAGGAACCAACGCGCGTGCTTTCGCTAATGCGCTGGGGACTGGTTCCATCCTTGGGCAAAAGAATCATCCGCTTCCGCCAGCATGATTAATGCCCGATCGGAGACAGCCGCCACAAAGCCTGCATTCCGCGATCCGATGAAGTTTCGTCGGTGTCTGGTGCCTGCCGACGGATTCTACGAATGGCGACGAACGGGAACGGTGAAGCAGCCGTTCTGCTTTGAGATCAACGATGGTGAGATGTTCGCCTTCGGTGGGCTGTGGGATGGCTGGAAAGATCCGAATGGGGAATGGATCAAGTCCTGTTCCATTTTGACGACCACTCCGAACGCCGTCACGTCGCAAGTCCACGATCGCATGCCTGTCATTCTCCATAGAGATGACTACGACCTCTGGCGCGATCCGGGAATGACCACCGTCGAAGCGTTATCCGATTTGCTGAAGCCATACGATGCAGGGATGATGCGGATGTTCCCGGTGAGCAGCCGGGTCAATCAAGTTCAGAACGATGATGCGGAGTGCGCGAAGCCCGTGGAGTTCGGAGCGCCACCGCAACGTCCCTTATTTTCGTAGTTCAACGGGGGACGATGCTTCTGCTTCTCTTAACTCCTCGGGACTGCTGATTGCATGGTGAAGGTAGTCTGAGAAGTGGGCCCAAGGGGGTTCCACCCATACCATCTCGGGGCTTTGTCAAAGGATGTTAGGGTCTCAACGATTTTCAACAAAAGACTGATCCGAACGCTAAGGGCAAGCTTCCTCCGCCCAACGTGAAATCCCTTGTATGGCGAGGCTTCTCGGATTATGAGAATTCACGTCTCGCAGCTTCTGCCGCCTTACCGATATCGCATCTGACTCTCTTTCTACCGCCGAAAATCGCCACGCGTTTGTGAAAAAGCTTGTCAAGCAAAATATCTACATTTCCGCTGCGTACTTACATAGTTGTACGTACTCCAATCAAAACAGTCAGCGTTATGCTCCGCTTGGATTCGCACACGCACCAGCAGTTGCTGATGTGCTCCGAATTCGGGAGGGAGTTATGGACACACAGAATAGAGCCGCGCAGTTAAATGCGGACATCCGCAGCACTATCGAACAGCTCGCGCGCGAAACAGACGCAGCCAGACAATCTGAACTGTTTACCAGGTACCTGAGAACCTCAGCCGCATTTTGGGACTATTCCTGGCATAACCAGATGCTGATCTGGAGACAGTGTCCGAACGCGTCGTTCGTCGGCGGTTTTCATACATGGCAAAAATGCGGTCGCTACGTACGACGTGGCGAAAAGGGTATTGCAATCCTCGCGCCCATGTTCTTCAAGGACAAGACCAAGGCAACAGATGGCAGCGACACTGAGAACACTCGCATTTGGTTCAAGGTGGTTTACGTTTTCGATATTTCCCAAACGGACGGCTCGCC